>NZ_JBEXAE010000004.1:0-375749 GCF_040566695.1 Sediminicola arcticus | reverse complement strand
CCGATGGTACTGCTATACCAAGTGGGAGAGTAGGTCGCCGCCTTTTTTTGGAGAATCCCGATCACATGTGTGGTCGGGATTTTTTTTTGCCCTATATTTAGGATAGTCAAAACCATACCAAATGAATAAAAAACTTACGTCTGTCCTTTTTATCCTTACCTGTTTTTTATCCCTAGCGCAAGAAAATCAATTAAAGGCCCTCGTTGGAGGTACCTTAATTGATGGTTTTGGCTCTGATCCTATTAAAAATAGCGTGGTGATCATCGAAGGGGAAAAAATAATAACCGTTGGTACCATTACGGACACCCCGATTCCGGCCAATGCAGAGGTAATATCTACAGAAGGTATGACGGTCCTTCCAGGTTTATGGGATATGCACGTACATACCATGATTAATGGACATTCCGATTATGAGTATTGGGATAAGACGTATCCGCCATTGTTAGAGGATGTGATTATGCCTTCATCTGCCCATCAATTATTAATGGCAGGTGTAACCAGTGCTAGAGACTTAGGAGGTCCACTCGAAGAAAGTATTGCCGTTAGGGATGCCATCAATAAAGGTGAAATTCCAGGTGCTACTTTGTATGTGTCTGGACCATTCATACAGCATCAACCTTATCCGGGTACTGAAGATTTTAGGTGGGGAGTCACCAGTCCTGAAGATGGGCGGGAAAAAATCAGAAAGCTTGCGAAAGCAGGGGTAGATCTGGTCAAATTGATAGATCATGACCAAATGACCATGGCAGAGCTAAAAGCCGTAGTAGATGAGGCCCATAAAAATAAATTAAAGGTAGTAGCCCATGGACATAGGCCTAATGAAATTCGTAGAGGGTTGCAAGTTGGGGTAGATTGTTTTGAGCATACGGGTTTGTCCTCTGCACCGGAATATCCGGCTGATATCATGGAACTGATTAAGGAACGGACTGCACAAATGAATTTAGGGCCCTTATTTTGGTGCCCTACCGTAGAAGGACTGTATAATTATGAATATGTGAGGGATCACCCTGAAAAATTGGACAATGATTCCTGGCATTTGGGATTACCCGATAGCGTTATCGTAGATATTAAAAATAGTATCACCCACCCAGATAGATTACCCTATTTTCAATTGACTCCCATTAGGAAGCCTACCCTTCAAACAAAAATTAAACAATTAATGGACGCAGGGGTAGTTTTAATGATAGGAACGGATAGTGGTATCCCCATGAAATTCCATAGCCAATCTACTTGGAACGAATTAGATGTTTGGGTAAATGAATTTGGGATAGATCCCATGTACGCCATAAGGGCAGCCACGTATTGGCCTTCACTTTGGATGGGCGTGGCCGATGAAGTGGGCACTATTACCCCTGGGAAATATGCAGATATCATTGCTGTAGATGGGGATGTGCTGCGGTATATCAGCTTACTGCAAGATGTGGATATGGTCATTAAGCATGGAAAACGTTATAAATAGTGGGGAGTAGGGTAGAAACCATAAACAATGGATCATTTGAAAAAGAGGAAAGGCTCCATACGTATTCCCATGCCTTAGGTGTTTTTCTTGGAATTGTAGGTGCCTTTTTCCTTCTACTGAATAATAGTGGTAAAACGGACAATGCCACCTTAGCTATATTGATCTATAGTTTCACCATAATTTTGCTGTTTTCGGCCTCTACCTTGTACCACTATGTTTCCAACTTGGAATTAAAAAGAAGGTTGCGGATTGTAGACCATGTTAGCATTTATTTTTTAATTGCAGGGACGTATACTCCAGTGGCTTTGATATCCCTAGCCAGTGGAAATGGGTTTCTTATTTTTTATACCGTTTGGGGAATAGCCTTGGTAGGTGCTCTTTTTAAAGTGTTTTATACGGGTAGGTTTGAAATGCTTTCCTTATTTCTTTATTTGGCCATGGGCTGGCTCATTGTTCTGGATTACCCTAATTTATTGGAAAATACCTCCCAAATGGGAATACATCTACTGATGTTGGGCGGTGCTTTTTACACTATTGGAATTTTATTCTATGCCATCAGAAAAATCCCTTATAACCACTTGATATGGCATTTTTTAGTATTGGGCGGTGCCATTAGCCATTGGTTGTTTATATATTTAGATGTGGTTTAACTAATCAGAATGTCCTGGTATTCTTCAAAAAATGCTTCAAATTGTAGCATGTTTTCATTTAAGAAGACCATGGTCTTTTGCCAACTGTCTTTATTATGAATGGAACCCCCCTCTAAATCCACATAGATTCTAGATATTTCTTTCTGATTCTCCAAAATATAGGAATCATTGAAAATTGCATCAGGTAGATACTCTTCCTTTAAAATGGACTTTAAGCTTAAAAGTCTTTCCCACAGTTCTATTCTTTTCTCCAAATCATGGTGATCTAAATCCAAGGAAACTATAGCCATTTTGGTGTCAAAATGGAACTTAAAGGCAAAGTCTTTTACCTTAGTATTGTATAGGATCCATTTTGTTGGAAAAGACTTTCCAAAGGATACCCAAAAGTCCTCTCGTAGTTTTCGCGATGCTTCCTTACTGAACATTTATAAGAGATAGGCGATGGCTATACCGATGATGATTACCACTAATTTTCTTAAATTAAACTTATGCCCCTCCGAGCTTTCAAATAGTATAACCGTGGAAATATGGAGAAATACACCTATTACCACAGCCGTAATTGGGGCGTAGTATTGCTCTATTATTTGCATATTGGCCGCCAATAGGCTTCCAAGAGGGGTCATAATGGCAAACAACACAATAAAAAACACTGCATTGAGTAGCTTGATCTTTGAATTGATAAAAAATATGCTCAAAATTATGGCAATGGGGACTTTGTGTACCAAGATGCCATAAAGTATTGTTTCATGTTTTTCTATAGGAACTCCTTCCAATAGGGAGTGAATGGAAAGACTGATGAATAGCAGCCATGGAAAATTTGTTTTTTCAATATCCAAATGTACATGTCCATGTTCTGCCCCTTTGGAGAAGAACTCCAGAAATATCTGAAGTAAAATACCTAGCATAACGCAAACACCAATGGTTTTAGGATCGGAATTGGCGTAGGCCTCTGGAAATAGTTCAAATACTGTCAAAGCCAAAAGAAAGGCCCCGCTAAAGGCTAAAATCAATTTAATGGACTCTTTGTTCTTGGGTTTTACTATGAAAACAAAGGCAAAACTTAATAATACCGCTAGTATGGGTAATAAATAGATCATGTAGTATAGGTTAGTGCTCTGTACGGTGTAATTGGGGTAAAATTAATGTATTTTTGCGGTATTCTTTAAAGTAAGTATGGACAATAATTTTAAAATGGTGGCCAAAACCATGTTTGGTTTTGAGGAGATATTAGCAAAGGAATTGCGTAATCTAGGGGCAAGCAATGTAGAAGAAGGAGTTAGAAGTGTTTCTTTTGAAGGCGATAAAGGTTTTATGTATAAAGCCAATCTTTCTTTAAGGACTGCTATTAAAATAGTGAAACCTGTACATTCTTTCAATGTAATAGATGAGAACGACCTATATAAGAAAATATATCAGATGGATTGGAGTGCGTATCTTACAGCGGACACTACTTTTGCCATTGATACCACAATCAATTCAGAGAATTTCACCCACTCCTTATATGTTTCACAAAAAGTTAAGGATGCCATTGTGGATAAATTTAGAGATACCGATGGTCGTAGGCCAGACGTGGATATAAAATTTCCAGATGTCCGATTAAATATTCATATCCAAAAAGAACACTGTAATGTGTCTTTGGATACCTCAGGTAGATCCTTACACCAAAGGGGATATCGTACAGCTACCAATATAGCTCCTATCAATGAAGTCTTGGCTGCAGGATTACTGCTATTGAGTGGCTGGGACGGACAATGTGATTTTCTAGACCCTATGTGCGGGAGTGGTACTTTTTTAACAGAAGCGGCAATGATAGCCTGTAATATACCGGCTAATATTAATAGAAAGGAATTTGCCTTTGAAAAATGGTCCGATTTTGACGAGGAGCTTTTTGAAAGGATTATTGATGCTAGTTTAAACAAAACAAGGGAGTTCCATTTCAAGATCTTTGGTTATGACAAAGCACCTTCGGCTGTAGCAAAAGCTAAGGACAATGTTACTAATGCGAACTTATCAGAGTACATTACAATTGATAGAAAGAACTTTTTTGAAACCGATAAGTTTACAGAAAAGCATTTACATATGGTGTTCAACCCCCCATATGGAGAGCGTTTGGATATAGAAATGGAAAGTTTTTATGCTTCCATTGGAGACACCTTGAAACAAAAATATCCAGGGACCGATGCCTGGTTTATCACTTCCAATTTGGAGGCGTTAAAGTTTGTAGGTTTACGGCCATCTAGAAAGATAAAGGTTTTTAACAGCCACTTAGAATCGAAGTTGGTAAAGTATGTCATGTACGAAGGAAGTAAAAAAGCCAAGTTTAACCAACCGTCCTAGAATATGAAACCAAAATTTAGGGCTCTTATTTTTAATTTTATAGGATTTGCCATCCTGTTTGTGGTACTCCGATTCGCCTTGGTGTGGATATTTTCCAGCGAAAGCATTGCTTTTGCAATTGTAGCGGCTATTGTAGCGACTGTTTTGGCTCCAAAATTTGCTGCGACCAAGACTAAGGCTGGAGAAAAGTTATTTGTAAAATGGATTTTTACAAAAGGGGTTAAGGAGGTCTGACTTACTTTTCAATTTCCTTTTTTGTTGACTTTTTCACCTTTTTGTAAAGCGGAATAAAGTAGGAAAGCGAATAGTTGTAGCTGGCACCAAATTTACTACCATCGGTAACCTTATTGAATCCTGGTATCCATAAATTTGGAAATTCATCCGCTTGTTTTTGGGTAACCAAATATCCCAAGCGTACACTAGCCCCCAAATAAATATTGGCAAATAGCTCTACCTTAGTACCAAAGACCAATTCTAACCATGAGGCATTTAAGCCGCTAAATTCCTGACCTGGGGATTGCCCATCGGCGAAATTGACTTCGTTCCAATATCTATTACTATCAAATACATTATAATTGTTCAAAGTCTGACTAAACGTGCTTATAGCGTACCTTCCACCCAAAAAGATAGTGTTGTCCATACCGTACCAATTCAGGTAGGTATTGTAATCCACTCCTGCTTTGATATAACTCCCTGAAGAAGTAAAGTTATATAAGTCTTCCTGCTTCGTTCTATCTTCATTACCAAGTTCTGCAGCAAGAAAGAGTTTTTGAGTAAGTCTATAATCACCTACGAGTTCCAGGCCTGTATAGTTTTCATTAAAAAAAGATAGTGCTAATCTACTAAGATCCGCCCCTACACGTAGCCCGTAGGATTCTTTTTTTACTATGGTATCTTTTGGTTGTAGGTCAATAGATTTGCTCTGAGCATGTCCTAGAACGAAACCCAAAAGGAAGAAAATACTAATGAAATATCTTAACATGAGCTGTAGCTTGATCGTTTATAGTTGTTTGAACTATTTCCACTCCTTTTATCCAGTTGTCAGCATCTGTAGTTAGCATTCCATTTAGGTTATCATAATTGGCGATAAACCCACATGCGCGTGATACGAATACCTCATTAGTTTCATAATTAAATGTAATAACATCTGAATTTCCAGTTTCTTCGTTTGAAGTATTAGAGGTAGAATTTGATATTAAAACAAAAGAGGTGGATGGACTATTTATTCGTAATGGCATTTCTACTAGATCCAAATTGGATCTGTCTGCTACTGTATTGACGGTAAACTGCTGATCTATTCCTGCGACTCTTAATTGGGTCACTATTTTGGTTGTGGTTGTATCGTTAATATCGTAAAAGCCTATAACCAATAGGGGGGTATCCCCATCTACACAAATATCATCTTTCTCACAAGCAGCAAAAGAAATGATGATTAATAAAATGGCGCCAATGGCAAGAATTTTTTTCATGTACAAAATTGAATTTATCTACAATTTGAAGTTAGGCTCGTTTTTCCAAAAGTACAACATTTTCTACGTGGTGTGTTTGTGGGAACATATCCACGGATTGTAATTTAGTGATTTTATAAAGGTCTTTCATTAATTCTAAATCCCTCGCTTGTGTAGCACTATTGCAGCTTACATAAACTATTTTTTTTGGGGCTATATTCAATATTTGTTGCACTACATCCTTATGCATACCATCTCTTGGTGGATCTGTGATGATAACATCAGGTTTGCCATTCATAGCAATAAACCCTGGGTTGAAGATGTTTTTCATATCTCCAGCAAAAAAGGCAACATTTTCTATATTGTTTAGCTTTGCATTGGCTTTTGCATCTTCAATAGCTACTGGAACAGCCTCTATCCCAACTACTTTCTTGGCTTTTTCTGCTACAAATTGAGCGATGGTTCCTGTTCCAGTATATAGATCATAAACCAATTCATCTCCTGTAAGTCCCGCAAAATCTCTGGTTATTTTATAAAGTTCGTACGCCTGGTCCGAATTTGTTTGATAAAAGGATTTGGCGTTTATCTTGAACTTTAATCCTTCCATTTCTTCAAAAATATGATCACGCCCGGCGTAACATTCAATTTTTTGATCGTAGATCGTATCGTTCTGCTTTTGGTTGATCACGTACAATAAGGAAGTGATCTCTGGAAATGATTCCTTAATAAAATCCATTAAAAGTGTACGTTGTTCCTCGTTATCTTCGAAGAATTGCACTAAAACCATAATTTCACCATTAGAAGAGGTTCTAATCATTAGCGTACGTAATAGTCCTTCTTGGTTTCTGGGGTTAAAAAAAGGAAGCTCGTGTTTATTTGCGAAATCCTTGATCCCTAAACGTATGGCATTGGAAGGATCTGCCTGTAAATGACATTTTTTAATGTCAAGGATTTTGTCCCACATCCCTGGAATATGAAAACCGAGGGCATTTCTATCATCTATTTCGGCTTTGGAATTAATTTCATCATAGGTGAGCCATCGGCTATCTGAGAAAGAGAATTCCATTTTATTCCTATAAAAATATTGTTTTTCGGAACCTAAAATTGGAGTAATTGTAGGTAATTCTAAATGACCAATGCGTATTAAGTTATTTTCTACCTCCTTTTGTTTGTAGAACAATTGGTGCTCGTAGGCCATATCTTGCCATTTGCAGCCTCCACAAACTCCAAAATGTTGACATTCTGGTGTTGTCCTTTTATCAGATAAAGTATGGAATTTTATGGCGTTACCTTCAAAGTATGCTTTTCTTTTTTTTGTGGTCTGCACATCAACAACATCACCTGGAACCGCGTTGGTTAGAAATATAACCCGGCCGTCTGGTGCCTTGCCTATTGTTTTTCCCTTGGCCCCTGCATCTACCACCTGTACATTTTCGAAGACCTGTCTTTTGTTCTTTTTACGCATGTGGCAAAAGTAAAATCTTTTTATAGAATTATAGGGACCTCTGTCCTAAAATCTATCTAAAGTTATAAGAGTTCTTCAATTTAACAGGAACATAGGTTTTTGGTTCTGATACTGCTATATTTTATGGAAGCTTAATGATAGATGGATCATATTTACATATGTTACCTGCTATTTTTATTTCTGCATTTGGAAATGATAGACTGATTTCCGCAATGGGATAAATTCATTTTCTTCGCCATTTTCAAATTGAATTGTTAGTTATTGCGCTAATACTAAAGAGCTATAGGACATAACTAAGCGTTAATAAACTTTATAATCCCCATAATTATTTGTAATTTGCAATTACTTCATAGGATGATTTCTCTCCTTAAGCAGGAATCATATAAGTTTTATTTAAAAAGTAGAAATCATGTCAGTTTTAGAAATAGTAACTTCTGAGGATGCCATATCATTGGAGAACGAATACGGAGCACACAATTACCATCCATTACCTGTGGTATTGAGCAGAGGAGAAGGTGTCCATGTATGGGATATTGAGGGCAAGAAATATTACGATTTCTTATCGGCCTATTCCGCGGTCAATCAAGGCCACTGTCATCCAAAAATTGTTGGGGCAATGATGGAGCAAGCAAAAACACTAACACTAACATCAAGAGCATTTTATAATGATATGCTCGGAAAATTTGAGAAATACGCATCAGAGACCTTTGGGTTCGATAAATTGTTGCCTATGAATACTGGCGCTGAGGCGGTAGAAACGGCACTTAAAATATGCAGGAAGTGGGCTTATGAGAAAAAAGGAATCCCTGAAAATAAAGCAGAAATAATTGTTTGCGAGAACAATTTTCATGGGCGAACCACAACAATCATCTCTTTTTCAAATGATGAAGTGGCAAGAAAGCATTTTGGCCCTTATACACAAGGATTCATTAAGATAGAATATGATAATTTGGAGGCCTTGGAAACTGCGTTGAAGGGCAATAAGAATATTGCAGGATTTCTTGTAGAACCAATTCAAGGAGAGGCAGGAGTTTTTGTTCCTTCTGAGGGGTATCTTGCTAAAGCAAAGGCCTTGTGTGAAGAGCACAATGTTCTTTTTATTGCTGATGAAGTTCAGACAGGAATTGCAAGAACAGGAAGGTTATTAGCTACTTGTGGAAATTGTACTTGTGCAGATAAGCACTGTAGTGGAACTCCGGAAGTGAAACCCGATATATTAATTTTGGGGAAAGCACTTTCTGGAGGAGCTTATCCAGTGTCAGGTGTATTAGCAAATGACCATATCATGAGTGTTATAAGACCAGGTAACCACGGAAGTACGTTTGGCGGTAATCCAGTAGCAGCAGCTGTGGGCATAGCAGCATTAGAGGTTATCAAAGAGGAGAAACTTGCGCAAAATGCTTTTGAACTAGGGGAATTGTTTCGTGAAGAATTGAACAAATTTATACCTACATGCTCCTTGATAAATGCAGTAAGAGGAAAGGGCCTTTTGAATGCTATTTTAATAAATGATACGGAAGATAGTACGACCGCATGGGACATTTGTATGGCCCTTAAGGAAAATGGACTTTTGGCAAAACCTACGCATGGTAACATCATTCGTTTTGCCCCACCTTTGGTTATTACTAGGGATCAGTTATTGGATTGTGTGTCTATTATAACAACTACCTTGAAAAATTTTAAAAGTGAATAGTAGTCTTTTGAAAAACAAAAAAGCCGCTTTTTAAATAAAAGCCGCTTTTTTGTTTTGAGAACTGAAACTCCAAGGCTTCAATAAAGTATAATTATTAGGCTGCTTTAAGGCATTAAAGAGCGGTAGAATCATTTTTTGAATTTGATTTTCTTAATTGTCGTTGTATTTTTTTAATAGCAGATTCTATAGATTTTTCGGGTTCAATAATATTGTATTCTCCCCAAAATTCAGGATCCGAAAAGCCACTAGCCTCATCACTCATAATAATTCGGGATTTCATTTTTTCCCTTGCCTTTAGGGTAGACTTTTCGGTATTTATTTCCCAATCAGTTACAGCCATTTCAGCAGTCATGCTGTAAACGGAATTAAATAATCGGTCATCCCAATTAATTTTAAACTCTAACAATACGTTGCTGTATCCGTAATACCATCGGCCATCCTTTTCTCTATAGTCTACCCTATATGCTACATCTGTGGGCCAAACATTAGCGTTAGCGGGCTTTTTGCGCACAAATAGTCTAGAGGCCTTTTCTACATCTGTAATGTTTAAGGTATATACGGCACTCCTAAGGATTTTATTTTCAGAATCTATATAAAGTTTCCCTTTGTACAAGGGCTCGTCTATATAATTATGTTGCTCAAAATTCACCACATAAATAAGGCGGTCATTTACTCTTGTGGATTGGTCGAAGCTAAAGGAATATTTGGAGAAGTCTTCATCGCTAAAAATATAATCTGGATATTTAATGATGTCCACATAGAGGGCATTAAAAGGGCCACCTTCTAATTTTAGAGCTACGGTATCTAATTTGCTGTAATCCGTGCTTTTTCGGGCCTTGTATAACTGTATGGCGTCTCTCTTTGAGATATCATATGGAGCCTTGTAAATAGTGACCACAGCTTCAGACAGAGATACGTTTTTTCGTCTCTTTTTTATGGTCTCCCTATAAAAGGCTGTTACTATTGTAGGGTCTTTAAAATAATTTTCACCTTTATTAGCGAATGTTTCACGAACTAAACCTTCTGCACTTTTAGGGACAATAACATTAACCTCCGTGAGTTCAATGGTAGACATATCCATCATGATCTCATTTTTTTCCGGACGTAGTTCATTGAGGGGAACTATTTTGGTTTTATAGCCTAGAAACGAGATGGCAATATTTCCTTGAACTGTGTTTTTGGGTATTTTAAGTGAAAATGTGCCTTCTGTGTTGGTAACCGTACTTATGTTAGTACCCTCTAAGGTTAGTGTAGCGAATACCAAAGGCTTTTTTGAGTCACTATCCAAGATTTCCCCACTGTACATATTGTAATTAAGCTCTTCTTGGAGATAAAAATTGGCATAGGTATTTTGGACTCCAATAAATAGCATTACTATTACTGCCGCTGAAAGAAATTTTCTTTGAAATTTTAGGTTATATTGAAACATTATAGCAATATTTTAAGAAGTATTTTTTTTAAAATGAATAGTATTTATACTCTAAGTTAGCTATAATTGGCCAAATTCGCTATTTTTTTAATTGATTTCTATGGAACTATAGAATATTATATCAAAGATTGATAAATTGAGATGGTTGTCATGTAAACTTCAAGAAAATAGGCCTTAAGAAGTGTGTTAATTCTTGCGCATCCTTTTAGGTCCGTACCATAGCCAAAACCCTGTAGTCGTAAAAATAAAAAGTGCCACGCCCATGATGGTGGTGTATATTAGTTTAAATTGTCCATTCTGAGTCTCAAAATAATAATCGAGTAGTGAGCCATCATGTATTTTCTCAATATAGTCACCACGCCGTATTTCTATACGTAGTAATTTTCCTGTAGTGCCGTCTAATTGGATACCCCAGAAACTATTTTCAAAAGTAAATTTAACTATACCCTTGTCTTTTCTGACTTCCATTCGATCTACCTCGATATGATCCAATGGGGAAATTGAATCCCTAAAAATTCCTACCGCTTTTTGATGTAATAGGTCTAATGATTGCCAGTCTGCCAAATTGGAAGAAACGCCTTTTTGAGTCTCTGCCAAGATATAGCCCCCACTGTTTTTTTTCCATCCAAGAAGTATCCCTGAGATGGAAATTATAAAAAAAAATGAAAAGAGCAAAGCACCCATAGTCCTGTGCACTTTCCTGAAAATTCGTAATATTCTAGCTTGTTTTTGTCTCTTGGTAGGATTGCGCATCTGTTTTTAAGGTCTTCTTAGTTTAAATTTGGAAAACTCTCCGTTGAAATTTAGACTTGAAGTGTAGTTTTCAAATATTGATTTAATTGGGAATTGTAATAATAAAAGTGGCCCCCTCATTAATTTTGCTTTCCACTTCAATCTCTCCTCTTAAACTGGTAATATAATTGTAGATTAAATAGAGGCCTACCCCTTTGCTATCTGCATGGTGGTGAAATTTTTCATTAAGTCCAAATATCTTCTTTTTGTCTTTATCCATATCAAAACCTAGTCCCTGATCAGTAAATATTATTTGGATGTCATTGCCAATTTTCTTGGTAGTAATGGCTATTGCTGGGGAATGATTGGGTTTTGTATATTTGATTGAATTGGTAATAAGGTTCAGGAAAATACTTTCAAGATAGGTTTTATTAAATTTTACAGTATTTACGTCTAAAAAATTAATTTTGAATGTAGTATTAGAACAATCTATTAAATAATTAATAGACTTTCTTACAGTTTCCAAACATTTGGTAATATTTAACTCTTCTAGAGAAATAAGGAGACCGTGGTCATTTTGGGATATGTCATCCACAAACTCATTCAAATTTATTTTTAAGCCTTCGGTTGATAATTTTAAAAGTGATATAAGTTCCAAAGTGTCTTCGTCTTCTATTTTGGAAATATCCATCAAGTCAATTAGCGCCATGATATTATTTACTGGAGATCTTAGATCATGTGATGTTCTATAGGATAATTGCTTTAGATCTTTATTTCTTTTATGTAAATTGGAAAGAAGATGATAACGTTCCTCTTCCATTTGTTTTTTAAAGGTGATGTCCTTGGCAATAGCATAAACTAACTTATCCTTGGCCAAGGGAATTGAGGTCCATGAAAGCCAAATAATATTTTTATTTTTTGTGACATAACGATTCTCAAAATGGAAGAGGGAGGTATTTTTTATTAGGCCCTCTCTTTGTGTATTCGTTCTAGTCCTGTCTTCAGGAAAAATAAATTTATCTATAGGTTTTGAGAATATTTCCTTTTTGGAATAGCCCAGTGCCTTTAAAAAAGCAGGATTTACTCTTTTGAAATAACCGTCATACCCTGCTATGCAAAGAAAATCTTCTGAGATCTCAAAAAACATCTCCAAATCGTAATCTTTGCTTACTTCTTGCATGCGCTAAGTGTTGTGTTTTTAAAAATATATTTTTAGAAATATATATTTAGTTTACCATAAATAGAGCGTTCACAAAGAAGAGTTTTCCATTTTCCCAAAATCCCCTAAACAAAGGGTTGTCAACCATATAAACTACTTGGCCTCGTCCGTAGTTTTCTACTCCAAAAATTAAGGTTTTGCCAATTTTTTTCTGTGCATCGCTCCCTGCGAAGCCTGCAACAGGAGCAGTATCTTTATCAAGGTAGACTGCGGTTCCATTGTCTAAATATTCATAAGCGTCATCCCCTAATTTTAAGGAGAAATAGGTGTCTTTGTATCCGTATGCTAAAGGATGAGTATTATCTACCTTGGTTTTGAAAATAGCCCCTGTGATGGTATTTTTGATGCTCTCTCTCTCAGAAATGTCATAGGATTCTAAGGTTAGAGTAGTATCCTTTTTTGTTTCTCTTGCTTTTATTCCGAACCCCTTTTCACCATCTATACCATTAATAGCCCCTCCCATGGCAATAAGTTTGCCGCCACTTTTAACCCAATCTTTAAGGCGTTGTAACTGATCTTCATCCAAGGAGTTTCCGTAATAACCATCAGGTAATACTAGTACATCGTATTTGGAAAGATCTACTTGGTTCCAATAATCACTATCTAAAATAGATACTGGATAATTTAGCTGTTGTTCAAAAAAGTGCCAAATTTCTCCAAATTGTAATGTACTTGTCGGTTCTCCTCTGAGAACAGCAATTTTAGTATCAGAAATCATCGATACAGAAGAAGAACCAAAATCCTTTCCATTGTCCACAAAACCAGTATTGGTTGCTGTGAGGGTCTTATTGTTCTTTTTTGCGGATTCCTCTAATAAGCTAAGGAAGCCTTTTTTGTATTTGTTGTCTGTATTGGTTATGATTAAACTTCCCCTGTCGTACTTTTTACCGTTTAATGTAAATGGTTTTTCTGTGTATCGCACTCGTACCTCTTCTTTTAACAAATCTGCCAAAAAACGGGCAT
This sequence comes from Sediminicola arcticus, assembly GCF_040566695.1. Lineage (NCBI taxonomy): Bacteria > Pseudomonadati > Bacteroidota > Flavobacteriia > Flavobacteriales > Flavobacteriaceae > Sediminicola > Sediminicola arcticus. The sequence goes on along the minus strand of NZ_JBEXAE010000004.1, from coordinate 362,354 downwards.
CGTCCATGCTATTCCAATCGGTAATATATGCATATGCTTTTGGATCAAGAGAAATAGCCACATTCTTATCGGTAGAAGATTTGTTGATTTGCACTAAACTTTCGGAAGCAATGGCATCCAATCCATAGGCATACGGCAAGGACCAAGCTGTAATGTCATAGGTTAGAGAATCGCTTAGTTTAGCATTAGGTTCAAACAATACTTTTACCAGCGTTCCTTTTGTCTGGTTGGTAGAGACCACCAAGCTGTTTGAGGATGTTTTGGTACTGCCTGTTTTACCTGAGGCATAATCAAAACCTTTAACCGAAGAACCGTTGCCTGCACCGTATTCTATATGATGTTGGTCCAAAAGCGATGTTAGTGCCCTTATTTTATCTCCATCTCCGTTAAGGACATAACTCTTATACTTGTAATTCTTAGGTTGGTAAAATTTCTTGAATTCGTCATTTAATTTTTGAGCGTTAGCTGCAGCTACCTCAACTGTAGAAATCCCAGTGGTAAAGTGATGTTCTATTCTATCTTTTAAAGTAAGGGTATCCCCTATCGCTGTAATAACACCTAATCCTGCGCGTCCACTCCCTCCTTGTTCATAAGTCATTCCTATAGAACCATTGTACATTGGGTAGGTATCCCCATAACTGGGATACAATAGGTCAAATACTTCTTTGGTGAAGTAGAACCAACCTTTGGCGTCGAAATATTTTGCATGGTTTTTACCAATAGTTACTTGAAAATCCCTTTGAAAATCTGTGATTACCTCATGGAATGGTTCTGCTGCCGGAGCAAAATAATATGGATTGTTCACCCCTTGTTCGTGGAAGTCCACATGTACATGGGGAAGCCACTGGTTGTACATTTTTAAGCGTTGTTGGCTTTCCACTTGTGTTAGCCACGCCCAGTCGCGGTTAAGGTCGAACATATAATGATTGGCTCGGCCACTTAGCCAACCTTCGTGGTGCTCTTTGCTGTTGGGATCAACATTGTTTGGGGTGTTTTTGTTTTCGTTATACCAGTTGACATAACGATCACGGCCATCTGGGTTAATACAGGGATCTATAATTACTACTGTATTTTCCAAATAGTTCGCTTTGTTGGTCAAAAGCTCATATATGGTCTGCATGGAAGCTTCGGTGCTTACGCTTTCATTGCCGTGCACATTATAACTAAGCCAAACAATAGCTTTAGAAGCATTACCGGTCCCTGTGGTAGTTTTTAAATGTTCTTCCCTAATACTTTCCAAGTTTTTAATATTGTCGGCAGAGGATACATAGGCCAGTAACAAAGGTCTGCGCTCATTGGTTTTGCCATAAATGGTTAGTTGTACACGATCAGGAGCCACCTCTGCCAAATATTCATAATAATCTACTACTTCGTGGTGACGGGTAAATTGCGTGCCCAATTCGTATCCCAAAAATTCCGATGGGGATTTGATATCTTGGGAGATTGCAGAAATAGAATATAAAAAACAGGCAAAGAGTACTAATTGCTTCATATTGGGAAGTGTGGTTTGTTATTTTCCAAATCTAACAATAACTCTACAATTTGTAAACATCTTAACGTATTTTTAGGAACTCAAAATTCCAATAATTTTAACTTTACCCAGATTTTAAGCTGCCTCTATGAAAAGCGACTGTATACCTTTTAAAAAAACAGGATATTTTTCCAATTTGATTTGCGATTATTTAGACGAAAAGGAAACCCTGAAGCCGTTTTTTAATCGATTCTCGAGTTTAGATAATTTCAAGGATCAACTATTAGAGAAGCAGGCCAATTTCCCAATTGAAAATAGGACGGTCCTCAACGGTGCAATGAAAAGGCAATATGCGAATATTGATATTTCAAGATCAACCGAATTGCATATCGAACTATTGAAGGACAAATCGACCTTCACTGTGGTGACCGGACATCAATTGAATCTTTTTACAGGTCCATTGTATTTTTTGTACAAGATTATTTCAACCATCAATCTAACCCAGCAATTAAAAGAAGTATATCCCAACTACAATTTTGTGCCCGTTTATTGGATGGCCACCGAAGATCATGATTTTGACGAAATCAATTACTTCAATTTCAAGGGCAAAAAATTGCAATGGAACAAAATAGCCTCCGGTGCCGTTGGTCACTTAAACACGGATGGTCTGGATGATATTTATGACATGTTTTCCTTAGAAATTGGTATGGGCCAAAATGCAGAGGAATTAAAGGCGCTATTCAAAAAAGCATATTTGGAACACAGCAACCTTACCGATGCAACAAGGTATTTGGCCAATGAACTATTTGGTGAATATGGATTGGTCATTGTGGATGGTGATGACAGAGAACTCAAAAAATTATTGGTGCCCTATGCCAAAATGGACATCTTGGAAAATTCGGGGTACAAAGCTGTTTCCGAAACCTCCCAAAAGTTAGAACAGTTACCTGAGAATTATGGTATTCAGGTAAATCCAAGGGAAATCAATTATTTCTATTTAAAGGATGGAGTTAGGGAACGGATCATTGAAGAGAATGGTTTGTTTTACATAAATGATACTGATTTAAGGTTCACTGAAGAGGAGGTGCTAAAAGAACTAGAAAATTATCCGGAGCGATTCTCTCCTAATGTGATCTCTAGGCCCTTATACCAAGAAATTATTTTGCCAAATCTTTGTTATATCGGAGGTGGGGGTGAATTAGCCTATTGGTTGGAATTGAAATCCTCTTTTGAAGAAATGGGAATAACGTTTCCCATCTTACTTTTAAGGAATTCAGCTTTGGTCATTACACAAAAACAAGGTAAAAAACTAACCAAGCTCAATCTTGATATTGAAGATCTGTTTTTAAAGCAAAATAGTTTTATTAATAAAAAGATCAGGAATATTTCTAATATTGATATAGATTTCTCTCCACAAAGACGGAATCTGCAGGAGCAGTTCCAAGAACTATATGCCTTGGCGGAACAGACAGATAAGTCCTTTCTAGGTGCTGTTAAAGCACAGGAGGTAAAGCAGCTAAAAGGGTTGGATAATTTGGAAAAGAGACTTCTAAAAGCTCAAAAACGCAAATTGAAGGACCATGTGGTGCGGATGACGGAAATTCAGAATGAGTTGTTTCCCAATAAATCGCTACAAGAACGTAATTTAAATTTTTCGGAACTTTATTTGGAATATGGGAAGGAATTAATCCCTGTACTTATGAAAGAATTAAAACCCCTTTCTGGTGAGTTCAATATTCTGACTATGGATTAACTTATTGCCACTATGGTGATGGAGGTAGAACATAACACTAAGTTCTAGGGCACTAGAAATTTGCCATCCCAGTCAGACTTGGTTTTAGAATATCGGACCCTAATGTGATTAGGTCTTTTTAGCTTTAAGTACTCTATTTTGAAGGGATGGATTTCTACTACACAAAAATGATCTTCGTCCTTTAAATATTCTATGATATCCGGATCTTTAATTTCTTTTCCAGGAGCTTCTGATGTGGTATAATCTTTTTTGGAGGCTTCGGGAACAGCATCCCATAGTGATTTTTTGCTTTTACTATCATTGTTCACTATCGCTAAACCTTCAATACGTATTTGTAATAGTTTTTTTGGATGATAGAACAGTAAACTTACTTTTTTGTTTTCTTTTATGTGGATGATTTTTTTTGAACGCTTATCGGTGAAAAATGTAAGAATCAATTCATCTGTGGCTTTACGGAGAACAATAGTACGTAATCTAGCCATATTGTCTAATCCTACGGTAGCAAGTGTGCAATAGCGGAAAGGGTGCCCTTTTTCCGTTGCTCCTTTTTGAATTTCCGCTTGTAGTTCTTTAAAAAAAGTAGCTTTCATGGTCATCAATTTCCAATAATAAAGGTAAAAAATAAAAGAATAGGGTAGGGTATTTTGTTTATAAGTTGTTATAGCTATAGACAGTGCAAAAAGCATAGGTTTCAAATAATAGTAGTTAGGTTAGTTTTTCCGATTTTAATCGGGATCGATTTAAAAGCTCGGGGTGGTTTCCGAGCTTTTTTGCGTTTACGAATCAAGTAAATCAAATACACCTACGGGTTGAAAAGTGGCACAAAATACTACCTTTGTTAAAAGCCCTTTACTAAATGCATAATATAGATATAGAACTGGTGGAAATGACATTGGATGTCATGAAATATGTCATCAATAGAATCACGAAAACTGCTCCAGAATTAGGACAGCCCAAAAAAGAAGAAGAATTGAGAAGTCTGGTGGGGGAAACCATTACATCAGCAGGAATAGGTGGAGAAAAGGCATTTGATCTTTTTAAAGATGTTCTAATAAAAGCAACAGTGCCCATTGATCATCCCAGACATTTAGCATTTGTGCCAGCATCCCCTACAAGAGCTGCAATTATGTTCGATTTGGTCACTTCGGCTTCCAGTATTCACGGTGCTTATTGGATGGAAGGTGCCGGAGGTATCTTTTGTGAAAACGAGGCCATGAAGTGGTTGGTATCCCTAACAGGACTTCCTAAGCCAGCCTTTGGCGTATTTACCAGTGGTGGTACAGCTGCCAATTTATCAGCCATGGTTACGGCACGTGAACATTGGAGGAAGAACCCTGACAATCGTAATGAAAAGGCCTTGATCATAACTTCTAGCGGAGCGCATTCCTCCATAAAGTCCATGGCCAAGGTTATAGATGCAGATGTTATTCTGGTCGAAACCGAAGATAGTATGTCGGCCACGATGTTATCTAACGCCTTAAAGGAACTCACGCCTGATCAGAGAAAAAGATTGTTCGCCATAGTTGCCACAGGGGGTACTACCAATGCGGGCATTATAGATGACTTAGATGGGATAGGTGCTATTTGTGAACAGGAAGGTTTGTGGTTTCATGTAGATGCCGCATACGGAGGTGGTGCTTTGGCCTCTAAATCGGCTAGACCGCTTTTTAAAGGGATAGAACGCGCCAATAGTATTACTATAGATCCCCATAAATGGTTGTTTTCGCCCTATGATTGTGGAGCAATACTTTATAGAAATCCAGAATTGGCAAAAGAGGCTCATTCCCAAGAAGGATCGTATTTGGATATTTTTAAGGATGAAGGGGCACACGGATTTAACCCTTCTGATTACCAAATCCAATTGACCAGAAGGGTCAGGGGACTCCCCTTGTGGTTCTCTTTGGCCATGCACGGCACGGATAAGTACGAGTGGGCCGTACAACAAGGGATAGAACTTGCTAATTTGGCTGGCATTATTATTCAAGAAACTCCTGAGGTAGAATTGGTAAGGGAGCCAAGCTTATCTTGCGTACTGTTCAGAAGAAAAGGATGGTCTCCGGACGACTACAGAAATTGGACCTATAAAAACCATAGGGACGGATTTGCATTGGTTACACCTACAAAATGGAAGAATCAAGGAGTTTATGAAACCGTTGCCCGCTTCTGTTTTATAAACCCAGATACGACTGAATCCGATATAAGGGCCATTTTAGATTCCATGAAATAAGCCTAATGAAGAAAAAACCTAAAAAATTAATGCTCTCTAAACTTTACGTTTTTCAATTTAATACTATTTTTGCCCATGCAAAATAACGTCCTCATTTTAGATTTTGGTTCTCAATACACACAACTCATCGCAAGAAGGGTTAGAGAACTTAATATTTTCTGCGAAATTAAACCATACAATCATTTACCTGAAGACCTTTCAATATATAAGGCTGTAATCCTATCAGGTTCTCCCTTTTCTGTAAGGGCAGAAGATGCTCCTCATCCAGATCTATCTCAAATCAGGGGTAAAAAACCACTTTTGGGAGTTTGTTATGGGGCACAGTATTTGGCGCATTTTAATGGTGGCAGTGTAGAAGGGTCTAATACAAGGGAATATGGTAGGGCCAATTTGTCTTATGTGAAGGAAAATGAGCCATTTTTTGATAAAATATCCAAAGGGAGCCAAGTGTGGATGAGCCATGCAGATACCATCAAGCAATTGCCTGAGAATACTACGAGATTGGCAAGTACGCATGATGTGGAAAATGCCGCTTATAAATTTGAAGGAGAAGAAACATATGCCATACAATTCCATCCAGAGGTGTATCACTCTACTGATGGCAAGCAATTATTAGAGAATTTCCTGGTACATATCGCTGGAGTTGCACAGACTTGGACCCCTGATGCATTTGTGGAGACAACGGTAAAAGAATTGAAAAGAAAAATAGGACAGGACAAGGTGATATTGGGACTATCAGGAGGAGTAGATTCTACCGTAGCCGCCATTTTATTGCACAAGGCCATAGGAAAACATTTACATTGCATCTTTGTGAATAACGGACTCTTGAGAAAAAATGAATTCGAAGATGTTTTGCACCAGTATAAGGATATGGGTCTGAATGTTAAGGGCGTTGATGCTTCGGCACGCTTTTTGGATGCATTGGCTGGAGTAAGTGATCCTGAGAAAAAAAGGAAAGCAATTGGAAATGCTTTTATAGAGGTTTTTGATGGAGAATCACATTTAGTAGAAGATGCTAAATGGTTGGCGCAAGGGACTATTTATCCGGATGTGATAGAGTCCGTTTCAGCAACGGGAGGACCATCGGCAACAATTAAAAGTCATCATAATGTAGGCGGTTTGCCCGATTTTATGAAATTAAATGTAGTGGAGCCATTGCGAATGTTATTCAAGGATGAGGTTCGTAGGGTAGGTGCCAGTATGGGTGTTGACAAGACATTATTGGGAAGGCATCCCTTTCCTGGCCCTGGATTGGCAATTCGTATCCTAGGAGATATTACACCAGAAAAAGTAGCTATTTTACAAGAAGTTGATGCCATTTTTATCAACGGATTAAAGGAATGGGGACTTTATGATAAGGTTTGGCAGGCCGGAGCTATTCTTTTACCCGTAAATAGTGTAGGGGTAATGGGTGATGAAAGAACTTATGAAAAATGTGTAGCTTTAAGAGCTGTAGAAAGTACAGATGGAATGACTGCGGATTGGGTGAATTTGCCTTATGAGTTTTTGCAGAAAACATCTAATGATATTATAAATAAAGTGAGGGGGGTTAATAGAGTAGTCTATGACATAAGCTCTAAACCACCTGCAACTATAGAATGGGAATAGGAATGAACAGTACACGTTTTAAAATACTCATCACAGGCTTTTTTATGCTGTTTTTATGTTTACACATAAACGCTCAGCAATTTGCGACCCATGCAGTTAAGAAAGGGGAAACATTAGAAAGTATTGCAAAACAATATAAAGTAACACCTTTTAATATCTTAAAATACAATAAGGAAGTCGTCCAAGGAAAGCCCCTTGTAGCTAATACAGTGCTGGTAATTCCTATGGAATCAAAAGCTACGGATGCCAATGTCCCTGTTGTAAAAAGTAGGCAAGCCGAAATTGTTACGGAAAATTCTGTTATCCAAGAAAATCCAATAGGCTTTACCAGTTACAAGGTAAAAAGAAAAGATACCCTTTACGGTATTGCGAAGAGGTTCAATATTGCCATAGAAGATCTTAAGCGTTATAACAAAGAATTGTACTCTGGAAATCTTAAGAAAGGGATGAATTTGAGAATTCCAAAGTTCAGACGTCTGAATCCTAAGGATCTTGTTAAAAACGCGGATGATTTTGAAATGTACACGGTAAAGCCTAAAGAAACAAGGTGGAGCATTGCCAATACGTATGGAATTACTATAGATAAGTTATTGGAGTTAAATCCTGATCTTTCTAAGACCAATAATTACCTTATGGAGGGGCAACAATTGAAATTGCCTAAAATTGCTGGGAGCACCGTTGAAAATCAGAAAATTCAATTATATACATCATATGTTGTTACGCCAAAACAAACCTTTTACAATTTGGAAAAACAATTTGGGGTTAGTGAAGATGAAATAAAATCACTAAATCCCGAAGTCAAAGTCCGCGGTCTGCAGGAAGGAATGATCATACGCTTGCCTAAAAAGGACTTAACGCCTAAAGAGGTAATCAATACCGATAAATACGTTTTCTATGAGGTGAAGCCAAAGGAAAATGAATTTAGATTAACCCGTAAGCTGAATGTCACCTACGCAGAGCTTTTGGCTTTAAATCCAGAACTAAATGATGGTTTAAAAGCTGGGATGGTTCTTAAAATTACTAAAGCGAAGGCTCAAGATTTACAAATAAAAAACTCATTAATACTTGATAGGTTCAGCTTAATCGATAGTATCCAAACTACAAATAGGCCCAATCTACTTTTTTTACTTCCTTTCAGAACAGATAAAATAGATGTTTCCAATAAGGAAATGGCCAAGGATTCCATGGCGGGCAGGAAAGACACCAAATACAGTCTCGGAATTTATACTGGTGCCATGGTAGCCTTGGATTCCATTAAAAAATTGGGAGTTTCTGTTAGGGTTAGAACTTTTGATACCCAGTTGAACGCCACAAGGGCAAAGGATATCATGTTGCGGGAAAATCTAAACAATATAAGTGCAATTATTGGTCCTTTGGATTCTAAATCGCTTAAAGAGGTGGCTTTGGCTGCCGCACAATATGATGTTCCTGTGATTGCTCCTATTGCTTCGGATAGTGATATAAGCTTGCGAAATGTATTTTTCACTATACCTTCTGATGAAGTTTTAAGAAATAAAATGATAACCTATGTCAATGAAAATAGGACAGGAGAGAACATAGTTATTATAGCGGATGAAAACAATAAAGGGACTCAACGTATCCTTTTAGAAAAATTTCCAAAAGCTAAAATTCTCAACTTGAAGAATAATATTTCATTGGATATAGAAAAGGTGAAGCAAATAGTTTCTGCGAAACAAAATTGGGTGTTCCTAGAGTCTGATAATGCCAATACTATTTATCATGTAAGTTCTGTTTTGAATTCAACAATTGCCGATTCCGTGAAGATTAAAATGTTTACAACCAATAGAAACAAGGCCTTTGAGAATGATGTTATTTCCAGTTCACACCTTTCCAACCTAGGATTTACCTATCCATCTATAGAAAAGGAGATAGGCTCCAATTCTTTTGTGAAAATGTACAGAAGAAAATATGGTATTGAACCAGATCGTTACGCTGTTCGAGGTTTCGATATCACATTTGATATCCTTTTAAAATTGGCTTATAAAAACAATCTATTCGAAGCGGGTAAAAATATAGGGGAGACTTCCTATACTGCCAATAAGTTCAACTACAGAAAGGATACCTCATCTGGTTACTATAATCAGTCGGCCTATATCATGTCCTATGATAAGATGATGATTATAGCGGTAGAATAGCATAATGTGTTGCCAATGGGTTTGTAAACTAACCACAATATATTATACGTTTTTAGACAGGCAGAGGTTTGAGGGAATCGTGACTATGATTTTCCTTCTATGGCTAGCGCAAGGTCTTTAGACATCACATATTAAAAAACCCTGTTTTAAAGCTTCAATTTTCTCGGTACTAGCAGGGATAAATTCTTGTGCTACATATCCTTTATAGCCAGTATCTAAAATAGCTTTCATAATGGCGGGGTAATACAATTCTTGGGTTTCATTGATTTCATGTCTGCCTGGAACCCCGGCTGTGTGGTAATGTCCAAAATAGTGATGGTTATCTTTTATGGATTGTATAATATCCCCTTCCTGGATCTGCATATGATATATATCAAAAAGGAGTTTAAAGTTTTCGGAGCCAATTTGCTTGCATAATTCTATACCCCAGGCAGAGGTATCTCCCATATAATCTGGGTGGTTCCTTTGGTTAAATAGTTCCATTTGAATTACAACCCCGTGTTTTTCTGCCAAAGGCATTAATTTTTTTAAGGCGGTAGCACAATTTTGTAGGCCTGTTTCATCATCCATTCCCCTTCGGTTACCGCTAAAGCAAATTAAATTGGTATATCCTGCTGCTGCTACCAAGGGTATCATTTTAGTATAGTTATCTATTAGGGTTTCATGATACTCTGGATCGTTAAAGCCTTCGGTCAAATTTATTTCGGCCCCATTACACATAGCCGAATGTATATTGAATTTCTTCAAAAGGGGCCATTCTTTAGGTCCCATTAAATCCACGGCTTTAATGTTCAATTCATTTAACTTTATTAAAAAGTCTTCTAATGGGATATCAGCGAAACACCAATGGCACACACTATGGTTAATGTTGTTTTTTAGTTTAAATTCTATATCTTGCTTTACTTCTTGGGCATTTGTGGTCTGATAAGCCAGAACTCCAACAGTTGCAACAGCTGAAGTGCCAATAAAAGTGCGCCTTTTCATAATAAGTATATTTTTTACAGGAAGAAAGATAAGTTTTAGTTCTAAATTAATGAACATATATCCAGATAAAAGGCAGTTGATAGAACTTGCTCATTATAAAATGCCATTTGGTAAATATAAAGGTCGCTTTTTGGTAGAGCTTCCAGAGCCTTATTTAATATGGTTTCAGCAAAAAGGATTTCCCGATGGAAAACTGGGAAACTTGTTGAAAGCTATGCTGGAAATCAAAATTAACGGCTTAGAAGGATTAATAAGGAAAATTCAAAAAGATTTTCCCAGAGATTAGCAGTGTTATCGGACTGCAATGTGTACTTTTGCCTGCGTTAAGAAAAGAACCTAACGCTTCATGTCACAGACAAAATACATTTTTGTAACCGGTGGGGTTACATCTTCCCTTGGAAAAGGGATTATTGCAGCTTCATTGGCCAAATTACTTCAGGCCCGTGGTTACAAAACAACTATACAAAAATTAGATCCATATATCAACGTGGATCCCGGAACCTTAAATCCTTACGAGCATGGTGAATGCTATGTGACGGATGATGGTGCGGAAACAGATTTGGACTTAGGGCATTACGAACGTTTTTTAAATGTTAGGACTTCCCAGGCCAACAATGTTACAACGGGAAGAATTTACCAAAGCGTCATTGACAAGGAAAGAAGAGGCGAATTTTTAGGGAAGACCGTACAAGTAGTACCTCATATCACAAATGAAATAAAGGAACGTATTCAGATCCTTGGAAAAAGTGGTGAATATGATATCGTTATTACTGAGATCGGAGGAACCGTTGGGGATATAGAATCTTTACCCTACATAGAGGCAGTGCGTCAGTTATTATGGGAATTAGGCGACACTAATGGCATTGTAATACATCTTACCCTAGTGCCTTACCTTTCTGCCGCAGGAGAGCTTAAGACTAAGCCTACTCAGCATTCTGTAAAGACTTTAATGGAGAGTGGGATCAAAGCTGATATATTGGTTTGTAGAACCGAGCATGAAATATCAGACGATATTAAGGATAAAATTGCTCTTTTTTGTAATGTAAAAAGGGATGCGGTTATTCAGTCAATAGATGCCTCTACAATATATGATGTGCCCATCCTTATGCAAGAAGAGGGTTTGGACACGGTAACCCTTCGCAAACTAGGGTTGCCCGATGATGTTATACCTGATTTGACCAATTGGAACGAATTTTTAGACAAACATAAAAATCCAAAAGAAGAGGTTACTATTGGATTGATAGGGAAATATGTAGAATTGCAAGACTCTTATAAATCCATCCTTGAATCTTTTATACATGCGGGAGCGGTAAACGAAGTACGGGTCAAGATAAAATGGATTCATTCTGAGCATATCACCGATCGTAATTTGGTGAACAAAATGAAGGATTTGGACGGAATTCTTGTTGCCCCAGGTTTTGGTGAAAGAGGTATAGAAGGAAAGGTAAGGGCTGTAAAATATGCTAGAGAGCAAAATATCCCATTCTTGGGAATCTGCTTAGGAATGCAAATGGCTGTTATCGAATTCGGTAGAAATGTAATTGGCCTAACAGATGCAAATTCTACAGAAATGGACACGAAAACTCCAAACCCTGTCATAAGTTTAATGGAAGAACAAAAGACAATTACCGATAAAGGTGGAACTATGCGTTTAGGGGCCTGGGACTGCGATTTAAAAGAAGGTAGTTTGGTGCAAAAGGTTTACCACGGAGAAAAGACTATTTCTGAAAGACATCGCCATCGATATGAGTTTAATAACCAATACAAGGAGGCCATGGAGAAAGCCGGATTGGTAGCTTCCGGTGTAAATAAAAAAACGGGTCTTGTTGAAATTGTGGAATTGCCAAACCATCCATGGTTTATAGGCGTGCAGTACCATCCGGAATATAAAAGTACTGTGGCCAATCCACACCCCTTGTTTGTTGGGTTTGTAAAAGCAGCGTTGGAGCATAAATTAAAGTAATCTAATGTCACAATGACATTAAATTCACAATTGGACATATATTTGCTTACTAAAAATTAAACAGGCCTGCACGGAGTACGTATTTTGCAAGTTTGTAAATGTAACTTAGATGGAAGAAAAAAAATTTGATGTAAAATCTATAATTGGCTTTGTACTTATTTTCGGTATTCTCATATTCATGTTTTACCAAAATCAGCCTACTCCTGAAGAGTTAGAGGCTCAAAAAGCAAAGCAGGAGCAGGTAGAAGCCCAAAGTAAAGTTGCTGAAAGCACCAAGGAAATAAAAACCGTTGAAACGGGTGTAAATTTGCAAGACTCAACTTCTGTTGCGGGCTACAAAAATGCCGTGGGAGCTTTTGGCTTTAATTCGCCATCCGATGCTACAACCGTATTGGAGAACGACTTAGTTGTTTTAAAGGTGAGCAATAAAGGAGGGCAGATTGTGGAAGCAAGAATGAAAAATTTTGTTACCTATGATTCCATTCCGGTGTATCTAGTGAAGGATGGGAACGCATCTTTTGATATTATGTTCAAAACCAATGAGAATAGGTCATTGAATACTAAAGATTTATATTTTGAACCAACCTTGACCGACAATGGAGACATTAAAGTGCTCTCTATGAAGGCAAAAATATCTTCTTCCCAATTTTTGGAATACCGGTACGAAATGAAACCAAATGATTATTTGGTAGATTTTATAGTTAGATCACAAGGACTAAACGGTATAATCAATCCAAGTGGTGCTATTAATTTAGAATGGAAACTTAAGGGAATCCGTCATTCAAAAAGTATTCAATACGAAAACCGATATACCAGATTGACGTATAGTCATGAAGGCGGAAAGATCAGTAAGCTTTCTGAAAGTAGTGATGACGACGAAGCGGAGGATATTGATATTAAATGGCTTTCTTATAGGCAGCATTTTTTTAGTTCTATTTTGGCAACTAATACCCCATTTGAAACAGCTCAATTAAATTCTGTTAATTTAGTTGAGGAAGAAAGTAAAACTGCTGGATACACCAAGCAATACAGTACGGTGGTGCCATTAGAATTACAAGGAGGGGAACTATCTTATACCATGGACTGGTACTATGGTCCTACAGACGTTGCGGTTTTATCACAATATAAAGAACTAGGTTTAGAAGATTCAATTCCTTTTGGATGGGGAATTTTTGGTTGGATCAATAGATACATATTTACGCCAACCTATACTTTTTTAAGTTCTTTCTTCTCATTTGGTATTGCTATTGTGGTCATGACCATTTTGGTTCGATTACTTATGTCCCCTGTGACCTATAAATCGTATCTATCACAGGCCAAGATGAAGGTGTTGAAACCAGAAATTACGGAACTAAATGAGAAGTTTAAGGACAATGCCATGAAAAAGCAGCAAGAGACCATGAAGTTATATGGTAAGGCTGGGGTGAGTCCTATGAGTGGTTGTTTGCCGGCGGTAGTTCAACTGCCGATATTCTATGCGCTGTTTATGTTTTTTCCAACATCTTTTGCCTTGCGTCAAAAACCGTTCTTATGGGCAGATGACCTTTCTTCCTTTGATACTATTGCAGAATTGCCGTTCAATATACCATTCTATGGGGATCATGTAAGTTTATTTCCAATATTGGCCTCTATTGCCATCTTCTTTTATATGATGATGACCACAGGACAGAATATGCCTACACAACCGGGAATGCCGAACATGAAATTTATCATGTACTTATCGCCATTAATGATGTTGTTCTTCTTTAATAGTTATGCGAGTGGTTTAAGTTTGTACTATTTTGTTTCCAACTTAATTACCATATTTATCATGTTGGCTATTAAGAAGTTTATTATTAATGAGGATAAAATCCATGCTAGGATCCAAGAGAACAAGAAAAAGCCTAAGAAAGAAGGTAAGTTCCAGAAAAAAATGCGTGAGATGATGGAGCAGGCAGAAGCCCAAAAGAAAAATAAATAGTTTACTATTACATATCATAAAAAAAACTCCCATCTAACGGGAGTTTTTTTATTTTAACTCATAACGGTTCTATTATGCCGTGACATTAGCTGTTTTTATATTATAGAATCCCGCAACGAATAAAGTATTCTTTAGGGAGATACTATTAGTTTATGGGTATATGACCAGGACCGTTGGAAGATAATGGATCCTATTAAGTATGTGAGATGTTGTATCATGAAAAAACCCAAAACAGGCACAAATAGGTGATAGAACAAGGTATAAAAAATGCTCCCTTTAAAGAGGGAGCATTTTGCATTAAATAGGTATAGTTTGGAAAGATTCGGGACTGTAAATATGGGGGATAGTAATCCGTTTTAAAAAAGATAGTTGTAAACGGTCGATATTTGTATGTTAAAGGATTCTTCTTTGTTGTTGTCCTAAATAAAACAGTATGGAGAATAAAAAAAAACCACACTGCTCAGCAGTGTGGTTTAATTCTAGATACAAATTGTAGGGCGAGCCCATAACTAAATAGCACCCAAATTAATTGGGAATAGTAGGTATTTTAATTTTGTAGGGCATCCAATACTTCTTGGGGTAGTAATATCTTGTTTATAACATGTACCACACCATTTGTAGTGGCTACATTGGCAATAATAACTTGGGCGTCCGTGTCTGTTGCATCGCCAATAAATACGCCACCATTTAGGTTTATGGTTACTTGTTCACTCTGCACTGTGGCTATCATCATACCATCAGTTAAGTTTGTAGCGTATGCAGCGATTCCGGAAACAACATGGTAGGTTAAAATTTTTGCCAATAGTTCTTTTTCTTCAACGGTGTCAAAATCTTCCAAGCTGTTGTAATTGTCTCCTAAAGTCTCCAATAGGGCGGCAAAAGCATCGTCTGTAGGAGCAAAAACCGTAAAAGGTCCATCTCCGCTTAAAACTTCTACCAGACCTGCGTCAGCCTGTATAAGGGCCTCTACCAACAAACTAAGAGCTGGTGTAGCCTGTGCTGTTTCCACGATGTTTTGAGTGGGAGGGTTAAGGGCATTAATTACCTCCTGTGGTAATAAAACTTTATCAATTACATGTACCACACCATTGGTAGTGGCAACATCTCGAATAATGACTTCTGCAGCTGTATTAGTAGCATCCCCAATAAATACCCCCCCATTCAAATCAACGGACACGTTTTCACCTTGAAAGGTTTCTATTCTCATATCCTGCATTAAATCATTTGATAAGGCAGCTGTTCCAGCTACAACATGATAGGTTAAAACTTTTGCTAAGAGTTCTTTTTCCTCTGGGGTGTCAAAATCTTCCAAGCTGTTGTAATCATTTCCCAAAGACTCTAAAAGGGCGGCAAAAGCATCGTCTGTAGGGGCAAAAACTGTAAAAGGTCCGTCTCCGCTTAAAACTTCTACCAGACCTGCGTCAGCCTGTATAAGGGCCTCTACCAACAAACTAAGAGCTGGTGTAGCTTGAGCGGTTTCTACAATGGTTAGTTCTGCAGTCATCTCTTCTTCTATAGCATTGTTATCATCGTCGTTACAGGATAACAAGAACAACGAAAACACGCTGAAAAAAGCAATAGCATTTAATTTAAAAAATTTTCTCATAATGTTTAATGTGTTAATGTGTTAATGTTTGTAATTATATTAATTTTTAAATCAAGTTTTATTGGATATCCCTGCTGTGGTAGGGCGTTATGCTTGATTAAATTCATTTATTATTGTTTAAGAAAAACAAGAATAAACTAAACATTTTTAAATTTAAAGCAAATAGACTATTGTTTAGGTTTGTTTACAAAAAGTTTAACAAAATATAATTTCGTTATTTTGAGCCCTTTAAAGCGACGAAGGAATTTAGAATGTATTGTGGCTTGTAAATTTCTTTTGATTTTACCTACAAATAGGTATTTCTTAAAGAGATTATGCCATCCGTTAATTTTGTATTTTTGCATATTGAGTTGAAGAAGATGAAAAAAGTTGTAGTAGGACTTTCTGGGGGAGTGGATTCCAGCGTTACCGCTTACTTATTAAAGGAGCAAGGTTATGAGGTGATTGGGTTGTTTATGAAAAACTGGCATGACGACTCAGTGACCATTTCTGATGAATGTCCCTGGTTGGAGGATAGTAATGATGCGCTTATAGTTGCCGAAAAATTGGGAATTCCTTTTCAAACGGTAGACCTAAGTGAGCAGTATAAGGAACGGATAGTAGATTATATGTTCCATGAATATGAAAAGGGAAGAACTCCTAATCCAGATGTGCTATGCAATAGGGAGATCAAGTTTGATGTCTTTATGAAAATAGCACTTCAATTGGGTGCGGATTATGTAGCCACCGGTCATTATTGCAGAAAAGGCACTATTATTAATCAAGATGGTTCTGAGACCTATCAACTTTTGACAGGTGTAGACGGGAACAAAGATCAATCCTATTTTCTTTGCCAATTATCGCAAGGACAATTAGCCAAAACGCTTTTTCCTATTGGCGAGCTTACGAAGCCCGAAGTCCGCAAGATTGCAGCAATTAGTAATTTGATCACGGCAGATAAAAAGGATTCTCAAGGCCTTTGTTTTATTGGAAAAGTAAGGCTTCCAGATTTTTTACAGCAAAAATTAAAACCCAAAAAGGGAGTCATCGTGGAGGTGCCTTCATCATTGGCCCATTATCAAACCAATGTTCCAAAGTTTGACTCAAAAAAGGAAGAATTGGCCTATTATGCCATCAAACCAACGTATCATGTCGAAGATGGCAGGGTAGTAGGAGAACACCAGGGGGCACATTATTTCACCAAAGGGCAACGTAAAGGACTGCATGTTGGGGGTACAAAGGAACCCTTATTTGTCATTGATACCGATGTAGAGGATAATATTATTTACACTGGTCAGGGAAAGAGCCATCCTGGCTTGTACAGACGAACCCTTTTTGTGAGTAATGAGGAATTACATTGGGTGCGCACAGATTTGACTTTAAAAGCGGATGAGACCATGGAGGTGTTGGCCAGAATACGCTATAGACAGCCGTTGCAAAAAGCCACCTTATATCAAACTGAGGCTGGCTTGTATGTAGATTTTGAAGAAAAACAATCAGCCATAACAGAAGGCCAATTTGTAGCTTGGTATCTGGAAGATGAACTAATAGGATCTGGAGTGATCTCATAATATGGTAAAAAGCATCGTTATCCTTTTTTTCTTATTTTCTTTATTAGGGGTAGGTGCTCAGGAACACGCTTGGGTTTATTTTAAAGATAAGGGCGGCGTGGCTGCTGCATTGGCCAATCCAGAATCTATTCTGAGTGCCCGGGCTTTGGCTAGAAAAAGCAAGTTCAATATACCAGTAGATGAAAGGGACGTTCCGGTCAATGAAAATTATATTGCCCAAGTAAAAGGTGAAGCTGGTATTACCGTTAAAGCCAAATCCAAATGGTTTAATTGCGTACACGTATTAGGGAGTATAAATGATATTGCTTCTCTTTCCAATTTGGATATTGTAGAGAGGACTTCTTATGCAGATAGAAGTCTGAGTGCGAAAACAAGGATTTCTGCTAAGAATAAAATCAAACGAGATAACCATTCAGATAAGTATTTAGCCCAAAAAACTGACTTTGTCTATGGAGAAAGCCAAGCACAGATAACTCAATTGAAGGTAGAGGCGTTGCATCAACTGAATTTTATGGGAGAAGGATTATGGATTGCCGTAATGGATGGGGGATTCCCAAATGTGGATCAGCTTGCTGCCTTTTCCCGAATACGAAACAATAACGATTTATTGGGTGGCTATGATTTTGTAGATCGCACCACCGATATTTACCATCCAAATGGGGATAGCCATGGCACAAGAGTCCTATCGGACATGGGGGGGTACATAGAAAACGAGTTTGTTGGTACTGCTCCCAATGCTAGTTATATGTTATTTAGAACGGAGGATGTTGCTACAGAGACTCCTGTAGAAGAAAGTTATTGGGTTGAGGCTGCTGAAAGAGCCGATAGTTTGGGAATAGATCTTATAAACACCTCTTTGGGGTATAGTACTTTTGACAATTCCAATTATAATTATACTCCTGCAGAAATGGATGGGAATACAGCCTTTATTTCCAAAGGGGCGAACATAGCCACAGAGAAAGGGATGTTAGTAGTAAATTCTGCGGGTAATTCAGGAAGTTCTTCTTGGGGAGTTGTCACCGCTCCTGCCGATGCCAATGTGTATACTGTAGGTGCAGTTGATATTAATGGCGCCTATGTGAGTTTTAGTTCACGTGGCCTAAATGCCCAAGGGATAGTAAAACCAGATGGGATGGCCATGGGCAGAAATTCAGCAGTTGTAGACGAAAATAATTTTATTGTACGAAATAATGGAACGTCTTTTTCATCACCCATAATGACAGGTGCAATTGCCTCATTTTGGAGTGCTTTGCCCGATAAAACTAATCTGGAAATCATGCAGTTGGTAAGGGAGAGCTCTTCCATGTACCAAAATCCAAATACGCAAATGGGCTATGGAATTCCAGATTTTGATTTGGCATTGACCATAAATGGGGTAAAAGGGCAAAATGAAGGAGAAGTAATAAGTGACAATACCCTAGATTATATTTTATTTCCTAATCCAATGGAAACTAATGTGCAAATACAGTTGCCTTTTGGAACTTCAATGGCAATTCTTAGGTTGTACGATATATATGGAAAACGTATCTTGGAGAAGAAAATCACCCCAACTGATAATCAAATATCCGTGGAGCAGTTGAGTCAGGCCATGTACATAGTGCAATTGGAAATGGGAGGAATCAGTAAGGAATATAAGTTGTTAAAGAAATAATGGAGAATAGGATTACGGAACTCTTTCAAATACAATATCCCATTATACAGGCGGGAATGATATGGACCAGTGGCTGGCGATTAGCCTCAGCCGTTTCCAATGCAGGAGGTTTAGGAATCATTGGAGCAGGTTCCATGTATCCTAAAGTATTGCGAGAACACATCCAAAAATGTCAAAAGGCGACCAAGAAACCTTTTGCGGTGAATGTACCTATGCTCTATCCAGACATAGATCAATTGATGTCCATTATTGTTGATCTAGGAGTAAAGATTGTTTTTACCTCTGCTGGAAATCCAAAAACATGGACTTCTTATTTGAAAGAAAAAGGAATTACTGTGGTTCATGTAGTAAGCAGTGTAAAATTTGCTTTAAAAGCACAGGAAGCCGGTGTTGATGCAATTGTAGCAGAAGGTTTCGAAGCTGGGGGTCATAATGGAAGGGATGAAACAACCACCTTGACCTTGATTCCAGCGGTGAAAGAAAAAATCACCATTCCACTAATTGCAGCAGGTGGTATAGCTACGGGTCAGTCTATGTTGGCTGTTATGGTTCTTGGTGCGGATGGGGTACAGGTTGGTAGCCGTTTTGTGGCCAGTTATGAAGCTTCATCCCATGACCTATTTAAACAAAAGGTGGTAGAGGCAGGAGAAGGGGACACCATTTTGACCTTAAAAGAATTAGCACCCGTACGCTTGATCAAAAATAAATTCTTTCAAGACATTCAAAATCTATATGCTCATTCACCGTCTGTAGAAGAGTTGAAGCAACTTTTAGGAAGGGCAAGAGCCAAAAGGGGCATGTTCGAAGGAGATATGGAGGAGGGAGAGTTGGAAATTGGCCAAGTTTCAGCTATTATCCACGATATTAAACCTGCGGCAGAAATTATCGCCAATATGGTAACGGAGTTTGAACAGGCAAAGGCATCCATTGCCCATATCTAGGGCTTAATTTTCTAGGATCAAATACGTTTATCTTCCCTTATTTCAATTCCCGATCCAACTTTAAAATGGTCTGTAATAGTACATTGGCACCATTGGCCATGTCTTTTGCTGAGGTAAATTCTTTTGGGGAATGACTTATCCCGTCTTTACTGGGAACAAAGATCATCCCAGCTGGTGCTACAAGGGCCATGTCTTGGGCATCATGGCCAGCGCCGCTTTGCATTTGTTTAAGGGTAAGGCCCAAATTGTTGGCCGATGAAGCAATGGCTTCCTGTATGGTCTTATCTGTTAAAGCTGGCTTTGCATTAGCATCAATAGGATGAAATGAAATGGTAGTATTCGATTCTGTTGCTATTTCCTCAGCTCTTTTTTGGATTCCATTAAAGACTTGCATAATTCTTTCGGAAGAAAGATCACGTATCTCTAGGCTTAAAAGCACTTTCCCTGGGATTACATTAGGTGCTCCTGGATCTGCACTAATTCTTCCTACCGTACCTACTTGTTTTCCTTCAATGCTGTTGGTGACTTCATTGACCGCAATAATAAATTTAGAAGCAGCCAATAGGGCGTCTTTTCTCATATTCATTGGTGTAGTTCCTGCATGGTTAGCAAAACCGGTAATTTCTACATCCCACCATTTAATACCTACAATCCCTTCTACAACGCCAATATCAATATTTTCACCATATAAAATACCGCCTTGTTCAATATGTAATTCCAAGAAAGCTGCTAATTCTCCTTTTTTTCTTGCCGCTTGTTCAATTTTGGAAACATCGCCTCCGAGTCGGTTTGCACCTTCGCCTTGGGTGAATCCAGAATTGTTCTTTACCAATAGCGCTTCTGGGGATAACGCTCCAGCTAGGGCCCTGCTTCCCAATAAGCCACCTTCCTCATTGGAGAATATGATGACCTCCAAGGGATGATTCGTAACTATATTATTCTCATTAAGGGTAAGGGCTACTTCCAAAGCGGCTAAAGAACCTACACATCCGTCATAATTTCCTCCATCGGGAACAGTATCAGTATGCGAACCGAAGGCAATAATTTTTTTAGTGCCATCGGTGCCTTCCCTGCGACCAATTATATTTCCAGCGAAATCAATATGGACCTGTAGTCCAGCATTTTTCATAAGATTAATAAGGTAGGTTCTAGAAGCAATATCCGCATCGGTGAATGCCACTCTACTAGTTTCTCCATTGGGCTTAATTCCAAACTTTGCCAATTCAAAAATACTAGCTTCTAATCTATTTTGATTTACGGCCAGTGTTTTTTCGGATTGGGATATAGTTTGTTGCGCGAAGCTAGGCTGATAAGCTAGAATTAAAACAAGAGCAAGGTATTTTAACGACATATCTGTTGATTTTAAAGATGAGTAAGATAGAAAAAATAAAATAGCTATTTTATAAAATGATGTATTAGGAGTAAGGGTCTTTGTTGTTTGTTTAAATCGAAATATGTATTGATGTTCTTTGTCCTTAGAAAGGAAATCGTACTTTTAAAAGTAAGCAAATACGTTTGATAGATGAGAATAGAGCAAGATATAAAACTAGGTTTTAAAGATGTAATGATCCGTCCTAAGCGATCCAATCTAAAAAGTAGGGCTCAGGTGCAACTAGAACGTGATTTTAAATTTTTACACAGTAATTCTAATTGGGTGGGTATTCCCATTATGGCAGCAAATATGGATACCGTGGGAACTTTTGAAATGGCATTGGCCTTATCAGAAAATAAATTATTTACGGCTATCCATAAGCATTATACACCTTCTCAATGGAATAAATTCATGGCAAATGCACCAGAGGACATTGTAGAGTACATTGCAGTGAGCACAGGTATCGGTCCTAACGACACAAAGCGTTTGGCGGCTATTTTTAATGAATATCCTAACCTAAAATTTATTTGTATTGATGTGGCCAATGGGTATTCGGAACATTTTGTAAGTTTTGTAAAACAGACAAGGAATCAATATCCCGATAAGGTCATCATTGCGGGTAATGTAGTAACTGGGGAAATGGTGGAAGAGTTGCTCATCGCTGGGGCGGATATGATAAAAGTGGGTATTGGCCCAGGTTCTGTATGTACTACTAGAATTAAGACTGGGGTCGGTTACCCTCAATTATCCGCTATTATTGAATGTGCAGATGCTGCACATGGTCTTGGAGGTCAAATTATTAGTGATGGTGGCTGTGCGAGCCCAGGTGATGTTGCCAAAGCATTTGGAGCTGGGGCTGATTTTGTGATGCTTGGAGGAATGTTGGCCGGACACGATGAAAGTGGCGGAGAATTGATAGAGCGCCATGGTCATCCGTACAAACAATTTTATGGGATGAGTTCTACTACAGCCATGGACAAACACGTTGGTGGTTTAGCAGACTATAGGGCTAGCGAGGGAAAGACCGTAGAAGTACCCTATAAAGGTAAGGTAGAGCACACCCTTCAAGATATATTAGGTGGCTTACGGAGTACTTGTACCTACGTGGGAGCCGAGCGATTAAAGGAGCTGACAAAGCGTACCACCTTTATTCGTGTATCAGAACAGGAGAACAGAGTGTACACTGAACAATAAGAGTTTGGTAATAAAGAGGTTGTTGGGGTGAGCTCTATTTGGTCCTATCACAATAAGGGGCATTTCGTCCAAGGCAAGTAATTGGCTTACCCATGTATGGTCTCTGACTTGCCGTAATTTTTTATTACTTCCCCTTCAAACTGTATGAGTTCTGCCCAGCGTTTGTTTACGTCTAGTCCTTCTCCGTACTGTCTTGCAAACCCAATAAATGTTGTATAATGACCAGCTTCGCTAATCATTAAATCGTGATAAAATTTAGCCAATTCAGGATCTTTTATTTTTTTTGATAAAAGCTTAAAACGCTCACAACTGCGAGCTTCTATCATGGCGGAGAATAATAGTCTGTCTACCAAACTTTGTTGGTGTGTTCCTCCTTTAATCATGAATTTAAATAGTTCATTCACGTAGCTATCTTTACGTTCACGCCCCAAGATATATCCCTTTTTTTTAATGATTTCATGAACCATTTCAAAATGTTGCAACTCCTCTTGTGCCAAGGTCAACAAATCCGTTACCAAATCTGTATGCTCTGGATTTTGTATGATAATGGTTATGGCATTAGTGGCTGCTTTCTGTTCGCACCAAGCATGATCCGTTAAAATCTCTTCAATATTAGACTCTACTATATCCACCCAGCGTGGGTCGGTCTCCAATTTTAAACCAAGCATCTCTTTTTATTTTAGGAACAAAGTTAATGAATCTCAGCTGCCTTTTCATGTGTTTTCTATAGCGGTGTATATGCTGCTATTCTACATGGATACATTTACGAAAAATTCCGTGTATACTGCTGCTGCGATTTGCTATAACTTTTGGATGAGAACACTCACAGTTACTAGTAATTGACCAACGTGGCGTTGACTGTGCTCAGCGGCATGGAATAACAGACCCAAAACTGTGGAGGGAAGTTTTTTTCGCCCTACGGTTCTTTCATGAGTCAATTCATTATCAGGGATCGTTTTGCAAAATTCTAAGGCCTCATCTACTTTAGTATTAAAAGACTCAACCAGCTCTGTTATAGAAGCCTTAGTATTGGGACTCCCTTCACTTTTGAGATATTGGAATTGTTCTATGGTAAGGGGTTTTGACCGGGCGTAGGTAAGCATTCTGTCTAAAACCCCAGTAAGATGTTGCATATGAAAACCTACAGATGCACGGCCTACAGTTTTTTCCCAAAGAAGAGCCTCGGGAAAATCCATGGTATATTGAGCCAATTCTCTTCTAGACTGTAAGAGTGCATGGACAGTAGGTTGTAAAAAGATTGAGATTCCGGGGATAGGACCAGATAACCAGAATTCTGGTTCATGGTTTATGGAAATTTCAGACATGTTTGTTTTGATTAATTATAAGATTTATGCTCTGAGTTATTTGAGGCGATTACGCTTTGAAAAACAATTGTTTCACCTCGGGCTTGGTTAGTTCAATAAGAGTAAAAACACCTAAAAGGATACCTAAAACGCCTGTTAAACAATTTAGGATGGCCATGACAAATATAAAATTGTAATTCTTTTCCTCCTTTAAGTATTTAGACGTCATGATGGTGAGTATCCCCATAACCATTGAAATTAGAAACCCAATAACGCCTATTACAATGAAAATTAATCCTGGGTTGAAGGGAAATGAATCTGCTTCTTGAGACCATTCATCTGTGTTTCTGATAATGATTCCTATGCAGGCATAGATGATAAAGAATATAGAGAAACATAAGGTAAATATTCCCTTAACTAGAAATAGAATACGAAACGTACTTAAATTGTGGTGGATGTTATTCATTGGTTTTCTTTTTTTTATGAGTCTTGTAAGTGTTATTGTATTTATATCAATTATCGATGGGATTAAATTTCAATGATTTTTGTCTGGTAGAAAATTTGCATACCTCCTTTTTTATGATGGCTTCCTAGGTATTAAATGAAGCGTATGTAAGTTGGGTTTGGGGTTATTTGTCTTTATATATATAATTGGTTTTTTTAAAAAGGTTTCTACGATCATACGGATTCAATTGATTATATTACATAAAAAGGGGTATCCTAAGATAGGACATTGTATTCGCTTTGACGGCTCAAAATGCTTTTAAGCCAGTTGTTATTATATGTAAAATGGAATTATATGGAAGTTAATCGCTCACTGTTTATATTATGCCGACCATTTTTCTTTATTTTACCATCTTGGGAATATAGATTCATTTATTGGACGTATATCTTAAAAATTAAACGAATTATACAACAGAAAATTAAGCCTTAACCCATGTTTTATTTCATAATTGATATTTTAGGTACCATCGCCTTCGCTATTTCGGGAGTATTGGTGGCCATTGATAAGAAGTTGGATCTATTCGGAGTTTTCATTATTGCCTTCGTGACTTCTGTAGGAGGAGGTACTTTAAGGGATCTTTTAATTGGAAATACTCCAGTTTTATGGTTAAGGGATCCAGTTTATCTATACACTATTTTTGGCGCAGTGATCTTCGCAGTAACTTTTAGGGCGCGCTTGAAATATGTTCGAAAATCACTCTTTTTGTTCGACACCATTGGGATAGGCTTATACACCATGGTTGGTATAGAAAGGGGTATTTCAGTAGGCCTTTCTTCCATAATGTGCATAGGTTTAGGAACCATTACTGCTTGTTTTGGAGGGGTAATTAGGGATATTCTTTGTAATGAGATACCAGTGATTTTTAGAAAGGAAATTTATGCTACTGCCTGTATTCTTGGTGGTTTGGGATATTTTCTTCTAAGACAACTACCATTTGATGATGCCTATGCTTATATAGCCGGAATTATCATTGTCATCGGAATTAGATTAATAGCAGTCCGTTTTAAGATTGCATTGCCTAGTATCTACAAAACTACTTAGTTACTTTGGCATTTAGGATATAAATATTTTGGATGGGCCAATCTCCTTGACCTACGGGTTGACTATTAATTTTATCTACAATATCCATCCCTGATATAACTTTTCCAAAAGGTGTATAGTCGCCGTCTAAATGGTAGGAACCTGGTTTGGTTACTACTATAAAAAATTCAAATGGAGATGCCAACATATGTGGATTGTCTATCTCACTACTTGGCATGGATACGGTTCCCCTATGATGTTTATGACCTTTACGAGTGTCAGGGGGTAGTAAGTACCTTCCAATTTGCCCTCTTTTTCTGCCAGTTTCCACATTATCGGCATTGCCTCCTTGGATGATGAAATTTTTTACAATCCTATGGAAATAGGTGTCGTTGAAATATCCTTTTCTAGTGAGGTAGATAAAGTTCGCTTTATGATAAGGAACGTCATCAAAAAGTTCAATGGTGATGTCACCAAAATTAGTTGTCAAAGTAACCGTGTTTTCTTTTAATGTTTTGTTGTAATTAAAAAAGAATTCGATGGCATTATCTTCTGTAAGTACAAATTTTTCTTTTTCTTTCTTTTTTTTGTCTTCAACGGAAACAGAATCAACTACCTTCCTTTTTTGTGGTTGTACTGCTACATTTTTTGCATTGGTTGTATCTTTGCAAGAGGCCAATAGAAATAGAGGTATTATTGTATAGAATAAGAATGTTTTAGGTGTCATGGATTTTAATGATTTTTCTCAACGTATTTCAAAAATAAAAAATCTCCCGCTTCCGGGACCGGAATCCCATTATAAAATGGCGCCAGAGGAGCGGATTAATACCTTGCAAGCTATAGAATTAAAAAGGAAAAACGCCAAAAAAGCTGCGGTGATGGCTCTTTTTTATCCTAACCAAAGTTCTAATACCAATTTACTCCTAATTCTTAGAAAATCGTATAAGGGTGTCCATTCTAATCAAATAGGTTTTCCTGGAGGAAAGGTAGAAAAGGAGGATAAGGATCTTTTGCATACCGCCTTGAGAGAAACCTTTGAAGAGGTAGGAGTGCTCCCACAGGCCGTAAAGGTCATCCGATCTTTGACGGAACTGTATATTCCTCCGAGTAATTTTGAGGTGCAACCCTATGTTGGATTGTATCCGGTAGTATCCCCATTTAAAATTCAGGAAAGCGAAGTAGAGGCTTTAGTTGAGGTTTCTTTGGATGAATTTATGGACGATAATACCGTCATTTATCAAAAACTGACCACTTCATATGCCCAAAATATTGACGTACCCGCTTTTAAATTAAATGGTTATACAGTTTGGGGAGCTACGGCCATGATGTTGAGTGAAGTTAAAGAGCTATTTAAACAGGTACTATAATAGCTTATTTTGTAATTTTGAATTCTCTAACCACTAATTATGACCTTTTTTAAAAGAAACCCTTTTGGACATATTTTATTTTTAAAGAAATGGTTAATCCGCATCATGGCGGTTTTTACGCACCAGAGGTACAAAAAATTTAACAAGTTGGAAATTGAAGGCTCTGAGATAATTAGGAGCCTTCCAGATCGCAATGTTCTTTTTGTGAGCAACCATCAAACTTATTTTGCCGATGTGGTGGCCATGTTCCATGTGTTTAACGCCAGCCTTAGTGGTAGGGAAAACAACATTAAGAACATTGGATATATCTGGCAGCCCAAATTGAACATGTATTATATTGCGGCAGCTGAAACAATGAAGAAAAGCTTGCTCACCAAAATTTTTGCCTACGCAGGCTCTATTAGTATAGAGCGTACTTGGAGGGCAGAAGGGCAAGATGTGAATAGGCAAGTTAAAATGAGCGATATTTCCAATATTGGGGTTGCATTGGACGACGGTTGGGTTATTACTTTTCCTCAAGGCACTACAACCCCTTGGAAACCTTTGCGCAAGGGCACCGCACACATCATTAAAAAATACAGGCCAATTGTTGTTCCAGTTGTTATTGATGGTTTTAGACGATCTTTTGATAAAAAGGGATTACGTGTAAAGAAAAAGGGAATTCTGCAGTCCATAGTGATAAAAGAGCCCTTGGATATTGATTATGAAAATGAATCTTTTGAATCCATCATCGAAAAATTGGAATATGCCATTGAACAGCATCCATCTTTTCTTAAGGTAATATCAAAGGCTGACTTATTGGCTTATGAGGAGGAGAATAAACAGCGAAAGTGGAAAGTTTAAAATTCCAATTGTTTTAGTTCGTTGTAATTCTTTCTCAGTCTCTTTAAAAGGATACCATAAAGCACCTTGTAAAATAGCCAAATTATTCCAAGTAGAGCCACAACCGCAAGTATACATATTCCAATAATAATGGTCCAAAATATGGTTTCGTTCCCAGCTTCCGAGGCCGCACTGATAATTTCATCACTATCAGGACCATATCTGAGACTACCGTAAATCCCAGAGATCAAGGAGGTTGAAAATATGATCAAATTGAACCATACGTATTGGGTCACGGTTCTTTTAACCTTAAGGATGGCTTTCATGAGGTCTTTTGAGGAATCTGTAAAGGATATCTTTCTATAATTAACATAGAATTTATAAATAAAATATAGGAGGATAATATAATTTATGACCATCAAGCTGATGGTAAATTCATAGATATTCCATGACTTGATGAGTTGCCATGATTCACTATCGGTAAACGCAATATTTATGGCCGTCCAAAACACAAATTCCAAAATACTGATATAGAAAATCCATTTTACAATAGAGGAAGATTTTTTCCAGATCATCTTATAAATATCATCAAACGATATTTTTGGAAGATGTTCTTCCTTTTTTTGCCAGTCCTTTTTTAATAGTTCCAGTTCGTCCATCATCAACTTAAGGATTAAGTATGGTTCTTAATTTATTTTTCACCCTGTTCATCTTCACCCTCGCATTTACTTCTGATATACCTAAGGTTTCGGCTATTTCAGTATAGTTTTTATCTTCCAAGTAAAGGAAGACCAATGCTTTATCGATATCTCCTAACTCCTTAACGGCGTTGTACATTAATTTCAAGTGTTGTTCCTGTGTTTCGTCGTACTCATCGGCCTTAATTTTATAAATGACCGATTCATAATCTTGTGTTTTTATACTTTTTTTTGATTTTCGATAAAGTGTAATAGCCGTGTTCAAAGCTACCCTGTACATCCAAGTACTGAACTTGGACTCACCACGGAACTTTGGATATGCCCTCCATAATTGTATGGTGATTTCTTGAAAAAGATCTTTATGTGAATCCCGGTCATTGGTATACAATGAGCATACCTTATGAACAATGTTTTGGTTGTTCTCTAATTCGCTTACGAATTGATGTTCCAGATCTTTCGTCACTTTATAATGGTCGGTTACTCATTAGTGTTAAATAGGTATTTTTTGTTACAGGACAACACAAAAAAACTGATAATATAAATATCATCGGTTCTTGATTTGTACATTTCTGTTACTTTCTATAGTCTAAGGCGGGGGCTCTATCTCCCAATAATGGGATGTATTTAAAGTCCTTTCCGCGTCTTTCTATAAGTTCTTGTTTAGCCTTCAAGATGATATCTTTACTCTTTAAAATATCAATGGCGGTAAGCGTTAGTGTTTTTGCGGCTACCATCATTCCCTTTTCTCCTATAGAAGTACCGCCTGCCGCTACGGCTTGCCAACTATGAGCAGGAGTGCCAGGAACCCAAGTTGCAGTGCCCAGTCCTACCGTTGGAACGGTAAAGCTTACATCTCCAACATCAGTAGATCCGTAGGCTTTGGCTTCGGTTTTATAGATTTCAACATTCTTAGCAATCTCCAAGTTTGCCTTGTCATATCCGAGGCTTACTGCTATTTTATCTGCAAATACCTTTTCCTCTGGAGAATAGGTTACCCCCCCCACTTTTATCAAATTATCATACATTAGTTTTTGGAGGGTCAAGTTTGGTAGTAGTTCATGTGTACCCCCTATCATCTCATAATCCATAGTAGTTCCCGTGCCCAGAGCTGCACCTTCCGCAGCTTTTACAATTCTATCAAATATATCAATGACCACATCCCTTTGTCCATGTCTTGCATAATAGTAGACTTCGGCGAAATCGGGCACCACATTTGGAGCTTTGCCTCCCTGTGTAATCACATAATGGATCCGTGCTTCAGATGGGATGTGCTCTCTCATCATATTCACCATCATATTCAACGCCTCCACACCATCTAAAGCAGAACGACCTTTTTCTGGAGCTCCGGCAGCATGGGCAGAAATTCCGTAAAATCTAAATTTTGCGGATTTATTGGCTAATGCAGCACCAGCATTTGCTTCGTTTTCTGCTCCTGGGTGCCAATGTAGCGCTACATCAACATCGTTAAATAAGCCTTCTCTAACCATATAGACCTTTCCAGAACCTCCTTCTTCTGCCGGGCAACCGTAGAATCTAATGGTTCCCTTGACCTTATTGGTCTGCATCCACTCTTTAACCGCTATGGCCGCCGCTGTGGAAGCCGTGCCGAACAAATGATGTCCACATGCATGTCCGGCTTCTTTCCCAGCTGATAGTTTTTCGGGTGCAGCTTGTTGGGATAAACCTGGTAAGGCATCAAATTCCCCCAAGATAGCGATGACTGGTGCGCCGCTCCCATACTCCGCAATAAAAGCGGTAGGCATTCCTGCTACCTCTTTTTTTATGGAAAAACCTTCATCGCTCAAAGTCTTTTGAAGTAAAGCAGAACTATTCTCCTCTAAATATCCCATTTCTGCAAATTCCCAAATATTTTGAGCAATGCTGCTATAGGTTTCACTTTTTTTGTCCAAGTTGGCTAACACCTCTTGGGTAGTTTTCTGGGCATGGCCCATGAAAGAAATAAGGCTTGTTATGAATAAGCTAAAAAGTAATTTTCTCATAATATGGATACGTTTGTTCATGGTTTTTATAAATGTAATAAAAACTCCAGATTCAATAGGGTGAGAATCATACGAATGTTTACATTAGGACTATGATTTGTGATATGAACATTTCAAGGACTAGCTATCCACGCATCGTAATTATAGGCGGAGGCTTTGCTGGAGTATCCTTGGCGAAAAAAATGAGCAAAAAGGAGGTACAGGTTATTTTGTTGGATAAACATAATTACCATACTTTCCAGCCATTGCTTTACCAGGTGTCAACCGGAGGGTTAGAGCCAGACTCTATAGCTTATCCCATCCGAAAGATATTAAAGAATTATCCCAATTTCACTTTTAGGCTTGCCGATGTGCAGGAGATCGAGATAGGCAAGAAAAATATCATTACAAATATTGGTAGCCTTAAATACGATTATTTGGTATTGGCTACGGGCTCGGAAACCAATTTTTTTGGAAATGTAGAATTGGAAAAGCATAGCATGGCCATGAAGTCCATTATCGAATCTCTTAACCTCAGAAGTTTAATCCTCGAAAATTTTGAGCAAGCTTTATTGACTGATGACCTACATGAGAGGGATGCACTTATGAATTTTGTGATTGTAGGTGGCGGTCCAACAGGGGTAGAGCTCGCTGGCGCTCTAGCAGAAATTAAAAAGGGAATTCTTCCAAAGGATTATCCAGACTTGGATACCCGTAGGGCACAAATCCATTTGGTACAGTCTGGCTCCCGAATTTTAAAAGAAATGAGTAAGAAGGCCTCTGAAAAAGCAGAAGAGTTTTTGGAAGGACTAGGAGTTCAGGTATGGAAAGAGACACGTATCACCAATTATGATGGAAAATTGGCAACCACAATGACTGATTTTGTTTTTGAAACAGCAACCCTTGTTTGGGCAGCCGGTGTAAAAGGAGCTTTGATTAAAGGAGTTGATGCCAAGGAATTAACTGTTCCTGGCAACCGGTTAAAGGTAAACCAGTTTAATCAAGTGGAAGGTATAGAAGGTGTTTTCGCGATTGGTGATATTGCATGTATGGTAACCCCTGAATTTCCTATTGGCCACCCTATGATGGCACAACCAGCAATTCAGCAAGGCGCCAATCTTGGTGATAATTTAATTAAACTATTGGAGCGCCAACCCCTTACTCCTTTTAAATACAAAGACAAGGGCAGTATGGCTACAGTAGGGAGGAACAAAGCTGTGGTTGACTTAAAAAACTACAAATTTCAAGGCGTATTTGCCTGGTTTGTTTGGATGTTTGTTCATCTTTTCTTTTTGATAGGATTTAGAAATAGGATGGTGGTTTTTGTGAACTGGGTATATAGTTATATTCGATTTGATAGGGAGGCGAGACTTATCATAAGACCATACAATAAGGATTACAGTAAGTTTAAGGATTAGTGATTAATCTTTTAAAAATTATACATCAGCAATTATTTCTGATTATTTTCTTGGATGAAACTCATTGAGGACTTCAGAAAGCTTGGTCCTGTCCAAATGCATATATATTTCCGTAGTCGTAATACTTTCATGTCCCAACATCTGTTGAATAGCCCTAAGATCGGCTCCGTTCGCCAATAAATGAGAGGCAAAGGAATGACGAAAGGTGTGAGGACTAATGATTTTGTTCAACCCAATAGTTTCTGCCAATTGTTTTATAATCGTAAATATCATAGCCCTAGTTAGCTGCCTTCCCCTTCGGTTGAGAAAAAGGTAATCTTCATGACCTTTTTGAATTTTTAGATGAATCCTTTTTTCTTTCTTATAGATATTTATGTATTTTTTATTGATGGCACTAATGGGAACAAAACGTTGTTTGTCTCCCTTTCCAGTTACTTTTATAAAGTCTTCCTCAAAATATAGATCGGAAATCTGAAGGTTTACCAATTCGGAGACCCGTAACCCACAGCCGTAAAGGGTTTCTAAAATGGCTCTATTGCGTTCGCCTTCGTCTTTGGAAAGATCTATAGCTGCAATAAGCGTATTAATCTCATCCTCTGAGAGAGTGTCAGGGAGCTTGCGACCTACTTTTGGGGACTCTATTAAATCCATAGGATTATCTTTTCGGTAATCTTCAAAAATTAAAAAATTAAAAAAACTCTTTAACCCTGATATGATCCTCGCTTGGGATCTGGGATTAATTACTTTGGCAATTTCATAAATAAACTGTTGCACCGTTTCTTTTCCAATCGCAATTGGATTTTCATGGATGTTAGTGTTATTGAGGAAGAGAATCAGTTTTTCAACATCCAAACAATAGTTGTGGATGGAATTTTTGGAAAGCCCTCGTTCTATTTTTAAGTAATACCGATAATCCTGTATAGCCTGCTCCCATTTCATTTTTTAAAGGTATTATTATTCATCGGTGTTTCTAGTGGATTCAACTATAAAAGAGGTGTTTCGCCAATCGATAATCTTCAAAATAGTATGTTTCACCACGCTTTATTTCATTTTTACAACTTTTATTATTTCTACCGTTGTTTTGATTTTAGTATTGCCCTCAAATAAAATAATAATCAAATTTTAAAAGTATGAAAAAAGCAGTTTTAGTTGCAGTATTTGCATTGATTGGTTTTGTTGTACAAGCACAAGAAGGTTTTAAGATAGGCGTAAATGCACAATTACCTGTAGGGGATGCAGCGGATGTCTATCCTTTGGTTTAAGCCTTGATTTGCTATACATGTTCGAAGTTTCTGAAAGTTTTGACGTAGGTATTACTACCGGATTTTCAAATGCGTTTTTGAAAAGTGAGTTTAAAGATTTTGCTGATCCAGCACAGTTTATTCCAATAGCAGCTGCCGCACGTTTCAAAGCTTCTGAGAATTTTTCTGTTGGTGCTGATTTAGGTTATGCATTGGGAATTAATGACGGCAACGACGGAGGGTTTTATTACAGACCCATAGTTGGTTATGACGTTTCTGAAAAGGCACAACTAACACTATCTTATTCTGGCGTGAGTATTAAAGATGCTGATTTCACCTTTTCTACGATCAATTTAGGCGTTCTTTTTTCCTTATAAAGAACAATTAAAGTAAATTATATAAAACGGAAATAGCAATATTTCCGTTTTTTTTATGCATTACTATTTGATATGTTTACAAAACGAATCTAGGTTACTAACTTTATTCCAATATTTTAATTGGAGTGTAAAGGTTAAATACGTGCATCTTTTGAAATAATTTAAAGTTTAAACTCATGAAAATTATTATTATCAATGGTCCCAACCTTAATCTTTTAGGTAAAAGGGAACCCGAAATCTACGGTAGCTCCTCTTTTGAGGATTATTTTACGGAATTGCAGTTCAAATTCAAGGAGGTGCAATTGGAATATTTTCAAACAAATGTAGAGGGAGAGATCATCAATAAACTACATGATTGTGGATTTGAGGGGTATAACGGCATCATTTTAAATGCTGGGGCCTACACACATACGTCCATCGCAATAGGCGATGCCATCAAGGGCATCAAAACTCCAGTGGTAGAGGTACATATCAGCAATACTTTTTCAAGGGAAGATTTTAGGCACGTATCTTATCTTTCACCAGTTGCCAAAGGCGTTATCCTAGGTTTTGGACTAGAAAGCTACAAGCTTGCTGTACAGAGTTTTTTAAGCTGATGGCTTTAAATACTTCTTGTCAATATAAAAAGTGCCAAATGGGAGTAATGAAGCAGTGAACAAAATAATAAATCTTTTAAATCCCCATTTTTTTTCGATTGTCAATAAAACGGCAAGAACTGCGTATCCAATAAATAAAAATCCGTGAGCATAGCCAATATATATATTGGGCTCTGGAATACCGCCTTTATATTTTAAAGGCATTCCCAATCCAAATAAAAGCAAGAAGGATATACCCTCTAAAATGGCAATTAGTCTAAAAATCTTCAACATCTCTTATGTATTAATAAACAAAAAAGGATCACAACGGTGTTGGTCCACAAAACCATTTATAATCCTTTTTTAAAGAAAATATTATAGGTGTATTACTTCGCCATAGGCTTCGGCAACAGCTTCCATTACAGCTTCACTCATAGTAGGATGTGGGTGAACGGATTTAAGAATCTCATGACCGGTTGTTTCCAATTTGCGGGCAACTACTGCTTCCGCAATCATGTCCGTGACTCCTGCTCCAATCATATGGCAACCTAACCATTCACCATATTTGGCATCAAAAATAACTTTAACAAAGCCGTCAGGGGTTCCAGAAGCTTTGGCCTTACCACTCGCAGAGAATGGAAATTTACCAACTTTAAGCTCGTAGCCTTTTTCTTTGGCTTGCTTTTCTGTAAGTCCTACAGAGGCTATTTCAGGAGTACAATACGTACATCCTGGAATGTTGCCATAATCCAATGGTTCAACATGCATACCTGCAAGCTTTTCAACGCAAAGTATTCCTTCAGCCGAGGCAACGTGAGCTAAAGCCTGTCCAGGAGTTACATCTCCAATGGCGTAATAGCCTGGGATATTCGTCTGGTAGTAATCGTTTACCAAAATCTTGTCTCGGTCAACTGCAATACCTACCTCTTCCAATCCAATATTTTCAATATTAGATTTAATACCCACTGCAGAAAGGACAATATCAGCATCGATGATTTCTTCTCCTTTGCTTGTTTTTACGGTCACTTTAACTCCTTCACCGGAAGTATCCGCTTTAGTTACTTCTGAGGAGGTCATGATTTTAATACCCGATTTTTTAAAGGTGCGCTCCAATTGCTTAGAGATATCTTCATCTTCAACTGGGACAATGTTGGGTAAAAATTCTACCACTGTAACGTCTGTTCCCATAGAGTTATAGAAGTAAGCAAATTCTATCCCAATGGCTCCACTTCCAACAATAACCATCTTTTTAGGTTGTTTTTCCAAGGTCATGGCTTTTCTATAACCAATTATTTTTTTACCGTCTTGTGGTAGACTAGGCAACTCCCTACTGCGAGACCCAGTAGCGATAATAATGCTATTGGCGCTGTATTCTGTATCTTTTCCGTCGGCATCGGTTACCATAATCTTTTTTCCAGCCATTAATTTGCCGAATCCGTCTATGACCTCAATTTTGTTTTTCTTCATTAGAAATTGAACCCCCTTGCTCATTCCATCAGCAACATTCCTACTGCGCTTAACTACGGCGTTGAAATCTTTATCGAATCCATCAACGGTAAGTCCATAATCCCCAGCATGCTTCAAATATTCAAATACCTGAGCAGATTTTAAAAGTGCTTTGGTTGGGATACAGCCCCAGTTTAAACAAACGCCACCCAGATTTTCTTTTTCAATTATGGCAGTTTTAAATCCTAATTGTGAGGCTCTAATGGCTGTTACATAACCACCTGGACCACTGCCCAAAACAATAACATCGAAATTGCTCATTTATATATGTTTTAAAATATCTATTTTTTGAAATGCCAAAGTTACAAAACCAAAGCTAAACCCCATAGTAGGGGTTTAAAAATTAGTAGGTCATTTAACGTATTAAATACCATCCCTTCTTTTCTACTGGAATTCTGATCCTTTGGTTTAAAAATAGCTCATACATAAAACAAATAAAACCCATCATGTCCTTGAGGGGAAGAGTAGGTTTTTAATAATAATTAAGTCAACATGAGGTCCCCTACATGTTTTATCTAGTTCAGACAATTATTTTTTGATATCAAAACCAATACTTACAGAATTGATACAATACCGTTGACCGGTTGTCTCTTGCGGGCCATCGTCAAATACGTGTCCCAAATGTCCGCCACAATTGGCACAGACAGTTTCTGTACGTGTCATGCCATTTGTATTGTCTCGGATATATTCAATGGCACCTTCCACAGCTTGGTCAAAACTTGGCCACCCACAACCACTATCAAATTTATTTTGACTTTCAAAGAGTTTAGCATCGCAAGCTTTGCAATGGTAGGAACCATCTTCTGAATGTATGTTGTATTTTCCGGTGTGCGGGTATTCAGTTCCCTTTTTACGTAATATTCTATACTCCTCGTCCGATAATTGAGCTCTCCACTCTTCTTCGGATTTTTCAAGGCTATATTTTTTATCCATGTTATAATAATTTAGGATCGCAATAAATTCATTAAAAAGTTTCTTAGTGCCAATACTTGAAGCTTGTTTGGTGAAAATTTTATTTCTTACCATCAACCATCAACCATCAACCATCAACCATCAACTACTTAGCCGGAATAAATTTCATAGCAGCGCCGTTGATGCAGTGTCTTTTACCTGTTGTTTCTGTTGGACCATCCTCAAACACATGGCCTAAATGTCCACCACAAACTGCGCAATGTTCTTCAGTCCTCTTGTAGCCAATTTTATAATCCACATCATAGGCTACATTACCATCAATGGCTCTGTCAAAACTTGGCCAACCAGTTCCCGAATCAAATTTATACTCTGATTTAAATAAGGGGGTGTTGTCTGCGGCACAGACATAGGTGCCTTTTCTTTTTTCCTTCAGTAGGTCACTTGTAAAAGCTCTTTCGGTCCCTGCTTCTCTAAGTATGTAGTATTGCGAATCCGTAAGGTCCTTCTTCCATTCTTCCTTGGATTTTACAACTTTAAAGTTTTCAGTAGCTTTATTTGCAGCTTGTTTTTTTTCTTGTGAATTTCCTTTACATCCCGTGAGGATAATACAAAAAATTAATGCGATATTCTTAATCATTGTGCAATGTTTTTAATTTCTTACTTAGACGAAAAAATACTTTTTCCTTTCAAATTTAAAGTACTTACGGGAATATTTGCGTTAAGGTTTTGCTAAGTTGGATATATTGAAAAGCAAAAATCCCCAAGTCGTGCAAAGATCTGGGGATTTTTTGATTTTTTTTTGGTTTAGTCCACGATGACTCTCTGAATATCTTTTTCTGAAATGCCTAACGTTTGCATAACCGAGGCTATATTGGATCTGTCCAATTTACCACTTGCAAAGTCAGCAGGCATAATCGCAATTCTAAATACTTGATTGTCAGTATCTCCAGGTGCTAAAGTTCCCAAATCAAAATCAGACTCCAAGAATATATTTACATCTAAAAAGGTATGATCGTAATTGTATTGTAGAATTCCTTGGTTCAATATTCTAGTTTGGGGCAATAATCTCCAAATATCAACAGGCTGCCCGTTGCTATCTTCTGTTTGGTCCCATAAAATAAAGACTAAAACAATATCAGATTCAAAAACCTCTACAGTTTGTGGAAATTCATAAAAAATGGAGTAGTTATTATTTGGGGTGAAATCACCTTGGATTTCCAAAATCTTCCCAACCACGTTAACCCCGTCAAGGCCATCCTGACCGTCAAAGCCATCAAATCCTGGAGGTCCTGCAGGACCTTCGCAAGCCATAATAAAAAGGGCTAAAAATGTTCCTAATACTAAACTGATTTTTTTCATAATGTATGGTTTTAAGTTTTTATATTTATCAAGGACGTATCCCAGTTTCGAATTGCTTTATCTAAACATTCAAAAAGCGTTCCACTTTTTGCAAAACGTAATAAAAAGATAAAAGTTGTTGTAAATTTTGATCCCTAAAGGGAATTGAGCAAACTTGTTTTATATTGCATGAAATAACCAACCCATGCCTGAAGTAGCATCCCATAGTCTATTTTCTAATTTTGACATACACTTATTTAAATCAGGAAAACATTATCGACTTTATGAGAAATTAGGGTCACACCCTATAGTAATAAATGGGGTAGCGGGTACTTATTTTGCAGTTTGGGCCCCTTCTGCCAATGCTGTTTATGTAGTTGGTGATTTTAACTTTTGGCAAGAAGATCATAAATTAAATGTTCGTTGGGATGGAAGTGGTATTTGGGAAGGGTTTATTCCAGGTACTGGTAAGGGAACACTTTATAAATATAAGATTCATTCCAATAATAATGGGATGGTTACCGAAAAAGCAGATCCTTTTGCTAGATCTTGCGAACATCCTCCAAGAACAGCATCGGTGGTTTGGAAAGGTGCTCATACTTGGGGAGATGAAAATTGGATGGAGCATAGGGAAACCAGAAATGGTTTGGACTGTCCCTATTCTATTTATGAAGTTCATTTAGGGTCGTGGAAGCGCAAAAATGATAACGAATTTTTGACTTACAGGGAGCTTGCAGAAGATTTGGTTATTTATGTTAAGGATATGAACTTTACCCATGTGGAATTTATGCCCATTATGGAATTTCCATATGATCCTTCATGGGGATATCAACTTACAGGATATTTTGCACCAACATCTAGATTTGGAAGTCCAGAGGACTTTAAGTTTTTGGTGGATAAATTACACCAAAACGATATTGGGGTAATTCTGGATTGGGTACCTTCACATTTTCCGGAAGACGCGCATGGATTAGGAATGTTTGATGGTTCGCACCTCTTTGAGCACCCGGACAGAAAAAGAGGATTTCATCCAGACTGGAAGAGTCTAATCTTTAACTATGGGAGGAATGAGGTACGTGCATTTTTAATTAGTAATGCACTGTTCTGGTTAGACCAATTCCACGCCGATGCCTTACGTGTAGATGCCGTAGCTTCTATGCTTTACTTGGATTATTCTAGGGAAGAAGGGGAATGGGAGCCCAATTGCTACGGAAACAATGAAAACTTGGAGGCTATTTCTTTTATAAAGGAACTCAATGAGGCTATTTACCTTAACTTTAATGGAGTTCAGACCATTGCCGAGGAATCTACGTCTTTTTCTATGGTCTCACGTCCAGTGAGCATTGGAGGATTGGGATTTGGAATGAAGTGGATGATGGGATGGATGCATGACACTTTAGAATATTTTAAAAATGATCCAATTCATAGGAGGCATCATCAAAATGACCTTACCTTTAGTATGACCTATACGTTTACAGAAAATTTTATGCTTCCCTTTTCACACGATGAGGTAGTGTATGGCAAACAATCTTTATTGTACCGTATGCCGGGGGATGAATGGCAGCGATTTGCAAATTTACGTTTGTTGTATGGATATATGTTTACACATCCTGGCACTAAGCTTTTGTTTATGGGAGCTGAATTTGGTCAGTCGTCCGAATGGAATTTTGAAACCAGTTTAGATTGGCATTTACTGCAATATGATTTACATTCAGGAATACAAAAATTGGTCAAGGATCTAAATAGATTATATAAGGATCATCCTGCATTATATGAAAAACAATTTACCAATGAAGGTTTCCAGTGGATAGATTATGGCGACCATGAAAACTCTGTACTTACCTTTATGCGAAAAGGAATCAATGAAAAGGATGATCTGATTATAGTATGTAATTTCACTCCTATTTTAAGGTTGAAGTACCGCATAGGAATTCAAAAAACCGGAAAATTGAAGGAGATTTTTAATACGGATGATGAAAAATACGGAGGAAGTGGCAGTACCGATAATAAAAGCCCTAAAGTGGAAAGTATCTCTTGGCATGGATATAAGAAATCCATAGCATTAGATATTCCGCCTTTGGGAGTAGTAATAATTAAATAAAACCTAAAAATATTAAGACCACTAAAAAGTTCATTGAGCTGATACTATCCCTTTAGCATTGGTCGTTAATGTATTTTTGGTCTTTTTCAAAACAACTAAGTTATGATCACGAATACCGAACTTGAATATAAGGGGAATCTCTACCCTAATAATATCTCGGATTTTAAAAGAGAAGCGGATAAGTTATTTTTTACGACCGAAAATGGCGTTATTTTGGAAATCACTATCCTTAGGGACAGTGTTGTGCGTTTTAGATATGCCACGGAAAATATTTTTGAACCCGATTTTTCTTACGCCATAAGTGAGGATGCTAGTACAGGGTATAACGAGCTGGAAATTGAGGAGACTCCTACGGAATATTTGATTAGAACGGCCAAACTGAAGATTTTAGTTGATAAGCAGACTTTAAGAACCCAAATTTCAGATTTAGAGGGGAATATCATTAATGAAGATGAACTTGGTTTTCACTGGGAAGAGAACTATCAGTATGGA
Organism: Sediminicola arcticus; assembly: GCF_040566695.1. Classification (NCBI taxonomy): domain Bacteria; kingdom Pseudomonadati; phylum Bacteroidota; class Flavobacteriia; order Flavobacteriales; family Flavobacteriaceae; genus Sediminicola; species Sediminicola arcticus. Next base: position 322,263 of record NZ_JBEXAE010000004.1, on the reverse strand, counting down.
GGTAATACTGTGAAAATGAGCAAGATTACCCAATCTTCTGAGAGTTTTTATGGCTTGGGCGATAAGGCAACACATTCCAACCTAAAAGGAAAAAGGGTTACAAACTGGGCGATGGACCAGTATGCTTTTGCTAAAGATCAAGATCCACTATATAAGGCGATACCCTTTTATGTTGGGCTTCACAAAGAGAAGGCTTATGGTCTATTTTTCGATAATTCGTTTGGGACCACTTTCGATTTTGCGCACGAAAGAAGAAACATAACCAGTTTTTGGGCAGATGGAGGGGAGATGAACTATTATTTTTTCTATGGTCCAAAAATCGCCAATGTGGTTAAGGCTTATACCGATCTTACGGGGAAGCCAGAACTGCCACCGTTATGGGTTCTAGGCTTTCATCAATCTAAATGGAGCTATTTTCCGGAAAGTAGGGTTATGGAGATCGCAACAAAGTTTAGGGACCTGAAAATTCCATGTGATGCCATTTATTTGGATATCGATTATATGGAAGGTTTCCGATGTTTTACCTGGAACAAAAATTATTTTCCCGATCCTAAAAAAATGGTAAAGGAATTAAGTAACAAGGGCTTTAAGACCGTGGCAATTATAGATCCTGGGATCAAAGTGGATAAGGATTACTGGGTGTATCAGGAGGGAATGGAGAACGACTATTTCTGTAAAAGAGGGGATGGTCCTTATATGCGCGGAAAGGTCTGGCCAGGAGAATGTAATTTTCCTGATTTCACCAATCCTCAGGTTAGAGAATGGTGGGCCGGTCTTTACAAAGAACTAATTGCTGATATAGGTGTAAAAGGGGTCTGGAACGACATGAACGAACCGGCGGTAATGGAAGTGCCGTCAAAGACATTTCCTTTGGATGTGCGTCATGATTATGATGGCAATCCTTGTAGTCATAGGAAGGCACATAATGTTTACGGTACACAAATGGCACGGGCTACCTATGAAGGGGTAAAAAAATTCACGTATCCCAAGAGACCATTTGTTATTACCAGATCGGCCTTTTCTGGAGCACAACGTTATACGTCTACTTGGACCGGTGATAATGTGGCAACATGGGAGCATTTATGGATTGCCAATGTGCAGGTTCAACGGATGTGTATGAGTGGGATGTCCTTTGTTGGATCTGATATTGGTGGCTTTGCAGAGCAGCCCAATGGAGAGTTATTTGCACGATGGATTCAAATGGGTGTATTTCATCCATTTTGTAGGGTACATTCTAGTGGGGATCATGGAGACCAAGAGCCTTGGTCTTTTGACAACGAGGTTACGGACATCGTAAGGAAATTCATTGAGTTGAGGTATCAACTATTACCTTATTTATATACCATGTACTGGAAGTATTGTAAAGAAGGTACTCCCATGATACAATCTTTGGTCTATTTTGATCAAGAAGATCACCAAACGCATTTTAGAACGGATGAGTTTATTTTTGGAGAACAGATTTTGGTTTGTCCAGTACAAGAGCCAAATGCCCAAGGGAGAAGAATGTATATTCCCAGAGGCAAATGGTATAATTTTTGGACAGATGAAATGGTGCTAGGGGGTAAGGAAAAATGGGTAGTGGCTGATATAGATAAAGTCCCTCTGTTCATAAAAGAAGGTGCTTTGGTTCCCAAATATCCCGTGCAACAATACGTTGGTGAATTAGTGGTAAAAGAACTCGTCTTGGACGTCTATTTTAAGAAAGGAACGGAAGACTCAACAGTGTATGAAGATGGTCAGGATGGTTTTGATTACAAAAAAGGCAGGTATAGTCTTAGGAACTTTAAATTAAGGGGAAAAGATGATCAGTTAATCATTCAACAATTTAAGGATGGAACTTTTGTGACCTCTTACGATACTATAAAATTGAAGTTTCACGGCTTACCATTTCAAATAAAAAGCATCCAAGTGGATAACGAATCAGTAACATTTGCAGATGTTAAATTAAATGGTAGTAATTCTATAGAATTGAGCAAAGATTTTACGGTATTGGAGTTAACAGGGATATAATATTTTTGTACTTTCAATCTTTAATAAAGAATACATATCATGAAAAAGATCATATGGGTAGCAGCCCTTATATTAATTGCCTCAGCCTGTAAAACAAATCCTTTTACTGGTCAGCGAACATTAAATTTTTATCCAAACAGTCAAGTGTTTCCAACCGCTTTCGCGCAGTACGATCAATTCTTAGGGGAGAATAAAGTGGTGACGGGAACGGCAGATGCCAAAATGATCACCAAGGTGGGGCAACGCATTGCGGCCGCTTCAGAGCGTTGGTTAACTGCAAATGGTTACGCAGGGTATTTAAAAGATTATAAATGGGAGTACAATCTTGTGAATGACAAGACTGTAAACGCTTGGTGTATGCCAGGAGGTAAGATTGTTTTTTATACAGGTATTTTGCCCATTTGCCAAGGGGAAACTGGTATAGCTGTTGTAATGGGGCACGAGGTGGCACACGCATTGGCAGATCATGGAGCACAACGTATGAGCGCCGGAACTTTGCAACAATTAGGGGCAGTCGCTGGGAACGTTGCTATAAAAGATGAAAGTACTCTTGCTATTTTTAATCAAGCCTATGGCATAGGTACCACGGTGGGAGGAATGCTTCCTTTTAGTAGAAGTCACGAAACAGAAGCCGATAAGATTGGACTTCAGATCATGGCGATTGCAGGGTACAACCCTTATGAGGCGGCAGAACTTTGGAAACGCATGAAAGCCAATAGTGGCGGACAGGCACCACCTGAATTTTTAAGTACCCACCCTTCCAATGACACCAGGATTAATAACCTGACCGTTTGGGCTCCAGAAGCAGTAGCAGAAGCCAAAAAATTTGGAGTTACCTCATTTCAGTAAGGTTATGAACAAATCATTAAGAATATTATTTATATAAATTGATAAGCTGCTCTGGAAAGGGCAGCTTTATTTTTGTCTCATGGGAAGTATCACTTTGGTAAAGGGAAGTAAGAAATTGTTGAATGCCTGGGCATTTTATGATTGGGCAAATTCGGTCTACAGCTTGGTTATAGCTTCTGCAATATTCCCTATTTTTTACGGGGCCTTGTTCCGTAGTGCCAATATAGAAAAAGTTGTTTTGTTTGGAGGGGAAATTGCAAGGGGACCGCTAATTAGTTATGTTACTTCTGCAGCCTTTTTATTCATTGCCATTATTACGCCACTTTTATCGGGAGTGGCAGATTATCTGGGCAACAAAAAACTATTTCTAAAATTTTTCTGCTATTTGGGAGGTGTTTCCTGTATGGGCCTTTATTGGTTTTCTTTAGAAAACATACACTTTGGATTACTCTGTTATTTCTTTGGTTTAGTAGGTTTCTGGGTCAGTTTCGCCTTTAACAATTCTTACCTACCGGATATTGCCTTTCCAGAACAACAGGATGGCATTAGTGCCAAGGGGTTTTCAATGGGGTATATAGGGAGTGTAATCTTGTTGTTATTTAATTTGGCCATGGTGATGAAACCAGACTTTTTTGGGATTACCTCGGATGGCGGTGAAATTGCTGAGATAAAGGCTATGAAGTATTCTTTTCTTTCCGTTGGTATTTGGTGGATGCTTTTTAGTCAATATACATTTTACCATTTGCCCAAGGGCAATAAAAAAGAAGGTCTAAAAGAACATGTGTTCCTCAATGGTTTTGGAGAATTAAAAAGTGTCTGGAGGCAATTGGGTAAAGAAGTTCGTTTAAAAAGGTACCTCGGCGCATTTTTTGTGTATAGCATGGCAGTACAGACCGTAATGCTCATAGCAACTTATTTTGGGGAGGAAGAAATTGGTTGGGGCTCTGATAATGAGCGAACTATTGGTCTTATCATTAGTATTCTAGTGATACAGATTGTAGCTATTCTTGGGGCTACATTAACGGCTAAAGCGTCTAAAGCCTTTGGGAATATTAAAACCCTGATTGTGGTAAATATTTTGTGGATAGCCATTTGTATCTACGCCTATTTTGTGGTTACACCTACGGATTTTTATATTGCCGCCGGATGTGTCGGTATAGTCATGGGAGGAATTCAAGCTCTTTCTAGGTCTACCTATTCAAAATTTATACCTGAAACAAAGGATACAACCTCCTTCTTTAGTTTTTATGATGTTTCTGAAAAAATAGGAATTGTCATAGGTACTTTCATGTATGGTTTTATTGCCCAGCTTACCGGTAGTATGAGAAATGCTACCATTTTTCTTGGTGTATTTTTTATTATTGGAGCTTTTCTTTTAACTAGGGTGCCTAAAAAATAAAAAAGTCCTTTTAAAAGGACTTTTTTAAATACTAATATTAGAATCAGATTAGTCTTTGGTAATATTACCAGATCCCGACGATTTGGTATCTATCTTTTTTGGATTTCCGCGGTAACTGATATCCCCAGACCCAGAAACTCGCGCCTGAATCATTTCGGAAACGGTAACCTTAATATCTGCCGAACCGGATACATTAGCCGTTACATTCTTGGCGGACAATTCATAAGCCTTAACGTCTCCAGACCCGGAAACCCTAACATCAAAATCCCCAGTTCTTCCGTTTAGGGTGATGTCTCCCGATCCTGAAATAGAAGCAGTTATAGAATTTGAAGTGACAGAAAGGGAGATATCTCCAGATCCAGAAATATCTGTTTTGAAATGATCTGTTTCTATGTTTTTTTTACCTACTATATCTCCAGATCCGGACAAGGTAACCGCATCTACACTTTCAACAGGCACGGTGATAAAGATTCCCTGATTCCAAGAAGACGGACTTAAATTCATCCCTTTTTCTACCTTGATGATTAATTTCCCATCTTTTACCTCGGTAATGATATGTTCCAAGAGGTTTTCTTCTCCTTTTAGTATGAGTTTACCTTCTTGGCCATCTATAAGCTCCACATCGAAGAAACCAGAGATGTAAATAGCATCATAAGATTCTGTATTTCTGTTTTCTGTAGTAATATTTCCATTGCCTTTTATTTTTTTACCCCATTGGGCGTTGGTAAATGTTATGCACATCAAAGAAATACCAAGGATTAGATTTTTTTTCATGATTGTAGTGGGTTTAGATTAGTTTTTATTGAAAGATATACTACCATATTCGCTGCTTATGGAAACTTTATTCCCGCTATTGTTCTTCCCATAATAGCCTTTGTAATATTTTTGGTTTGATTTTTCTGTGCTGACACTGATTTCAAAATTTTCTTTGCCACTAACACCAGCATACTGAGCAGTGATCTCAAAATCGAAATTGTATTGGGAGTTGTAGCCAATATGTATACCCATATAATCTGATTTGATCTGCACATTACCTGCATCTGCAGCGAGCTCCTTGATTCTAAGAGAGCCATAGTCTGCAGAGATATCTAAATCTCCATGGATAACACCTAATTTTATAGTTATATAGTCTCCATTTCCTTGAACATTAATTGCTTCTCCTATGTCTATGGAGCCATAATCACTGGAGTATTTTAAATTATCCATTTTTATTACTGTTGCATTGGTATAGTCTGATTTAATGGTCAAATCCCCTGCTTTCTCAATAGTGAAGCCAGAATAGTCAGCGGAAATGCTTCCACTATTCATGAACCCAATGCTGCTTTTAGAGGTGTAGTCAAAATTAAGCTCATTGTTTCTACCTCTTAATTCACCAATCTCCAATCTGCCATAATCACAGTTGATTTTTGCGTGGCCGTCTATCCTGTCCAAAATAATACTACCGTAGTCATTATTGAGGTGGACATTATTTTTTACAGGTACTTTTATGTAATAATCGATCTGCATATTTACATTATTGCTACCCCCCCAATTCCAGTTCCAATTAGTGTTGTTTTGGTTAAAAATTGTTTTGGCCGAGACCATGTCTCTGCCCGATTCAAAATCTACAGAGATTTCATCTAACTTTTTTTGGACTTTATCTTCGTTATTTCCATTGGTCTTGATGCGTACCTCTATCATGATTCTATTTTCGTTCCAAGAGGTAATATTGAGGTTGCCATAACTGTTATCAATTGACATCAAGGCATTGGAATTGACTTCAAATTCTTTCTTTATTGTTTTTTCTTTGGTATACTTTCCTTTTAACTCACCGTTATCGGCATAAGACCATAAAGGGAGTGCAAAAAACAAGATAATACTGGCAATTGGGATGAACTTTTTCATTTTTAATTTTTTAAATTAGAGTGGATGTTTTTTCTTTTTCGTTAATAGCTTGTATCTGTTGTATCTGTTGTAAGACCTCTTGCAATAGAGCTATCCTAGTTTGGAAATTAGTGACCATGGCACTTAATATGAACTTGCTATTACCGCCGTTCAAAAGATCTTGTTCCATTTTTTTATAATCTGTTTCCAATTTTTTCAATTGGAGCATAGCATCTTCCACCATTTGTTTGGTCTCGGGTGAGCTCTCATTTTGTAAGTGCTTGGTCTGCTCGTTGATGAGGTTGGCAAAATAAAATTCTGTCTTGGACGCCTCTGGGGATATTTCTGCAATTTGTTGTTCTCTTGTAGGTTGCTCTATATAAAACCCAACGCCCAAAGAAATTAGTAGTGCGATGGAGGCGGCCATAAGCAATGGTTTCCATCCACCATTGGCCCATCCTCTTCTTGACCTTGTCTTCTGTGTATTTAGTTTCTTAATAAACCTGGCTTCATGACCATAAGAAGGCTCATCCTTATCGAAAGCACCCTTTAAATCGTTGAATATAGTTTCTAAATTGTCCATTGTTACTGTATTACTAGGGTTAATTTTTTTCTAAGGCTCTCCTTTGCTCTAGATATAATAGTTCTGCAATTGGCATAACTAATTTTCATGATTTCGCTTATTTCTTCATAATCATAACCTTCTATTAAAAATAAGGTCAAAGCAACTCTGTAATTGTCCTGTAATTGATTCATGGCAGACATCACTTTTTGAGCCATCATTTCAGTGACTCCATGATCTGGGTCAATACCATCATCATCTTTGACCTTGTACAGCATAGTGTCTAGGGCAACCTCATTTTTTTTCTGCTGCTTACGATAGTGATGTATACTGTTGTTCACCACGATTTTTTTTAACCAGGATCCAAAGGTGACTTCCCCTATAAAGGTGTGCAATTTGGTGAAAGCGCTTAAAAAGGACTCTTGCATGATATCTTCCGCTTCTGCACTATCTTTAACTATCCTCAGGGATGTATTGTACATGCTTTTATAATAGCGGTTGTATACTTCCAATTGCGCTCCTGCGTTACCTTCTTTGCATAATTGTAACAGATCGTTTATATGTTCTCCTTGTTGGCTCAAAAAGTAAATCGTTTGTCTAATAGATGATTTAATTTACGGATTGTTACAGTTTTTCAAAAAATAAACTAGATGTTGGCATAACAATTGTTTTTACATGAGGAAATATGGAGCTGAAATCCCTATTATATTTAGGTTTACGATTTTTCACAGACCTATCAATTATAATTTTAAATAAGATTTCTGTTTTAAAATGACAGAATGACCGAAATAATGCTATGAGTAAATCTAAATTTTTAAATATTGACAGTATGTCACTGCAAGGAATTGACGAGGAATCAGAGTTAATACCCTTAATGACACCTGAAGATGAGGAGGAGATTAATAACGAGGCCTTGCCGGAAATATTACCAATTTTGCCTTTGCGCAATACCGTTCTGTTCCCAGGGGTAGTAATACCAATCACCGCCGGAAGGGATAAATCTATAAACCTCATAAAAGATGCCAATAATGGTTCAAAAGTCATAGGAGTGGTTTCCCAAAAGGATGAAGAGACAGAGAATCCTGGAATCAAGGACATCAATACCTTAGGGACAGTTGCCCGAATACTAAGAGTGTTGCAAATGCCAGATGGGAATACAACGGTCATCATTCAAGGGAAAAAACGCTTCGAAATCGCTGAAGTTCTTACGGAAAAGCCCTATATGACTGCCACGGTCAGGGAAACAAAAGAGGAAAGACCAATAGGCGATAGTCAGGAATTTCTTGCCATTATAGAGTCTATCAAAGAATTGGCATTAAAGATCATCAAGGATAATCCTAATATTCCGAGTGAGGCTTCCTTTGCTATCAAGAATATTCAGAGTAATTCATTTTTGATCAATTTTGTGTCTTCCAATCTTAATCTTGGAGTCAAGGAAAAGCAAGAATTATTGGAAATCCCGAATTTGCAGGATAGGGCCTTGGCTACATTAAAATACATGAATGTGGAGCTCCAAAAATTAGAGCTGAAGAACAACATTCAGAGCAAGGTACGTAGTGATCTAGACCAACAGCAAAAAGAGTATTTTCTTCATCAACAAATGAAAACTATCCAAGAAGAATTGGGTGGTATTTCCTATGAAGAGGAAGTTGATGAAATGGCTCAAAAAGCGAAAGAAAAAAAATGGAACAAAAAGGTATCGGAACACTTCACTAAGGAGTTGGCCAAAATGCAACGCATGAACCCACAGGTAGCCGAATATTCTATTCAAAGAAATTATTTAGAGCTGTTTTTAGAATTGCCTTGGGATGAATTTTCGAAGGATAAATTCGATTTAAAAAGAGCACAAAAAATATTGGACAGAGACCATTATGGCTTGGAAGACGTCAAAAGAAGGGTTATTGAGTACTTGGCGGTTTTAAAGCTCAGAAATGACATGAAATCTCCAATATTATGTTTGTATGGTCCACCAGGTGTGGGTAAAACCTCCTTGGGGAAATCTATAGCCAAAGCCATTGGGAGGGAGTATGTTCGTATTTCACTAGGTGGATTACGGGATGAAGCCGAAATACGCGGCCACAGAAAAACGTATATTGGTGCAATGCCCGGACGTATTATTCAAAGTCTTAAAAAGGCTGGAAAATCCAATCCCGTGTTCATATTGGATGAGATTGATAAATTGACTAACAGTCACCAAGGTGATCCATCATCTGCCATGTTGGAAGTGTTAGATCCAGAACAGAACAATGATTTCCATGATAACTTTTTGGAAATGGGATACGATCTTTCCAAGGTGATGTTCATAGCAACAGCCAATAATTTGTCTGGCATACAGCCCGCTTTATTGGATCGTATGGAAATTATCAATGTGTCCGGATATACCATAGAGGAGAAAGTGGAGATAGCAAAAAGGCATCTTTTACCAAAGCAATTAAAAGAGCACGGACTTACAGATAAAGATTTAAAGATTGCCAAATCACAATTAGAAAAAATAGTGGAAGGGTATACCCGGGAATCCGGGGTACGCTCCTTAGAGAAACAAGTGGCAAAAATGGTACGTCACGCGGCCAAGTCTATTGCCATGGAGGAGGAGTACAATTTAAAAGTGACCAATGAAGACATTGAAATAGTATTGGGACCTGCCAGAATGGAGCGGGACAAATATGAGAGCAATGATGTGGCTGGGGTTGTTACTGGCTTGGCATGGACAAGTGTTGGTGGGGATATCCTGTTTATAGAATCTATTTTATCCAAAGGCAAGGGTACCATGAATATTACAGGAAACCTAGGAAAGGTTATGAAAGAATCTGCCACCATAGCCATGGAATATATAAAGTCTAACGCAGATAGTTTTGGGATAGATTCTGAAGTGTTCGATAAGTATAATGTTCATATTCACGTTCCAGAAGGGGCTACCCCAAAAGATGGCCCAAGCGCGGGTGTCACCATGCTTACCTCTTTGGTATCCTTATTTACACAGAAGAAGGTTAAAAAAAGTATGGCCATGACAGGTGAGATCACTCTTAGAGGTAAGGTGCTTCCAGTAGGTGGGATTAAAGAAAAGATTCTAGCTGCTAAAAGGGCTAAGATCAAAGAGATAATCCTTTGTGAGGACAATAGAAAGGACATTTTGGAAATAAAAGCCGACTACTTAAAAGGTCTAACGTTCCATTATGTAACAGATATGAGCAAAGTTATAGATTTAGCCATTACGGATGAAAATGTAAGGAATGCAAAAAGTCTTTAAACATAGGCTTAGGTATTAGTTCATAGTAGATAATAAGGACAATGGTTCTAGTTTGCCTGGAACCATTGTCCTTTTTTCATGTAAATTGTTAAAGAAATAATTGAATTCTGAGTATTTTTGGCAGATGCAAAAAATAACCATAGCCATTGATGGCTTTTCTTCAACCGGAAAAAGTACGCTTGCCAAGCAACTAGCAAAGGCTTTGGGATATATTTATGTAGACACCGGAGCTATGTATAGGGCTATTGCCTTGTTTGCTATGCGAAATAGGTTTGTGGGAGTGGAAAACGAGAATGTCGCTGCTTTGATAAAATTGTTACCAAATGCGAAGCTAAAATTTGTTTTTAATGAGCAACTTGGTTTTGCTGAGATGTACCTTAATGGTGAAAATATTGAAAAGGAAATTAGGCGCATAGAAGTCTCTAATCAGGTGAGTAGAGTAGCTACTATAGAGGAAGTGCGGCATAAGTTGGTGGACATGCAAAAGGAAATGGGCAAGGATAAAGGTATTGTTATGGACGGCAGAGATATTGGCACCGTTGTATTCCCAGATGCAGAACTGAAAATTTTCATGACAGCTTCCCCTGAAACTAGGGCCTATAGAAGATATAAGGAATTATTAGACAAAGGAGATAAAGTATCCTATGAGGAGGTGTTGAAAAACATCCAAAATAGAGATTATGTAGATTCCCACAGGGAATTCTCTCCATTAAAAAGGGCTGAGGACGCCATTGAATTTGATAATAGTGATATGGGTATGGAGGAGCAATTTGATAGAATATATAATCACTCCCTCCGTGTCATAGAAAAACAATAAAAAAAGGGCAATGTTAAAGGCTTTTTTTAAAAATCTTATGGTTTTGGTATAACCAACACTTGATCAGGATGAATCATGTCCGGATTTTTTAGAATATTGGTATTCGCTTCAAAAATCTTCTTCTATTTCATGGGGTCCACATAATAATGCTTAGCAATCTTACTCAGGGATTCTCCGCTTTTTACAGTATGTCTATGGTAGACAGAATCATCATCAACAGAGATGTTTGCCTTTATATCTGATGGATTATCCCCATCCAATTCCTTTATCTTATACCATAGGAGGTCTTTTTCAAACGGAGTGTTGGCCACACCTTTTATTTTAAGAACACCACCTTCTTCCGATACTTCCCCATCTTTTATACCCAATTTTTCTCCTAGGGTTAAGACACCTTTATATTTGTCTTTAGTACTCATAATTGTTATCTTTATTAGGTTAATATTACAACCTATAAGCCAAGTATTTTCAAGCATTTTTCGAATATTTCTTTCAAAAATCTAATCCAAAGGCAACCTTCTAGAAATAAGGTTTGTAAAACCACTTTTTAGTTGTATTTTTGCACACCTTTTTTACAGAGAGTCAAGAGGAAAGGGTACTAAAGAAAAATTATAAATAACATCTTCTGTAGTAATTGTTTAGCTCTTGAATGGCTACAGAATACAAATTAATTATCAGCAAATGGCTGAAGACAAAACAACAGCGCAAGTAGATGAAACTACTGAAGTCGCTAAAGAAACAAAAGTAGAGACTCAAGTTCAAGATCCAAAAGAATTTTTGGAAAACTTCAACTGGGACAAGTACGAACAAGGTATTGAGCGTGTGGATGATTCCAAATTACAGGAATTTGAAACGTTGGTAGCTAAAAACTTTGTAGATACTGCAGATGAAGAAGTAGTAGAAGGAACTGTAGTTTACCTAACAGATCGTGAAGCTATCATTGACATCAACGCAAAATCTGAAGGAGTTATCTCCCTTAACGAATTTCGTTACAATCCAGATTTAAAGGTTGGTGACAAAGTTGAGGTATTGATCGACATCCGTGAGGATAAAAGTGGACAATTAGTATTATCTCATAGAAAGGCCAGAACTATCATGGCTTGGGATAGAGTTAATGCTGCCCATGACAAAGAAGAAATCGTTAATGGTTTCGTTAAGTGCAGAACTAAAGGGGGTATGATCGTTGATGTTTTTGGCATCGAAGCTTTCTTACCAGGTTCTCAAATTGACGTGAAACCAATTCGTGACTACGATCAGTACGTAGGAAAAACTATGGAATTTAAAGTGGTTAAAATTAACCATGAATTCAAAAACGTAGTAGTATCCCATAAAGCATTGATCGAAGCGGATATCGAAGAACAGAAAAAAGAGATTATCGGTCAACTTGAAAAAGGACAGGTATTGGAAGGTGTTGTTAAAAACATTACTTCTTATGGTGTCTTTATTGACCTTGGAGGTGTTGATGGTCTAATCCATATCACTGATCTTTCTTGGAGTAGAATCAACCACCCGAACGAGGTTGTTGAATTAGACCAGAAATTGAACGTGGTTATCTTGGATTTTGATGACAACAAATCTAGAATCCAATTAGGATTGAAGCAATTGGAGAAACATCCTTGGGATGCCTTGAGCGATGAGATCAAAATTGGTGATAAAGTAAAAGGAAAAGTAGTTGTAATTGCTGATTACGGTGCATTTATTGAAGTAGCTGAAGGAGTTGAAGGACTTATTCACGTTTCTGAAATGTCATGGTCTACACATTTGAGATCTGCACAAGATTTCGTTAATGTTGGAGATGAAGTAGAGGCAGTAGTATTGACTTTGGACAGGGAGGATAGAAAAATGTCCCTTGGTATCAAGCAATTGACTCAAGATCCATGGACTGATATTACTACTAAATATCCAGTAGCTTCTAAGCACAAAGGTATCGTTCGTAACTTCACAAATTTCGGCGTATTCGTTGAAATGGAAGAGGGAATTGACGGTTTGATCTACATTTCAGATCTTTCTTGGACTAAGAAAATCAAGCATCCATCAGAATTTGTTACCGTAGGTGACACATTGGAAGTGGAAGTATTGGAATTGGACGTTGAAGGACGTAAATTGAGCTTGGGCCACAAACAGACTACTGTTAACCCATGGGACAAATACGAAACTGAATTTGCATTGGATACCCTACATAAAGGTGCCATCGCAGAAATCGTTGACAAAGGAGCTACCGTTAACTTTAATGAGGACATCGTTGCATTTGTACCGACACGTCACTTAGAAAAAGAAGATGGTAAGAAACTTGCTAAAGGTGAAGAGGCAGAATTCAAGATAATTGAATTCAACAAAGAATTCAAAAGAGTTGTCGCTAGCCATACAGCAATCTTTAGGGAAGAAGAGCAACGTAATGTAAAGGCTGCAGTTAAGAAAGCTGCTGCAAGTGCAGATGAGGCAAAACCAACTCTTGGTGATGCAAACGTGGCACTACAAGCGTTGAAAGATAAAATGGAAGCTGCTGCCAAGAAAAAGTAAGCATCTGTTTATTCATAACTGAAAAGCTCGGACAATTTGTCCGAGCTTTTTTTGTTTACGTATTAAAAAAGAGATGGTCTACTCTTTAATTTACCGCTAGAATATTGGAGAGAAATCCCTATTTTTGTTATTCATTGCAATCGGTTTTCCAACATATGAGTCAAAAAGTACTACTTTCCTCAAAAGAAATACATATTATCCTTCACCGATTGGCTTGCCAACTATTAGAGAATCATTTGGATTTTAGCAATACGGTGCTGATTGGACTTCAGCCCAGAGGTACTTTTTTGGCCGAACGTCTAGCTAAAATTTTAAAAGAAGAGTACGGGATAAAAACAATAGAACTAGGGTTTTTAGATATTACCTTCTACAGAGATGATTTTAGAAGGGGTAACAAGCCGTTAGAGGCCAATGAAACTAAGATGGACTTTCTTGTTGATGATAAAAAGGTGGTCTTAATAGACGATGTATTATATACAGGGCGTAGCATCCGTGCAGCATTGACTGCAATTCAATCCTTTGGCAGGCCTTTGGAGATTGAATTATTAACCTTGATAGATAGGAGGTTTAGTCGTCATTTGCCCATTCAACCCAATTATAGGGGTAGGCAGGTAGATGCTATAAACGACGAGAAGGTAAAGGTAATGTGGAAAGAAAATGATGGGGAGGATACCATTTATTTGATCAATAAATAAAACAGGATTTGCACATAAATATCTTTGTAGGTTTTAATTGTGCACTGTAATAAATAGAAATTAAAGAATATGAGCGAACTAAGTGTAAAGCACTTGCTAGGAATTAAGTATCTAAATGAAAAAGATATTCAGCTCATTTTTGAAACTGCCGATCAGTTTAAGGAAGTAATCAATAGGTCCATTAAAAAGGTGCCTTCTCTTCGTGATATTACCATTGCCAATATTTTTTTTGAAAACAGTACCAGAACCAGATTGTCATTTGAATTGGCGGAGAAACGGTTATCAGCCGATATAGTGAATTTTTCAGCGGCCCAATCCTCAGTAAAAAAGGGTGAAACTTTAATAGATACAGTTAATAATATCCTCTCCATGAAAGTAGATATGGTGGTCATGCGCCATCCGAATCCTGGAGCGGGTATTTTTCTATCTAAACACGTAAAGGCCTCCATTGTAAATGCCGGAGACGGGGCACACGAACATCCTACCCAAGCCTTATTGGATTCTTATTCCATAAGGGAAAAATTGGGAGGTGTTGCAGGAAAAAACGTGGTTATTGTGGGCGATATTCTTCATTCAAGGGTAGCTTTGTCCAATATATTTGCTTTAAAGCTGCAAGGGGCCAACGTAAAGGTTTGTGGTCCGAAAACTTTGATCCCCAAACATATTGAATCATTGGGGGTAACAGTGGAGACCGATTTAAGAAAGGCGCTTAATTGGTGCGATGTGGCAAATATGCTACGTATACAGAACGAACGCATGGACATCAGTTATTTTCCAACAACAAGGGAGTATACACAACAGTTTGGGGTAAATAAAAAGCTTTTGGATAGTTTGGACAAAGAAATAGTGATCATGCACCCAGGCCCCATCAACAGGGGTGTAGAGATAACCAGTGATGTTGCCGATTCCAAACAATCTATTATTCTCAATCAGGTGGAAAACGGAGTGGCTATTCGGATGGCAGTAATTTATTTATTAGCTTCAAAAATAAAATAATATGCTATGATTTTCAACAGAGAAGACACCACAACCATTGTTCTACAGGAAAACACCTCCTTAAAAGTATTCTTGGAAAATTTAAAATTAGGGTATTTGAAAATTAAGAATGATAATATAATAGTTAATCTATTTTCCTTTTCGAAACTTACTGCCAACGATGTCCTTGAATTTCATGAGCTTTCTGTTGCCCACAGAAAATCAAAGAAATCGTTCGTTTTGGTTACGGATAAAGTGACCTATGAAGAGGTTCCTGACCATATAATCGTAGTGCCTACCATCCAAGAAGCTCGGGATGTTATTGAGATGGAGGAGATAGAGCGAGATTTAGATTTGGAGGAATAGGAGACTAACTTCTAAATAATTATAGGTAAATGTCTGTAGGTATTTTAATCTCGCTGGACACGCCTAAACTTAGAAATTACATGAAATTACACATCTTAGGTTGTTATGCTGCTACACCCAGAACTTTTACCAATCCAACCGCACAAGTCCTTGAAATTAAAAACCATTTATTTTTAATTGATTGCGGAGAGGGTACTCAGGTACAGCTAAGAAAACATAAAATAAAATTTTCTCGTATCCAGCATATCTTTATCTCCCATTTACACGGAGATCATTTTTTTGGTCTTCCAGGCTTAATTTCTACATTCCGATTATTAGGTCGTAAGACGGATTTGCATATTTATGGTCCAAAGGGAATAAAAGAGGCCGTGACCTTACTCTTAAAACTTGGTGATTCATGGACAAATTACCTATTGATATTTCATGAACTTACGTCCAAGGAGTCCGATCTAGTTTTTGAAGATGAGAAAGTAACTGTGAATACAATTCCATTGGACCATAGGGTGTATACGAATGGTTTTCTTTTTCGGGAAAAACCTGCAGAACGAAAACTAAATATTGAGGAGGTAAAGAAGCATCAAATAGATACGTGTTACTATCAGAATATTAAGAGTGGTAAGGATATTGTTTTGGATACTGGTGTTATTGTGCCTAATCATAAACTCACCCTAGACCCACCAAGACCCAAAAGCTACGCCTTCTGCAGTGATACCGCATATAAGCCTTCTATAGTGCCGCAAATCAATGAAGTTGATGTGTTGTATCATGAATCTACATTTTTGGAATCAGAACAGCTTATGGCCCCAAAAACCAAACATGCTACCGCTAAAGAAGCGGCAAATATAGCTAAGGCAGCTAACGTAGGTCTTCTAATTTTAGGCCATTACTCCACCCGATATGCGTCCATTGAGCTTTTTAAGGAAGAGGCAATGGAGGTTTTTGAACGTGTTGAATTAGCAGATGACGGTAAATCATTTGACTTTAGCTAACCATTTTTGAGGTACTTGATCTTTCTTTGAAATTTATAGTTTAATGGACTAAAAAGTTCAACAAGGACCTTTTTCCTTTACATAGCCAAAAATTTGATAAAAAGCGTTTAGACTTTTCGTGATTTGCGTTCTTTTCCCCATTTTTGTTACCGCGTGGCTAGTCACGAGTTAATCGAAGATTAAATGCAAAAAGATTTAGGCAATTATAGAAAGAGCTATGAAAAAAGTGCCTTGGAGGAGGATACTATTTCGGACAATCCAATAGAATTATTTCAAAAGTGGTTTTATGAGGTAGAAGCTTCGGAGGGAGTTGATGAACCTAATGCTATGACCATATCAACCATTGGTGTGGACGGTTTTCCAAAAAGTAGGGTAGTGCTTCTTAAAAAGTATACCCATGAAGGATTTATTTTCTATACAAATTACACCAGTGAGAAGGGAAGGGCAATAGCCGATAATCCGAACGTTTGCCTCTCCTTTTTTTGGCCAAATATGGAAAGACAGATCATCATTAAGGGCAAGGCCGAGAAATTGGCGGAAAACCTTTCCGATGGCTATTTCGAATCAAGGCCAGAAGGCAGTAAACTTGGGGCAATTGTTTCTGATCAAAGTAGTGTGATCCCCTCAAGAAAAGTATTAGAGGAAAAATTGAAAGCTTTGGAAAAGGAATTTCAAGGCAAAGAGATTACAAGACCTGATTTCTGGGGGGGGTATATGGTAAAACCAGTGTCCATAGAATTTTGGCAAGGAAGACCCAATAGATTACATGACAGGGTAAGATACACCATGCAAGAAGATTACAATTGGAAAATAGAGCGTTTAGCACCTTAAAATCAAAGAAATGAAAACATTGATCTTAGTGCGTCATGGAAAATCATCTTGGGACTATCAAGTTGCTGATCAAGATAGGCCATTACAGGAGCGGGGAATTAATGACGGCCATTTAGTAGGTTCCGAACTAAAATCGAAAGATGTTAAAATTGATGCCGCTTTTTCTAGTCCGGCTAATAGAGCTTTGCATACCTGTATGATTGTTTTACGCAAACTAGATTTTCCTTTGCGTAAACTACAGATTACTAAGGAATTGTATGATTTTTCAGGAGAAGATGTGTTGCGTTTTGTAAGAAATCTAGATAACCAATTTAAGACCGTTCTTATTTTTGGGCACAATTATGCTTTTACTCATGTAGCTAACAGCCTTGGTAGTATGGCTATTGACAATGTGCCCACAACAGGCATGGTACAAATAAATTTTATAGAAGATCGCTGGGAAAGCATTAAAAAGGGAAATACCGAACGGACTATATTCCCAAAACAACTCAAAAAATGATCAAATCAAAATACCAATATATTAACCGCGAAATAAGCTGGTTGCAATTCAACGAACGTGTGTTACAAGAAAGTGCCGATAAGAATGTACCCTTGATAGAGCGACTCAGATTTGTTGGGATTTTCTCCAATAACTTAGACGAATTTTTTAAGGTTAGGTACGCCACAGTAAAAAGGATAGTAGAGGCAGGAAGAACTGGCAAGAGTGTCTTAGGAGGTGAGATAGCAAAAGACCTGTTGGAAGAGATCACAGAAATCGTAATTAGGCAGCAGACTAAAAGTCTGAAGATCTTGGGCGACATAGAAAAGGAATTGGAGACTAAGAATATCTTTTTGATCAATGAAAGCGAAATAAAGGCTAGCCAGGCAGAATTCGTCAAGAGTTACTTTGCACAAAAGGTGAGTCCGGTTTTAATGACCATTATTCTTAATGATCTTGCAGAATTCCCTACACTAAAAGATACAGCGGCTTACCTAGCTGTAAAGATAATCTTGAAAAAAGATAAAAAACACCCAACGGAAGATGGTAAAATGGAAAAGCGCTATGCCCTTATAGAAATTCCAAAAGGTATAGATCGCTTTGTAGTTATTCCAAGTGAAGGGGATGAAAGTTATATCATTATGATAGATGATTTGATTCGATACTCTTTGGGTAATATCTTTAACATGTTCAATTATGAGTCCATAACGGCACATATGATCAAGATAACCCGTGATGCCGAATTGGATATTGACAACGATCTTAGTAAGAGTTTTATTGAAAAAATTTCCTCCAGTGTGGAACACCGTAAAATCAGTGATCCCGTCCGCTTCGTCTATGATAAAAATATAGGTAGGGATACTCTGAAATTCTTAAAGGACAAAATGAACGTTGAGGATACCGATAGTGTAATTCCTGGGGGGCGTTATCACAACCGAAGGGACTATATGGGTTTTCCAAGCTTGGGTAGGGAAGACTTAATGTACGAGAAAATCAAACCATTGCCTGTAAAGGATTTTGCAATGGAGGGTAGTTTGTTTAATCAGATCGCTCAAAAGGACTATTTACAATACACCCCATACCATACTTTTTCTTATGTCATAAGATTTTTACGGGAGGCAGCTCTGGACCCCAAAGTCAAAAGTATTAAGATTACGGTGTACCGCTTAGCGGACAATTCACAAGTGACCGCTTCGTTGATCAACGCAGTAAAAAATGGCAAACAAGTTACTGTTCAAATAGAGCTTCAAGCAAGGTTTGATGAGCAGGCCAATATTCAGTATGCAGAACAGTTGCAGGCAGAAGGAGTTAAGCTGATATTTGGGGTCCCAGGATTAAAGGTCCACAGTAAAATATGTCTTATAGAACGAGAAGAAGATGGCATCAATAAACGTTACGGCTTCATTAGTACAGGTAATTTTAATGAGGCTACAGCTAGGATCTATACAGATTACACCTTGTTTACCGCTAACGATTCCATTCTTAAAGAGTTGAATATGGTTTTTGATTTTTTCGAAACCACGTATAAGATCAATAAATACAAGCATCTTATTGTTTCGCCTCATTATACTAAAAACGTTTTCAAGAAACTGATCGACAAAGAAATAGAAAATGCAAAGGCGGGAAAAGAAGCATATATTAAGATTAAAATGAATAGTTTCACCTCTTATAAGATGGTAGATAAACTATATGAGGCCAGTAAGGCAGGGGTAAAGATTCAATTAATTATTAGGGGAATCTGTTGCTTGGTACCTGGGGTAAAAGGGTTGAGTGAAAATATTGAAGCTATTAGTGTAGTCGATAAATTCTTAGAACATCCAAGAGTATTCATTTTTTCAAATAATGGTGATCCCAAAGTATATATATCCTCGGCAGATTGGATGACCAGAAACTTAGATTATAGAGTAGAAGTTGGTTGTCCAATTTATGACACCGATTTAAAAAAGGAGCTATTGGAAACTTTTGAGATCTCTTGGAACGATAATGTAAAGGCAAGAATTTTTTGCGCCAATCAAGAAAATGCATATCGGAAAAATAACAAAGTCAAGGTGCGTTCTCAATTTGCAATTTATGACTACTACCTCCAAAAATTGAACGCTTAACCCAAGGTATTTTGAAAATAAGAAAGTTTGCAGCTATTGATATAGGATCTAATGCGATTCGTTTGTTGATTCAAAACGTTATAGAGGAAAAGGGTAAAAAGACCCAATTTAGAAAGAGCTCATTGATTAGGGTGCCTGTACGTTTAGGAGAAGAGTCCTTTACTGTTGGTGAAATATCAGAGTATAATGAAGAGCGTATTCTAAATACCATGAAAGCGTTTAAACTGATTATGGATGTAAATGGGGTAGAGAAATATATGGCCTGCGCTACTTCTGCCATTAGGGAGGCCAATAATGGATATGAGATTGTGGAACGGATTTATCGAGATTCTGGGGTTAAAATAGAAGTGATAGATGGAAAGAAGGAAGCCGCTATCATTGCTTCCACAGACTTGAAGCAACTTATTCAAAATGACAGATCGTACCTATATATTGACGTTGGTGGAGGGAGTACAGAATTTACACTTTTTACAGACGGGAAAATAAAAATTTCAAAATCCTTTAAAATTGGTACAGTTCGAATTCTTAACAATTTAGTGGGAGAGGGTATTTGGAAAAAAATAGAACTTTGGATTAAGGAGAACATTATAGGACTTAGTAATATGACCATCATTGGTTCTGGGGGAAACATCAATAAACTCCATAAAATGTCGGGCAGAAAAGAAGGGGAGCCTTTATCGTATATCTGGCTCAATGCTCAATACCACTTTTTGGAAAGTATGAGTTATGATAATAGGGTATCCGAACTAGGGTTGAATCCTGATAGGGCAGACGTTATTATTCCAGCCTCCCGTATTTATTTATCAGCTGCCAAATGGTGTGGAGCCAAGAAAATATATGTGCCTAAAATAGGATTGTCAGATGGTATAATCAAGACGATATACTATTCCGAGCAATAAGGGAATCAAATTGATATATTGTCTTTTTGCTGGTATTTTTTAGCCGTGTATAGATTCCTTGGTCCCTAGATTGTTCATTAGCTGAGCTTCATACATCAATAAATCTTGCCATTTTTGGTCAACCTCTTCACGGTCGCCATATTGACGAGCAAAGGTTAAAAACATGGTATAATGCCCAGCTTCACTTACCATCAACTTATGATAAAATTCTGCTAATTCCTTGTCCTTCAACTGCTCAGAAAGCAATCTAAAACGCTCACAACTCCTTGCCTCTATCAAAGCCGCATACAATAATCTATGAACTAGTTGTGTGGTGCGGCTACCGCCCTTAGGGAAAAACTTTAATAGTTCCAATACGTATTCATCTTTCCTATCTCTACCCAATACTTGTCCTCTTGCTATGATGCGGTCATGGACCATTTTAAAATGCCCCATCTCTTCCCTAGTAAGAGCTACCATTTCCTGAACAAGGTCTGTATATTCTGGAAAACCTACGATCAACGAAATTGCCGTTGCTGCTGCTTTTTGCTCACAGTAGGCATGATCGGTCAAGATTTCATCAATATTTTTTTCTACAATATTCACCCAACGAGGGTCTGTGGGTAGTTTAAGGCCTAGCATATGATTGAATTATTTGCCAAAAGTACAAGATTTTATAGAGTCATGAAAATCAAGACTGGTTATTTGGGATCTGGATATGTAAAAATCGTTTTAAGTGGTAGCAGGGATCTTAAAAATCAAGATCAAACTCTTTTCTCAAAATATCAATTGCCGGATTCTTTTCTCTTAACTTTTCGTATTTCTCTAAGGGAGTAAAGGCAAATTTTTTTGCTGTTTCCTCATTGACGGTTATGGTTAGGCTGATGAAATAGTTGTTCAATTTTTGCCTTAGGTATTCCATAAGATCATACTGTTCCCTTTCCACCTCTTTTTTCATGGTGTCATTGGGAAGTTCTATCCACATGGTAGTTGGATTTTTAAGCTTTGGAATGTCAGTATTCAGGTTGGAAGCCAAAATTTTTCTACCGTCCTTATCTAGTATTTCCACGAAATCTGCCCAATGTGCCTTCATCTGCTCTTCTGTAAATGCATCTTTAGGTAATTGGCTTTCATCAATAGTTTCATCCTTTCTATTCAGCTCATGTTCTTTTTTGGCTTTTAGACTAGATATGGAGAGGCCTGATACACGTTTTGATGGAATATTTATTGCTGGTTTTTGTACACTTTCATCAGGTTCATGGTTAGAAGGGCCATTGATTGGGATGGGTGGTTCTGCTACTAGAACTTCTGATGCTAATTCTTCAGGTATAACCATTGGCTCTGACACAGTAGCTCTGTCTGTTGTCTTGGGTGATGGTTCGGTATGGATTGTCTCGGTCGTTTCTTCCTTTTTCGGAGTCGGACTTACATTTTCACGACCTTTAAAAAAAGACGCAGGTATCAAATAGTCATTGATTCCTAAACGTTCAGATTTTTTTTTTTGGCCATCGAAGTCGATGGAGGCCAGTTTCATAAGGGTCAATTCTACAAGAAGCCGTTGGTTCTTACTGGACTTATATTTGAGGTCACAATCATTTGCAAGGTCAATGCCCTGCATTAAAAAGGGATTGGTCACCTTTTTAGATTGCTCCAAATAGTTTTTTTTAGCTTCGTCCCCTACCTCTAATAGTGTAATGGTATCTTGATGCTGGCATACCATCAGATCCCTAAAATGGGAAGCCAGGCCTGATATAAAATGGTGTCCGTCGAAGCCTTGGGACAATGTTTCATTGAACAAAATCAACAATGCTGGAATATTATGCGCCAGGATCAGGTCAGTGGCAGAAAAATAGGTATCGTAATCCAGGACATTCAAATTTTCGGTAACCGCCTTTCTAGTCAATTTTTTCCCTGAAAAACTAACTACCCTATCAAATATGGAAAGGGCATCACGCATAGCCCCATCTGCCTTTTGAGCTATGATATGCAATGCATCATCCTCAGCTTCTATTTCCTGATTTTCCGCAATATATTTAAGATATTCAGCGGCGTCCTTAACGGTAATCCGTTTAAAATCAAAAATTTGGCAACGGGATAAAATAGTAGGTATAATCTTATGCTTTTCGGTAGTTGCTAAAATAAAGATGGCATGTTTGGGTGGCTCCTCCAAAGTTTTCAGGAATGCATTGAATGCTGCCTGAGATAACATATGTACCTCATCTATGATATACACCTTGTACTTTCCCGTTTGGGGTGGAATCCTAACCTGGTCGGTAAGGTTTCTTATATCATCTACTGAATTGTTAGAGGCTGCATCAAGCTCAAAAATATTGAATGCAAAATCTTCATCGGTATGTTCGGTACCGTCTTCGTTTATTTTTTTTGCTAAAATTCTGGCACAAGTAGTCTTTCCCACACCTCTTGGACCGCAAAATAGCAGGGCCTGTGCCAAATGGTTGTTTTCTATGGCATTGAGCAGGGTGTTTGTAATAGTCTGTTGCCCAACAACATCTTTAAATGTTTGGGGTCTATATTTTCTGGCAGATACTACAAATGGTTCCACGAATATGATCTTTAGCGCAGTCTGGAATGTACCAGATACTACGAGTTACAAATATAAAAATAGCATTGCACAAAGTGGCTAGTTTGAAATAGATTAACCACTTTTTTATCAACAATTGAAGTATCTTTGCACCTAGCAGGTCGCTCTATCGCTCCCAATGAAAATTGGGGGAGGAAAGTCCGGACACCATAGTGCAGTATAGCGGGTAACGCCCGTCCGCCGAGAGGTGAGGACAAGTGCAACAGAAAGTATGTACAGGTAATGCTGTAGTGAAACCAGGTAAACTCTATGCGGTGCAACGTCATGTAAATCAGTGCTTGAGGGCTGCACGCCCGAGCTGAAGGGTAGGCGGTTCGAGCTTTTGGGTAACCAAAGGCCTAGATAAATGATAGGGGGTTCCTGATGATTCAGGATGAACAGAATCCGGCTTATGACCTGCTTTTTTTTTGTTTTATTAAAAGGGTAGTTTGCCTAGGTCTACATTCCCTCCAGATAAAATAATACCCACCTTTTTACCTTTAAAGAAGTCTTTTTCTCTTAAGAGCGCTGCAAACGGAACAGCACAAGAAGGTTCAATAATAATTTTCATTCGTTCCCAAATGAGGTGCATAGCTTCAATGATTTCTTTTTCCTCTACTCTAATGATCATTTCCACATAATCCATAATGATAGGAAAGTTTATATCCCCTAGTTCTGTTCTAAGTCCATCAGCAATGGTATCGGTAGATTCATTACGAACTATTTTGCCGGTTTTTAAAGATTGGTAGGCATCGTCAACATTAAAAGGTTCACCTCCAATAGTATTGCAATGACGTCCAAAAAAATGGGCTGCCAAAGCTGTTCCTGCAATAAGTCCACCGCCTCCTACTGGAGTCATGATATAATCTAGATCTGGATGATCTTCCAAGAGTTCCATCGTTGCCGTGCCTTGTCCTAGAATTACATTGAAATTGTTGGAAGGATGCAAGAATGTAGCACCGTATTTTAAGACAATCTCTTGCGCTGCTTTTTCCCTTGATGGCAAATTTGGTTCACATTCAATAACTTCGCCTCCATAACTACGAACTGCATTTTTCTTTACCTGAGGAGCATTGTTGGGCATAATAATATATGCTTTAACACCAATTGATCTAGCCGCCAAGGAAAGGGCTTGGGCAAAGTTGCCAGAAGAATGAGTAACAACGCCTTTAGCTTTCTGTTCATCTGTAAGCGTACTTATGGCGTGGACAGCCCCTCTCATTTTAAAGGATCCTGAACGTTGAAAATTTTCACATTTAAAGTATAGGTCAACCTTGGAATGCTCATTTAGTAGGGTGGAGGTCAAAACTGGTGTACGGTGAATATATTCTTGTACAATGGCTTTACAATCGAGGAGGAGATTCCTAGTTATGCGTGTCATACTTTAAGAAGATTTTTCAAAAAAACTAAAAACGCTTACCCCATACCTTCTTTGGTTAGAAAAATGTTCTAATTGGGATAGATCGGTGTATTTGGAATGCTCAATGATTAGAACACCATTTTCCAAAAGAAGATCGTTCTTAAAAACTAAATTGGGTATTTTAGAGAAATCTTCTAAGGACATATCGTAAGGCGGGTCGGCAAAAATAATGTTAGATTTAACGCTGGCTTTTTCTAAGTAACTAAACGCATCACTCTTTATAATAGAAATATTGAAGTCTAGTTCCTTTGAGATGTGATTTATGAATTTTATGCAACCATAGTCGGCATCTACGCTGACTATTTTTTCCGTTCCTCTGGATGCAAATTCAAAACTTATATTTCCAGTACCCGAAAAAAGATCTAAAACGCTTATTTCGTTAAAATAATATTGATTGTTCAGGATGTTGAATAAGGCCTCTTTAGCCATATCCGTAGTAGGTCTTACGGGAAGCTTTTTAGGGGCAACGATTCTTTTTCCTTTATTGGTACCTGATATAATTCGCATTAAAGAGTATTTAGTACTGTAAAATCTATGGCGTCATCCTTGTCATTTCCCGTGATATGGGCAATGTTGGAAGGGACAAAAATAGAGATATTTTTTATGTAGTCATATGAAATACCATAGATGTCATCATCCTCATCTATGGCTCCAAAGAGCTTTAATTTAACGGTACTGGTATCTAATTTTAGTTCTTCAAGGGTAAATAGAAGGTAATAAATGAAGTCTTCCTTTGTATTGTATTTGAAACTGTTGTGTAATAGTAATTTTTTATTGGAGATAACGGTGATATCCAATTGCTTTTCGCCAACATGTACATAACTGATAGCATCATTGCCCAGTTGTGGAGTGTTTAGTAGTGATTCTACCATGACTGTACTACTATGTTTAAATTCGAACTCCCCAAAAAGTTCATAAATGTAATTATTAACATTCATGAAGGGTACATAAACATTCATAAGGTCATTGCGCTCCAACTCATCGTAAACAATGACATCGTTGGTTAGGATTTTGGCATTGAATTTAAGGTAATTTGCCAATTCACCTTCATCAAATAGGGCTTTGGGAACTAAACTAAAAAGTTGGTTTTTGTGGATTGCAATTACCTCAGAGAAAGAAACCTTCGCAACCCGGTACTTCTCAAAAATCTCCTTTACTTTTTTTAAAAGTTCTAAAGGATTTACTTCCTTCTCAAACACAACATTTTCTGAGGCTAGTATGTGGTTGTCCACAGTGTCAAGAACACAAAAAGAAAGTCCATTCAAACTAATTTGAATGGACAACTTATGGTAATCAGATTTAGATTGCTCTAAATTATCTAATGTCATTTTTTCTGTCATAAATCGGAGGCCAGTTACCATTGGTACTTACATCAGTTAAGGAACCAACTATTATTTCACTGCCGTTTACTTCCTCAACACTGTTATGTACATTTTCCCTAGCCAAAAGTTCTTTTGGTTGGTCACCCAAAACAACGTCTTTCTTTACTTTGGCTTCAAAAACCGGAGCCTTGTATCCGCTTTTCTCAATGATGTCTGCTTTCATTTCAAACTTTTCACCTTTTGTTGCGTAAGGAACATTCATCATTGTTTTGAATCGGGTATCTTTTTTGAATAAGGAGTCCTTTACAGATACAAACCCAAGGGTATCGACAATTTTTACTTCTTGTAGCATGTCAATGCCATAGGTTTTGTTAAACTCCATATAAGAGGAGTCCCTTTGCTGGGTTATGGTGTATTTCCCAGTATCAACAAAACTTATAAGGGAGTTAAAATCATTAGCGTACTTTCCATTAGCAGATTTATAAGCTTCTTGGGAATTTCTAATATCCTTTAAAACCGAAATTACTTTTGAAAAACGTTGCTCTTTTACTTTTTTGAATTCTATGGGACCATTTACGGACTTATAAATTAAAAATCCTAAACCGATACATGATATCCAAAGTAAAATTTGTATTATGCTCTTCATTTTCTAAGTGTTAATTTAATTTTAGTGGTTATCACAAATCTACAATTTTTTTTTAATCACAAAAGTATTTGCCCTTAAAAATCCTGATTATCTTTGAAGCCATATGAACGCAATCACAGCCTCATCTTTCACCACTATTTTACGTGAAAAATTCCCTTACGATCCAACCTTAAAGCAAAACGTTGTGCTTGAAAAACTAGCAGATTTTGTTTTATCCAAGGAAAAAGAGGTGGTATTTATGCTTAAGGGATTTGCAGGAACAGGAAAAACCACTATGATAGGAGCACTGGTTACCAATTTATGGCAGACCAATATGAAAGCTGTTCTTATGGCTCCAACAGGTAGGGCAGCCAAAGTTATGTCCAATTATTCCAACACGCAATCCTACACCATACATAGAAAGATCTATTTTCCTAAAAAACAAAGTGGGGGCGGAGTTCAATTTGTGCTTTCTCCGAACAAACACCGCAATACCATCTTTATTGTAGATGAGGCATCCATGATTCCGGATACGGCTGCGGATTCTAAGCTGTTCGAAAACGGATCCTTGTTAGACGATCTAATAATGTATGTCTACTCTGGTCATAATTGTAAATTAATTTTAATTGGAGATACAGCCCAATTACCCCCAGTACACTTAAATTTAAGCCCTGCGTTGGATGAAAATCAAGTAGCCTTAAATTATAATAAGGAGGTAATAATGTTTGAGATGGATGAAGTGGTAAGGCAGGCTGTAGATTCTGGAATACTGGTGAATGCAACCAATCTAAGGGAACAGTTACAAAGCGAATATTTTGATGATTTTAAATTTGATGTCACTCCTTATAAGGATATAGTTAGGCTTGTAGATGGTAATGAGATACAAGAGGCAATAGACAGTTCCTACTCACAAAATGGAAAAGAGGAAACAGCGATTATTGTCCGGTCCAACAAAAGGGCCAATCTCTACAATGAGAACATCAGGAATAGGATTCTTTATCTTGAAAATGAAATTGCAGTGGGCGATTTTATGATGGTGGTGAAGAACAATTACTTTTGGTTGGAACCCCAAACTGAAGCTGGCTTTATAGCAAATGGAGATATTATTGAAGTCTTGGAAATTTTCGACATTAAAGAACTTTATTCTTTCAAGTTTGCAGAAGTAAGGGTCAAAATGGTCGATTACCCTAATCAAAAACCCTTCGAAACAGTTTTGCTCTTAGATACCATACAGGCCGAAACCCCTTCTCTTTCTTACGAGGATGGTAATAGATTATATCAGGAGGTGATGAAGGATTATACCCATGAAACTTCAAAATATAAAAAGTTCCTAGCGATAAAGAACAACAAGTTTTTTAATGCCCTTCAAGTCAAGTTTTCTTATGCCATTACCTGTCATAAGTCTCAAGGGGGGCAATGGGATACCGTATTTGTAGAGCAACCTTATCTCCCCAATGGAATTGATAAGGAATATCTCCGTTGGTTGTACACGGCAGTAACTAGGGCAAAGCGTCAATTGTACCTAATTGGATTTAAGAACGATTTTTTTGTTGATTGAGAATAGCCTAATTTTAAAGCTAGAATATCTGGAATGACTACAGAATCTATCATAAGCATATTTTTAGGAATTGGCCTTGCTGCTTCCGCAGGCTTTAGGGTTTTTCTACCTTTATTTGCACTTAGCCTTGCTTCTTATTTTGGTGCTTGGGACCTTAATGGCAATTGGGAATGGTTGTCTAGTCTTTCGGCATTGGCAGTATTTGGTGTAGCCACCACCATAGAAATTTTTGCATATTTTATACCTTGGGTAGATAATCTTTTGGATAGTTTTGCTATTCCATTAGCAGGAATTGCGGGAACAGTAGTCATGGTGTCTACCGTAGCAGATTTGGAGCCATTGGTTACGTGGATCTTGGCCATCATTGCCGGGGGAGGAACTGCCACAGCAATTAAAGGAGCTTCGGCTACCAGTAGATTGGCTTCCACAGCAACAACGGGAGGGTTGGCAAACCCTATTATATCTGCTGTGGAAACAGGAACTGCTTTAGTGGTTACCATTTTGTCCTTATTAGTACCTATAGCGGCGGTTATTTTAGTAATCGTAATTTTGGGATTTATTTTTAATATTTATAGGAAGCTAAGGCCAAAAATCTAATTTTTAATTCAAGTATAAATGAAAATTATAGCAATGATCCCCGCGCGTTACGCGGCTTCTAGATTTCCAGGTAAATTGATGCAGGATCTAGTAGGGAAACCCGTTATTGTGAGAACCTATGAAGCGGCGGTTAGTACCCAGCTTTTTCATGAGGTCTATATAGTTACAGATAGTGCTCTTATATTTGATACTATTGTAAAGGCCGGGGGCAAGGCGATTATGAGCGTCAAGGAGCACGAGTGCGGTAGTGATAGGATTGCAGAGGCCGTTACAAATATGGATGTTGATATTATTGTAAATGTTCAGGGTGATGAACCTTTTACCGAAAAGGAAAGTTTAGCGAGTGTATTGGAGGTTTTTAAGCACGACCCTAATAAAGAAATCGATTTGGCTTCCTTAATGACTAAAATTACAGATTGGGAAGAAATCAGCAATCCTAATACCGTTAAGGTCATTGTGGATCAAAACAACTTTGCCCTTTATTTTTCTAGATCTCCCATACCCTATCCAAGGGCTAAAGAGGCGAACGCGCCATATTATAAACATAAAGGTATTTATGCCTTTAGGAAAAGTGCTTTAATGGATTTTCAACGTTTACCAATGTTGGTGTTGGAGGCCACAGAAAAAATAGAGGCTATTAGGTATCTGGAATACGGCAAAAAAATAAAAATGGTAGAGACCCATGTGACAGGCATAGAAATTGATACTCCTGAAGATTTGGAAAGAGCAAAGAAAGTATGGAAGTAGACTACAGCAATATTACGGTTATTGGTTTTGATGCCGATGATACCCTTTGGGTTAATGAAACTTATTTTAGAGAGGCAGAAGACCAATTTTGCAATTTAATGGAGAACTATGAGACCAAAAATAAGGTAGACCAAGAACTCTTTAAAATGGAAATAAAGAACCTTAACCTTTACGGTTATGGGATTAAGGGGTTTATGTTGTCCATGATTGAATCTGCCTTGGAATTGTCTAACAACAAAATCCCGCAAGCTACTATTTCCGAGATTATCGAAATAGGGAAACAGATGTTATCACGTCCAGTAGAATTATTAGAAGGCGTTGAAGAGGTGTTGCAGAAACTAGAGAATCATTATAGGTTGATTGTTTTGACAAAAGGAGACCTATTGGATCAGGAACGAAAATTGGAAAAATCAGGGTTGTCCAAGTATTTTCATCACGTGGAGGTTTTGAGTGATAAAAAGGAAGAGAATTACCAACATTTATTGGATCATTTGGAGATTCCCGTTTCTCAATTTTTGATGATAGGCAATTCCTTGAAATCAGATGTTCTACCCTTAATCAATATTGGGGCTCAGGCAACCCATGTTCCTTTTCATACGACTTGGGCCCATGAAGAAGTGCCTAAAGAACAACAAGGGAACGGACATTTAACATTAAATACCCTGACAGATATATTGAAATATCTACCAGAAGGCAAAATAGCTAAATAAAGCAATAAACATTAGATCTCTAGTATGACAAAATACAGGAATTTTCCTATGGTGCCTAGAGTGGTTTTCGGCCAAGGTTGTTTTAAACAACTCGGTGAAATATTGTTGCCAAAAAGGAGGAGTTCAGAGGTTCCCTTTATTTTTTTGGTTGATGATGTTTTTGAAGGGCATATTTTAGTAAATAGTATTCCCTTGCTTTTTAATGATCAGATCATTTTTATTTCTGCAGAAGAGGAACCAAAAACACATCAGGTTGACGCTTTAGTCGCCCAAATTAAAAATAGTTACTCTGAATTGCCTTCAGGGATCATTGGAATTGGTGGAGGTACGTTATTGGATTTAGCCAAGGCTACGGCAATAATGTTAACTAATGCAGGAAGTGCTTCGGAATATCAAGGATGGGATTTGGTCAAAAAACCTGCAATTTATCATGTAGGAATACCCACAATCAGTGGTACGGGATCAGAAGTTTCCAGAACTACTGTCTTATTGGGGCCAGAGAAAAAATTAGGAATCAATTCAGATTTCACTCCTTTTGATCAAGTGATTTTAGATCCAGATTTAACCCAAGGAGTTTCAAAGAAACAATGGTTCTACACTGGTATGGATTGCTATATCCATTGTGTAGAATCCCTTAATGGAACCTACTTGAATGCTTTTAGCCAAAGTTATGGGGAGAAGTCATTGGAGTTGTGCAAGGAAGTTTATCTTGATGCATTATCACCTGAAGATTCCCGGGATAAGTTAATGATGGCCTCTTGGCATGGAGGTATGAGTATTGCGTATTCCCAAGTAGGAGTGGCACATGCATTGAGCTATGGACTTTCTTATCTATTGGGGGTTAAACATGGTATTGGCAATTGTCTGGTATTTCAACATTTGGAAGAATTTTATCCAGAAGGGGTGGCCTTGTTCGATCAAATGAGGAAAAAGCATCAGATAGAACTTCCAAAAGGGATCTGTGCTAATTTAAGTGAGTCTGAATTTGATACCATGATTAAAGTGGCTATGAGTTTGGAGCCACTTTGGGAAAATGCAGTAGGTAAAGAGTGGCGAAAAACCATTACACCACAAAAATTGAAATCTATTTACGAAAAAATATAATCCTTAAGGATAAGAATTGATTTTGTGTTTAACAAAATCTATACTTTGATTTTTAAAATTCAATATTACTATGCAGGCACTAGCGAAATTTATTTATTATAAAATATTGGGATGGAAGACAGTAGGTACATTTCCGGACGTAGATAAATGCGTGATTATCGTAGTACCTCATACTAGTTGGGTAGATTTCTTTTTGGGGTTATTGATACGAAAGGTTTGGAATCAGGAGATCAATTATATTGGCAAAAAAAGTCTTTTTGACTCTCCTTTTGGTTGGTTTTTTCGATGGACGGGTGGAGCACCGATTGATCGTAGTAAAAGTAATGATACTGTTAGGGCAACCGCAAAAGTTTTTGAAACTAGAAAGGTGTTTAGATTAACATTGGCTCCCGAAGGAACCCGTAAAAAGGTAACCGAATGGAAAACTGGGTTTTATTATATAGCCAAAGAAGCCAAGGTGCCCATAGTGATGGTAGCTTTTGATTTTGGCAAGAAACAGATCAAGGTTTCTCAACCACATTTCCCTTCTGAGAATATGGAGCAAGACCTAAAGGTGTATAAGGAATTTTATAAAGGTGTCTTGGGTAAGGTTCCAGAATATAGCTTCTAGATAGTATCTATCGTAAACCAGCCCTAGCCAACTTCATTTCAAAATGCATCTATGTATTTTTTTACATGGATTGTTAATGCAGCTATAAGTAAGGAATTACCCTTAATTAATTGAATGTTGCAGTTTGTAATACCATGGTAAGTAATTTTTCCTTGTGAAATGCTATGGCACCTATCTTGAACAACATCCGATGCCCATGAGTTGAATAAAAAATTAATCTGAGAGTGTCATTGAGTTTTAAAACTCATATCAGAACTTTTCTCTTCCCAGCCCAAAAAAGATTTTTATTTTTTTAAAACCCTGTTTATTGATTTTCCGTAGGTAAGTGAAATAACAGCAATAACATTTATGAATAGGAATATATTAAAATCAGGTTTGTCCCTTTTTGTGGCAGTAGTAGCATTGCCTTCTTGTTATTAGGATGATAATGACAATCAAGATTCACTAAAAAGTGCTCAGCTCTATGCCACTAATAACAATGACGGTGATGTTATATGATATGAATACTGGTGAGTCAAAGAAACTAACCACTTCAGCATCAGCAGCCGAAGGAGTTTATTATGATGGGGATACGGACGAGATCATTCTCGCTTCCTGTTCATCCAATCAAATCAATGCCTACACAAGTATTTCATCTATTTTAGGAAGTGTTGCAATTACGGCTTCAATATCCAGTTCATCGGATGTTCAGAGCCCAAGGGATATAGCAGTGAACAACAGTTTTGTAATTGTTTCGGATAACGCAGATGTGGATACGGCAACCGCAGATGGTAGATTGTTTGTTTATTCAAGGGCAAATAGTGCATTGACCTTAAGAAATGTCCTGACTATAGATTTTGCACTCTGGGGAATAGAAATGGGGGACAATGATTTATATGCCGTGGTGGATAAGACTAATCAATTAGCGGTATTTGCTAATTTTACGGTGACTAAGACGACCAATGCAACGGTGAGTGCTTCCAAAAGAATAGCCATAGAAGGAATAGTTAGGACCCATGGTTTGGCCTACAGAAATGGCACTATGATCTTAACGGACATAGGGGATGCTGCATCGGATAGCGATGGAGGTTTTCATGTGATCACAAATTTCGATTCTAAGTTCAGTGCTGTAAGTAATGGAGGTGTAATGGCCGTGGCCGGGAATCAAACAAGGGTTGCAGGTTCTGCCACGATGATGGAAAATCCTGTTTCAGTAGATTACGACGCTGTTTCCAATACAGTTTTTATTGCTAATGCTGCCAATGGTGGTGGTAGGGTATTGGCTTTTACAAATACCAACGCAGAGGGCAATATAGCTCCAAGCACAAATTATACGTTGTCTAAAGCATCTTCACTTTATTTTTATAGTAATTAAAGAGATAGTAATAAGTTAGTTAGTTTGGTTTTATTTTAGATTGTTTAGTTAAAAAAGGGCCATTGCATTTGCAATGGCCCTTTTTTTATTTTTTAAAATAGGATCTACGTTACTCCTGCATAGAATGGTAAACGTTCTGCACGTCATCGTCCTCTTCTATTTTTTCCAGCAGTTTCTCTACATCTGTAATTTGTTCTTCTGTAAGCTCTCTGGTAATCTGTGGAATGCGTTCAAAACCGGAAGAAAGGATTTCGATGCCCCTTGTTTCCAATTCCTTCTGGATAGAACCAAAACTTTCAAACGGTCCATAGATTAAGATGCCATCTTCGTCGGCAAATACTTCTTCTGCTCCAAAATCGATCATTTCCAATTCCAGTTCTTCAGGATCTATTCCTTCAGCTGGTATCCTAAAATTACATGTATGGTCGAACATAAATTCCACCGAACCCGATGTCCCCAAACTCCCGTTGCATTTATTAAAATAACTTCTGACATTCGCAACCGTTCTGGTGTTGTTATCGGTGGCAGTCTCTACTAATATGGCAATCCCGTGAGGGGCATACCCCTCGAACAATACTTCTTTATAATCCCCAAGACTTTTGTCACTCGCCCTTTTTATGGCGCGTTCTACATTGTCTTTGGGCATGTTTACGGCTTTAGCATTTTGAATGACTGCTCTTAGCCTAGAATTCGAATCTGGATCTGGTCCACCTTCTTTAACAGCCATAACAATATCCTTACCTATCCTTGTAAATGCTTTGGACATGGCAGACCAACGTTTCATTTTACGTGCCTTTCTAAACTCAAAAGCTCTTCCCATTTCTTTAATCGATTATAATGCTGTTGGCAAATGTAATAATTTTTAGAACTGATGCAAGATCAGTTTTATTCGCTTTCTACGATATTTTCAATGGTAGCTGCCAGTTTAAAATCTTTTTCAGTTACGCCTCCTGCATCGTGTGTGCTTAACCTAATAGTTAAGGTTTTGTATACGTTGCTCCACTCCGGATGATGGTTTTGAGCTTCACATTCAAAGGCAATACGTGTCATAATAGAGAAGGTCTCCTTAAAGTTTTCGAATTCAAAGGTGGTCTGTATAGCGTCATCGGCATAATCCCAACCTTCCAGTTGATCCAAACGTTCCTCTATTTCCTGCGGTGTCATTTTTTTCATCTTCTTAAGATTTTTGTTTTACTAAGTTAGGCATTACAAATGCCAAGGAATAGTATTTAACTGTACTTTTTTATTTTGTGAGTTAACTATAAATATGATGGTCTATAATATCTTGGTAATTTACCTGTAAGTTTTTTGGTAATGTATTCGTTTTTGGTAAAACAGCTAAGAAACGGTCTTCGTTAGTGGTAAATACTCTTTTAAAAATGGGGTTGAAAAGGCCTAATTTTTTTACGATGTCTTTTATAAAATCTTCATGGTGCACCAGGTCTATACTTCCTAAATGGTAAATGCCACTTTTATTTCTATTGATTAGGTAATGAATCTGCTGGGTCAGCTTATCATCATTGGACACATTAATTATAAGGTTGGGAAAGACTTCAATAGGCTCATTATTAACCAATGCCGTCTTTAATTCTTTTATTCTAGGCGAGTTATTGCCAAAGACCATTGGGACCCTAATAATACCCATTTTTTCTTTGGGCAATCGGAGCAGCATGTTTTCGATTTTAATTTTGAGTCTTCCGTACACGCTTAAGGACAGGGTTTTGTCATACTCGTAAGAAGGAAATTTACTGTAAGCATCAAATACGTTTCCCGAGGAAATAAAATATATTTGGCAATCGTTTTTCTCGATATATTCCATCATATGTTGATGGGCCTGAATTTGGGAAGCAAAGTCACCGCGTAAGGCAGAAATGATCAATTTGGGCTTTATTTTTTCTAATAAGGGAACAATGTCATCTTCCTGCAAGTCGTATC
Organism: Sediminicola arcticus; assembly: GCF_040566695.1. Lineage (NCBI taxonomy): Bacteria > Pseudomonadati > Bacteroidota > Flavobacteriia > Flavobacteriales > Flavobacteriaceae > Sediminicola > Sediminicola arcticus. The sequence goes on along the minus strand of NZ_JBEXAE010000004.1, from coordinate 287,122 downwards.
GGAAAAACTTCTTATTGTCCTCAAATGATCTTCGAGCACAATAGTATGTTCCGTAAGTGTCAAAATAGGGGTAAAGCTCTTTATATAGGGCATTGCCTAAGAATCCACTTCCACCTAATATGAGAATTTTTTTAGTCTCCAATAATTAAAAAATTGATAATCCAGTTTGTGTGGTAAATTGCTCTAAGGCGATCATCCCCAGTTTTGAATTTCCTTTAGCATTAAGTCCAGGAGACCATGTTGCTATACAGTACTGATTTGGCAATAAGGCCACTATACCACCACCGACTCCACTTTTTCCTGGGAGGCCGACCTCAAAGGCGAATTCGCCGGCTTCGTCATAAAAACCACAGGTCAACATGATGGCGTTGACCCTTTTTACCTGGTTGATATTTAAAAAGGCGTTCCCTCTGCGGCATTTACCCCTATTCATAAATATGTAGAATACCTCCGTGAGTTGTCTACAGGACATTTTCAGAGAACATTGGTGAAAATAAAAATCGAGCACATCGTCTACATTGTTTTTTATGTTCCCGTAAGACTTTAATAGATTGGCTGCAGCAAAGTTTTTGTACCCCGATCTTTTTTCTGACTCTGCCACCACCTCGTCATAGGCTATGTCTTCATCATTAGCCATACTTTTTACATAGGCAAGAAAGTCGGCCTTCGGATTTTCCAAATGTGAAATCAATATGTCGGCTATTACAAGAGCACCAGCATTGATCAATGGATTCCTTGGAATACCATTTTCCAGTTCTAATAATGATAGGTGGTTAAAAGGGTCACCAGAAGGTTCTACACCTACACGTTTCCATAGTTCATCACCCATTATGGCAAAAGCCTGGGAGAGGGAGAGTACCTTGGAGATGCTCTGTATGGAAAATGCTTCTTCGGAATCCCCTGTTCCAAAATGATTTCCTTGTGCGTCTATAAGGTGCATACCAAATTTATTCCTATCTATATGTGCCAATTCTTGAATGTAGGAAGCAACTGTGCCTCGGTCTTTCACCGATTTAAAATTGTGGGCAATATGTTCCAATACATCTTGGAAGTTGTTCATTAAGCTTTGTAAAAAGGTAATTTTATTACGGTGGCCGGTATGCTATTTTTTCTTATTTGGATATGGATAGTACTTCCAATTTTGGACAGTTCTGTAGGGACATATCCTAGACCAATTCCTTTTCCCATTGACGGGGACATGGTGCCGGAGGTAACAATACCTATTTTGGATCCATTTTCGTCCACAATATCATAATCGTGTCTTGGAATACCTTTTTCGTTCAGTTCAAAAGCGATTAGTTTGCGTTTAACTCCTTCTTCTTTCTGTTTGGCCAAAGCCTCGCTGTTTACAAAATCCTTAGTGAATTTGGTAATCCAACCCAATCCTGCTTCCAGTGGGGATGTTGTATCATTAATATCATTTCCATAAAGGCAATATCCCATTTCCAGTCGCAAGGTATCTCTTGCTGCTAAGCCAATAGGTTGTATTCCAAAAGCTGCACCGGCTTCAAAAACACGTTTCCAGATTTGTTCTGCATCTTCATTTTTGCAATAAATTTCAAATCCGCCAGAGCCAGTATATCCAGTTGCAGAAATAATCACATAATCAACGCCTGCAAAAGGGGCTACTTCAAAGGTGTAAAATTTAATATTGGCCAAATCCACATCGGTTAGTGGTTGCATGGCTTCAATGGCCTTAGGGCCCTGAATCGCTAATAAAGAAAATCCTTCTGAGATGTTCTTCATAATTGCATTTATGGATGCATTGTATTTGGTAATGTGGGCCCAATCCTTATCTATGTTGGAGGCGTTAACCACCAATAAATACTGTTCTTCCTTTAGTTTGTATATAATAAGGTCATCTACGATACCTCCTGTTTCATTAGGCAAACAGCTATATTGTGCTTTCCCGATTTCCAAATTGGACGCATCATTGGAGCTTACTTTTTGAATGAGATCTAGGGCATTTGGCCCTTCAATCAAAAATTCGCCCATATGGGAAACATCAAAAACACCAACCCCATTACGAACGGTCTCGTGTTCTATATTTACTCCTTCGTAGGAAACAGGCATATTATAACCAGCAAAAGGCACCATTTTGGCCCCTAATGATTCATGTATTTTAGTAAGTGCTGTACTTTTCATTCGTTTGGTTTTGTGGTGCAAATTTATTGAAAATTAATAGATGGGGGAGAGGAGTTCCTGAATGTTTTATATAAAGTATTGTTAATAGGAATTATGAAGGTAAAATAGCTTTGTTTTGTTCTTATTATTAAGATATCAATTAAATTATTTATTTTCATGCCATCAAAAATGAACCAAATGAAAGTTGCTTCCTTATTTTTTCTATTTTTTTCGATGGCATTGTTAACTGCACAAGAGAGACCTGCAGATTTTTTATCTGCGGATTTTCACAAGGAGAGAAGGGAAAAGGTGCGCGACTTGATGCCCGCGAATAGTGTGGCTGTTTTTTTTGCCAATCCAGAACGTAACAGGGCCAATGACGTAGACTATATCTACCATCAAGATCCAGATTTTTATTATTTAACAGGATATAAGGAACCGAATTCTGTCTTGATCATATTTTCTGAGAACCAGACAGCAGACAATGGAAACTCTTTTAATGAATTGGCTTATGTACAAGAAAAGGATCCACGGGCTGAACAGTGGAATGGGAAAAGATTGGGAGTGGATGGGGTGAAAGAAGAGCTAGGCTTTGATATAGCATTTAATGGAAGTGAATTTGAAAAATCGGATATCAATTTTAAAGGCTTTGATAGTGTGTTATTTTTCGATTTTAAGAACGATTACAGGGATTTAAGAGGTAATGCAGACCTGTTCGATTTGATAAAGACATTTAAAGTTAAAACAAATTATCCTTCGGACTATAATGCTAAAAAGCAGCAGATCTATAGTATGATTACCTCCACGGATGTTGAAAATAGTGCCAATGTAGCCCAAACCTTGGGCAGGTATTTAAATTATGAAGAAGATTTAAAATCCGATCAATTGTTAACGGGGTATGTAAATGCGGAAGACAATGGGAAGCGAAAGGAGATCCAGGAAAAGGTGAAGTTGGAATTAAAATCTAACAATTTAAATTCCACAATTTTAGAGGAAATTATGAATACGCTCCGAGAAACGAAAACGGGAGAGGAAATGGTTTTGTTAAAAAAGGCTATTGAAATATCTGCTGTCGGGCAAATTGAAGTAATGAAGGCAATGCATCCTAATATGAGTGAAACGGAAATACAAGGAATTCATGAATATGTTTATAAAAAATATGGCGCTGAGTACGAGGGCTATCCTTCAATTGTTGGTGGTGGGAACAATGGTTGTATTTTACACTACATTGAAAACAATAAACAAAAGGTAGGCAATGATTTGGTATTGATGGATCTAGGGGCCGAGTATCATGGGTATACCGCTGATGTGACTAGGACGATTCCCGCTAATGGCAAATTCACTAAAGAACAAAAATCAATATATGACATTGTATATAATGCACAGGAAGCAGGCATAAAGGCCAGTGTAGTTGGAGCACCTTTTCAAGCTCCTGGGAAGGCTGCTTTAGAGGTTGTCACAAAAGGTTTGATCGATCTTGGTATTATTTCATCGGCGAGTGAGGTAAAGACTTATTTTCCTCATGGAACCTCCCACTATTTAGGATTGGATGTGCATGATAAGGGTACCTATGGTTCATTTCAGGAAAATACCGTTATTACAGTTGAACCTGGGATTTACATTCCAGAAGGTAGTGATTGTGATAAAAAATGGTGGGGCATTGCTGTTCGTATCGAAGACGATATTTTAATTACGAAAAAAGGTCCTATAAACCTTTCAGGTATGGCTCCAAGAACAACAGAGGCCATAGAGAAAACAATGGCCATGCCTAGTGTTCTTGACAACTTTACTTTGCCGAGCTTGGATTAATATGAACATTTAAGGTTATAGGAATTAGTTAGATAATAAATAATTTTTGAGCTCTTTATACCCTGAAATAGCAATTGCTATTTTCTTTTTGTCCATTATTTTTGCAATCTTTTCAGGAAGATCAATATTTTCTCTGATGGTGTCCTCAACAATATCTAAGAATTTCACGGGATGTGCGGTCTCGAGAAAAACACCATAGGTATTTGGGTGATTTTTCTGATATTTCTTTAGTCCTAAGTATCCAACAGCACCGTGTGGATCTGCAACATAAGAACAATCATGATAGATTTTGAGCATGGCTTCCCTAGTCTCTTCATCAGTAAAAGAATAGGAAGAAATATTTTTCGAGATGGTTTCAAAATCATCTTGGTACAAATGACGTATCCTGATAAAGTTACTTGGATCCCCCACGTCCATCGCATTGGAGATGGTTGCAATAGATGGTTTTGGTTCGTATCTACCCGTTTTCATAAAATTAGGAACAATATCATTTACGTTGGTAGCAGCAATAAAATGGTTGCAGGGCATCCCTAATTTTTGCGCCATAATCCCTGCGCAGATATTTCCAAAATTACCACTAGGAATAGAAAAAATAAGTTCCTTTCCTTTGGATTTGGCCTGCTTGTAAGCAAACAGAAAATAAAATAATTGGGGCAGCCATCGCGCCACATTAATTGAATTTGCAGAAGTTAACTGCATGTTTTTCGAAAGTTCATCATCGAGAAATGCGGTTTTTACCATTCTTTGGCAATCATCAAAAGTCCCCGCCACCTCCAGGGCGCTGATGTTTTTTCCTAAGGTAGTTAGTTGTTTTTCTTGAATATCACTAACTTTTCCGCTTGGATATAGAATAACCACTTTTACCCCTTTAACCCCAAGAAACCCGTTGGCTACTGCTCCTCCAGTGTCCCCCGATGTGGCTACCAATACCGTTATCTCATTATTCTCCTTGGCAGAAAACTCTCCAAGGCAACGGGCCATAAAACGAGCCCCAACATCTTTAAAGGCCAAGGTAGGTCCATGAAACAATTCCAAGGTCGCTACATTTTCTTCCAATTCCACTAGCGGGAAATCAAAGTCGAGAACATCTGAAATTATCTCTTTTAATTTACCTTCTGGAATCTCTTCTCCAATAAATTGTTGGATCGCCAAAAACGCAATCTCATGATTGGATAAGTCTTCTATCCGATCAAAAAAAGAAGCTGGTAAAGGGGAGATACTTTCTGGGAAATACAATCCTCTGTCTGGGGCTATACCTTGTACAACTGCATCTTTAAAGGAAACAGATGGTGCTTGCTTGTTGAGACTGTAGAAGTTCATTTAATTATAGATTTAGTAATTATATGATAAGGGTTATTTAATAATTTTTATCCCTTCAATATTGATTTTTGATACATGGATGTCATAATCTATTCCGATTTTTTGATAGACCTCACGCATGGCATTAGCTACTTCTTTGGCGTTGGGTTCTCCTTGGCTTAAAGCAAATATGGATGGTCCAGAACCCGATATACCGCAACCCAAAGCTCCTGCTAAAAGCGACTCGGATTTGACCTTGTCGAAGCCTGGAATCAAAATGGAGCGAATTGGTTCCACAATAAAATCTTCTAAAGACCTACCTATTAGCCCATAGTCTTCTGTGTAGAGACCCGCGATTAAGCCACCTAGATTTCCCCATTGTTTTATTCCATCTTCCAAGGAAATGGTGGTCTTGAGAATTTTCCTAGAATCTGATGTTTTTATTTCTATTTGTGGATGGATTACCGTGGCGAATAATTCACTTGGGCTATTGATCTTAACAACATCAAGAGGAGCATAACTGCGGACCAAGGTAAAGCCTCCAAAAATAGCAGGGGCCACATTATCGGCATGGGCAACCCCACTTGCCAAACGTTCTCCTTCCATGGCGAATTTTACCAACTCCAAATTACTAAAGGGCTTGCCCAATAATTGGTTCATGGCCCATACCGCACCGGCCGCGCTTGCCGCGCTACTGCCTATGCCGCTTCCAGCCTTTATTTTCTTGTAAATTTCAATTTCGAAACCACCATCGTAATCGCTCTCAGCCAATAAGGCCAAGCCTGCAACACCTGCCACATTTTGATGGGTTTCCATAGGTAAGTCCTGCCCAGTTAATTTGGTAATCTTAATGCCCTTTTCGGTAGTCTTGCGTACAACCATCTCATCTCCTACAGAGTCCAATGCCAGTCCAAGGACATCAAAACCACAGGAAACATTGGCGATAGTTGCAGGGCAAAATACTTTTATAGCCTCCATAGTTAAAAGTTTCCGATTCTTATAATATCTGCAAAAATTCCTGATGCAGTAACATCCGAACCAGCGCCTGCGCCCTTAATGATCATAGGTTGGTTGGGATAGCGGTCCGTGAAAAACAGTACGATATTGTCACTACCCTCTAGATTGTAAAAATCGTGGCCTTTAGGAATTTGCTGAAGCCCTACGCTCGCTTTTCCGTTTTCAAATTGGGCTACGTATTTAAGTTTGCAATCTTTTTCATTTGCCTCTTTAAATATTTTTTGGAACGATGCCTCATATTTTATAAGAGATGCAAAGAAATCTTCATTAGTTGTGGTAGCCAAACTTTCTTCGGAAAGGAAGGATTGATTTTCAATGTCTTCAATATCTAATTGGTATCCACTTTCTCGGGCTAGTATTAATATTTTTCGCATGACATCAATTCCACTGAGGTCAATCTTTGGATCAGGTTCAGTATATCCTTCTTTTTGGGCTTCCAGAACTATATCACGGAAGGTAGTTTGGTCGTTAAAATTGTTGAAGACAAAATTTAAACTACCTGATAGAACGGCCTGTATCTTTCTTACCTTATCTCCAGAGGCAATTAGATTTTTAAGGGTGTCAATAATTGGTAATCCGGCCCCAACATTGGTCTCAAACAAAAATGGTGCATTGTATTTACGAGCCATTTGTTTTAGTTCCAAGTATTTGTTGTAATCCGAGGAACACGCAATTTTGTTGCAGGTCACTACGGAGATGCTATTTCTTAAATAAGCAGCATAGCTATCTGAGATGTAGGAACTTGCTGTGTTATCTACAAAGATGCTATTGCGATAGTTCAGGGAATTTATGGTTTCAAAGAATTTGTTGCTATCCGCTTTCTCCCCTTCGGCCAGAACGGTTTCCCAATGTTTCAGGGAGATGCCATTTTCATCAAAAGCCATGGTCCTTGAATTGCTAATTCCAATCACCCGAATATTAAGCTTTAGATACTCTTTTAGGTATTTTTTTTGTTGTTGGATTTGATTTAAAAATTTGGCGCCTACATTCCCAACTCCCATGACATAGAGATTCAATTGTTTAATATTCTCTTCAAAGAATTCTTCATGTAGGGCGTTTAATGCTTTTTTTACATCACCCTTACGTATAACTGCAGATATGTTTCTCTCGGAGGCGCCTTGGGCAATTACACGGATATTTACATTGTTCTTGCCTAATGTGCTGAACATTTTACCGCTAAGGCCTTGGTGACTTTTCATATTGTCACCAACAAGGGCTATGATAGCGAGGTCTATTTCTAGAATAACGGGTTTTATTTTGCCTAGGGAGATCTCATATTCGAAGGCTTCATTCACAATGGTAACTGCTATTTTTGCATCATCAGATGCTATACCAACACATATTGAATGTTCTGAGGAAGCCTGTGTAATAAGAACAACGCTTATGCCTGCATTGGAAAGCACTTCAAAAAAACGTTTGGAGATACCTGGAATACCAACCATCCCTGAACCTTCAAGTGACAAAAGTGCAATACTTTCCACATGGCTTATGCCCCTTACTGTTTTCCCTTTTTCATTTTGATTCTTGGTGATCAAAGTCCCGATAGCATCAGGGTCAAATGTATTTTTAATAACTATAGAAATCCCTTTGGACAAGACGGGCTGTATCGTTGGAGGGTATAGCACCTTGGCCCCAAAATGGGAAAGCTCCATTGCTTCTTCGTAAGAGATATGGGGTATGGCCATAGCTTGTTTTACAATCCTAGGATTTGCGGTGTACATGCCACTGACATCTGTCCATATTTCCAAAACCTCGGCATTAATAGCGCCCGCCATTATAGCTGCCGTAAAGTCAGATCCTCCCCTGCCTAAGGTTGTTGAATTTCCATTTATGGAAGAAGCAATAAATCCGCCACATACCGTAATAATATGGGGAACATCCTTAAAGAATTCAAAACAGTTGGCATTGGTCAGATCAAAATTCACAGCTGCCTTCCCGTGATTATCATTGGTTTTAATAAGTTCCCTGCTATCCTTATAACCCACATCTAATTTTTCTGAAGCAAAATATTCGCTGATGATATAGGAGGATAGTAACTCACCATAACTAACAATCTTATCGGATAATTTTGGGGTGATTTCTCCAATTAAGAAAGCACCCTCCAAAAGGGTTTCCAATGTATTCAGTTCGCTTTTTACTTTACTGAGTACCTTACTTTGTGATTGTACAGGGATAAGCTCTTTTATAGTTTGTATATGACGCTCCTCTATTTCCTTTAAAAAGGTCCGGTATTCCTTGTTTTGATCTGAAGCTAAATTTGCTGTGGTCAGAAGTAGGTCGGTTATTCCCCCGAGGGCAGAAACGACTACGACTATTTTTTTGCCTCCATTTGAAGAAACAATATTTTTTACCTGCGATATGTTTTTGGCGTTGGCTATTGAAGTACCACCGAATTTTAGAACTTTCATTATGGTATTAAATTAAAATGAAACTTATTGATGAGATAAAGTAGAAAAGAGACGGACGAATATAAAGAGGTTTACCCCAAAGGGGTGATGGTGGTTGTGGCTATGGTCGTTGCACAACCAATAGTATGCAGTGCAAAAGTTAATTTTAGGTCCGTTTTGTAAGTGTTCATTGATCTGATAAAGTCTCAAATGTAGTATTTTTGGATAGGTAATCAAATGATTGGGAATATTTTTACCAAATCATCAACTTTTGTTAAATATTATTAGTGAATGAAGATTTTAAACGCACAACAGATATACGAAGCTGATAAAAACACAATTGCTAATCAGCAGATTACAAGCGACGAACTCATGGAACGTGCCGCAACCCAATTATTTAATTGGATGCATTTACGACTTCAAGGGGCACCCGTTAAAATTCAATTATTTTGTGGCATAGGAAATAATGGAGGAGATGGTTTGGTCTTGGCAAGGCAATTACAGAAACACGGGTACCTGATTAACGTACATGTTGTTAATTATAGCGAGAATCGATCCCATGACTTCCTATTAAATTTAGACAGATTAAAAGAGCGTAAAGTTTGGCCTAATTTTATTGGACCAAAGGATGAATTACCTAAAATAGATAAGGAAGATATCATCGTAGATGCCATTTTTGGAATAGGTCTCAATAGAGCTCCTGATGATTGGGTCACAGAGATCATAAAGCATTTGAACAATTCGAAGGCTTTTGTACTTTCAGTGGACATTCCGTCGGGACTATTTGTTGATAAGGCACCAGAAAATGGAGACAGTATTGTTAGGGCAAATCAAGTATTAAGCTTTCAGCTTCCCAAATTAATTTTTTTCTTGCCACAGACGGGAATTTATAGTAATCAATGGGAGCTTTTAGATATTGGATTAGACCAGGTTTATTTAAACGCTGTTGAGAATGAGTATGAACTTATAGGTAAAAATGAAGTTTTACAATGGTATAAGCCTCGAGAGAAATTCTCCCATAAGGGTACATACGGGCATTCATTGATTATTGGAGGTAGTTATGGAAAAATAGGTGCTGTGCTATTAGCTTCCGATGCATGTTTAAATACAGGTAGTGGTTTGGTGACCGCCTATATTCCTACCTGTGGATATATTCCTATGCAAACAGCTTTGCCCGAGGCAATGGTAATTACAGATAGCACTGAAAAAATGGTTTCAAAGATTCAGTTTGATATTATACCTACCGTAATTGGTTTAGGAATAGGTATTGGTCAGAATGAAGTTACGGTAAAGGCCTTAAAAGAATTTTTAAGCACCAACAAGATCCCTTTGGTGATAGATGCAGATGCTCTTAATATAATCTCTAAGCATAAAGAATTTTTAAAAATGATTCCCGCCAAATCGGTATTAACACCACATCCAAGAGAATTGGAAAGACTGATAGGTAGTTGGAAGGATGATTTTGAAAAATTAGAAAAAGCAAAAGCCTTTTCTATAAAGTTCAATTTAATTGTGGTCATCAAAGGTGCTCATACCATTACCTTATGTGATGGAAAAGGGTATGTTAATACAACGGGTAACCCAGGGATGGCCACTGCTGGAAGTGGTGACGTCCTCACTGGGATGATCACAGGGTTGATAGCCCAAGGGTATGATTCCTTGAGGGCTACTGTTTTTGCAATATATTTACATGGAAGATCGGGGGATCTGGCAGTGGAAAAATGCGGTTATCAAGCGTTAACCGCTTCTGAAATCATAGATTTTATAGGTGATGCCTTTCTGGATCTTTTCAAAGTCCAAGAAGTATCTGATCTGAAGGAAGATACAGAATAAAAGTATTCTATTTATTTCCTACCCGCTTTTTTACCCAAGCTAGGGCGTTGTCATATTCTATAAAAAACTTCATAGGTTTTTTATAGAATAATTTTTCGATCTTAAAATTGTGCATGTCTATTTCCTTTATGGAAACAATTGCAAATGCTTTAAGATTATCTAATTCTCTAAGATAATTGTAAACCGTAGGGTCAATAGCATAAGAGTTTTGACGAAGGCTTATGTATCCAAAAGCCTTATCTCTAAAGTGAATCTCAGAAATGCCAATAATTTGAAAAGCCCTTTCAAGGGTCATTGTTACGCCTTCCTCAAAAATGGCGACCATGTAATCATCAAATACTTGTACAATTCCTGTTTCTAATTGGTATTCCCTTACGATAATAGTCTTCTTAGTCTGTCCGACTTTCATTTCGTATTATTTATAGTGTTGCTCGGATACGAAAGTAATTGAAGGCTTGTGTATTGTGAAAAATATTAGATTAAGAGCTTAAATATCGTTTATTGTGTGCTGTATGAACCATAGTTGTCTTTTTTTCTTACGTCCTATATTTTAAGCACAAAAAAAGGAGTCGATTTATTCGACTCCTTTTAAGTTTAAATTCTTACAAATTTTAAGTTTTGGAAGATTCCTCGGCCTTTTTTATTTCTATGGTTAACTCTTCCTTTTTCTCATCAAGGTCCATATAAATACTATCACCCTCGTTTAATTTGGAATTAACGATTTCTTCTGCAAGTGCATCTTCAATATATTTCTGTATAGCCCTTTTTAGAGGTCTAGCACCATACTGCTTATCGAAACCTTTTTCTGCAATATAGTCCTTTGCCTTGTCTGTTAGGTTCAAGTTATATCCAATTTCCTTGATTCTTGAAAACAACTTGCGAAGTTCAATATCAATGATTTTGTGAATATCTTCCCTCTCTAGAGGATTAAAAACAACAACATCGTCTATTCTGTTAAGGAATTCTGGAGCAAATGCTTTCTTTAAGGCATTCTCTATAACCCCTTTTTGGTGTGAGTCTGTTTGTGATTTCATTGCCGAAGTGCCAAAACCAACCCCTTGACCAAAATCTTTCAACTGTCTCGCCCCAATATTGGATGTCATGATGATGATGGTGTTACGGAAATCTATTTTTCTTCCCAAACTATCAGTTAAAAATCCGTCATCTAAAACCTGTAAAAGCATATTGAAGACATCTGGGTGAGCTTTTTCTATTTCATCAAGAAGAATTACAGAATAAGGCTTACGTCTTACTTTTTCAGTTAATTGTCCTCCTTCTTCATAACCTACATATCCTGGAGGAGCTCCGACCAATCTAGATATCGCAAATTTCTCCATATACTCACTCATATCAACACGTATCAACGCATCTTCTGAGTCAAATAATTCTTTAGCCAATACCTTAGCCAATTGGGTTTTTCCTACCCCAGTTTGACCAAGGAATATAAAGGAACCAATTGGTTTATCAGGATCTTTTAATCCGGCCCTATTTCGTTGTATAGCTTTTGCGACTTTTGCCACAGCTTCATCCTGACCAATTACATTAGATTTGATTAAGTTAGGCAGTTCAGCCAATTTGTTAATCTCTGTCTGTGCAATCCGGTTGACAGGAATACCGCTCATCATGGATACCACATCTGCCACATTGTCTTCCGAAACCGTTTCTCTATGCAATTTGCTATCCTCTTCCCATTTTTCTTGGGCTATGCCCAAATCTTTTTCTAATCTTTTCTCATCGTCTCTGAGTTTCGCAGCCTCTTCATAACGTTGTTTTTTAACAACACTATTTTTTAGGTCACGAACATCTTCCAACTGTTTCTCAAGTTCAAGGATTTGCTTGGGAACATCCATATTAATAATGTGGACTCTAGATCCCGACTCATCAAGTGCATCAATAGCCTTATCCGGTAAAAACCTATCGGTCATATAGCGATTGGTTAATTTTACACAGGCAATAATAGCCTCATCTGTATAGATTACATTGTGGTGGTCCTCGTATTTCCCTTTAATATTTTTCAGGATTTCTATGGTTTCCTCAACGGTTGTTGGTTCAACAATCACCTTTTGGAAACGACGTTCCAATGCCCCATCTTTTTCTATATACTGTCTGTATTCATCCAAGGTAGTTGCGCCAATACATTGGATTTCACCCCTTGCTAATGCTGGTTTAAACATGTTGGAAGCATCTAAACTTCCTGTAGCCCCACCGGCACCAACTATGGTATGGATTTCATCAATGAATAAAATGATGTCATCATTTTTTTCCAATTCGTTCATCACTGCTTTCATTCGCTCCTCGAACTGTCCACGATACTTCGTACCCGCTACCAAGGATGCAAGATCTAAGGTGACCACTCTTTTGTTGTAAAGAATACGAGATACTTTTTTGTTGATAATCCGCAGTGCTAGACCTTCGGCAATGGCACTTTTACCAACACCAGGTTCTCCTATCAACAGCGGATTGTTCTTTTTTCTTCTGCTTAATATTTGTGAAACCCTTTCGATTTCTTTTTCCCGTCCTACTACGGGATCTAATTTATTCTCTTCGGCCATTTGGGTAAGGTCCCGCCCAAAATTGTCCAATACAGGAGTTTTGGATTTTTTATTTCCTTTTTGTGTGCTCGAAGTACTGCCAAATGTGCCTTCTTTACCTTCGTTGCTCTCATCTGAGTCGTTGGGGAAAGATTCAGCTCTTGGAGTATCTATGTAATCATCATCGCTCGTTATCATAGATTTGAATTGTTCTTTGACGCCATCGTAATCTACTTTGAGCTTATGAAGTAACTTTGTTGTTGGGTCGTTTTCATTTCTCAAAATGCAAAGTAAAAGATGGGCAGTGTTAATAGAAGAGCTCTGGAATAACTTAGCTTCCAGAAACGTAGTTTTTAGGGCACGCTCAGCCTGTCTAGTCAAATGTAGATTCTTTTTATCCTTTTGTATGTTGCCTGGGTTAGGATTGGCGGGACTTAGTATTTCAACTTTTCTTCTTAAGTGGTCTAAATCTACATCTAGTGCATCCAATATGCTTATTGCCTTCCCATTTCCATCTCGCAAAAGGCCAAGCATAAGATGCTCTGTTCCAATGAAATCATGGCCCAACCTTAATGCTTCTTCTTTACTGTAGGCAATTACGTCTTTTACCCTTGGTGAAAAATTATCATCCATAAAATATTCCTTTCTTCATTAAAAATAGTAAAACTAACACTATCTAAGGCAAATACCGTACCCATATTTTAATAATACATTACGAAGTGACAAAAAAAAGGATTATTTACAAAAAAATTAACAATCAAATTATCAACTAAATCAACCAGTCAGAGTGTTAATAAATTATTGGATAAAGTATCATTAATATGCCATGTAAACTTTGATTTTCCGTATATTGGCATGATTTTTTAACCAATTAGTATATACGATTTTTTAATATGGCGGAAGGGGAAAAGTTAATTCCAATCAACATTGATGATGAAATGAAATCAGCCTACATTGATTATTCAATGTCGGTCATTGTGTCACGTGCCTTACCTGATGTAAGGGATGGTCTAAAACCAGTACACCGCAGAGTTTTGTTCGGAATGCACGAATTAGGGGTTAGATCAAATAGTGCACATAAAAAATCTGCGAGGATTGTGGGTGAAGTTCTAGGTAAGTATCACCCACATGGGGATACTTCAGTTTATGATTCAATGGTGCGTATGGCTCAGGAATGGAGTTTGCGTTATATGCTCGTTGATGGTCAGGGTAACTTTGGATCCGTCGATGGCGATAGTCCGGCAGCAATGCGTTATACGGAGGCCCGTATGCGTAAGATTGCAGACGAAATGTTGGCAGATATAGAAAAGGATACCGTAGATCATCAGCTTAACTTTGATGATTCTTTAAAGGAACCCACCGTGCTTCCTGCTAAAATACCAAACTTATTGGTCAATGGAGCTTCTGGGATAGCTGTTGGTATGGCTACAAACATGCCACCACATAACCTATCTGAAGTTGTTGATGGAACTATTGCGTACATCGATAACAATGATATTGAGATTGATGAATTGATTACGCATATTAAAGCACCGGATTTCCCTACAGGAGGAATTATCTACGGGTATGATGGAGTAATCGAGGCTTTCAAAACAGGTAGGGGTAGAGTAGTAATGCGAGCCAAGGCCAATATTGAAGAAGTACAGGGCAAGGAGTCTATTATAGTTACAGAAATTCCTTATCAAGTGAACAAGGCGGACATGATTAAAAAGACGGCCGACCTAGTCAATGATAAGAAGATAGAAGGAATTTCCAGTATTCGTGATGAATCGGATAGGAATGGGATGCGTATTGTTTATATTCTTAAAAGGGATGCGATACCAAATATTGTGCTCAATACCTTATATAAATACACCTCTTTACAAACCTCTTTTAGTGTTAACAACATTGCCTTGGTCAAAGGAAGACCACAATTGTTGAATGTTAAGGAAATGATCCACCATTTTGTGGAACATCGTCACGAGGTTGTGGTAAGGAGGACAGAATTTGACCTTAAAAAAGCAGAGGATAGGGCTCACATTTTAGAAGGGCTTATCATTGCCTCTGATAATATAGATGAGGTAATCGCCATTATAAGGGCATCTAGCAATGCAGATGAGGCGCGTGATAGTTTAATCGAACGATTTAAATTATCAGAACTTCAGGCCAAGGCTATTGTTGAAATGCGATTACGTCAACTGACCGGTCTGGAACAAGACAAGTTGCGCTCTGAATATGAAGAGGTAATGACTACCATTATTGACTTGAAAGATATTTTGGCTAGGAAAGAACGCAGAATGCAGATCATTAGAGATGAACTTCTGGAGATGAAGGACAAATATGGTGATTCTAGACGTTCAGAAATCAATTTTGCTGGTGGAGACCTGAGCATGGAGGATATGATTCCTGATGAACAGGTCGTCATTACCATATCACACGCTGGTTATATCAAAAGAACTGCACTTTCCGAATACAAGACCCAAAATAGGGGTGGAGTTGGACAGAAAGCATCATCTACAAGAAATGAAGATTTCTTAGAGTATTTGTTTGTTGGGACCAACCATCAATACATGTTGTTCTTTACTCAAAAAGGGAAATGTTTCTGGATGAGGGTTTATGAGATTCCTGAAGGTAGTAGGACTTCCAAAGGGCGAGCTATTCAAAACTTGATTAATATTGAGCAAGATGATACAGTAAAGGCTTTTATATGTACCCAAGATCTTAAGGATGAAGAGTATGTGAACAATCACTATGTTATCATGGCTACCAAAAAGGGAATCGTCAAGAAAACATCTTTGGAACAGTATTCTAGACCGAGACAAAATGGTATTAATGCCATAGGCGTAAGGGAAGGTGATGAGCTGTTGGAAGCAAAATTGACGACTGGTACAAGTCAGATATTCCTTGGGCTTAAATCCGGAAAAGCTATCCGTTTTGAAGAAGGGAAAACTAGGCCAATGGGAAGAAATGCCTCTGGAGTTAGAGGGGTAACTTTGGCAGATGATAAAGATGAGGTGATTGGAATGGTTTCTGTTCACGATTTTGATGAGGAGATTCTTGTGGTTTCGGAAAATGGCTACGGAAAACGTTCCAGTATCGAAGATTACAGAATTACCAATAGAGGTGGTAAAGGTGTTAAAACCATTTCTATTACCGATAAGACCGGTGGACTTGTTGCCATAAAGAATGTTTCTGATTCTGATGATCTTATGATCATTAATAAATCTGGGATTGCCATTCGTATGAGTGTGGAAGATCTTAGGGTAATGGGAAGAGCCACTCAAGGGGTCCGACTCATAAATATCAAAGGCAACGATTCTATTGCTGCAGTGGCTAAAGTCATGAAGGATGAAGAAGAAGTCGTCGAAACCAATATTAATGATATAGATGTAGAATTAGAGAATGGCACGGCTCTTGATAATTATGAAACCGAAACAGAAGAATAATAAATAAACACACACGATAACTATTAATTACATTTAAAATGAAAACTAAAATTTTAATACTGGCGGCCATATCATATTCTTTGGTCGGTTTTTCACAGAAAAATGAGTTGAAGGATGCTGAGAAGGCTTTGAAATCTGGTGACGCTGTTGCTGCAAAGGCAGCGATTGAAAGTGCTTCGGGCTTGATAGGTGGAGCAGATGATAAAATGAAGGCGGAATACTACCTTTTAAGAGGAAATATTTATCAAGATCTAGCCCAAAAAGGTGATGCTACAGCTTTTGATGTAGCTATAAAAGGGTATAATGATCTTATTGCTTTGGAAGCTCAAACTGGGAAACAAAAATATACAGTAGAGGCTCAGCAAAAACTAACTGCCATTTCTGGTGATTTAGTAAATTCAGCGGTAACGGACAATCAAGAAAAGCGATTTAAAGAAGCTGGCGAGAAATTATACATGAGTTATAACTTGAGCAAAAAAGATACTATTTATCTTTATTACGCTGCAAGTAGTGCGGTGAATGGTGGTCATTATGAGCAAGCTCTTACGTACTATAATGAGTTAAAGGATGTTGGTTATGACGGTAGTGAAATGAAATATACTGCTGTGAATATCGAAACTGGAGAGGTAGAAGAGATGGCTAAAAATCAAAGAGAATTAATGATGAAGGCTGGGGCTTACAAAGATCCAAAAGATGAAAAAACATCTTCCAAAACCTCAGAGATTGTCAAAAACATTGCATTAATTTATACGCAATTGGGACAAGATGATAAAGCCTTAGAGGCTTATAGGGATGCAAGGGCAACCGACCCGAGCGACGTTAATTTAATTCTGAACGAAGCTAATTTGTACTTTAAATTAGGGGATAAGGAAAAATTTAAGGCTTTGATGTCTGAAGCAGCAGAGGTTGCTCCTGACAATCCTGATCTTTTTTACAACATTGGGGTAATCAATATGGAGCAGGGGAATTTAGAGGCTGCAAGGGATGCATACAAGCGTGCTATGGAGATCAACCCAGGTTATGTAAACGCCCAATTGAATTTGTCCACAACGTATGTGAATGAAGGAAACGGGATGATTGATTCTATGAATAAGTTAGGCAATTCAAAAACTGATATCGCAAAATATGATGAATTAAAGAAAAAGAAAGATAGCTTATTCAGAGAAGGGGCTACTGTTTTAGAAGCTGCTTTAAAAATGAATCCGGATAATCAGGGAATATTAACTCAGTTGAAGAACATCTATGGTGCTTTAGGTGACAATGAAAACTTCATGAGACTTAAGAAGTTGTTAGGAGAATAATTTCCAAAGTCAAGTAATAAAAAAAGCCTTCGAATTTTCGGAGGCTTTTTTTATTATATTATTTTTTTAATGACCCTGAGTTGATGGGTGTAGCTCCTGGTTTCGGTATTAAAAATCCCCGTATGGTCTATCCGATCAATTCTTACCTTACCCTGGGCATGGATCACATAGTTGTTTTGCATAATAATACCAACATGGTTAATAATACCATCATTATTGTCAAAAAATGCTAAATCTCCAGCTTCGCTTTCCTCTATAAAACTCAAAGGTTCACCCTGAGAAGCTTGTTGAGATGCTGTACGTAGAAGTTGGTATCCGTTTATTTTATAAACCATTTGTGTAAGGCCAGAGGCATCAATGCCGAAAGGTGTTTTACCGCCCCAAAGATAAGGAGTGTTCAAATAAAGAAGGGCCGTTTCCAATAAAGTGCTCTTTTCGCTGATTCCGCTAATAAAGTTTCCTTCAAAATAATGGGAAATTAAATCTATATTTTGAATTGTAGATCCAATAACTATAGGAATAAGTACTTCAGTCTCTGTGCTAACAAAAGAAACAAGGTCTGAGGTGTTTTTGATATTCGGACTGGTTTGGGCCTGCTGGTACCTTTCTTCTGAAACAAAAAGAAATTGATTGTTACTCACCCATCCTTCGGTAGTGTCAAAGGCAATGCGAATTTTACTCCAATATTTGCGATGTTCTAAAACCTTGAAATGGTCCCCATATAAAAGTTGGGTGATCATTTCACTGACATCGTCGGCAATTGCTCTTACAGGAACAATACTCAGGTGGCAAATACCGTATTGCATAGATTTGCTTTACAGAAATATATTATTTTTTCTCCAATACAATCGCAGAAGCACCGCCGCCACCGTTACAAATAACTGCGGCACCAATTTTGCCGTTATTCTGTTCCATTACGCTGAGTAGGGTAATAATGATCCTAGCACCGGAACATCCAAGTGGATGTCCTAAAGAAACAGCACCACCGTTTACATTTACATTCACATCTGTTAATCCAAGTATTTTCATATTTGCCAGTCCAACAACTGCAAAAGCTTCATTAAATTCAAAATAATCTACCTGGTCTTGCGCTATACCTGCTTTTGCCAAAGCTTTTGGCAGGGCTTTAGATGGTGCGGTTGTGAACCATTTTGGTTCCTGCGCAGCATCGGCATAACTTTTTATTGTTGCAAGTGGCTTTAGGTTTAATTCTTTTGCCTTATCAGCACTCATTAAGACTAATGCTGCTGCACCGTCATTAATAGTCGAGGCATTGGCGGCGGTTACAGTACCATCTTTGGAGAATGCAGGACGCAAGGTTGGGATTTTATCCAATTGAACGTTTTTGAACTCCTCGTCTTCATGCACTATAATAGGCGCTCCTCTTCGTTGTGGCACCTCTACAGGGACAACTTCATTATTGAATTTTCCTGCTTTCCATGCTGCTGCAGATCTCTCATACGATTGTACAGCATAAGCATCTTGGTCTTCCCTTGTAAATTTATATTCAGTAGCACATGCATCTGCACATGTACCCATTGCATTTTGGTCATAGGCATCTACTAGGCCATCCTTTTGCATGCCATCAATTAAGGTGGCGGGTCCAAATTTATGCCCATTTCTCATGTGCACATAATGCGGAATGGAACTCATGTTTTCCATTCCCCCTGCTACAATGATAGACGCATCACCCAAAGCTATGCTCTGAGCTGCTTGCATTACGGTTTTCATGCCAGAGGCACATACCTTATTAACGGTAGTACATGGTACGGTATCTGGAATCCCAGCAAAAATAGCTGCTTGTCTGGCAGGAGCTTGTCCTGTACCTGCTTGAACTACATTACCCATTAAAACCTCTTCGACCAATTTAGGATCCAAATTGATTTTGTCTAAAGCCCCTTTAATCGCTAAAGCGCCTAATTTGGGAGCAGGGATACTGGATAAGGCCCCCATAAAACTGCCTATGGGAGTTCTGGCAACAGATACAATAACTACTTCTTTCATGACTATTTTTATAAATGATATTGCGAAATTAATAAATTAAAGTGCAAAGAACATGGTTCTATTGGTAAAAGCCTTTTTTAAATATATATTTTTCTATTTTTGATGGAGATACCAAAACTTATGAGGAAATTTTTAGGTCGGCTATATAAAAATCAATCACTCATATACAAGTATATTTTATATGCTCTTTCAATTTTTTTGGTGGTATTCTTTTTCCCAAAAGGGGGGAAGTTCAAGTATGAATTCCAAAAAGGAAAACCTTGGCAGTATGATAATTTATATGCCCCATTTGATTTTTCCATCAAAAAAACAGATGAGGAAATAGCTAAGGAAAAGCTAAGCATTCAAAATAATCTTATAGATTATTATGCTTTTGACCAAGACTTGGAAAAGGAGGTCTATTATGCTTTTGAAAGAAAGTTCGACACCATTTTTTCGGGGTATAAATTGAAAATGAAACAATTTACCTCCCTTAAAAAGGTAGGGCATGAAATTCTAGATGAAATTTACACCAATGGGGTTCTTAAGTCAACTGGGATCACCACTAAAAACGCCCTGTATCTAGTCAAGGGCAATGAGGCCCGAAAACTTAATTTTGAGGAATTTTATAAACTTCAAGATATATCAGGTCTTGTGGATAGTGACTTAAATAAAAGAGGACTTAGTAATTATGCCTCGGAGTATCAAGAGCTATTTTTTAATATCATAAAGCCCAATGTATTTTATGATGAAAATTTATCCCAAAAGGAGCTCGAGAATGAATTTTCAGAACTTTCAACTACCCGCGGTAATATAGACGAAGGCAAGCTTATTATTATTAAAGGGGAGGTAGTTGAAGCGGGGAATTTTAAGATTCTTAACTCTTTAAAAGAGGAATATGAATCCGAATTATGGGCGGCCAATAATTATTATTTTATTCTATTTGGATACACGGTCTTAGTAGCTCTGGTCTTATTGATGCTATTGTTGTTCTTAAAAAAATACAGACCAATAATTTTTAGAAATAACACCAAGGTAACATTTATCTTCTTTAATATTTTACTGATGGTGTTTGTGACTACCCTTGTTGTAAAGTATGACGAAACTTATGTTTTTGTGGTTCCTTTGTGTATTCTTCCTTTAATTGTTAAGACTTTTTTTGATGCCCGATTAGGTTTGTATGTACATGTGCTCACGGTACTTATATTAGGGTTTGTGGTCCCCAATAGTTTTGAATACATATTTCTTCAGATTATGGCAGGTATTGTAACTATATTAACGGTATCCGAGCTGTATAAGAGAGCTAATCTATTTATTTCCGTAGCAGAGATTACCTTAATCTATATGGTGGGCTATTTTGCCTTTCATATTATCCACGAAGGTAATTTGGAAAATATAGAATGGTTGGTATTCGGGTTGTTTTTGTTGAATGGAATGATAACGCTTTTTGTGCAACCCTTGATCTACATTTATGAAAAAATCTTCGGGTTGGTATCCGATGTTTCTCTCTTAGAGCTGTCAGATACGAATTCTAAGCTTTTAAAGGAACTTTCCAACAAGGCTCCTGGCACCTTTCACCATTCTCTGCAGGTTGCCAATTTGGCCGAAGCAGCAGCAAATGAAATAGGTGCTAATGCTATGTTGGTTAGGGTGGGGGCATTGTACCACGATATTGGGAAAATGAACAATCCCACCTACTTTACTGAAAACCAAATAACCAATGTTAATCCGCACGATGAGCTACAGCCTTTAGATAGTGCAAAGATCATTATTGACCACGTCATAGAAGGGGTAGAGATTGCAAGGAAAAGTAACCTTCCAGATCGTATTGTAGATTTTATAAGAGTGCACCATGGTACCACCTTGGTCTATTATTTTTATAAAAAACAAATGGAATTAGAAGAAGGGGCTGATGAAAAGGATTTTAGATATCCTGGGCCCATCCCTTTTTCGAAAGAAACGGCTATTTTAATGATGGCCGATTCAATAGAAGCAGCATCAAAAAGTCTTAAAAATCCAACATTTTTGATCATAGATGAGTTTGTGGATAAGATCATTTCGGGTCAAATGAATGCAAATCAATTTTTAAATGCCAATATAACCTTCAAAGAAATTGAGACCATTAAGAAGGTGATGAAACAGAAACTCACTAATATTTACCACCTTAGGGTAGAGTACCCTGAATAGGATTTTAAGGGTCAAAAATATTCCAATAAAAAAAGTCAAAAAATAGTTGCGTTCTAGGATATGAAAAAGTACATTTGCAACCGCATTTTTATATGCGCGATCTTAAAGATTATTGGAGAGGTGCCGGAGTGGTAACGGAGCAGATTGCTAATCTGTCGACGGGTAACTGTCGCCAGGGTTCGAGTCCCTGTCTCTCCGCTTTTTTTTGATTTGTACTATTGACATTTACACATTGTCGGTTTTCGGGGTGTAGCGTAGCCCGGTTATCGCGCCTGCTTTGGGAGCAGGAGGCCGCAGGTTCGAATCCTGCCACCCCGACAATGGTCGCGTAGCTCAGCTGGATAGAGCATCTGCCTTCTAAGCAGACGGTCCCACGTTCGAATCGTGGCGCGATCACGAGAATATCATGGCTTTCAGGGAACTGGAAGCTTTTCTTGTTTCTAGGCCTTACCTATATTAGGCAATTAGCATCTATATTCTATACTTTTAATGAAAATATAAGCTTAGTTCTATTTTGTTCTAAATTAGTAAGAATTATAAATCTTCATTTCACCTATTCTTTACAGTCTGCCTCGAATAAGTAGTGATGAGCGCACCTCTACACCTGCAAGATAAGAGCATTTAGAAGAAGTAAATTCTATCCATTGAATTTGGCTTTGAGGGAGTTATATATTCTTATCTAGGACTGATTACATTACAGATAATTGAAAATAAAATAGGGTAATCTGGCTGTGCTTTTCTAACATACAATATCCTTTTACGCGTTCAATAACAAACAAAGCTCCTCCTGTCCATTTAGGATTTCAACTTGCCAATCCAAATTTTTGGTAATACACTTTGAAGCTATAAGGTAGTACCCTTACTAAATAGGGTTTATTCTAAAAAGTATCATCTTATTCCTACTAATTTTTAGGTTAACCCAATATAAGAGTAATATAGGCCTAAGATTATTTCATTTGCTATTATAGCAATTAATTGTTGCATCAAAGTATTTTCATAAAAAATATTAATGAACTACATAATTAATATAAATAAAAATTAATGATGAAAAAGCACAACCTTTGTCTTGCGAAATATAATTCAACTACTAATAACTTATAAAATGAGCAAAATGGAAGCTAAAGAATTGAAGGAAATTCAAAAAGGAAAACAAATCGTTCAATTGGTTAAAGGTGTTTTTACCCCAACTGAAGCTTACGATGTGATGATTTCATTGATCAACCAAAAAATTGATTTTCACAAATTACAAAGGCTCCAACGTTGGGAAGAAAACAATGGGTTCGACACAGATCAATTAGACGGTCGCATTAAAGAACTTTTAGAAGAAAAAGAAAATGTGATAGAGATCATTTCAAATATGAAAGAGCTCGGAAAAAATTTAAAGATTAATGGCATACTAGAAATCACCTCCGCTGACTGATTAGTATTATGAGCGTTCCTCTTTAGAATTTTAACATGTGGAAAAATACAACATAAGGAATCTTAAACATAAATGCTGCTCAAGTATAAACTAAAATCTAATACTAAAATAATAGTATATGCAATTATCAAAATCTACATTATTGCCAATTGTGGGTATGGTTGTATTAGTAATATTCGTCATATTTTGCTACGTACATGAGTCTATTTTCTTAGATCGAATATTAGTGTGTAGCTTCATTTTGAGTATTGTTTTTATAGGCAAAATAGGTGATGATGTTCATCACTCCATCAGAAATACTTCAAAGCAAACAGATAAGCACTTGCCTAGATGAAAGAGAACATTGCATTTATAAAAGGCCAATACAGTCCGGCGGAAGCTGCAGATGTACTACTGTCCCTGTTAAACGACAAAATAAAGTTCCATTCAGTAAGAGCTTTGAATCTTCGTCATGAGCAAGTCAATTCCGATCGGACTTCTGAGGGCAAGATCAGGAAATTAAAGGAAGACAAGAAAATTGTAGAGCAATTAGTATTACATGCACATAAAAATGGTCTGGAATTGGAAATCAATGGTACTATAGAAATTAAGCTTGTGGACAAACATCATACTGTTGGTGCCTAATTTAGTGATCAAAGCAGACCGGCCTTTAAAATGATACCGATCATATTCTTTTTAAATATTTAATCACGTCTTTAAAAACTAAAAATGATTCTTGAAAATTCTTTACAAGAAAACGCTGCTCAAAATAGCAGCAAAAAGGGAAACAAATCACTTTCCTTAAACCATTCAAAATTAATCTCTTCTTTTCTTTGGGTATTGTTTGCAGGAAACCTGTTGTACCTAATATATGGTTTTCCAACTATTCCAGAATGGTACTACGGGAATATCTTGAAGATCAATGGGTTTACGATTTTGATCTGGACTACGGTGACCTTCTTTAGTGCGCTTGTTAGTACTTATGCAGGAAATTATCTTAACGGTTTTAGACATCAATCCAAGTTTATGGCTTTGTGCCTTGGTTTTACTTTATCCGTTATGTGTTTTTTGATGTCAAATCATGTGGCACTGTTACTGCTCAATTGGTTCTTGATGGGTTTTTTCATGTCCCGATTAATAGGTATTGAATCCAATTGGGGAGAAGCGCGTGAGGCTTCAAAATTTACACAGCGCTATTTTCTAACAGGTACTCTTTTTTTGAGTGCGGGAGTGCTTTTGTTAGCTTTTTATAGTGGAACATTTACGGTTAGCGGTCTTATATCGTCCTTAGATAATATACCATCATATATTGTTTTTATTTCAGCATTATGCATTATTGTTGCTGCTATTGTCCAATCAGCAATTTATCCCTTCCATCGCTGGTTACTATCAGCAATGACATCACCAACTCCCGCTTCGGCCTTAATGCATGCAGGTTTTGTAAATGGTGCAGGAATTCTGTTAGCATTGTTTTCAACGGTTTTGTTCGCTTCAAATACCTTGAATATTCTTCTAATCATAGGCGGACTTACGGCTATATTAGCGCAATTTACTAAGCTTCTTCAAGTCAACGTAAAGCAAAAATTGGCCTGTTCTACTATAGCTCAAATGGGCTTTATGATTATGCAATGTGGTTTAGGCTTTTTTAATGCTGCGGTAGTGCACCTTATCCTCCACGGATTTTATAAAGCGTACTTGTTCTTGGCATCTGGGGAGGCGATAGCTCATTCTAAACCAGAAAGACCACCTCGGATCAGGATTAGTCTACTTCAAGCCATTGGTGTACTCTTTTTTGGTGTTTTAGGTGCCATTCTTTTTGCTTTGCTTACGGGAAAAGGAATAGGATTGGATAGTGGTATTTTTCTAACACTTATTGTTGCTATTACTGCGGGACAGGCGACCTATAATATTGTAAAGGAACAAAGTTTGTCAATTGTCCATAAGATCTTTTTGCCACCTGTCATCTTCATAGGTGGTGTTGGTATCTATGCCTTATTGTATAATGGGGTGACGCTATTGATGGCCGATATGCCTATGGTTGCCGTTTCTATGCCCCTCTCCATCATACAGATTGTTTTCGGGATCATTTTCTTGATAGGCTTTTTTATTATGAAACTTGGAATTTACCGGGATATTCCTTGGCTCTATGTAAAACTATTAAACCTGTCTCAACCTTATAAAAAGTCCATATTAATGTATAAATCAAATTCCTAATGAACCAGCAACACATTCTTAAAAGTATTGATGAAGCATCTAAGGTTATTGGAAAAACTTGGCCGCTGTATTCCTTTGTGACCTCCAATCCATTGTCTGGATATGAAAAGTTACCTTTCGTAGAGGCCGTAGATATTGCCAAAGGACATTTAAACGCAGAGATGTTCCTTGAGGCATCGTTATATCGTAAGGCCTGGACCCTAGGAGAGATCGGAGAAGAAGAATTGGTAGCCCTGCTTAACGAAAACGGACTATCCAAATCGCCGGAATTTTATTTACAGCTAATGGAATCCCAAAAAAGGACTGAAGCGAAAAACAGTAATCACGATTTGGATAGGATTATGGCAAAGTGGCTCGCTGCCTTTATGGATGAAGGTCTTGCAGAATGGGAGATGCCAAATAAAAAAGATGGTTTTTATAAAGCATGGCGAACGTTAGCAAAATATGATGGTGAGATTTTAGTAAAGAATAATCTTGAAATTCCAAAAACCAGCTCCGAGGCCTTGGCACAGGTTCTAAAAAATTTTTCAAAAGAAGATTACGTCAACATCTTTACCTATCACCTGGCAGCCCTACCCGGTTGGACAGGATATATCAATTATAGAAGTGAATCCAATTCGCTTTGGCAACAAGCATATCCTATAAGTTTAGAGGATTATTTAGCGGTACGATTATGGATTGCCCAACAAATAAATACTCCAATTTTACTCCAATCTGATCATGGAGAAAGAGACAATACCATAGCAAAACTGCAATATATCTGGTTAAAGGCCCTGGAAAGAAGTTGGCAAAATCAGTTAGTAAAAACCTTGGAAAAGGAATCTATAGCTGCAACACCAAGTGAAAAGGCAGATTGCACACCAGATGCTCAAATGGTTTTTTGTATTGATACCCGATCGGAGCTTATAAGAAGACACGTGGAGTCAAAGGGTAATTACGAAACCTTTGGATATGCTGGTTTTTTTGGTATTGCGATGGATTATGAGAATTTAAATGATGGGCTTATACGTAAATCCTGTCCGCCTATAGTGCCCTCTGCCTACACTGTTACAGAAACGGCTCAAGCAGCTAAGGTTAAAGAGAAGTTGGGTTATGAAAGAAAAAATGAAATTATCAAATTTGCCGAATATTTTTTAAAGCGAATGAAGAATATGCTTCCTTCGGCATTTGGTTATGTAGAAGGATCAGGA
This sequence comes from Sediminicola arcticus, assembly GCF_040566695.1. NCBI lineage: Bacteria > Pseudomonadati > Bacteroidota > Flavobacteriia > Flavobacteriales > Flavobacteriaceae > Sediminicola > Sediminicola arcticus. The sequence goes on along the minus strand of NZ_JBEXAE010000004.1, from coordinate 260,423 downwards.
TTCTATTATGGATTATCACTACTGGCAAGGACGGTTACACCAGGGTATTTTTATCGACTTAAAAAGAACAATACGTCTTCTTACGAGACTATTTGTGAGCCACAAATTAATCGTAATGAACCACAAGAAGGCGATAGTTTTGGAATTCCCTTGGCGGAAAAAGTGGCTATCGTGAAATCTGCCTTCGACCTTACCGGTTGGAAAGACTTTGCGCCCGTGGTACTTTTTGTAGGTCATGGAAGTCATTCTGCCAATAATCCCTTCGGTTCCAGCCTCGATTGTGGCGCTTGTGCGGCAAGCCCGGGCAGGCATAATGCCAGAATGCTTGCTAACTTGGCTAACCTGCCCAATGTAAGAGCGGTTTTAGCTTCAGATCACGGAATCAATATTTCTGAAAGTACCATTTTCTTAGGAGCAGAGCACAATACGACAACGGATGAAATCGTAATTTTCGATTCTGAGGTTCCCAATTCACATAAAGAGCAATTACGTCAGGTGAAATCTGATTTGCTAAACGCTCAACGAACCGCTACACAAGATAGACTCGGAACCAATAGGGATAGCGTTGCATTAGCACAGCGCAAAGCGAATAATTGGGGAGAAACTAGACCCGAATGGGGCCTGGCAAAAAACGCTGGATTCATTGTAGCACCCAGAGCCCTTACCAAAAATGAAAATCTTGATAGCCGATGCTTCCTTCATTCCTACGATTGGGAAATGGACGCAACAGGCAAAGCATTAGAAGGTATCATGCAGGGGCCTATGGTGGTAACCCAATGGATCAATAATCATTATTATTTTTCTACTGTGGATAATAACAAATTTGGTGGGGGTTCAAAAATCACACACAATATAACTGGTAAATTCGGAGTCGTTCAAGGGAATGGCGGAGATCTTAAAATGGGACTCCCCTTACAATCATTACGACAATCCGATGATGAAATATACCATCAACCTTTACGTCTCTCCGTACTTATACAAGCACCAATAACTAGGGTAACGGATATTCTCTCCAGAAATGAAAACCTGAAAACTTTATTGGACAATGAATGGATCTATTTAATGGTCATGGATCCTTTACAAGATGATGATATTAAACGGTATGAAAAAAACTTTAAATGGGTTTCAACGAAGAAGAAGAGCATAGTCAAAGAAAAGTATGCAATAAATGCTGAGGTTTCAGTGGCAGATTAAATTTCAATGTAAGGTTATTCCTTGGCCAAATGTTGAACATGGTGCGGTATTTATTTGTCTAATTAATCATGATCTTCAACTAGTTCTAATCGGATGATATAAGTTTGAATTGTGGCGCAACCAAGAGCTATTGAAAGCTTTCAGGAAACTGGAAGCTTTTTTTTTGTGACTTAGGTGTGTAAAATAGGCTCTCTCTTTCCGAACCTTTCCGCTATAAAAGCGATAATCAAAAGCTGTGAAATATGGTATATCATCACTGGTAAAATATAGATACTAGCATTGATGCTATGTCCAAACATGATTTTTGCCATGACAGAACCATGGACTAATGATTTTTTAGATCCGCAAAACAAGGCGGTGATACGATCTTCTGTGGAAAAGCCTAAATTTTTGGAAATGATATTCACGACAAACATTACCACAAGGAAAAGTACCAAAATAGCTAAGTATAGAAATAGTAAAACGTCTAGTTGCATTCCAGAAAATAGATTAGCATTAAAGGAGAGGCAGAAGCTTGAATAAACAATGAGTACAATGACGGTTTTGTCAAAATAAGCAATCAAATTACTTTTCTTGACTGCAAAATGTCCTATTTTAGGGTGCAGCATAATTCCCAAGGACAAAGGAAAAACAATTTGTAAAAGCAATTTTGTGATTACTGTTAAAACGGAAACACCTTGTGCATCATCTACGACTAATCCAAGCCAAAGCGGTGTCAAAACAACGCCTAATAGACCGGATAAACTAGCATTGAAAATTGCGGCTGGGATATTTCCCTTTGCAATGGAGACCATTACCACGGAGGAGGATACTGTTGAGGGTAATACGGCCAAAAAGAACATGCCTACCCATAAAAGATGCATATTTTCCCCAACCATTAGGTTTTTGAACGGCAAGACTAATAACGGGAAAAGAATGAATGTGCTAAGGTGTATCAGCAGGTGTAATTTATAGTTACGTACGCCGCTTCTAAAAGTACCCATAGATAATTTCAATCCATAAAAGAAAAAAATAAGACCTATACCCACATCGGTAATTTTATTTAACTGGAGAATATCAGACCCCTTGGGAAATAGATAAGCAATTGGTATGGCAATTAATAAGGCTATTATAAAGCCGTTCAATTTAATTTTATTCTGTAGCACAAAACTATTTTTAAGTAGTTGACAAATAGGATAAACCAATTGGTCAAATGTAACGTATTTATACCAATTCTATTATAATTGTAATTAGCGCTAGTGTAAGACATAGTCTCAAAAAGGGATGCTACTTACAGGTAAATTATTTTGCAATTAATATATTGAAATAGAATATAGTAGGATAAAAAAGCAGCTGTTTTCAGGACCAAAGAATAGTTTACTGTCCGATGATTTTTAATTACAACCGAAGCTTCTATTTTATACTTTTGTCCAAACTTTAGAGAACTAATTATTAATGAGTTTACGCCCTATTTTATTAATTACTTTACTATTGGTAATGTCTTTGTTACAAGGCTGTAGTGCCCAGTCTCAGCTTTTAGAGGACGAGCAGCAAACGATTACCATAGAAAATCTCAAATACTATTTATATTATCCGCCTGGATACGAGGCAGAAAACACTGAAAAATTCCCTCTACTTCTATTTTTGCATGGGGGTGGTGATTCAGGGGACAGTATTGGTCGCGTTAAATCTAGTGGCCCACCAAAGCTTATCGCCGATGGAAAAGATTTCCCGTTTTTAATTCTAGCACCCCAAAACCCACATAAGAAGGAATGGTGGAACACAAAAGCAGTAGTTCAATTATTGGATACTATTGTTGCCAATAATAATGTGGATACCAAAAGAATATACCTTACGGGTCTAAGTCGAGGAGGCGGTGCCGCATGGCAGTTAGCGGTCCAATATCCTGAGAAATTTGCGGCTATGGCCGTGGTATGCGGAATGACACCATTACCCTATGCCGCTTGGATTGATAAGAAGATGCCTATCTGGGTCTTTCACGGGGAAGAGGATAAGTCCATTCCCTTTTCAGAATCTGTTAAAATGGTTGAAAGGCTAAACGAAATGGGTTATGATGTAAAATTTACAAGATACAAAGGGGTGGGTCATAACTCTTGGACAAGGGCCTACAATACTCCGGAATTATACGATTGGTTCATAGAGCAAAAAAGAAAGTAAATACTTAATCTAATAAATTTTATCTTCTACTTTCTAAAAATTGAATTTCCTTCAACATCTTTTTTTTGTTGGTAATATCACTTTTTTAGTTTCTTTTTTTAAGCGTATAAGCTTTTGAATTCGTTTTGGTTGATTGGTTGTTTTAATAAAAGAAGTAACTTAATGCTTTTATTAAAACAAACAATCAATCAATCAACTAAACTTTACACATGCAAATAATTGAATCATCTACCCTTTATGATGTAATAATCGTAGGTTCTGGTGCTGGCGGTGGTATGGCAACCAAAGTCTTGTCGGAAGCGGGACTTAAAGTGGCCGTGGTGGAAGCCGGACCTTATTTTGATCCTGCTGATCCCGAACAACAGACCCAATTAAAGTGGCCCTACGAATCTCCTAGAAGAGGAGCCAATACTGTTAGAGCTTTTGGAGAATTTGACAGTGCCTATGGGGGATGGGAGATAGAAGGTGAGCCCTACACCCACAAGAATGGCACAAAATTCGATTGGTTCCGTTCCCAAATGTTGGGAGGAAGAACTAATCACTGGGGTAGAATTTCTTTGCGGTTTGGAGAGCGAGATTTCAAGCATAAAAGCTATGATGGTTTAGGTGATGATTGGCCCATAGGGTATGAGGACGTAAAGCCCTATTATGATAAAGTTGATAAGTTGATTGGCGTTTTTGGAAGTAAGGAGAACATCCCCAACGAACCTGATGGGTTTTTTCTGCCACCTCCAAAACCCAGATTGCACGAGTTGTTTTATATCAATGGGGCTAAAAAATCGAATATTCCTGTGATTCCTTCCAGGATGTCCATGCTTACTAAAAAAATTAATAAAGATAGAGGGGTATGCTTCTATTGTGGACAATGTTCTAGAGGTTGTTCGGTCTATGCCGATTTTTCGGCAGGGACCTGTTTAATATTCCCAGCACAAAAAAATGGCGGACAAATAGATTTGTTTGTTAACTGCATGGTGAGAGAAGTAACTACCAATGAAGAGGGCAAAGCAACTGGAGTCTCCTATATTAATAAAGAAGATCGAAAGGAATACAAGTTAAAGGGAAAAATTGTAGTACTGGCGGCTTCTGCCTGTAGTAGTGCACGTATTCTTTTGAATTCTAAGAGCAAACAACACCCTAATGGCTTAGGGAATAGTGGAGATACCGTTGGTAAATATCTGCACGATTCCACAGGCGCTAGTAGATCCGCATTTGTTCCAGGGCTCATGAATCGTAAAAAATACAATGAAGATGGGGTAGGAGGAATGCATGTATATACGCCCTGGTGGTTGGACAATAAAAAACTCGACTTTCCCCGTGGCTACCATATAGAAGTGTGGGGAGGTATGGGAATGCCAAGCTATGGGTTTGGTTTTAACCCAAACGATTTTAACAGGTTTTTTAATCAAAGTGTAGGGGGTTATGGAAATAGCCTTCGTGCCGATGTTCAAAAATATTACGGCTCTGTAGTAGGCTTCGGAGGTAGGGGGGAATCCGTGCCCATGAAGGATAATTACTGTGAAATAGACCCCACCACCGTTGATGAGTTTGGTATTCCTGTGCTTAGATTCCATTATAATTGGACCGATTATGAGCGCAAGCAAACCAAGCATATGAATGAGACCTTTGAGGAGTTGTTCCATAATATGGGAGCAGAGCCTTTGCAACCCAGACCATCAAAGGAAGAGGATTACGGCTTGTTGACTCCCGGAAGGATTATTCACGAAGTAGGAACGACACGGATGGGAAATGACCCAAAATCTTCAGTGGTAAATAAATTTCAACAATTGCATGATGCAGATAATGTTTTCATCGTGGATGGGGGACCCTTTGTCTCCCAGGCAGACAAGAACCCTACTTGGACCATATTGGCATTATCATGGCGAACATCGGACTTTATTATAGAACAATTGAAAAAGCAAAATATCTAAAGTTATGGATAGGAGAAAAAGTATAAAATCAATTTTTCTTGGATCGGTGGCCGGTGGCTTGGTGCTTACTGGGTGCCAACCGGGAACTGATGGAGAGACAGAGGCAGCAATAGCTCAGTCTGCAGAAAAGTATTTTGGTCGGACTCCAGAAGAAAAAGAACTTATTGATGAATTGAATTCTGAGCAATTTTTTAATGAGCATGAAATGGACACTATAAAAGTACTCTGTGCGGTAATATTGCCTGCCAATGAGAAATTTGGAAGTGCTACAGATGCGGGGGCACCAGATTTCATTGAATTTATGAGCAAGGATTATCCGCCTTTCCAGGTGCCACTTAGAGGAGGGTTAATGTGGTTGGACCATAAATGCAATACAGAATTTAATACAGAATTTATAGTTTCCACCTCAGAACAACAAAAACAGATTTTGGATAGTATAGCCTATCCGGATACTACTATTTCAGATGCTGAACAGCCCTTAGAAATACAATTTTTTTCCTTGATGCGTAATTTAAGCCTCACAGGGTATTATACCTCCAAAATGGGTATAGAAGATTTGGGCTATAAAGGCAATATGCCCAATGTTTGGGATGGCGTGCCAGCAGATGTTCTTAAACAACACGGGGTTGCCTATGACAATGCTTGGTTGGCCAAATGCGTTGATCAAAGTAAAAGGGGGGATATAGCAGAATGGGATGAGAATGGAAACCTGTTAACCTAGGGATCTAAAATACCGTTTTATGATGAAAAAAGGAGTCTCTTTTTGTTCTTGGATTGCATTTTTGGTTTTTGGACTGCTCAATGCTTCCCAGCTGGAAGCCCAAGAGATAGGGTTGCAGTTGTATAGTCTTAGGGAGCAATTTAAGACCGATGTGTCAGGAACATTGAAAATGATTAGCGATTGGGGAATAAGATCTATAGAAGGAGGTGATTCGTATGGAATGCCCGTTGATGATTTCATAGACTTATTAAATAAAAACAATCTTAAGGTTGTTAGTGTAGGGGCGACTTTTGAAGAACTGAGAGATAACCCAAAAGTTGTTCTTGAGCGCGCGAAAGTCTTTGGTGCAACCTATGTGATGTGCTCATGGATCCCTCATTCTAGAAATGCATTTGGAATAAATGAAGTTCAAAATGCAATTTCCGTTTTTAATATTGCAGGAAAGATGCTTAAGGGAAACGGATTTCAATTAGTATATCACCCTCATGGTTATGAATTTCGCCCTTATAAGACTGAAACTTTGTTTGATTATATGGCTAAAAAGGCACTTCATTTTAATTTTGAAATGGATGTCTATTGGGTGCAACACGCTAGTGAAGACCCTTTGAAGTTACTTAAAAAGTATTCCTCAAAATTTGTACTGATGCACCTAAAGGATATGGCAATAGGGACACCAAAAGATGATACTGGTCATGCCAATGTGGAAACTAATGTTGTTTTAGGAACCGGGGAAGTAAATATTGCAGCACTTCTTGCAGAAGCGAAGAAGATAGGCGTAGCCTATTTATTTATTGAGGACGAATCATCTAGAGTAGTAGAACAGGTACCCCAAAGTTTAGAGTATCTGAAAGGTCTTTAAGGATGGGTCACAAATAAAAAAGGGCTTCAATTGAAGCCCTTTTTTAGATATTACTTTTGTTGAACCATTAAATTAGTTCTCTTTAATGGCAAGGCCAACCATGGAATCTGCTGTTCCATAATAAAGGAACCACTTGTTTTTAAAATAGACCAACCCTTCTATAAAGGTAGTTCCTGCGGCATACTGACCAGAAGTTTCATGCGGTAGGTCAGGACAAATAAAAGGAGTTTCTAATCGATCAAGCATTTTGGTTGGGTCATCCTTGTCAAATAAGACCTGCCCGCCACAGTAAGTACTAGGTGCTACCTTTGTACTAGCGCCTTCTCCTTGTAGGTTTTTGCCATTATATAATAATAGGATACCATTTTCCGTATATAATGCCGGTGGTCCTGGTTCTGTAAGATGGCTGTCAAACTCCCCTAAGGTTGGTTCAAAGACTTTTATGAGTTCTCCTTGTTTATCTACCATAGGTTCCCAATCTACTAGGTTGTCCGATTGTGCAAGGTTAACAAAGAGTTCTCCCCAATACATCAAATATTTTCCATTTACCTTCTTAGCAATAATTCTACCATTTTTCAATTCTGTAACGATTGATCCAGATTTGCTCCAAACGTTTAGAAATTTACCGTCATAAGCATCTTCAAAGGCAGGGCCATGTTTGGTCCAAGTTTTTAAATCTTTTGAGGTCGCACTAGAGAGTCTGGCAGTATCCTTGTTCCAGCTGGTATATAGGATTACATAAGTTCCATCTTCCTTTTCCACGATTCTTGGATCTTCACACCCTCCAGGAAATTCATATTTTAAATTGTCATCTTTGGAAGGATAAAGAACAGGTTCGGGATATTTGGTAAACTCTATTCCGTCGGTACTATAAGCTAAACCAATTCTGGAAGTTCTGCCGCCTAAGATTGCGTCGGGATTATCTTCAGCCCTAAAAAGGACAAAAACGGTATCGTTTCGTACAATCGCCGCGGGATTAAAGACATCTGCCTTTTGCCACTGCACCAGTTTTTCCTCCATGGGACAATTGAAAACAAAACTAGAATCAGCTTGCATAATGGGGTTTTGTGCTGGTTTTTCAAAACCCAACATCCATTTTTCTTGGGCATTGGTTTTGCACTGAATTAACAAGGAACATACCAACAGGATAAAAGATGTTGCTTTTATTGATTTCATAAGACTATATCTAAGGTTGAATTTTTTATTGATCCAAATGATTGGTGTATTTTGCCAACGGTTTATTTTATTTAAAAAAATTATGGGCAATTTACCTTATTTGAGAGTAATCTATGCGTTTACACTCATAATTTTAATGGGATGTAAAGAGGTAGCGCCTAAAAAGGGAGAAATTATTAAGTCAAAGCAGGAAGTTCTGGTTAAGGAAACTGAAGTGGTATCTAAACCTGCTGAAAGAGTTCCGCCTTTAAGGGTGCTGGCAGATACCACCTTTGTGCGTTTAGCTGATTACAGCAATGATTTTATGTATGATTTGAGATATGCGACAACCAATAATTTTTTAAAGTCTAAGGTCTACGATTGTCCGGAGTGTTATACGCGGGTAAAAACAGCAAAAGCCTTGCTTATTGCCAATGAGGAATTAATAAAAAAGGGCTTTAAAATTAAATTTTTCGACTGTTACAGACCAAATTCGGTGCAATATAAGATGTGGGCGATAGTGCCCAATCCCCAATATGTTGCCAATCCTGTAAAAGGTTCCATTCACAATAAAGGGGGTGCTGTGGATATTACTTTAGCTACTTTAGATGGGCGGGAATTGGATATGGGAACTGATTTTGACTTTTTTGGCAAAAGGGCTTATCACGATAATTATGACTTGCCAAAGGTTATTTTGGACAATAGAAAGCTATTGAAAGAAACTATGGAGTCTCATGGATTTTGGTCCATACGAACAGAATGGTGGCATTACAATCTTTCAGCAGCGACCAATGACAAAGTCGCCAATTTTAAATGGGAGTGTACAGACTAAATCACTTGTTTTTAGAGCATTGGAGTACACACAAGTTGCCGTCATGGTTAGTGGTAAAGAACAAAAAGATATCCCCTCCGTCTTTTATTTTGTGTTTCTTCCGAATATTCGCAACGCTCTCTGGAAAGTTCCGCGTGGATATATTCGCCTTTTTTATGCCAAGGTGTTGAAGCGCTTTTTTGTTGTAAGGGATCGTTTTTTCGATTATAAAGGACCTGCCTGGGAAAACAACTAAGTTTTCAGAGGTATACAAATGTGAATGCGCATGTAGTTTTTTTAGTCTGTAAGAATTCCCGATTGTTTTGAAGGCCCCCGATTTTAAAATGGCTGCATTAGGTTCATAAAGATACGTTTGTGGTGGACCAAATTGGGATATATTTCGTTTTTCGTTGCCCCATTCAAACTCAAATTTCTCATCATTATTTAAATTTATATTGATAGTTTTGATACCTCTCTCCCCACGATAATCTTTTTCCAAAATCCAGAGTAATTCCTTGACCTCATTCTTAACTGCTACTACATGAATTTCTTTTAGATGTTGTAGCTCGTTTAAACCAATTGTAAAGTCTAAAAGGGGAGAAGTTTTAATTAAAACATTTGGAGCTTTATCAAGAAGTAGGGATAAATTTTTTGGCACGTCGGGAAGGCAATCCGAAAGCATAAAAACTTTTCCCTTTGCATCATTTCTTCGCGATGGATCTACATAAACCCAATCAAATTTTTGACTGGTAGTTGCTAAAAATTCAATTCCATTTTCTGGGATGCATTGAATGTTTTTAACCCCTAATACTTCATAATTATATGAGGCTATTTCGGACAGCTTTATATTGATTTCACAATGGATAATTTGTCCAATTATTTTGCTAAAAAAATACCCATCTACACCATATCCGCCAGTGAGATCTATTAATGATTTTCCGTTGACTAAATCAGCTTTATATTGAGCCGTAATTTCTGACGATGTTTGTTCAATGTTGAGCTTGTCCGGATAGTAAATACCAGTGGTACGAAACCAAGTAGGAAGCTTTGTGTAACATTTTTTTTTGGCTTCGATCTGCTGTACCAATTCTTTAATAGCTACTCCTCCAAAAGCAGTCTTTTTAAGCAATACTGACACGATGTCAGTATTCATATTTTCATTTATAAATTTCTGTGTACCAGTGTCTAATATATTTTTATTCAAAGTAAAGCTATAAATTTTTTGTAAGTGATATTACAATCTTGTTATCGGCAAAAAACTCTTTTAAAATTACCTTAATAGCCGTATAACCAGGTACTGCAATGATCATTCCTACCACCCCAAACAGGAGTCCGGCAATAATAATGACTAAGAAAATTTCAAGGGGATGAGACTTCACACTATTGGAAAAAATGAAGGGCTGAGAGAAGAAATTATCTACCAATTGACCTATGCCAAATCCCAATAAAACCCATCCTGTTTTTGGTAAAACCAGAGCACTAAAATCTGCTCCTAAATTACTGGTCATGGTAAGTATCACCATGATGGTCGCACCAATAATAGGACCCAAGTATGGGATGATATTAAATAGGGCGCAAAGGAAGGCAATGACCACAGCATTTTGGATTCCAACGATAAGTAAAACAATGGTATAAATAACGAAGAGTATAAATATTTGTAATAGGAGTCCAACGAAATATCTGGACAGTAAATTCTTGATTTTTTCTATGGAATTGATCATTCCACTTTCTTTATTATTTGGTATAAATACAAGAATACCCCTTTGGAATAATTTGCTGTCCTTTAGAAAAAAGAAGGATATAAATAGAACAGAAAACAACCCTATACTCACCGTGCTGAGAACATCGACAAAGGAGTTCAGGAAATTTGGAATGAACCCCATATTCATGCCTTCCAAAATATTTTTTTCAATATTTGCTTCCTCTATCATTTCATTGACCACATTAGGGGAGGCTCCAAAATATTGTGTTACTTCCAAATAAAGAGAATTGAGACTTTTCTGTAAGTTATCAATATCTAAAAGTGAAAGATTTTTGCTCTGTTCTGAGATCAAAGGGACGAAGAGTGCAACCACTCCTGCAAAAATAGAAATCATGAATAACATGGTTAGTATTACAGCTATGGTATTGGGCAGTTTCAATCTTCTTCTTAATAATAAAACGATAGGTCTTCCTATCAATGCTACAACTGCTGCGATGGCTAGATAGGCGATAACAGATTGGATGGTGTAAAGGAAATAAAGCAAAACTAGGATGCCTGTGATTATAACCACAGCCCTTATAATACCAAAGGCAATTGTTTTTGATGTCATAGTTTAACTTTTAAAGACGTAAGAAATAATATTAGCACCCATTTGAAGTGCTTTCAGCCTTACTTCTGCGGGATCATTATGAACAGCCTCATCTTCCCACCCATCACTTAGGTCGCTTTCGTATGTAAATAACAAGACCAAACGTCCATTGTGGACTATTCCAAGGGCTTGTGGTCGTTTCCCATCATGTTCATGGATTTTTGGTAAACCAGCAGGAAAATTAAACTGTGTTTGGAAAATAGGATGCTCCTTTCCCAATTCTTCCAATTCTTTTTCAGGGAATACTTTTATAAGCTCTTTTATTAAATAAGGCTCCATGCCGTAATTATCATCAATGTGTAAAAATCCACCAGAGAGTAAATACGTCCTTAGATTTTCAGCTTCTTCTTGAGAAAAGAATACGTTACCATGTCCGGTCATATGTAAAAAGGGATATTGAAAGATAGTAACATCCCCAACTTCTGCGGTTTCAACCTTAGAACTGAGCTTTGTTCCAATCTTTTCATTGCAAAATTTAATCAGATTTGGTAGGGCCGTAGGATTTGCGTACCAATCCCCGCCACCATTGTATTTTAAAACTGCAATTTCCTGAGCCTCAATATTAAAACTCACAAAAAAAGTTAAAAATATAGTCAAAAAACCAATTTTTTTCATAGAGTTATGTACCTTTAGGTACTTCAAATTTACTAATAAAAGAAGGTCTAAAAAATCAATGTGCCTTAATAGTTTTAAAGTTAGGTGCTATTCAGAAATTTGATAAGTCAAAAAAGCATTAGGTAGCTTTATTCTTTAAATAGGAGACATGTTACTTCTATGTAGTGTGAAGCCTACTTTATGGCCAACAGGGGCTTATTATAAAGGTATTATCTGGTGTTTGTTTTGCCGGATAATTTAGTAAGTGTTTATTGTGGTTCCGCATTTCCAATTATTTATAATTTGAAGTGCGGAATTTTTTATTGATTAATTAAGGCTACTGTAGTGCAGGCGACTATAGCCGCGGTTTCCGTACGCAATCTTGTTTCTCCTAGGGCAACTGGCAAGAACCCTTTTTTTAGTGCCAATTCTATTTCGTTGGTAGAAAAATCCCCTTCCGGACCTATAAGTACCGTAATTTGTTTATTTGGTCTAGTGCGCACATTGAGTTCCGTTTTCTCGTTTTCTTCGCAATGAGCTATAAATAGGTCTCCTCCAAGGGATGTTGTCATGAATTCTTTGAAGGATACTGCTTCATTTAAGGCCGGTAGATACGTTTGAAGTGATTGTTTCATGGCAGATTGTATCACTTTTTCCATCCGATCCTTTTTGATGATCTTTCTTTCAGAATGGTCACATATGATGGGGGTTATTTCATGAACACCTATTTCCGTTGCTTTTTCTAAAAACCACTCAAACCGATCGTTTAATTTTGTGGGCGCAACCACCATATGAAGTCTGTAGGCTTTAGGCTGGGTATGTTCCTTATCAATAATCTTGGCCTTACATTTATTTTGGTCAGGAAATAGAATTTCTGCTTGGAACATATCGCCTCGGCCGTTAGTAATCTGAAGCGTATCCCCTGTTTTTTTTCGTAATACTTTAACAATATGCTTGCTTTCGTCTGTTGGGAAAGTAAACTGTTCTGTTTCTAAATTTATTTCTGGATTGTAAAAGAGCTGCATAATTTGATGCTTTTTATCTTGATTAATAATAGCAAGACCTCATGTTTTTTTGGTAAAATAATCCTAAAACAGTGATAAGGTATCCCTTCTTTTTGATGTCAATACCTCATAGTATGACAGCTATGAGCATCTATATTACATAACGTGCCTTAGCGGTAATACTTTGGTCACTAAACTTACCTTCTAAATATTTTAAGTACCCAACAATACCAATCATTGCGGCATTGTCCGTGCAATATTCAAATTTAGGAACATAGGTTGCCCAACCATATTTGGATTCCGCATCTTTAAGTGCTTTTCGAATACCTGAATTTGCTGATACACCCCCTCCAATAGCAATTTGATTAATTCCTGTTTGTTTAGCTGCCTTTTTAAGTTTGTTCATCAGAATTTCTACTATAGTAAATTGTATTGAAGCACAGATGTCATTCATATTCTCTTCAACAAAATTTGGATTTTCCTTCACTTGTTTTTGTATAAAGTAAAGGATACTAGTTTTAAGTCCACTGAAACTAAAATTGAGATCCTTTACTTTTGGTTTTGGGAAAGGAAAGGCCTTAGGATTGCCCAACTGGGCATATTTGTCCACGAGAGGTCCTCCAGGATAGGGGAGGCCTAAAATTTTTGCGCTTTTGTCAAAGGCTTCTCCAACCGCATCATCTAAAGTTTCACCCAAGATTTCAAGATCAAAATACCCTTTTACCAATACTATTTGAGTGTGTCCACCACTAATGGTAAGAGCTAAAAATGGGAACTGTGGTTTTGGACTATTTTCTTCATCAATGAAGTGCGCCAATATATGGGCTTGCATGTGGTTTACCTCTATTAATGGGATGTCTAAACCCAATGCTAGAGATTTCGCAAAGGAGGTGCCTACCAATAAAGATCCCATTAGCCCAGGACCGCGTGTAAAAGCTATGGCTGATAATTGTTTTTTATCGATATTTGCTTTGGCCAACGCTTGATGGACCACCGGAACTATATTTTGTTGGTGGGCTCTTGAGGCAAGTTCGGGAACAACACCCCCGAATTCCTCATGTATTTTCTGCGTTGCTACAACATTGCTCAGTTTCTTGTTGTTGTGTAAAACAGCAGCTGAAGTATCATCACAAGAAGATTCTATGGCAAGAATATATATATTTTGATGTTCCACGTAGTTTTGGAATAAAATTTGAAAGCAACAAAGGTAAAACAATAAAATCCTATCAAAAAATTAAGAAAAATACTCCTTAGGATACTATTGGTATTCCTGCTGATATCTGTTCTAGGTACTGCTATATTGTCTTTGCCCATGGTTCAGACAAGATTAGCAAAATTTGCCACAGATAGTATCAATTCAGAATTTGGGACAAATATTCAAATAGACCGGCTAAAGTTTTCACTCATATCTTGGGATACTTCTTTAAAGGGTGTTTTTGTGAAGGATTATCAAAAGGACACCTTATTTTATATAGATCGGCTTTCCACCTCCATACTCAATATAAGAAATCTGGTGAATGGAAAATTGGAGTTTGGAGATATAGAAGTAGAAAAGCTCAACTTTAAACTAAAAACCTACAAAGGGGAGACTAGTAGTAACTTAGAAGTTTTTATAGATAAGTTGGATGATAAAAAACCTAGGGATCCAGGAACGCCCCCATTTTATTTTTCATCTTCTGATGTGAAAATATCCAATAGTAGTTTTAAGTTGACTGATGAAAATAAGAAGACCAATGAGGTCCTTGATTTTAGGGATCTAAACATAAACGCAAATGATTTTCTGATCGTAGGCCCAGAAGTGACTTCAGAGATTCAGAATATGTCATTTTCAAGTAAAAGTGGACTTCAAGTTGAAAATTTGGAGACATCCTTCAAATATTCCAAGCAACAGATGAGGTTTGATTTACTCCATATTAAAACATCTAAATCTAACATCAAAGGTAACCTGGTGTTCAACTACAATAGGGAAGACTTCTCAGACTTTCTAAATAAAGTAAATATCACTGCAGTATTCGATGAATCGACCGTATCATTTGATGAGGTAAATTTATTGTACGGTGAGTTTGGCAAAGGGAAAGAGGCCTTTTTCTCCGCTAACGTGAATGGCGTATTGAACGATTTAAATACCACCGATCTTTTTTTGCAATCTGATAATACCGGTGTACGGGGCGATTTTAATTTTAAAAATCTTTTTTCCTCCGCTGATCCCTTCGTGATTAATGCCCAAATGAGGAATGTAACCTCAAGTTATTACGAATTAAGGTCTTTAATGCCTAAAATCCTAGGCGATAACATACCTTCTCTATTTGAAAAATTGGGTCAATTTACGATTAGGGGAACAGCAGGAATCACCCAAAAGGTCATTGAGGCAAAGGTGAATATCAATACCCTAATTGGCAGCAGTTATGCAGATCTAACCCTAACAGATATTGATGATATAGACAATGCCTCTTATAAGGGATTTGTTTCTCTGATCGATTTTAATTTAGGAGAAATAGTCAATAACGAAAAGTTGGGTCTGACCAATTTAGATGTCAATGTGGAAGGTAAGGGTTTTGTTCAAGAAACATTGAATACAAAAGTAACTGGGGAGGTCTATACTTTGGAATTTAACGATTACAACTATAAAAGCATCAACGTCTCTGGGATTTTTAAGGACCAATTGTTCGATGGGTCTTTGGTGTCTGCAGATGAGAACTTCCAATTTGAGTTTAAGGGGCTCGCTGATTTAAAGGAAAGGCGCAATAATTTTAATTTTGTGGCCACCGTGGCTTATGCCGACTTTAAAAAGTTAAATTTTATAAAGGATAGTGTCTCTATTTTTAAGGGAAACATAGCTATGGACGTTTCTGGAAATAGTTTAGACAACTTTATTGGTGATATCAATTTTTCAAAGACCAGTTATGAAAATAAGAATGAAATCTATTATTTCAATGATTTTAAGATTTCTTCAACTTTTGAACAAGATACGGTTAGGGTTATAGATATAAACTCTCCGGACATCATTACAGGATATCTCAGAGGGAATTTTAAGGTAAATGAATTGAGTAAACTAGTGCAAAATGCCATTGGAAGCGTCTACACTAATTATAAACCATTTGAGATTTCTGATGGTCAACGCATAGCATTTAATTTTAAAATTTATAATAAGATTGTTGAGGTCTTTTTTCCGGAAGTGGAATTTGGCTCTAATACCTTTATTAAGGGAAGCGTTATTGCAGATGAAGGAGACTTTAAACTTTCCTTTAAATCTCCAAGTATTACCGCTTTTGGGAATGTGCTTGATGATATTGATGTGAAGGTAGATAACAAAAACCCACTCTTCAATACCTTTGTTTCTATTGCCGATGTGTCCACAAAGTATTACGATGTAAAAGACTTTAATTTAATTAACACCACTATCAACGATACGTTGTTCTTTAGAACTGAATTTAAGGGAGGCAGTGAATACAATGACAGTTATAACCTTAATTTTTACCACACCTTCAATAACCTCAAGAAGTCGGTCATTGGGCTAAAAAAATCCGACCTTAGTTTTAAGGGCAATACTTGGGTGCTAAACAATGATGGCAATAACAAGAATAAGGTTATTATAAATAGGACATTGGATAGTATTACGATTGAGGAAATTGTGATGAACAATGAAGAAAATGAACAAATCAGACTAAAGGGACAATTGGCAGATTCTACCTATAAGGATTTAGAACTCCAGTTTAAGATTGTTTCATTAGACAAGATAACCCCCAACATAGATAGCCTAAACTTAAAAGGAGAGGTAAATGGTGTTTTAAACATAAGACAAAAGGATGGGATTTACCTGCCCTCTTCCAATTTGGATATCCGTAATTTTGCTGTAAATGACATCCAACAAGGGGATCTTTCTATTGGTATTGTGGGAAATCAGGATTTGACAGATTTTGTGGTCAATGCTCAATTAGCTGATCGGGGCGTTGATAAAATGAGTGTGTTTGGTAAAATATCCAATAAAACAGAAACTCCCCAGGCAGATCTTTTGGTGAATTTTAATAATTTCAACTTGGAACCTTTTAGTCCCTTGGGGGAAGGCGTCATTGATCACATAAGAGGGGATATTTCTGGGAATGCCAGAATAACAGGAGATTTAAATAATCTGGATATTAATGGGCAACTTTCATTGAACAATGCAGGCATAGCCATCCCGTATCTAAATGTAGATTATGCTTTTGCCCCTAATTCGCAAGTGCGCTTGTACGACCAAACCTTTTATTTTGAAAATATTGGTTTAACGGATATATCACAAAATACCCGAGCCACCATTGATGGTAGGATTACCCATCAAGCTTTTAAAGAATGGAATTTGGATTTAAAAGTAGATACCAAAAATGATCGGTTCATGATCTTGGATAAGCCGTATGATGAAGATGAGTTGTATTACGGTACTGGATTTTTGAATGGTACAGGGGAAATATACGGATCTACTAAGGCATTGACCATAAAGGTAAATGGTAGCACCGCAAGGGGTACTTCACTAAAAATCCCATTGAGTGATGTGGCTAGTGTGGGCGATTTCTCATTCATTACTTTTATTGAAAAGAACAGTAAAAAATCAATTGAGGCGCAACGAACTCTTAAAACAACTGAAGGGTTGGAACTAGAGTTTGACCTGTTGGTAACTCCGGAGGCTGAGGTGGAAATTGTGGTTGACCAAAAAACGGGGAGTTCTCTTAAGGGAACAGGAGAAGGTATCTTATTAATCGAAATAAATACCTTAGGAAAGTTCAATATGTATGGAGATTTTGTGGTTGTGACAGGAGAATTTTACTATAAATTTGGAGGAGTAATCGATAAAAGATTTAAAGTGAGACCAGGGGGTAGTGTTGTATGGGAGCGTGAACCTTTGGATGCGACCTTAAATATGGAAGCGGTATATTCATTAAATGCAAACCCTGCGCCCCTTTTAGACGATCCTGGCTTTACTAGAAGAATCCCTACAGATGTTGTAGTAAGACTGAATGGCCAATTGAAAAGTCCAGAAATCAAGTTCGATATTGAATTTCCAGGGACTAATTCCGTAGTAAAATCGGAGTTGCAATACCGTCTTCAAGATCCAACGGTAATGGAGCGGAATGCTTTTTTCTTGATGGCACAGGGCACATTTGTGAATGAAGTAACCGGGATAAACCAACAAGCAGTAACAGGAAACTTGATACAAACTGCCTCGGGATTGTTGAACCAAGTTTTTGATGGAAACAGTGATAAGTTTGATTTTGGACTCTCCTATGAACAGGGGCAGCTTGCTAAAAGTGCAGATATACAGACAGAAAACAGGATAGGGGTCACCGTTTCTACCCAGATCAGTGATAAAGTACTCATCAATGGTAGGTTGGGTGTTCCTGTAGGAGGGGTTAGCGAAACTGTAGTGGCAGGAGATGTAGAGGTGCAGGTATTGTTAAATGAAGAGGGAACCCTCAGTTTAAAAATATTCAATAGAGAGAATGAAATTCAACAGTTTTTGTCTAATAATCAAGGATATACGCAAGGAGTAGGCTTGTCTTACGAAGTTGATTTTAATACCTTTGAACAATTGCTAGGCAGATTGTTTGGAAAAGATAAAAGGAAAGCCAAAAAAAAGGCACTGCAACCAAATTCCGCAGCCATAATAGAAAAGGATAGTATTATCCGATTTACAGATAAAAACGGGAATTACTAATTCCTTAAAATTATAAGTTTTCCGTATCTTATTTACCTAAATCTACAAAAATTGTTAACGAAAACGTTTGAGGTTTAGTCAGTTCATAAATTAAGACCTCACAGCATTAGTTTATTGGAATAAGTTTCCTAGTTTTACTTTTTTAAAGATTTTAATGACTTCAAAAATAAAGAAAATAGGGGTATTCACCTCTGGTGGTGACTCTCCGGGAATGAACGCTGCCATTCGATCGGTTGTCCGTACTTGTGCATATTTGAAAGTAGAATGTATGGGTATTTACAGGGGATATGAAGGGATGATAGAGGGTGATTTTAAACCAATGGACGCCCGTAGTGTAAACAATATTATAAATAAGGGAGGAACCATACTTAAGTCGGCGCGCTCTTTGGCATTTATGACCAAAGAAGGACGTCAGCAAGCATATGACAAATTAACGGAAGCAGGAATTGATGCATTAGTGGTTATTGGTGGCGATGGTAGTTTTACGGGAGCTTTGATTTTTAACCAAGAATTTAATTTCCCCGTAATAGGTATACCTGGTACCATAGACAACGATATTTTCGGCACTACATTTACGTTAGGTTTTGATACTGCCTTAAACACAGTAGTAGATGTAATTGATAAGATTAGAGATACTGCCAGTTCTCACAACAGATTATTTTTTGTGGAGGTAATGGGCAGGGATGTTGGCCATATTGCTTTAAATGCCGGTGTAGGTGCAGGCGCGGAAGAAATATTGATTCCCGAGGAGAATCTGGGATTAGAGCGGTTGTTAGAATCTCTTAAGAGAAGTAAAGCATCTGGTAAGTCATCCAGTATAGTAGTGGTTGCTGAAGGAGATAAAACAGGTAAAAATGTTTTTGAACTTAAGGAATATGTAGAGACTCACCTGCCAATCTACGATGTTAGGGTTTCCGTGTTAGGCCATATGCAAAGAGGGGGGGCCCCTTCATGTTTCGATAGGGTTTTGGCTAGTAGAATGGGTGTTAGGGCAGTGGAGGCTCTTTTAGAGGGAAAAACTAATCTTATGGTTGGTATTCAAGATAATAAAATCACAATGACCCCTATAAGTAAGGCCATTAAAGGGCATACTAAAATAGATTTGGAACTCATGAGAGTCTCCGAAATAATGACAACGTAAAAATTAAAATTAAAGAAATGTCAAATTTGAGAATAGGAATTAACGGATTCGGAAGAATAGGAAGATTGGTCTTCAGGGCTACGGTAAAAAGAGATAATGTAGATATAGTAGCTATCAATGATTTGTTGGATGTAGATCATCTTGCATATTTGTTGGAGTACGATTCTGTTCACGGTAAATTCGATGGAACAATTGAAGTAAAAGGAGGAAACCTTATAGTAAACGGTAAAACTATTCGTATTACTGCAGAGAGAGACCCTAAAAACTTAAAATGGGATGAAGTTGGGACTGATGTCGTTGCTGAATGTACTGGTATCTTTACCACGTTAGAAACTGCACAATACCATATTGATGGTGGTGCCAAAAAAGTAGTTATTTCAGCTCCTTCTGCAGACGCTCCTATGTTTGTAATGGGTGTTAACCATACATCTGCAAAAGCATCGGATAAGATCGTATCTAATGCATCTTGTACAACTAATTGTTTGGCACCATTAGCCAAAGTATTACATGATAATTTTGGAATTGAAGAAGGTTTAATGACCACGGTACACGCTACAACAGCTACACAAATGACTGTTGATGGTCCTTCTAGGAAAGATTGGAGAGGTGGCAGAAGTGCTCTACTGAACATTATCCCTTCCTCTACTGGTGCTGCTAAGGCCGTAGGAAAGGTAATACCTGAATTAAATGGTAAATTAACTGGGATGGCATTTAGAGTGCCAACAGCAGATGTGTCTGTAGTTGATTTAACGGTAAAATTGGTAAAAGAAACGTCTTACGAAGAGATTAAAAAAGTCATGAAAGCCGCTTCTGAAGGACCATTAAAAGGAATTTTGGGTTATACAGAGGAAGCAGTGGTTTCTCAAGATTTTATAGGAGATACTCGTACAAGTATTTTTGACGCGGGGGCTGGAATTGAATTGAGCTCAAAATTTGTTAAAGTAGTATCTTGGTATGATAACGAAACAGGATATTCACACAAATTGGTAGACTTGGCAGAGTACGTTTCTAGCCTTTAAGAATAATGTATAATCCAAAGAATTCCTGAAGGTGGACGTTTAGTTCATTTTCAGGTTTCTTTTTAAATATGGGCCTATGATATTAATTGTTGATAGCGGCGCTACAAAATCGGATTGGATTGCCCTTAATGAGAAGGGGGAGCAATTGTTCAACACTCAAACTTTAGGATTGAGTCCAGAGGTATTGACCAGGCAGGTGATAGAAGATCGTTTGGCCAATAATTTCGAAATCTCAAAGAATAAGGATAATGTAACTAGCCTATATTTTTATGGTGCTGGATGTGGTACGGACCGCATGAAATTATTTTTGAGGGGTATTTTTAAAGACTTCTTTCCCAATGCTAAAATTGAAGTAAAAGAAGATACTTTTGCAGCAATTTACGCTACTACCAAAATTGGGCATCAAGGAATCGTTTGTATTTTAGGTACAGGTTCTAATTGTAGCTATTACGACGGTCACCAATTGATACAGAAAGTAACTTCTTTGGGATACATTCTAATGGATGATGGTAGCGGCAATTTCTTTGGAAGAAAGCTTTTAAGAGATTATTATTTCCATAAAATGCCACAGGCACTGGGGATTAAGTTTGCCAAGGAATATGATCTGGATGCAGACGTGATCAAGGAAAACTTATATAAACAGCCCAACCCAAATACGTATTTGGCCAAATTTGCCCGCTTTATTATTGAAAATAAGGAACATCCGTATTGTCGCGGGGTAATAGACAAGGGGTTACAGCAATTTGTGAACAACTATATTATGCAGTTTGAATTGGCCACAAAAGTTCCTGTCAATTTTGTAGGTAGTATAGCCTACTACCTAAGGGATGAATTGGCGACTGTGTTGGATCGGAATGATTTAATTTTGGGTGTAATTCGTCAAAGACCTATTGAGGGACTAATGGAATTTCATAAGGAAACTATTTAATGGCAATCATGGAGATCTCCACATTTACAAACTTAGGTAAATTGGATACCTCCACAGTTTCACGGGCTGGTGCAGTTTCTGCATTAAAATACGCACCGTAAACCTCGTTGATAGCCGCAAACTGATGCATATCTTTCACGAATATGGAAGATTTCACAACATGTTCAAAGGTCATTCCAGCTTCGGTTAGAATGGCCTTTAAATTTTCCATAGATTGTGAAGTTTCTTTTTTAATATCGCCCTCTATCAGTTTTCCAGTTTTTGGATCCATGGGGATTTGTCCAGAAATATAAAGTGTATTACCAGTTAAAATGGCTTGGTTGTAAGGTCCAATAGGAGCTGGTGCATTAGTGGTGGTGATTACTTTTTTCATCCTCGGGTGTATCTGTGTTAGTAGTATATTTTTTTAACGTCTCTGACTTCTATTTTCCCATTTAAGATCCTTAAGTAAGGAACTCTTTATTCCAATAAAGAAATACCATCGCTCATAGGTTCCAAAGGGAGTCCAATCAAAATTTAATCTAAAACTTTTCAAGTCACGTTCAAAACGCAATTGGGTTATCGTAAAGCCCTTGTTTTTGAAATCATATCCGGAGGAAACCCCAACCTTCCACATAGGCGTAAGGTCTATATTTCCAGAAAACATTAAAGAGTTATTCGTAATGTCATTCTGCCTGTTGTTATTGTTGTAGGTTACCGTGTATGCCAAGCGAAGGTCCCAAGGTATCTTGTTTCCATAATTGCTTGTTTCTGTAGGTTCTTTGTTTTCATTACCTCTAAGACTATTTCTTTGGCCAAAGCTATCTGACCTACCAAATAGATCATCTGAACGGCCCCCACTAGAAGCAACATAATCATCTAAAGGCTCTTCTTTTTCTTCTTTTTTGTTTTTGCCAAAGCTAGTGCTGCTAATGCTATAACTTACATTGGCATTAGCTCTGGTCAATCTAAAGAGGCTACCTCCATTGTCTTTATTCCAAGTTTCTATTCGTGTGCCGTTGTTGTCTATAGCGTAAGGATCCAAACTGGAAGAAAAGTTAATAGCCATTTTATTGTTGAGAATGGTGGTTCCTCCTGTAATGTTCAATGGACTTAGCTTTAACGAATCCGCTTCAAAATTATAGGCTGTGGATAGATTAAAGTTGTTAAGTAAGGAAACTTTTTTAGGCTCAATTTTAGTAGAGTCCTTATCCCTCACCTTAGCCTCAAAGGTATTGGCTAAATTAAAGCTCATAGCACTGGATTTGTTGAGTCCTGGTGCACCATTAAGGGTTTGTTCAAACCTACTATATCTTTGTATGTCCCCATTGGCATTAAGAATTTGGTCTCCGGTTTCGTCCAGGTAATCCTGGTAATATTTGTCAAAGGCAGGCGTATATCCATAACTCATAGAAGGTCTCATGGTATGTCTAATGGCCTGTATTTTTTTGTCCTCCCCAAAGTCAAAAGTACCATATAAGGTAGTTCCTAAACTAGCACTTAAATTGTATTCACCATATCTGTCAAACCCAGAGATGGTGTCTGTAACTACGCCACGTCTTGCGGTTTCGTCATATTTCCTTTCGTAGGTTTGTAGCGTCCACACATCATTATAATTTGCGCCAACTGTAACACTGAAGTGTTTAGCGACTTTAAAGTTGGTGCTTATAGGTATGCTATGCTGGGCACCTACTTTTGCGCCTTCAAACATTTTAGAAGTAAAAAAAAGTGAATCTGTGGTTGCAATTCTGTTTTCTGCTCTAAGATTATATTGAAAATTAATATTCTGTATAATTCCTTTTTTTATTCCGTCTCGTTTGGCAAAAGGAAAGATACGCTCTACACTAGTGGTGAGCGTAGGAAGCGTTAGGTTTACCGCTTCTGTATTTGTGTTTTGGTTGTGCGTGGCCGTGATGCTCATATTTACAGACGGATATTCTGGAAACGTCTTAGAATAGGATATGGAAGATGATAGGTTATTGTTCTGTGTATTAGGAACGTTAAACTGATTTAAAGAATTTCTGTAGTATTGGCTACTACCAAAGTTGACCGAAGCCGAAAACCTAGTATTGGGACTTGCTTTTGTATCTTGGGAATGTGACCATTGGATATTGTAATTGGTGGATCTGGAATAATCATCGAAACCCTTTTGGCTGTTAATGATGTTTTCGTACCTAATATTTACATTTCCCCTGAACTTGTAGCGCTTTAGGTATAGGGATTCCCCTCTAAGCCCATAACTTCCATTGGAATACAAATCCCCTGTAATACTTAAATCTACATTATCATTGACGGGAACGTAATACCCTCCATTTTGCAAAAAGTATCCCCTTGTGGGGTCATTTCCAAAGGTTGGAAACAATAATCCTGCTACACTCCCTTGGGTTAATGGAAAATAGGCAAAAGGTAATGCAATAGGTGTTGGGACATCGGCAATGTACATATTGCTGTAGCCCGCTATAATTTTCTTTTTAGGTACAAACTTTGCCTTCCTAATACGAATATAATAATCTGGATCTATGGTGTCCTTGGAGGTGGTTAGCTTTCCTTCATACAAGAAATAAACAGAATCGTTTTCTTTTTTGGTGATCTGGGCATAAACTTTCATGGCATCACTTCCCAGCTGACCTAATCCTGCCTGTTGTTCTGAACGGGAATTGAAGATCAATGCTTTCTGAGTATCAAAATTAAATCGGATGGAATCGGGTCTAACTTCATTGCTCCCTTGCTTAAAATAAGGGATTTGGGAATAGGTTCCCGTGGAGTCTTTTATCCTTCCGGCATACACTTCGTTTTTTTCATAATCCATAATGATGACACCCGCTTTAAGTTCGGTATCTTGATAATAGATTTCTGCCTCGTTGTACAGGTATATTTTATGGTCTTTCTGACTGAGTTTTGCGTAGTTTTTAGCTGTATATCTTATTTTATCTAATAAAATGGGCTCCTTTTTGGGCAAAGTGTCTTTAAGCACTGTATCCTTCACTATGGTATCACGAATTGTGGTTTTGGGAATTGAGGAGGGGATAACAGTGTCTTGTACGGCTTTTATGGCAATAGGGGGTACTGGTAAATCTTGTGCAAACAAAGAAGTTGCCGTTAGCAATAACAGGAAATACAAAAGTAAATGATGTTTGTTTGATTGCAAGACTTTAAATCCTATTTTTGTAATAGTTTGGCTTAATTTTTGGAAACCAAACTTACATATATTTTTTGTTCCTCCTGTACCTGATTACAATAAATTTAACCATATTTAAAACTCACAAGCTTTAATGGTTTAAGGTTTCAGGAATTGCCAAAAATACCACCTAATTCTGGAGGAATTGAAAAAATATAGTATAAAAATTTAAAAGTAAGTATAATAGCATTATGGTTAAATATATGGGGTATAAACGTTTTTATGTAATCACTTTTTTAGTATTAGCTTTTTTATTGTCAGCCTTTAGATTGCCAGAAGATAAAAGCCACAAAGAAAAAGCATTTGTTGTAGTTTTAGACGCCGGTCATGGCGGTCATGATCCTGGTAACTTGGGCAACGGATACCTAGAAAAAAATATAGCGCTGAACATTGTTTTAAATGTCGGTAAATTGTTAGAGAAGAACCCGAACGTTAAAGTGCTATATACTAGAAAGGACGACACCTTTGTTGATCTTTATGTTAGGGGTCAAATAGCCAATAATGCCGATGCAGATCTTTTTGTATCTGTCCATTGTGATTCTCATAATTCTGATGCCCACGGAGCAGGCACCTTTGTTCTTGGGTTACATGCCAATAAACAAAATTTTGAAATTGCGAAAAAGGAAAACTCGGCAATCTATTTGGAAGATGATTATGAGACTCGGTATGCAGGCTATGATATTAATTCTCCAGAATCTGTTATAGGGTTCACTATAATGCAAGAGGAATTTCTAGATCAGAGCGTTTCTTTGGCGAAATTGATCCAGGATAACTTCACAAAGAAATTACAACGTGTGGATAGAAAAGTAAAACAGGCTGGTTTTATAGTCTTGCATCAAACCTTTATGCCAAGCGTTTTAGTAGAAACGGGATTTCTAACCAATAAAACGGAGGGTGCCTATTTAAATTCAGGCAAGGGGCAGACCGATATGGGAAGTGCCATTGCTGCTGCCATTCTGGATTATAAGAATACCCTTAATGGTAATACCGCAATGGAGTATATTAAAAAGGGAGCGCCAAATGTTGCTGTAACCACTAAGGTAGAAGTGAAAAAGCCACTAGAGGTCCCTAAAAAGTCATTGCCAAAAGAAGAAATGGCAAGGGTGAAACAAGTAGTAAGCACCCCTGAAAATCCTAAAGAGACAGTGGAAAAAAGCAAAGAATCCCCAGCGGAGCCAAAAGCAATAGCTACGGAAAATTCAAAAGAAGAAGGTACAGATCCTATAGAATTTAAAAAGAAAAGCAACCTTGTTTTTAAAGTGCAACTTTTTGCCAGTTCCAAGGAAATACCGTTGAATTCGGAAAATTTTAAGGGACTAAACAAACTTTCGAAAGAACCGGTTAGCAGTCTTTACAGATATATGTATGGCAATGCTGAGTCTTATTTTGATGCCAAACTATTGAAGTCCAATGCCGATGCTAAGGGGTATACCAGTTCTTATGTGGTGGCGTACAAGGAAGGAAAGCGTATATCTTTAGACGAAGCTTTGAAATACGTATCTGAATAATAGCATATCTTCTAAAAATTATTTCTAATTTTGTTAAGAACAGTAAATCGACCTCTTTGAAAATATCTAGGGAAATTAAGACAGGAATCATCGTTTTGGGTGGTATCTTGTTGTTTGTTTTAGGTTTTAGTTATTTAAAATCTTCACCAATTTTTGATAATAGTAAAACCTTTTACGCCGTATACCAGCATGTAGGAGGACTCCAACCTGGTACCCAGGTATCCATAAATGGTTTCGCTGTAGGAAAGGTCAATGATATTAGGTTTAAAGACACATCTGGATTGTTACTGGTCACTTTTTCTGTAGATAACAAATTCCAATTTTCTAAAAATAGCAAAGCAGAACTTTATGATACTGGCATCATTGGCGGTAAGGGAATACAAATAAAGCCAGTTTTCGATAATGCTCCAAGGGCAAAATCTGGAGATACACTCTCTACAGAGACTAAACCAGGACTTACGGATTTGGTACAACAGAAGCTAGGTCCATTGCAATTGAAGTTAGAAGATGCGGTTTCGAACGCTGATTCCCTTTTTATCAACGTCAACGAGATCCTTGATGATAGGACAAAAAAAGATTTAAGGGAAAGCATAAGTGGGTTGAATATCTTGGTTCGCAGCTTTCAGGGCAGTGCCAATGCCATGAATGAATTGTTAGCCGGTAACAAAGATAAACTCAATAGTTCCATTAATGACTTGAGCAATATTACCGGAAATTTCTCCAAATTATCCGATTCCATTGCTAATTCAGGCATAGCAGAGACCATGGAAAGCTTGCAGGGCACCATTAAAAATTTAGATGCGTTGTTAGCAAAAATCGAAAAAGGAGAAGGAACATTAGGTAAACTAATGGAAAATGAAGAACTCTACAATAACATGTCCAATGCCACCAAAGAGTTAGATCTGCTTTTACAAGATTTCCGATTAAATCCAAAACGGTACGTTAACGTTTCTGTTTTTGGTAAAAAACAAAAAGAGTATACAGTACCGGAAAATGATCCGGCTGAAAACAACAAGAATTAGGATATGGAGTACCTTCCCAATATTTTATTTGCAATTATACTTGTAGGTGCAATAACATTTTTTGCGAAAAATGTAAAAAGATTATCCCGTAACATTAGTTTGGGTAAAGATTTGGATGTTAGTGATAACAAACCGCAGCGATGGAAGAATATGGCCAAAATAGCTTTGGGCCAGACTAAAATGGTTGTGAAGCCTATTGCTGGGATCATGCACGTTATTGTGTATGTTGGTTTTGTTATTATTAATATTGAAGTACTAGAAATTGTAATAGACGGACTATTAGGGACTCATCGCATTTTTGCTCCCCTAGGGAGTATCTATAATTTTTTAATAGCGTCCTTTGAAATATTGGCCTTTCTAGTTATAGTTGCGGTAGTCGTTTTCTGGTTTAGAAGAAACGTCGTCCGAATCCAACGTTTTTTTAAACCTGAAATGAAAGGTTGGCCTAAGAATGATGCCAACCTTATCCTTTACATAGAACTGGTTCTGATGTTCTTGTTCTTAACAATGAATGGAGCAGATTTTCAATTACAACAATTGGGAGCGGAGCATTACACCCAAGCGGGTTCTTTTCCTATAAGTCAGCTTTTAGCGCCTATTTTTGACGGAATGAGTATTCCTTCCTTGGTCATAGTAGAAAGGAGTGCATGGTGGCTTCATATTGTGGGCATCTTATTATTCTTAAATTACCTATACTATTCAAAACACTTACATATTCTTTTGGCATTCCCAAACACATATTTTGGTAAATTAAGACCAAATGGGCAGTTTGTTAATTCAGAGGCTGTTACCAAAGAGGTGAAACTAATGATGGATCCTACAGCTGATCCATTTGCTGCTCCGGTAGAGGGGGCAGAACCTCCGGTAAAATTTGGCGCCTCTGATGTCATGGATCTCAATTGGGTCCAATTGTTAAATGCCTACACCTGTACAGAATGTGGAAGGTGCACTAGTGAGTGCCCAGCGAACCAGACTGGCAAGAAGCTCTCTCCTAGAAAGATCATGATGGATACCAGAGATCGGTTGGAAGAAGTGGGAAAAAATATGGATGCCAATAAGGGCGAGTTTAAAATGGACGGGAAGGAATTATTAGGTGATTATATTAGCCATGAAGAATTGTGGGCCTGTACCTCTTGTAATGCCTGTGTAGAAGCATGTCCGGTAAGTATAGATCCTTTATCTATTATTATGGACATGAGGCAATATCTGGTTATGGAGCAGTCCGCGGCACCATCAGATTTGAACAATATGATGGGCAATATTGAAAACAATGGAGCCCCTTGGCCATTTAATCAAATGGATAGGCTAAACTGGGCAAAAGAATCATAAAAAATAGCTTGAAAATATGAGTAACGAACTAAAAGTGCCAACCATGGCTGAGCTGTTTGCTGTTGGTCAACAACCGGAAGTATTGTTTTGGGTGGGCTGCGCAGGAAGTTTTGATGATAGGGCAAAAAAGATCACAAAAGCATTTGTAAAAATCCTTAACAAAGCAAAAGTGAGTTTTGCTGTTTTGGGAACAGAGGAAAGTTGTACTGGTGATCCGGCCAAAAGGTCAGGAAATGAATTTTTGTTCCAGATGCAGGCCGCTACCAATATTGAAGTAATGAACGGTTATGGAATTAAAAAAGTGGTAACCGCCTGTCCTCATTGCTTTAATACCCTTAAGAATGAATATCCTGGATTGGGTGGTGATTATGAGGTTGTACACCACACTCAATTTCTAAAGCAGTTATTGGATGAGGGAAAGATCTCCATGGAAGGCGGACAGTTTAAAGGAAAGCGCATTACCTTTCATGATCCTTGCTATTTGGGAAGGGCAAACAATGTCTATGAAGCTCCAAGAGACCTGATCAGAAAGTTAGATGCCGAACTTGTAGAAATGAAGAACTGCAAGAAAAAAGGATTGTGTTGCGGCGCAGGAGGGGCGCAGATGTTTAAGGAACCAGAAAAGGGAGATAAGGATATCAACATAGAAAGAACCGAACAGGCTCTTGAAACAAAACCTGAAATTATTGCAGCGGGTTGCCCATTTTGTAATACCATGATGACCGATGGGGTAAAGAATAAGGAACAAGAAGGTGCTGTGGTAGTAATGGATATTGCTGAACTAATTGCTACGGCCGAAGATTTATAAAAAAAACAACAAATGTTAGTAGAATTCAATTCATTATCAGAAACTTCAAGGGTATGGATCTATCAAGCCAGTAGAAGCTTCAATGCTGAGGAATTGGAAGAAGTGAAAGCGGGTCTGGAGGTATTTATCAAAGAATGGACCGCCCACGGAAGCGAGTTGAAAGCTGGCTATGAGATACGTTATAATAGGTTTATTGTAATAGCTTTAGATCAAACCAATGCCTCGGCTTCTGGCTGTTCCATTGACGCCTCCGTTAGGTTTATACAAGCTTTGGAAAAGAAATACGATATTGATCTTTTGGATAAAATGAACGTTTCTTACAAGCAAGGAGAGTTTGTGGCCTATAAGACCCTGATTGATTTTAAAAAGATGGCCAAAAATAAATCGGTCTCAAAAAATACCATCGTATTCAATAATTTAGTCACCAATAAGTTGGAATACGAAAATCATTGGGAGGTGCCCGCCGAAGAAAGCTGGCACGGCCGTTTTATGTAATTCTAATCCCTACATTTTAAGTCATAAATGTCTCTAAGTTTATGACATGCAGCGTGTTTATTATTATCTTTTTACTTAAGTTCGTACCTTAGAATACATCATTTTATGAGGTTCAAATTCGTATTCCATATTCTCTTTATAATGCTTTTAGCTGGATATTCAGTTTGGGGTCAACAAGACCCTCTGGTTTCCAAGGATAGTCTAAATCAAGCCCAATGGGTCAATGATTTATATGAATCTATGACCTTAGATGAGAAAATGGGGCAGCTTTTCATGATGAGCGTTGCTTCAGACCAGGCCAAGTCAGGGACAGATCAAATAAAAAAAGTAATTGAAGAACATAAGATAGGAGGAGTCATTTTTTCTACAGGAGGCCCTGTCCGTCAGGCAAAACTGACGAATCAATATCAGGTGGCGTCAAAAATTCCGTTATTAATTGGGATGGATGCCGAATGGGGCTTGGCAATGCGATTGGACTCCACCTATGCCTTTCCGTGGAATATGACCTTAGGAGCCATAAAAGACACGGCTGTTGTGGCTAAGGTTGGCCGACAAATAGGATTACATGCGAAAAGAATGGGGGTACATATCAATTTTGCTCCCGATATAGATATCAATATTAATCCCAATAACCCTATCATAGGAAACAGGTCCTTTGGTGAAGACAGGGAAAACGTTGCATTAAAGGGAATTGCCTTTATGAAAGGCATGGAAAGTGCTGGAGTCTTAGCAAGTGGAAAGCACTTCCCTGGTCATGGAGATACCGCCACAGATTCACATAAAGCGCTACCAATTATTGAATTTACAGCAGAACGATTGGACAGTATAGAATTATACCCTTTTAAGAAATTGATCAATAATGGCCTTAGTAGTGTGATGGTGGCACATTTGAGTATTCCTAGCTTAGAGAAAAGAAAGGAATATCCTTCTTCTCTTTCTAAGAGAATCATTACCAATTTATTGAAAGAAGAACTGGGTTTTAAAGGATTAATTCTGACTGATGCTCTTAATATGAAAGGCGTTGCTGATATCAAAGGACGTAACAACTTCAAAGAGGCAGGGGATGTAGAACTCACGGCCTTTTTAGCGGGTAATGATGTTTTATTGATGCCTAAGGAAGTTGAACCTGCAAAGAAAAAGTTGATTCAGGCTTATGAATATGGGGTAATCACGGAAAGGCGTTTGGCTACTTCGGTGAAAAAAATACTCAAAGCAAAGTATAAAGTTGGGCTTAACACCTATCAACCTATAAAATTGGACAGTCTTTATCTTGATTTAAATAGTTTAGATAATGATTTGATATATGAGGAAGCCATTGAAAATGCGTTGACTGTGGCCAAAAATGATGTAGATCTACTACCTATAAAAAAGTTAGAGAATAAAAAGATCGCCTATATCAAATTAGGGGACGCCGATGGGGATGTTTTTTTGAATGAGCTGAAAAAATATGCCACGGTTACTGAGGTTAGTGGTAACGATATTAATAGCTTGAAAAAGAATTTGGAAGGGTATAATTTAGTTATTGTTGGTTTTCATAAAAGTGATGAGAGTCCTTGGAAGCCTTATAAATTCTCTTCAAAAGAAATATCTTGGTTGCAAGAAATAGGGGCACTAAGGACCTCCAATCTTATTCTTGCCACTTTTGCCAAACCTTATTCCCTACTGGAAGTACCATCTATTGATGATATTGATGCAATTATGGTAGGCTATCAAAATAGCACTTTGGCTCAGGAGAGGGGAGCTCAGTTGTTATTTGG
This sequence comes from Sediminicola arcticus, assembly GCF_040566695.1. NCBI lineage: Bacteria > Pseudomonadati > Bacteroidota > Flavobacteriia > Flavobacteriales > Flavobacteriaceae > Sediminicola > Sediminicola arcticus. The sequence continues at coordinate 228,796 of NZ_JBEXAE010000004.1, read as the reverse complement.
GGCAATTCCAGCCAAAGGAGTGCTTCCAGTTTCTGCACATCCAAAACTACCTGTACATTCTGGGATTGTATTGAAGGACATCTCACGTTTGGGTTATAGTTTACCCGAAAGGGTAGGGATGAGTACTACCAAGTTAGCCCTGGTAGATAAGATGGTCAAGAATGGAATAGATTCCCTCATGTTTCCAGGAGCCCAGGTTTTGGTCGCTAGAAGGGGGAAAGTAATTTATAATAAGGGGTTTGGGAAACCAACTTATACTTCGGATCAGCAAATTACAACGGAGAATCTATATGATCTGGCATCCCTTACTAAGATTTTATCAACGTTACCGATCTTAATGAAAATGGAAGAGGACGGTAAGGTCGATTTGATAGACACTTTCGATGAATTGAACCCCAATTATGCGGATACGGAACTCAAGGATGTAACGGTGCTAAAAGCATTATCGCATTATGGTAGGTTACCGGCATGGATTGCCTTTTATTTAGATACATTAGATAAGAATAGAAAACCCTCTTCCCAATTTTATAGGTCTTCCTCTGTTCCTGGTTATACCACTAAGGTAACGGATAATTTGTATCTATCAGACATGTATCAAGATTCCATCTACAATAGGATTGGAAGGCAAAGTTTAAAATCTAATAGGTATCGTTACAGTGACCTGCCTTACTATGTGTTCAAAAAGTTTATAGAGGGCAATTATAAAATGGGTTTGGATAAGATTTCCAATACTTATATATATAGCCGTTTAGGAGCAGATCATACCAGTTATAACCCTTTGGATAAGTTTCCCAAAAGTAGCACCGTACCTTCGGAAGAAGATGATTATTACCGGTACGGTATTGTTCAAGGGTATGTGCATGATATGGGTGCCGCAATGCAAGGTGGGGTAGGAGGTCATGCAGGGTTGTTTAGCAATTCCAACGATGTTGCCAAAATAATGCAGATGTATTTGCAAGGCGGTTATTATGGGGGCGAACGTTTTGTGGAGGCTAGAACAGTAAAAAAATTCAACACCTGTTATTTTTGTGATCAGAATGTACGTAGAGGCGTGGGTTTTGATAAACCAGAACTAAAAAATGGAGGAGCAACTTTTAAAGGGATTTCTCGAAAAAGTTTTGGTCATAGTGGATTTACTGGAACCTTGGCATGGGCAGATCCAGATGAAGACCTAGTTTATGTTTTCTTGTCCAACCGCACCTATCCTTCAGCGTCCAACACACTACTTATAAAATCAGGATTGAGAACAAGGATCCAGAAGGTAATTTACGATGCCATATTAAATTAAATGGTAGTTTTGTAAGAGATACGTTAACGGGAAATCAGTACGTTATAAAATTGGTTCAATGTTTTTAATGTTAAATAGGGCGTAAATCAGATCGTTCCTTGAAATGTTATGGAAACTTAACCGACTTATTACGAAAATATAAAAAGGATATAGTCCTTTTTAGGAGGAATCAATTTCGTTAAAAGCCAAGATTATAGAATGAAAATAGCAATTGTTTGTTACCCGACGTTTGGAGGTAGTGGTGTAGTAGCCACAGAATTAGGTATTGCCTTAGCCAATAGAGGGCACGAAATTCATTTTATCACCTATAAGCAACCGGTACGATTGGAGTTGTTGAACAATAGAATACATTTCCATGAAGTGCATGTCCCAGAGTATGCTTTGTTTCATTACCAACCCTATGAACTGGCACTTTCCAGCAAATTGGTAGATACTGTTAAATTATATGGGATAGAATTATTGCATGTTCATTACGCCATTCCACACGCCTATGCAGGGTATATGGCTAAAAAGATGCTAGAGGAAGATGGTATTTATCTGCCGATGATTACAACCCTACACGGCACGGATATTACGCTAGTGGGGAAACACCCTTTCTATAAACCAGCAGTCACATTCAGTATCAATAAATCCGATATTGTAACCTCTGTTTCGGAGAGTTTAAAGAAAAACACCTTAGACTTGTTCGATATTAAACAGGAAATTGTGGTCATCCCTAATTTTATCGAGAAGAAAAAATATAGCACCAAGTTCACAGATTGTCAGCGTTCCTTAATGGCAAAGGATGATGAGCGTATAGTGACCCATATCAGTAATTTTAGAAAAGTGAAGAGGATTCCCGATATCATTCACATTTTTGATAAGATTCAAAAGGAAATACCCGCCAAATTAATTATGGTAGGTGAAGGGCCAGAAAAGGAAGGGGCAGAATTATTAGTAGAAAAATTAGGACTTACAGACAGAGTGGTGTTCTTGGGCAACAGCAACCAGATTGATAAAATCCTTTGCTTCTCCGATCTGTTTTTATTGCCATCGCAATCAGAAAGTTTTGGTCTTGCCGCTTTGGAGGCTATGATCAATGAAGTGCCAGTTATTTCTAGTAATGCTGGCGGGATAGCGGAAGTAAACCAACATGGTGTTACCGGTTTTCTAAGCGATATTGGTAATGTGGATGAAATGGCATCAAATGCCCTGAGTATCCTAAAAGACGATGCTGTGTTGAAGAAGTTTAAAGCAAATGCGCTTAGAGTAGCCGAAACCTTCGATATAGCCAATGTACTTCCCTTATATGAGGCGGTCTATGAAAAAGCGTTTAAAGCGCGGTTTAATACTTCCTATTAATATGAGAATATTTCTTTTTAGTTTGTTTTTGGTTTGCCTGTCCTGTAAAAGTCAGAAAAAGGGAATTCAAAATCAAACGGAAAATATTCAAAGTATGAAACCTACTCTGGTACTAAGCGATAACTACTCCAACATAGACAGTTCACAGATAAGCATACTAAAAGATCAAAAAGCATTACAAAAGTTTTTTATACAAGTAAACAAAACCAGAAAGCCAGGTTTACCGGTTCCTGTTATCGACTTTTCAAAGGAAATGTTGATTTTGGTGTGTGCTGGGGAACAGCATGGCAACTATGAACCTAAGGTAACATTTGTGAAAGAAGATGCCGATAAAATGACATTTAAGGTTATGGAAAAATCACAGAAGGATTCCATTCAAACCGGTACGACCACCCCTTTTTATTTGTATAAAATGCCCATATCGGGAAAGCAAGTTTCATTTATTAAACAATAGCCTATTCCCTTTCCTCATTTGTGCATCTCTCTGCCCAAGGACAATACAGTTTAGACTAAAGTGTTAAAATCAACGTTATATGGTGGTAAAACCCTTATATATTTTGATTTGAAGTTTCTAAAATTCCCCATTCTTCTGTTACTATTGATTGCCTTTTTTGCCAATCAAAACCTTTTTGGACAGAATGCCACATCAAAATCAAAAGACGATATTATCTATAGTTATTGGCTTGTGGGCTTGGGAATAAATGTGGTTGACGATTCCAATAATGGTCTAAGTGACTTTCTCTCGGTAAAAGAAACCTGGAATAGTGTGTCTTATCCTTCTAGATTAAGTATTGGTCAATATTTTGATAATGGTTTGGGAATTGAGGCTATTATCAGTATAAATACATATAAAGCAGGTAAAATAATTAATGATACCGTCAATACAGAGGAATCTTCATACTTTGGTCTTGATGGCCGAATAAGCTACGATTTAAATAAACTACTCAAAAAGGATGGATGGTTTAACCCCTATGTGGGCGTAGGTGGTGGGATTACCAGTGCTGACAATTTTCCCAGAGGCACCTATAATGCTTCTATTGGTGTTAGAACTTGGTTTACAAGTAGATTGGCACTGGATTTAAGTACTACCGGGAAATGGCCAATAAAGGGGTATCAAGTATCTTCCCACCTACAACATGCCATTGGATTTAGCTATAAATTTGGAATACAAAGAAAACCACCATTAAGGAATTTACCGCCTAAAGAAGCATTGAAAATAGAGGTAGCAAAGGTGACGGACACTCTTTCAAAGGAGGAAATAATAGACACTACGCCATTAGAACAAATAGAAACTAGAGTTACAGAAAGGGAGAAAGCCCTTCAAATAGAAGAATTTGATGCATCCAATGAAAATAAATCAAAACCTGGGTTAAGATTTAAAGTACAGGTCATGGCCCTAACAAGAAATGTAGCATTGGATAATAATATCTTTAAGGCTTTGGAAAATCTTTCCATAGAAACAAGCGGACCATTGTATAGATATGTACACGGGGACTTTAATACGTATGCAGAGGCAAATAGGTATAAGATTATGGCTATCGAAAAAGGCTATCCCACCTCCTTTGTGGTACCTTATAAAGATGGAGTTCGTATTTCAATTTTAGAGGCAATTGAATATTTATTAGATTAATAATAGGTTGTTAAAATCAGCTTTAGCCGTTTGAATAGCTAGTTGTAGGTTTTAATTTTTATTGAAAGAAAATTCTTAGATTGCCCTACATCGAGTATTATTACACTTCATGGCACTTTATTTGGGCTGCATTCATTAAGCAGTAATTTCACACCTTAATGATCCCAAATTTAACAGGAATGAAAAATTTACAACCTAATTTATGTATCGCTCTATGTCTTATAGTAACCCTAGTTTCTGCTCAGGAAAGTATGGAACTTACAGCTAAGGACAGTATTGTCAAAAGCTCTTGGGTCGCAGGGCTTGGTATCAATATAGTAGAAGATACCGCTACCCCGTTTGGGGATACTTTCCTTAAGATAAAAGATACTTGGAATACAGTGCCTTACCCTTCTTCAATTAGTATTGCGAGAAATTTTAGCAATGGATTAGGCATAAAAGCTGTAGGATCCTACAATAAGTATAAGGTTGGAAAGTTGATTGATGGTCAAATAAATATGGCGGAAAGAGATTACTATGCCATAGATGGGATGGTGAGTTATGATCTAAATAAGATATTTGGTGAAACAGGTTGGTTCGATCCATTCCTCCAAGCAGGTGCAGGTTATAGTTCAATAGGTGATATAGGCAGGACTACCGGTAACGCTGGTTTTGGATTTAATACCTGGTTTAATGATACCTGGGGTCTTAATTTCAATACCATGGGTAAATGGGGTTTAAAAGAGGGAGATACTAGGCAAATTCAACACTCTGCTGGGGTAGTCTACCGTTTTGGGGTTGAAAAAGAATTGTCTAAAAAAGGTGAAGAGCATTTGGCTTTAATAGAAGCCATGAAAAAGGAACAGCAACGCGTTCAAGATTCTACCGATGCAGCTGACAGGGCAAAGGAATTGGCGAAACGCATGGCGGAAGAGCAAGAAGCGTCTAGACTTGCCGCAGCTGAAAAGGATAGGATAGAGGCTGAAAATAAAAGAAGGGCACAGATTGAAAATGAAATTAAAAATTTAGGTAAGATATACTTCGCTTTCAATTCCAGTACACTAAATAGTGAATCTAAGTCGACCTTAACACAATTGGCAACATTAATGGAAGCCACCCCAACGATCACCTTGGAGGTAGCCTCTTATACTGATAGTAGAGGTCCAGCAAGTTACAACCTTGCCCTTTCCGAAAGAAGGGTGAAGTCTACCATTGATTACTTATTGGAAAAAGGCTTAAGCCAAGACAGATTAGTTCCTAAAGCGTATGGAGAGACTAATTTGGTCAATGAATGCGATGATAACACGCCTTGTTCTGAAACTAAGCATAAAATGAATAGGAGATCTGAGTTCGTAGTGATGCGTTTTTTAGCTAATTAGATTTAATTTTTAAGCAAAGAATTCTTTATAGTGGTTGTTTTTAGAAGTTCTTGTGCGGTTGTTCAATTTAGCAATTGAAAGTCTACAGCGGTATATAGATATTACCAATGTTGAAAAATAGATACCTGGGTAAGAGGGTCTCTACAAAGGCAAATAGGAGGCAACATTTCGCAGAATAGATTGCTTTAATTCCTATAGAAATTTTAATTCAACCAAGGAAAAGAAAGAAATAGCATTTTTAGGGGATTCGTTTATTGAGGGATTTCATCAACATTATTACAACTCTATAGGAAAGAAGATCAAGAACAATTTTAAGGATGTTGAAGTTTATGAATACGGGTTTTCTGGATACGATATGGCAGACCAACTACATTTGGCACATCAATATAAAAATCAATTTCAAGATATTGATTTTGTGGTTTTGGGTTTAAAATATGAGAATGATTTAAAAAGATCTTTTATTATTCAAATCAAGACCGAATGGAGTATCAATTAAAAATATATCCCTTCCTAAGAAGAAGTGAATTGATCGTATATTCCAATAGTATAGGCATAATCTCTAATGTAAGGGCTTTTATTACACAATTGAACTCCTTCTTCAGTTCCAATAAAAATGTGACTGACAAAACAACGTTTGACCTTGAAAAGTTACATGATACTTATAAAGACAACTTCAACTCTTTGATAGCTTTGTACGGTTATGATAAATCTAGGTTTTACCTATTGATAGACGAAAATACTACCCCAAAATCTTTCATGGATTATTTTAAAGAACAATGGATTTAAATATATTGGGATAGGAGAAGCCTTGGCTGCTTCAACAATCCCTACGACCCTTAGGTGCGATCTTCACTGGAATGACCAAGGCAGATCCATTATTGCTAATCTCATCTCAGAGCATTATCGAAAAGTGGGTGGTAAGCCTACAATGAACTAAGTTTACAAAACAGGTAATAGAAATGTTTGTTCAGTATATATTTTTATTCTTTTGGTTGAAGTTTATGAGTTAGAATGCTTTTTTATTGCTTTTAAAATATCACCTATATTTTTCCATTCCGATATTTCTTGGGTCGTAAATTTTACGTTTAACTGTCTTTCAATTTCGACCACTAAATAAATATGGTTTAACGAATCCCATTCATCTATGTCTTGGGCGATGGTATCTTCATTAAGAACTATAGTGTTATTTTCCAAAACGTCCCTAAAAATTAAGGTTAGCTTTTCTAGATGCTCATTCATTTAATATAATGTTTTAATGTTTTTAATGTATTTATTTTTCCGCTGAACATATTTGTTGATTGTTCCTCTAGCCCCAATTCTTCAAGTAGGTTAGCTACAAGGGAATTTTTCTTTGAGGGTATATATTCACCTGTTAATAAGGTTGTTTTTTCTTTCGCAAGATCATCAATGATTTTGTTGATTACAAATGCCTCAACCCCTCTTTTTAGAACACGACAACTCATTATCCATGTATCTATAAAATAACTTTTATCTTTTTTCTTTTCCAATATAACCAAGGATATGAGTCCGTAATCCCCAAATTTATCCTTTAATTTAATTGCATAGGTCAGATGTTGATTTGAATTTATAAAATTACGAATATCATCCTCGGTATACCTTTTGGTTCTTAGATTAAATTGGTTAGATCTCTGGGTTAGTTGGGCGATTCTTGAAATATCTTTTACATCAAAAGAGGTACAGCTGCCTTTCATTTCCAAAGAAGATAAATAATCTTCCATGTTGGAAATTTTAAAACTTAACTTTTTCCTTTTCGCTTCCTGCTGATACTGTTTTGTGCGGTCCTTGTCATTCTCAGAAAAGGAAGCAGTGTCAAACAAATTTAAGTTATATAAGTAAGGTAGGTAATTGGCAGGATCAGATGGAAGCTCTGGTACAGTTACCTCTGGTAGATTTTGTCTTATTATTTCCCGTTCTGCCGGGTTGTCATCTAAGAATACCATGGAATCAAAACCTATGTCTAGAACATTTTGGATATATCTTATATTATCTGCCTTGTTTTCCCAGTTAGCAACGAATATGGAGATATCGTTTAGTGAAAGAACCATTTCCGGATGTTTTTCAAAAGGTTCCTTGGCAATTTCCTCATTATTTTTAGAGCAAACAGCTAGAATTATACCTCTATTTTTAAGCTCTTTAGCCCATTTTTGCAAATTGGTAAAAGCCTTTCCAATTCCTAAGGATCCTATCTGTATTCGATCCATGCCGTCATCCCCTATAATACCTCCCCAAAGGGTGTTGTCCAAGTCTAAAATAAGACATTTCTTAAAATTTCCATATAGGGCAGATATGAACGAAGCTGTTTGCTTTGCAAGATTGGACAAGGTTGGAAGGTTATAATGAACATCTGCGTTTATGTATATAGACATATCCCTGTAATCCAAACTTTGTAAAAGGTATTTGTTGATGTCTATGACAAAGAAATTAGATTCCGTTTGTGCTAATTTCAAAAGTTCACTATTGAGTTGAAGTAATTGATAGTAAAAGCTATGGTTTATTTTAGAAAAAAAATTACCGTAAATATGGTCATCCATTAGCTCGTAGGAAAAATATAAAATTTTGGATGTCTGTCCATTCTCCCGTAAGGAGTGAATTCTATTTTTAATATTGGTTACCTTATCGGCGCAAAATAAATTTCTTTCAGAGTTATCTTTAAGCTCATAAAAATTATCGCGTAGCTTTAAAGAAGACTCAAAAATAATAACAATGTCATATGATTTGGAGTAAAGTTTTGAGCTACTGTCTAAGATGGTGACATCAATTTGATCATAATTGGCCTCCAATATATCGGGATTGAAATCATTTATTTTTAAATAAGCGGTCAAAAAATTAGTGTAAAACTGAATAGAATGGTTCCCCATAATACAGATGGATGTTTTTTTTCCATCTTCAGGAATCTTATTTTTAACAAGTTTTTTAAGCTCGTTATAATTCAAAATGTCCTTGTGCATTTTTTAAAATTTTAAGGTTATCTGCCATCCAAATCTCTAAGTATAACAGTTTTATTGGAGATTTTAATATTGTTATAAGCTACTACTTTCTTTTCGTTTTGATGGGTGAAAAATGGTTTATAGTTTTGTTCAATACTCTTAACAATGTTTTTATTGGTGGTGTTTATATAATAGGCGTTAGCCTTAAAAAAAAGTTGCATAAGGGCACTTATACAGAGCCTATGCGATTCTTCGTCTTTGGCAAAGAACAGTTTTATTTCCAGAGCGTATTTATCAATGGCGAAAGATAACAGGCCAATTAGGACATTATCCCTTTTTATTTTAAAACTCTTTATTTTTTCAGTAGGGCCATCTAATTCATTCTTAAAATTGAACTGTATGTTGTCTAATTTCCACTTAATATATTTTTCATTTTTTTTAGTAAAATCATTTTTACTTCTTTCTTGTATGAAATCAAGGGCCTCCTTATCTATTTCAGGAATTGGAATTATTTGAAAGGATTTATTTAATTTTCTGTGAGCTAATTGTGTAGTAAAAAGATAAAAGTTGTATATCCCTAGATTGATAAAATTGACCAATGGATTTAAATATTTAAACTGCTTTTTTCTTTTAATTAAAAGATTGGTTGGCAATTTAAAGAACAAGGTAGAAATAGTTCTATTAGAAAGCTCATGGAATAGACGTTTGTTGTTATAGAATTTTTCTGTGATTTTAGTATAGGTTCCTACTAGAATTTGACCATCAAGTTTATTTATAGCTTCGAAGAAAAGTAGTGAGCCAATTTTTGAGCTAGAGCCGTTGTCAGAAGAAAAATCTTTAGATACCATCCAATTTTTAAGCCAGAATTTTTTAGTATAGGTTCCTGTTTCCAAAAGAAATTGGTCTGGTATAATTTCTATAGAAGCTATTATCTGGTTATTTTCTAGACCTATTATGGCACATATGTCACTATCCTCTAAATAAGGATTTTGGGTCAGCCAATTCGCGGTGTTTACGGTTAATAGACTATGGCCGTTTTGCCAATACTTGTTTTCAACTATTGCTTGTTTTAATTGTGAGCGGTTAAGGCTAATAATGTTTGGCATAAATGGTTGTGTAAAGCATGGATAAAATAATTTACCTACGTTTTCAAAGTTAATTTTTTTATCAGAAAAAGGCCTATATTTATTGTTAACGATGAATAAAATCGTTTAGTGGGGTCTATGACTAATAAAGTGTTTCAATGAGTATAGATAACAGAGAAGAGAGTATCCTTATTAGGTACAGAATTTTCTATATTTGGGAAAAAAATGTTCATCGACCTGAATATTAGCATCACTGGATTTTTCTGAAGCCAATTGATTTAAATACTCATATGCATCTTCATCTATAACTTTTCTACCCGTATAAAATACAACATCGTCATCTTTGGGAAATAAAGCTTTCTTATTTTTATATAGGCCATCTCCGTCAACTCTTCCACCTCCTAAGATATAGGATTTCTTTTGGTTAATACTTGCCCATTTGATTACTTCCACCCTAAGAAAATCATTAGGCCTACATTCAAAATATTCAGACAAGGTACCCCCTAAGAAAGCATAAATATCATCTTTATATCCTATAATAAGTTCGGTTGAAATTGGCTTATTTTCAAAATAGGTAAAAGCAATATAAAAATTATTGGGATTGGACAAAATCAAATTTTGAAAGTAGGAATTTGAAAAGTAATAATAGGAGGTTGCACTTCTACGTTTCATTGTATCCATGTAAATCTCATAAAAAGAAGAGATAACAATAGATGTAATTGCTTCTTTATTGAAAATTTTAAAAGATAGGTTGTGATTACATGCAGCCCTATAATTATTCCTCACTTTTGGTAAAAAAGCGTCCCATTGTTGTTCTTGGTCCTTTAAGATTCTACCCTTTATATTTTTTAAGGTAGGTAAAAGGTATCCATCGTAAAAATGTTGATTGTCTATTAATCCAAACCGAACAAATTCTGTAACAACACCATTATTTTTGTACCAATTTTTGACGTGCTTCCAGAACTCTTGATATTCTTCTTCTGGCAAATTCTCTATCAGAAGTGGACCTCCATACCCGTAAGGAGTTGTAACGTCGAAATAATTAGTAGTTTGATTTAATACAGATATTACTCTTAATAAAAATGGCATTAATATAATAGCCTCGTTATCTTTTTTGAAGATAAAATATTTTAAGGTGTTATTTTCATTTTCATAATAATTTAAATATTCATACCTGTAATAGGTATTGTTATTCCATTTTTGCTGTAAACAAGCTTTGTAAAAACATATTTTGGCCTCTGTTGAAAAATCTTCTACAAGTAATTGGTACGTATTTTTAGAATTCATTTTTTTTATTTATAACCGAAAATTCTGTTATTTTTGAATGATTTTTTCGTCCATCAATCCAAATTCTTGGAGTAAGGATGTGGCCAATATTTTGGAGCTCCATATTATTCTGCCACAATGTTCTAAATGCCAAACAGGTTTTTTTTCAATTACATTTCCTGCTAGTAATGGTCCTATAATGTAAAAACCTTTTGCATTAGCCTCAAGTTTCGTATTTACTTTGAAACCTTTCATCGATTTATTTTGCTCACATAAGCCAGATGTAATTAAATTTTTATATAAAATGGGGAGATCGTTTGAGGTTAGGCTAGTGCTGCCTATGCAATTGATAATGATATGAATGGCATCCTCGTACGTTTCTTTATTTTGAGTAAGGGTATTGGTATATTGGAAGCTATATTCAAATTCATTGCTATTTGTAATTTCTTCAAATCCGCCTGCTATGTGTTCAAACTTTCCTGATTTTTTTAGATCAATTATGGTATTAGTGTAATGGACCCCTGCACAACGCTGCCTTCTGCCAATTTCATTGCCATAAACACAAGCAAAGTTTCGGAGTTCCTCTTCGTTCAAATGGCTTAGGAGTTCACCAAAGGCTTTTGATATTGGTTTAACTGTGGTTGCGGCATCAAGGCCTAATTTTTCCGCCACACCAAGATCAGAAAAACATGCTTCAGCGATATGCTTTGCCTTTAATTCTTTCACTTTTTTTAAGGCAATTAAATGAGAAGGTTTAAATTTCTTTCCGAGTTCTTGGTCTATTTCCGAATTTGGTGTTAAACCGTGAGTAGATAAAAATATAAATTTATTTATTTTTTCATTAAAATGATTAGAATCATTCTGTTTATATAGCATTTCCAAGGCACTGGCGTTGGCTCCAACTAAAAGAACATTGGTTTTTAATCCTTTTCTCTTATCTAAAAAAGTTGAAATTTTTTCAAGGGTTTCATCTAGAGAAGGGTAATAAGGGTTGGAAATTAACAATAATTTTGATTCATCGTCAGTTATCTCTCGTTTAGGTTCCCATATCCTCCTAGGTGGTGGAGATCCAATGCCAAGCACAACCTTTCGGGTTAAAACGGTGTTTTTTTCTCCAATAATTTTATAATTCTCATCTGTGGCTATAACATTATCAACCTGCATGGAAATCAATTCATAGGTAATAGCTCCGGAAATTCGTGCATCTTCCAATGCTCTGGATACTTTGTCGTTGATATACTTCCCAAAAAACCAACGAGGAATAAAGAGATCTTTCCAAGCTCCTTTTTCAATGGCTTCCCTATTAAGGGATATCCATTTTTCAGTAAGTATTCCACCATCTTTTTTAAATTCATCTATAAGCCATACTTTATTTTCATTCAACCAAGGAATAAATTTCCCAAGTTCTGGTTCGGGAAGAAAGTCGGCCAATGAGGTAATTAATAAAGAGGAGGAACCAGATCTGTTGCCATAAGGAATACCAGTAAAGAATTCTTTGTTTTTTTCTATCAGTGCAATTTTAATTGGTTTTGCCGGTTTTTTTTCTTTTAAACCCTCTAAAAAATGCAAAATTGTAAAGGATGATGATATTCCAGAACCAATAAAGGCAATGTCATAAAATGGTTTTTGAATCGCTTTAGTACTTTGTTTAAATCTCAAAATTCTGCCTGGGTTGCCCACCATAACTGCATTCTCCGGAACATCTTTTATAATCACGGTACCAGCGCCAATAAGTGCTTCTTTTCCAACAGTTTTAACCCCAGTCATGATTGTTGATCCCATTCCGAAATAGGCATTTTCTCCAACATTTATTAGAGCTCCCAAATTAACTCCAGAAGACATAAAAACACCATCAGAAATATGGACATGGTGAGCAATGGTACTGCCCATATTGATCATTAAATAATTACCAATTTTGGTATGGGGCATAACTATATTGCCAGCGAGCATATATACGGCTTCGCCCAATATAACGTCTGGCGCTATGGAAACGGTTCGATGAATAAAACTCGGCGTTTTATATCCTTCTTTTTTTAATTGGGAAAGATATTTAACCCTAACTTGATTATCCCCAATGGGACAATACACATTAGCAATTCTTGATTTGAAATCCTTTGAAAGCAAATCTTCAAATTTGCCTAAAACAGGTAAACCCATGACGAGTTGGTCTTTTAAAGATTCATCATCATCTATGAAACCAATTAGGTTAATTCCTGCTTCTATGATATAGGAGGCATATACCTGTCCTTGGGTGCCCGCCCCTACAATTACTGAAGTGTTTATTGTTTTATCCATTAAAGGCTTGCATGTTTACATTTTCACTACTATTTACACCGTCCTTATAGATCACTTTTTTAAAAGTGAGTAAAATTATTTTAAGGTCTAGAAAAAATGATATATGTTCGGTATACCATACATCCAATTTAAATTTTTCTTCCCAAGAAATATTATTTCTGCCATTCACTTGTGCCCAGCCAGTTATTCCGGGTTTAACATTGTGACGCTGATTTTGAAAATCGTTATAAAGGGATAGGTACTTTACAAGTAGAGGTCTGGGACCAATCAAACTCATTTCTCCTTTTAAGACATTTAGCAATTGTGGTATTTCGTCTAAAGAATATTTTCTTATGAATTTACCAATTTTGGTTACTCTAAGATGATAGGGTAAAGGTTCGCCATGCGCATCTGTTTTATCGTTCATGGACTTAAATTTTATTAATTTAAAAATAACACCGTCCTTTCCTGGTCTAGGTTGCAAGAAAAATGGTTTCATCCCATTATGAAACGAAAGGGTGATTATAAGTATCAGAAAAATAGGGGACAGTACAATTAGGCCAATTAAAGCCAAACAGAAATCTATAATTCGTTTTAAAAAAGGATTGTACATATTTTCTATATTAAGGTAAATGTACTTCGATAGATCTTAAATGAATCACTTATCTCGTTATAATACACGTATCTTGGATGAGATTAATAAGGTTTTTTTTGTAAACTTCAAAACCTAACAATTGAGAGTATATATTCGATATTCATTTTGTTTCAATAGGTGTTCTTTTAATTATATTAAAACTATGATTCTATGCGATGTTTCAGGTCTTGAAACATATCTTGAACCATAATGGAAATTAAATTGGGGATTATTTTAGATTAGAAAGCAGGCACAAATTAGTAGCCTCTATTTTCCATTAACTCTAATTTTTTACTTTACAAAAATGGATAATGGGTTTTAGAGGTTCATATGAATTTTAGTTTATTGTTTTTTCCTGTAATCGTCAAAGTTATCCATTAAAACACGTTGATCCACAGCCACATCTTCAGAGGTAAGTACCTTTAGAAAGGTTTTGAACAAAATGCGTATATCCAAGTAAAAGGACATATTGTTCACGTATTCAATATCTTTTAAAAGTCGATCGTCCCAATTTAACAAATTTCTTCCAGATACTTGGGCTAACCCCGTAATTCCTGGTCGTACGCTATGTCTTTTCCTTTCTGCTTCGGTGTAATAGGGTAGGTAATGTACCCTTAAGGGACGCGGACCCACAAAACTCATATCTCCTTTAATTACATTTATTAATTGTGGTATTTCATCTAAGGAACTTTTCCTGAGAAACAGACCAAAGCCCGTTATTCTTTCTTGATCTGACAAAAGTTCGCCATGGGAATCTTTTTTATCGTTCATGGTTTTGAATTTTAGAATGCCAAATATTTTTTCATTCTTTCCTGGCCGTAATTGAAAAAAGAATGGTTTGCCGTCATTGGTAATCCATAGAATGCAAGTTATCACAATTGCAAAGGGAGAGAGTAATGATAATAGAAGTAGCGCAAAAAGGAAATCTAAACTGGGTTTTATATATTTTCGGTAGATCATAGGTGTGTTAAAAGGTAGGATTGAATTCCCTAAAAAATTAATTTAAATCGTTTTTGCCAATACCATTAAGGATACTACAAATATAGGCCATAGTGATTTCGTTATATCTAAAGTCGATATGGATGTTTAAATAGAAACCATAACCAACATTGTTTTCAGGCCATAATAGTGAGGGATAAATATGATGGGTGATAAGATAGGAACGTAGCTTTTGCATTTTTCTTTCAGTGTCTACAAAAAGTATGAGACCAAAGCTTGGTTGTATGTCCTTTACAACCTCAAATTCCTTTGATGGCTTTATTAGTGTATGTATTTTTTCTAAATGGCCTTGCTTTATCCTTAGATAATCGGTACGCAGGTATTCTTCTATAATATCTTCATGCTGCTTCATTAAAGGCACTAAATTTAGATTATTGTGCATTTTTTGTTCCTCTCTGTTAATGATTTCCAAAAAGGTCCGTTTTTTAGTTTCATCCGCTACGGGGCTTTCCTCATAGGATGCTTTTAGCTTCATTCCTTTTAAAATAGCATTCCAAATGTCTAGAAAGGAAGTGTCATTGGTAATAGGAACCCTAGAATCAATTTCTTTTCCATTTGGCCGCCAAGCTATTCCTCCTAAAGGTACTGGTGCCGATTTTCTAAGGGATGCGATACAATAATCGGCCCTACTTTCTTTACAAGACTTACTTAGCCAACCATGGGAGTGATCTTCAATGATGATACTGTTCTTGTTCCCTCTATTTATTTTACAAGTATCAATGCCCCAAAAATTATTGATTAAGACAATATCGTCGTCACTTGCAAAATCCAGTAGATTTATGGTTTCCTGTTCATTTTTAGGATTAACGGCATACATTTTAACATTGGAATAATTATTTTTGATCCAAGCAGTAACATGTTGGCAATAATATTCTGGGAGCCATATGGTGGTTATTTTTTTTTCTTTTTTTATGGCTTCAATCACATATTTTATAGCCTGCCTTCCCGTATAAAACAACAATTTATTTTGAGGTGAGAAGTTAGATTGATGTACTTTCAATTTAGGCGCATCTGTTGCTATATATGGGAAAAAGGAACCTATTCCTTTGTTTTTGTTTAAAAATGGGATATTGTCCATGAAATTTTAAATAAAATTGAAATTGGGCGTTTTACTGTTTAGGTTAAGCAAAGTAAATCATTTAAAAATTTTTATGACGATTTGTCAATTAAGATTTTGATATATTTAAAAAATATAAACAGATGAACGATAGATTTTTGGTAACAAGGGAAAAAATTTTATTTGTAGGATCTAGATATCATGTTCTAGATCAATTGCTCAGTTCGGAAAACAAGGAAGATATCCTTATTTATGCCCTTGAAAACAGTTATTTAGCTCAAATGCTAACCGATAAAAATATAGCATTTAGGGCCTTTGACTTTAAGGACAAAGGTAAATTCATGGAAGAGATCCTGAGTTTGGATTTTGATATTCTGATTTCCAATGGGTGTCCTTTTATACTGCCGGTACATAAGTTTGCCCCAGAACAATTATTGATCAATATTCACCCTACCTATCTCCCATTTTTACAGGGAAAGACTCCCATAAACGGTATCTTTTATGATGGGTATGAGTTTTACGGCGCAACTATGCACTTTATAGATGCTGGTATAGATACTGGGGCCATTATCTATCAAAAGAGAGTAGGGATTACCCCAGATTTAGATTTAGGCTTGTTGTACCATCTATCCATGAAACTGGAAGGAACTGTTTTTAAAATTGGTTGGGAATTATTAAAGCAGTCTAATTTTAAGTATCAGGGAGAAAAACAACAGGGAACATCCACCTATTTTAATAGGACACCTGAAATGCAACTTCTAGATTTTAAATCGCAGAATACATCGGCCATACTTCGAGCCATTAAAAGCTTTGGTATAAAGTCTCAAGGATGCAGTGCTGAAATTTCAAATAAGAATTATAGAATATATGAGGCTGAAAATATGATACACCCGCCCTTATTGAAGGAGTATCAAATGAGTGGACCAGGAAGCCTATTGTTGGAATATGACACTAAATTACTGGTGAAGACAAAAGATGGAATAATTAAAATAACCCGGTATGAGGTTTTAATAGGGTAAAAGTATTAGGGGGTGTAAGTTTTATGTTTTTCCGCAAATTTAATTACACTCCCCGGATTGCCAACAACCACACCGTAATCCGGAACATCTTTAATGACCACGGCTCCTGCTCCAATTACGGCCCATTTGCCAATATTGATACCTTGTATCACTGAAGCCCCAATTCCAAAATGCACTCCTTTTCCTATAGTTACATATCCAGCCACAGATGAATTAGGGGCAATATGGGAATAATCCCCTATTATACATCATGGCCAATAATTGCCCCTGCATTAATGATGCAATGCTTGCCTATCTCAGAAGCCGCCTTAATGGATGCAAGTGGCATTATAGATGTGCCCTCACCAATAGTAGATAATGTGGAAACAAAGCTAGTTGGGTGGGTGAGGATAGGATAATTTACATTTAAGCTATTCGAAATAGTTTCCCTTGCAGCATTGTCTCCAATGCATATATGAAAATCATCATCAGAGGAATGCTTTAATTTTTGAATTTGGGTTATGGGATAGCCCAAGATATTTTCTATTATTTTGACTATCGTCATAAATACCTGAAATGTTTAGTTTCAAATCTGACACTATCATGTCAATTATGGCTTTGCAATGTCCGCCAGCGCCGAATAAATACATAATGTTTTATCGAAATAGTTTTAGGGGGGTATAATACATTATCTCGAACCGCAATTTACGTAATAACCACCTCATTAAATTACTATGGTTAATTAAATTTAAATTAAAACCAGAAATTAAACCATTTCAGAAGCATTGGCGGTATTTCCTTACTTTGTCATAGTTTCTTTTATTAATGCAATTAAATGGTCATTTATGATGTCAACATTAAATTTTTTTTCTGCTAGGGCTCTACTAGCGATGCCCATTTCTTTTATTTTTATTGGATTTTCTAAAAAATATCCCATAGCTCTCTTTAGGTCCTCCAAACTTTGCGGCTTTATTAAGAAGCCATTTTCACCTTCTGTAACAGTTTCCCTGCAGCCAGGAGAATTTGTGGTAATGATGGGCATACCTACAGAAAGCGCTTCAAGAATGGATCTAGGGATACCCTCCCTATAAAATGTGGGCAAGACAAAAATATCAGAAGCGTATAACAACTCTGGAACATTGTCCTGTGGTCCGTGATATACAATAATTTCCTTGTGGTGCAACTCATTTAGTTTATCCAAATTAATGGCAGATGGGGACTTATCTGGTTTTCCAATGACGTGAAATTCTGCCTTTGGAAATCTTTTCTTAAGATCCTCAGCAGCTTCCATATAAAGGCTTACTCCTTTTTCTTTGATTAGGCGCGCTACGAGAATAAAAATAATTCTTTCAGAAGTCTTATTATTGATCCTGTTGGGATAGGTACCCAGATTAACTCCTGAACCATTGACGACTGCAATTTTTTTCGACTTTGGGATTATATTTCGTTCCAAAAATAATTGGTGATCATCACTATTTTGAAAAATGATCAGTTTATTTTTTCGGATAGATATTTTATATAAAAATTCGGTTGCTTTTTGCAATAATTTAGCCTTTGCCGAAGCTGCACTAAACGTGAATCCCAAACCCGTTATTAATGAAATTACAGGAATTTTCGCAAAATTAGCGGCAATGGAACCATAGATTACTGGCTTAATGGTGTAGGGAAAAACCAGATCTATGTTATGCTTTTTAATCATTTTGTTTAACTCAAAAATAGATTGTAAATCCTTGAATGGATTAAGGCGTGTTCGTTGTAGTTTAAAGGTAAGTGGGCTTGCGCCAAGCTCAATCAATTGGTCAGAGATTTCTTTGGTCATCTCTGGTGCTGCCCCAAAAACTTTGTATCCATTTTGTATCAGGCTTTTAATAAAGTCACCTCTAAAATGAATGATGGATTTATCATAAGAGCATAAAATAAGGATTCTATTATTTTCCATTTTTATATTTTTCAAATTTTAAGTGTAGTAGCTTTTTAAAAGCACAAGCTATTTTAAAAAGTATGTCTTTTGTATTTAAATATTGCTGATTATTGCTTTATAAAAAGAATCTTGTGTTCTTCCCTGTAAATAACCGTCAAAAATAGATCTATTCTTCTCTGTGTTATTTTGCAAACAATCGATAATTGCGTGGCTGAGTTCTTCGATATTATTAGGAGCACATTTAAATATTCCAGGGATATCTTCTATGCCTCCCGCACTTAATGTAGCTACCGCTTTTGTATTTTGAGACATCATTTGAAGCAGCACGTTCGGGAATCCTTCTATTCTGGAAGATAATATACATGCTTCAGCTTCTTTGAAATAGGGATATACATTAGGAACATAGCCAGGAAAAGTAATTTTGTCTTCCAACCCTAAGGAGTCCCTGATTTCTTCTAACTTTTTTTGATCCTTACCGGCTCCCAAAATTATCAATTCTAAATCTGGTATTTTTAATGAAACCTTATTAAAGGCTTCTATTAGGATATCAAAACCCTTGGCAGGAACAAGTCTGCCTGCTGCCACCAAATATTTTTTATTCTTTAAAGCTTTGATAGTTACTTTAGCTTTGGTTTCTATTTCCAGAAAATCAATGGGGTTGGGTATGACCTGTACTTTAATTCCTTCAAATAATTTAGGAAGGGCAGTAACGAGTTGGGTTTTCATATACTCCGTTTGACATATCACTAAAGATGATTTTGAATATCCAATGCGATAAAATAAACTATATAACATTAGTTTAGGACCTTTAAAAAGGTCAAAAATAGAATTTGATTCTCTTACTATAATCTTGGTATTTTTAAAGAAACCAATTTTTTTAGAGAACCCTAAGGTACCGTTGATTAGCGTTTGGGAAGTGAAAGTATAGTCGGTTTTTTGTTTGTGAAAAAAAAACAGATAAGGTATAAAATAAAGGATTCCCCATATGTAATTTGCAAATGGAAAATAGATAATCTTCATTTCATTTTCTAAATGGATCCAACCTTTTTTATTTTTCTTGGTTAAAATAATGACCTGTGCTTTATTACCATTTTTAACAAGATATTTTGCTAGGTTCATTACAATTTGTTCGGAACCTTGTACACTATCGGTTGGCAGTACAAATAGCCAGTTTTTAGTATTTATTTTATTTTTCAGAGATTGTGATCTTTTCAATTTATAATTAGTTGTGAGATGGGGAGAGTTGTATTTTTAAATTGCATAACTTTTATTTAATCCAAATTAGGCAACTGTAGCATATTTCCAAATTTACTGTCCCAAATTTGTGGTATGAATTTTTCATTTCCTGAACCAGCATGAAAGGTAAGCTCACCAAAGAAAATATTGTTTTCAATGACATAAAGGTCTACTCTAACATATATAAAATCCTTAGCGAATTGTTCTGCAATAGTTTTCATTTCTTCGTAAACAGCGGGTTTTGGAATATTTGGACCATTGTCATAAACCCATCTGCAATTTATCAAATTCCAATCCTTATCATATAAATTTCTTTTATGATTTGTGAATCTTTCGAAATGGATGTCTGTAAAAACTAACCTTCCATTAAAACAATGAAGTTTATAGTCAGATGGGATTTGTCCTTGCTTATTAAGTAAAAGTTTTTCAATTATTATACAAGGAGTTATATTTTTATATTGCCATTCTCCTTTTACTTCGCCATAACTATTATTGAGTTTTTTTTGAAACTTAATTCTTAGCTCACTCCAATTTATCAGATTTTTGTTTTTTATAATTGAGACTCCACCACTATCATGATTTGTTTTGATAATGACTGGATATTCTGGGATTTTTTCGGGTGAGATATCTTCAACGTTGGTAGTTTTTAAAATTAAAGGGATTAAATATTTTTCCCCGATTTTTTCCTTCACATATTTTCTGACAGCATATTTGTCAGCGCATTTTATATGGAGAGAGCTTCTGTCATGTAATTTTAACCATTGAATCTTTTCATTAAATGTCTTTGGTTCTTTCAAATTTAATGGATAACCTAACATTCTCTTAAATCGAATTTTTAGTAAAATTTCCTGAGGAATTATTTTGTTTCTTAATATTAGAAATGGGTCGATAATTGACTTTCCTATCTCCGTACTATAATATATTTTTTTTAAAAATTTTCTCATAAAACTTAAACAAATTAGAATGAATTGAATGTATTATACGATTTTATTAAAACCACTTAATAAGATTTAACAGTATGTTATTATCTTAATTTAAAACCAACATGTTCTTTAGTTTTAAGGTATTAACTTTTTATCACTAATTCTTTTAGTAGTTTTTCCCATTTACTACCGATTGTTTCAATAGAAAACTTATTTAATGATCTTGGAGCATTTTTTTTAAATTTTTGTCTAAGTGCATTATTTTGTATCAATTCGTTTAAACCAATTATCATTTTATCAATATTTTGGTTTTCTATTAAATTACCATTAATATTAGTATCTATAATATCAGATGGGCCGGAAATACAATCATAAGAAATACAGCACATTCCTTGAGACATTGCTTCCATTAATACCATAGGTAATCCTTCAAACCGTGAGGATAATATAAAAATCTCAGAATTTAACATTATTTCTCTAACCTCTGAAGTAAAGCCGTTAAAAATTATTTTGTCTTCAACCCCAAGTTCTATAGATTTATTTTTTAGAATTTTTAAACCGTCATCACCGCCTCCAACAATTCTTAATTTCCAATTCGGGTTATCTATTAAAACTTTTGAAGCAATTGTAATAAGGTTATCAAACCCTTTATGGAAATATCGATCAAGATTACCGACAGCTATAATTTCTTTATTACGTTCCCTCAATATATCCGCATCTTTAATAATGCTAAATGGACAAGGGTTCGGCATAACTAGGACATTTTTATTTTTTTTAGAAAAATATTCTAAATCATAATTAGTAAGGATAGTAACAGCATCGCTGTAAGAATATAAATAATTCCATAGGAAACGCCTTGAAAATGAATTATTTTGAGAATGGTTTATATGTTCTGAGACTATTATTTTAATATTGAAAATTTTCGCAATTGGAATTGTCATATAACCTAATAGATTAATATGAGAACTTATAATATCTGGTCTATTACTTTTTTTTCTGTAAAAGTAAGATAGGCCAAAGAAACCATTGACAACTACAGATTGAAAAAATGGATGTTTATGAAGTTTAATTCTTTTTATTCCTTTATCAAGCTCATATTTATCGGATCCTTGAAAAGTAATAATTCTTATTTCATATCCTTTATTGTTTAAATAATTTGCAACAAGACTTACAACACGTTCGGCGCCACCTCCGCTCATTTTATTAATTATAAAATCAATTTTCATATGTTTAATTAAAATTTTATCGTTAAATAATTTAACCTATAACTAAAAGGGAATATTTTTTTAATATTTAACAGATATTCGATAATGCGTTTTCATAATCTGTAGTGTAAAATACGAGGAAAATAGTTTTCGAATTTTAAATATACTTATCATTAAAAATAAATATTAAGGTAACGGTTCATAGATTTTATCTTCTGTTATCATATAGCCTATAAATGCAAACAAAACGATTAGATAGGGTTGATTAATTACAGTTTGGAGAGTAATCATATAAATTGTTAATATTACAAGTATGGACAAAGAGAAATATCTATATTCCACTCTAGAGAGTAAAGCTCGAATAAAATGTTGAAAAAGTAAAAACAAAAAGAACATAAAGCTAAATATTCCAGCATCAGCCCAAACTCCAATAATAGTATTATGTCCGCTTATAGACGTAGAAAAATAAACTCCATTTCCTATAAAGGGATTTTCATTTACGTAATTCATCATGTTCTTTAATAATTCCTCCCTTCCAGAATATGAAACTTGTTCCGTATTTAAAGTTAAAACATTAATCACATTTTCGATCCTATTTTTTTGAATTGAATTTAAAAATGAACTATTTAAAGCGCCTTGAATTAGAAAAAAAGCGGCTAAAGGAATTATAATAATTAAAAACAGTATTCTTTTAGGCTTAAAAAATCTCTGATATGATAATCCTAAGATAATTAATAATATAATAAAACCGGTATTAGAAAAAGTAAGGACTAAAGCATATAATGAAATTGCCAAACATAGGATTTTGATTATTTTTTGGAATAGATTAATTGGAATGAATACATTTTTTATAAAAACAAAAGATAATAAACAGACTAAAGCTGCATTATTTGCATCTCCGTACAGCCCACCCGCTCTACTTAATTCATACTCGTATATTCCGCCTGAATCCATAGAGAAATTAATGCGCTGAAAATAAATAAGCATTAGACTTGCAATAATAAGAGTTAATGTAGCAACTTTAGAAAATAGTTTGAAATATTCATTTTTACCCAGTAAAAATGAAAATCCAATGAAATATATTATCGGGATTAAAGTTTTCAACAATGGCGCTTCGGGAAAATGTAGTATATTTCCAATTAGACCAAAACAATAATAAAATAAAAAAAATCCAATCCATAATTTGATTGTGTAAGGAAATGGTTTACTTTCTTTTAATAATAAAATGGTACCAGCAATTATTAGAAGAACATTTGAATAAGCCATATTTTGTGCTAACGATACAGACACAAATTTTGTAACAAAGGCCTGGATATTAAGAGCGCTAAATACGAATGGTAACAAGAAAAAAATGGAAATTAATTTTTTCATATTAACTATTTAAAACTTTTGCAAAGAGTTGTTCCCATTTTAACATTATGGAATCCATAGAGTAGTTTTCCAAACTTTTTATACCATTGCTCGCCAGTTTTCTTCTTAGAGTCTGATCATTTATTAATGTTTCCAATCCATTTTGCATGGCTACCATATCTTGATCTTTAATTAAAAGACCGTTCTGATTATTGGTTATAATGTCAGAAGGACCAGTTTTACAATCGTATGCAATGCATGCCATGCCTTGGGACATAGCTTCCAATAATACCATAGGCAAGCCTTCAACACGGGAAGACAAAACAAAAATCTCTGATTCTTGCATTATTAAATCTATATCAGATCTAAAACCAGCAAATTGAATCTGATGACTCATTTTGTTTTTAATTACCATGGTGTTTAAAAATTTTAAGCCTTCATTTCCACTGCCGATAATTTTCAATTGCCAATCGCTATGTTCTTTTAAAATAGGACTAATTAAATTTATTAAATTGTCAAAACCTTTTATATGATACCTATTTAAATCACCTATCGCAAGTATTATTTTTTCAGAATCCGATTTTGACTTTTGAAGTGGCGAAAATGTACATGGATTTGGTAATATTTGAACTTTTGCTCCTTTTTTTTCGTAAAACAACTTATCAAAAGAAGTGAGGATCGTAACATAATCTGAAAATTGATATAAATAATTACGAGTAAATTTTGTTACATAATTTCCAAAGTTTAGATGATTAGTGTGCTCGGAGCATATAATTTTTATTTTATAAAGTTTTGCTACTGGTATAGCGACTAGACTAATAGGCGGCAAAAAGGAAATTATAATGTCTGGGCGATTTTCTTTTTTATTATAATATTTATTTAGCTGTAATAGTCTACGAATAGTATGATTTTTGATATTACCACCATGTAATTTCACTCTATTAATTTGAGATGAGACATCATAAGATTGCCCTGTATTCAAAGTTATAATTGATATGTCGTAATTTCTATTTATAAATTCGTTGGCCAAGAGCACCATAACCCTTTCGGCTCCTCCACCTGCAATTGAATTGGAAATAAAATCGATTTTCATGTTGACAAAAATATTTTAAGATTTTTTGAGATTTTATACTGGTAAAACTTAATTTTTTAAGACCTTATTTTTTACAAATAGACGGTAAGTATAACCCATATATATTAAACTCGCTATTACGTAAACTATTGTAGTAGCTAATATTAATCCATATACACCATACATTTTAACTAAAACAATATTCATGATTAGGTTTAAAATTAAGTTCCAAAAAGAGGTCCAAGCCATAAATTTGTTTTTATTGATGGCCGTTAAAAATTTCACGCATACCAAGGTGCATAGATAAAAAGGGACATAAACCAATGCTATTCTCTGAATGTTTGCTACTACATAGGTGTCCTCTGAGGTGAATTCTTTGCGTTCGAACAAAATTCTAATTATGTCATCCGAAAACAGTATGGTTAAAATTGTAATTAACAGCCCGCCAAAAAATACCAATTTCAATATTTTAAAAAGTTGCTGATAGGCCCTGTCAAGGTCAGTGCTTATCAGTCTGGAGAAATGGGGTAATAAGACATTACCAATGGCCAGGATTAAAATACCAACGGTAAATGCAGGGATTTTTATACCATAATTTAAGGCGGCAATGGAGCCGACCACTAATTGGGCTGCAAAAAATTGATCTACAAACGGGTTTATACCGGTCAGTAATCCTGAGATAGACTTTGCTGGATATTGTTTTAGCATTTCGTTCATATTCTCATTTCTTTTCAATGGCCCAATAGCAATTAGCTTATTGATAAGAGTAGAACCAAGAGTATACAAAAAGCTAATGAAACTACCTGCCAACATCCCTATTACAATTACCTTATCTCCAAATAGATCTTTAAAAAATACTAAGCATATAATCATCCCAATCGGTAAAAATATTTGTGATATGGTGGATGAAAAATAATTGTTATTAATTTCTTGCAAGCCATTAAGAAAGCCGGTATAGCCCCAAAAAAATAAGCAAGGAAGAACGTAGTACAATTGTGTTCGAACCAAGTGGTAATAACCAATAGTGTGTCCAGGAAAAACAAAATCAAGAAAAAATTCAGCAAATATGATAGCGAAAATTGTGAGAATAATGGCAATGATTGTTATTAGATAAAAGGTGAAGGTTTGAAAACTACCTTTTTGTTGGGTGGTATTAAGTTCAATAATGTAATTTGGGATGAATAAGTTCTTTAGAGAAACTATAAAAACAGTTTGGATGATAGTAGGAACGAGTATTGCGATATAATAGGTATCCAAAACCTCTGAAAGTCCAAAATTTGAGGCGATGATGGTTTCCTTATAAAAGCCTACCAACTTTACAAGTACCGAAATAAAACCGACTAAGAGGATGTTCCTAACCAATGGATTTTTTCTAAGATTCGAAAATTTAGAGAATAATAGCTTTTGTTTGAAAAAGTCCATAAAATATTATACTTTTTAAATAAAATTGGATCTTAAAAATGGGTAATCTTTATATTAAATAATTATTCCTAAACCGTTTTATAACCTACCTTCAATGTCTCCCGTTAATACTCCCTTAATATCATAGATAATTCCATTGGGCTTAATCATAGAATTAAGATCCATTTTTAAAAATTCTTTATGGGACACAGCAAGTATAACTGAATCATAAGTATCCAAAGGCACCTCATTTCTTATGGCTAACCCATATTCTTCCATCACCTTTTTTGGAGAGGCCCACGGATCAAAAATAGTGGTATGTACCCCATAACTATTTAGTTCACTAATTACATCCACAACTTTGGTATTTCTAACGTCCGTGCAATTTTCTTTAAAGGTGATCCCTAAAATCAAGATTTTGGAGCCTTTTATTTTAATTTCATGTTGCAACATAAGTTTAACAACTTGGGAGGCAACATATTTTCCCATTCCATCATTAATGCGTCTACCTGCCAAAATAATTTCAGGATGATAACCGTATTCTTGGGCCTTTTGCGCTAGATAGTAGGGATCAACCCCTATACAGTGCCCTCCCACCAATCCTGGCTTAAAGGGCAGGAAATTCCATTTGGTTCCGGCAGCCTTTAAAACAGCCTGGGTGTCTATACCCATTAAATTAAAGATTTTAGACAGTTCGTTTACAAAGGCAATATTAATGTCCCGTTGGGAATTTTCAATCACCTTAGAGGCTTCCGCTACTTTTATGGAGGGGGCCAAATAGGTGCCTGCAGGTATAACAGAAGCGTAGAGTTCATCTACTTTTTCACCTACCTCTTTGGTAGATCCAGCGGTTACTTTTACTATACCGTCTATAGTGTGTTCTTTATCCCCCGGATTAATTCGTTCTGGGGAATAACCCACAAAAAAATCTATATTAAATGTTAATCCACTTATTTTCTCTAGCACCGGAACACATTCCTCCTCCGTAGCCCCAGGATAGACCGTAGATTCATAAATAACGATATCTCCCTTTTTGAGCACTTTACCAACAGTTTCACTGGCTTTGAACAATAGGGATAAGTCAGGCCTATTTTTGACATCTACTGGAGTAGGCACGGTAATAATATAATAATTGCAGGTTTCAATATCAGCTAGAGAGGAGGAACAAAACAATCCTGCAGCAGTTGAGGGACCATTTTTTAAAATGGAGCCCAACTTTTCCTCATCAACCTCTAAAGTAGAATCCCATCCAGCATTTAATTCTTGGATTCTATCCGTATTGATGTCAAAACCTATCACAGGATACTTTGTAGCCATGATATGGGCTAAAGGCAATCCTACATATCCCAGTCCTATTACTGCAATGTTAATATGGAGCAAAACTATTTATTTTTTACCAATTTGATAATATTCAAATCCTTTTTTCTGCATTAAGGTATCATTGTATTGGTTTCTTCCATCGAAAATAATTGGTTGTTTTAATTGTATTTTTAATTCTTCAAAATCTGGTGACCTAAATTCTTTCCATTCCGTTAACAAAATCATGGCATCTGCATCTTGCAATGTTTCATATTTTGATTTGGCATAGGTGACTTCTTTCATATCCTTCAAATAAAAATGGGCTGCTTCCTCCATAGCCTTTGGATCATACGCATTTATTTTGGCCCCTCTTTTCACCAATTCCTTAATGATATAAATAGATGGTGCTTCTCGCATATCATCGGTTTCCGGTTTAAATGCCAACCCCCAAACGGCAAAGGTTTTTCCTGTTAAATTTTCACCAAAACGGTTCACTACCTTTTGTGCGATCACTAGTTTTTGCCGGTCATTCACGTCTTCCACAGAGGTGATCAAACTTGCGGTATACCCATGTTCTTCAGCCGTTTTTTTCAAGGCTTTAACGTCTTTAGGGAAACAAGATCCCCCATAGCCACTCCCTGGATAAATAAAGCTATACCCAATTCTGCTATCTGAACCTATCCCAATACGAACCTTGTTGACATCAGCGCCAACCAATTCACAGATATTGGCAATTTCATTCATAAAGGAAATTTTGGTCGCCAACATGGCGTTGGCCACGTATTTTGTCATTTCAGCAGAGCGGACATCCATGGTGATAAGTCGATCCATACTGCTCCTGAAAAATGGAGCGTATAGGGATCTCATTTGCTCTGTAGACTCCTCGTCATCAGAACCGATCACTACACGATCTGGTTTCATGAAATCATTAATGGCATCACCTTCCTTTAAAAATTCGGGATTGGAGACCACATGAAAAGGGATGTCTAAATTGCGCTGTTTCAATTCATTTTGGATGGTGTCCCTAACCTTATCAGCGGTACCTACGGGAACTGTGGATTTATCCACAATCACAAGAGAATGGGTCATGTGCTGTCCTATTTCTTTAGCCACCTGAAGCACATATTTCAAATCGGCAGAACCATCATCTCCCATTGGGGTTCCAACAGCAATAAAGGCCACATCGCACTTTTCTAAATAATCGGATAACTTTGTGCTGAAATGTATCGTTTTATTGTTTAAATTACGATTCACCATGGCTTCCAGTCCTGGTTCATATATAGGAATGATACCATTGGTCAAATTTTCTATTTTTTTGGCATCCACATCTATACAGGTTACCGTATTTCCCATTTCGGCAAAACATGTACCGCTTACAAGGCCAACATAGCCAGTTCCAATAACAGTTAAATTCATTTTTATGTTACTTTAATTTTAAATAAAATTTCTTATTTCTTATTTTTTAGACATTTCATGTCTCGTTTGTTGGAGTAAATACCTACAATACATTAAATTATAAATTTCGGAAATTCTTAAAGGATGTCGTCTATTTTGATACCTCAGATTTCTTGATATATATCTTACAAATCAACTTTGTAATCTGTTTCTGATGCAAATATGCATTTTTAAAAGAAATTACAAAGAGGTAATAAGTTAAGATCAATGATAAATACGTTGAATGCATTTTTTATTTTTGTAACTAAATTGTATTCGGGTCATTTTCATAATCGCCCATACCTGTCTTTTAAAAGCAAGTTACTCTACTAGTCTTATTTTTTAATTACAATATGCCATAAAACTGCTTATACCAAGCAACAAAAGAAGCTACTCCCTTTTCGATAGGGGTATTTGGTTTGTAGTCATAATCCTCAATTAAGTCATCTACATTGGCCCATGTTTTTTTAACATCTCCCGGCTGCATGGGTAATAACAATTTGTCTGCTTTTTTACCTAAACTTTTTTCAATTGCTTCTATAAAGTCCAATAGCTTTACAGAATTATTGTTACCTATGTTGTATATGCGATAAAGGTCTTTAGAGTCAATCCTTGAGGTTATGTCCTTTTCTAAGATGCGCACCACGCCTTCCACAATGTCATTTATGAAGGTAAAGTCCCTTTCCATTTTACCTTCGTTAAAGACCTTGATCGGTTTTCCCTGTATAATAGCTTCCGTAAACAAAAACATGGCCATATCCGGTCTTCCCCATGGACCGTAAACGGTAAAAAAGCGAAGTCCTGTCGTAGGAAAACCATATAAATGACTATACGTGTGGGCCATTAATTCGTTGCTTTTTTTTGTAGCGGCATAAAGGCTTATCGGGTGATCTACGTTATCCGTGGTTTCAAAAGGGATCTTTTCATTTAAACCATAAACACTGGAACTACTGGCGTAGACAAAATGCTTTATGTGGTGGTGCCTACAACATTCCAGAATATTTAAAAAACCTACAATATTACTGTCTATATAGGTTTCAGGATTTTCTATGCTATACCTTACCCCAGCCTGGGCGGCCAAATTGCAAACGGCATCAAATTTTTCATTTTTAAACAATAGGGGTAAAGTTTCCCTGTCCTCCAAGTTCATTCGTATGAATTGGAATGCATTCCCCATTGTTTCGCTTTTGGAAATAGAATTAAAGATGGTGCCTTTTTCTTTAGATATACCAAGTTGTTGTAATCGGGCGTATTTTAGTTCGGTATCATAATAGTCATTGATATTATCCAAACCAACCACAAAATGACCTTTTGATGTGAGTAATTTGGAAACGTAAAAACCAATAAACCCTGCTGCTCCGGTAACGAGAATTTTCATATATATATTAAATTAATCAACTTTTTAAAACTATGCGAAAATAGTGTAAAATTGAAGTATTTCTATTGAATCACAAAAAGATCCTGATAATGCTTACATAAATCCGATTAAAACCATTTAAAAAAATCTCAGTACATTCATACCTTGTTATTAACAACATTTACGAACTGAGCTATTTTATGTTAAGAGAAAGAATTTTATTTTTTATTTTGCTTGGTTTATTTTTTTTTACCTATCCCCAAAAAACAAAAGTATCAACTTTTGGTTGTAATCCCACAAATAGCACGGATTGTATAATGAGGGCTTTATATTCTTCTTACGATACAATCATAGTGGATAATGCATATAAAGAATGGTTCATTCAACCATTACATCTAAAAAATTTGAAAGGGAAAACCATATACTTTCAAGAAGGTGTTGTTTTAAAAGCCTTAAAAGGCAAGTTCACGAACAAAAATGCTGCCTTAATAACCTTAGAAAACGCTGTTGACGTGTCCTTAATAGGAAATGGAACAATTTTCATGATGAACAAAGCGGAATATCTAGATGGAGAATGGAGGCATGGGTTGAGCATTCGAGAATCTAAAAACATTAGTATTAAAGGATTTATTATTAAGGATAGTGGAGGTGATGGAATTTACATAGCTGGCAAAAATAAGGGGACATATAGCGAGAATATTTATATAGAGGATGTTCAATGCATTAATAATAAGCGACAAGGTATGAGCATTATAAGTGCCCAAAATGTTGTTGTTAGCAATTGTATGTTTATGGAAACTAATGGGACTTTACCTGAGGCAGGATTGGATATAGAACCAAATTCTCCAGCAGACCGTATTGTTAACATTAATTTCAAGGATTGTTCATTTATAAACAATAGTCATTCTGGTATTTTAATAGCATTAGGAAAATTAGAGACAAGTTCCTTGCCCGTGAGCATATCCTTTAATAGCTGCTATTTGAGCAATAACCATGTGATATCGAATATATATCCCGCGGCAGAAATTAATATTAATGCAAATAAAGAGTCTCCTGTAAGGGGTAGGGTTAGTTTTGAGGAATGTTTGGTAGAAAACAGCAAGTGGGGCATGTTGTTCAGCAGAAAGCGCAGTGACGCCTTTGATGTTGTCTTTAAGAATTGTGCGGCGATCAATATTTGTAAGTCTTGGGGTTACTCCCCTTTAGGATTTGAAGTGCCAGACTATAGAACCATTTATTCCTCTTTGGGAGGATTTGCTTTCGATAATTTATTTTTGTCATATAAATTGTCTGTGCCTGTAATTAAAGTTAGGGGCTCAAAATTAGGGACTTTGAAAAGTTTTAAGAATGTTACCGGAAATTTGATCATTAAGAACAATGGGACAAAAGGAATTGAATATGTTAATTATTTTTCCGTGCAAAACGAAAATGTGAAACTTAATTTCACCTACCTGAAAGGGGAGGATTAATTTAGGGTACGATCAAGATATTATGTTTTCTAGTTAGAAAAAGAATAAAAAAAGGGGAGCTTACAGCTCCCCTTTTTTTATTCACTTGGTTAAAGTCAACTTTTTTTGATTTTTATTGAATGGTCAAAAAATGTAAATATTCTTCCAAATTGGTATAACCATCTCCGTCACGGTCTTGTTTTCCATCTCTGGCATCGTTAGGATTTAAACCATTGGCGGTTTCCCAAATATTGCTCATCCCATCTTTATCCGAATCGGTATACGGTGTTCCTGTAGGAATATTAGGGAAATCTGAAGGATATACTGCAGATTTCATTCTATTACCCCCTGCACCAGAAGCTATTTTTGCAAATCTAGCTGCATCAAATGTGTCTAGCCCTTGCGGCAAACCATTATAAGCACCTGCATTTGCTAATACATTTGTTTTGGTAAGTGTTGAAGAATAAGGCGTAATATCAGATGCATTTTGTCTTGTAGATTGCAATCTAGATTTTGCGTTAGGACCATATGACGCAACTCCACCATTAAATAAATTATCAGCAAAATAAACAAAAGAATTTGAGAGATTTGATGTTTGACCTTTACTGGAACAGTTGTCAGCAGATCCTGCTGATATTTCAAAAACATCATTGCCATATGGTAGGCTATTACCACCTGTATCCCAATGGTTTCCAATTAAGTCAGCAATATTTCCAAAAGTCCCAATAGTAGCAGACTCGGTATAGTTGTATGTGTAATTGTTTATTAGCTCCCAACTTGCAGAACAAGAACTTGATCTTATGTTTCTGGTACTGCTATATCCAAATAGATTTTGATAAAAAGAAATATTTGAAGTATTCCAGTATGCAATTACATTCTTTCCTGTTCCAACATTGTCAGTTATAAAGCAGTTTTGTATAGTTACATTATTTACTGATCCTGAACTTGAGGTAGCCGTTATGGTCAAGTTTTCGTCCTCTGCCCAGCTCATAGAAACATGGTCAATAATAATATCCGAAATATTTGGATTATCACCATAAGATGCGATTCTGATTGCAGCCTGACTACTTCCACTCCAATCACTATCATTTCGGATTCTTATATTTCTAACAATTACATTACTATCTGATATTCTAAATTCACCTCGTATTGCTATTCCACCGCCTGGGGCAGTTTCTCCTGCAATTGTAACATCTCCATTGTCACCTCCTAGGTATAAATAATCTCCACCACCATGGTTTATGGTGCCACTTACTTTAAATATTATTGTTCTAGCGCCGGTTAGGGTTTCAACGCCATATGCAAGACTTCCCAGTCCGCTAGAATTTAGATTAGTAACCTCATAAACATAACCACCTCTACCTCCTGTTGCATTACGTCCGTGACCTACCGCTCCAGGAAAGGCTTTTAAGGGGCCCATTGGGCCTGCACTAGCTTGGCTTTCTTCTGAGCCATTAATGGTTACAGTGATATTACCTGTTTCTGTTGTAATGCTATCGTCTAAATTTGTAAGCTCTGTGGTATACGTAAATAGATCTATGCCTACAGCACCAGTATTTGGGGTATACGTTACAGTGTTATCATCGTTAAGAACAACACTACCTTTGGAAGGATTTGTTGTTTTACTAATGACCACTGCGCTTTCTTGACTAAACTTGTCGTTTTTCAGAGGTTCAATCAGCAAAGAGCTACCTTTGTCTGTTTCAACCTTGTCGTCCACAACATCTGCTGTAGGGGTTACCGTTACACCTACGGTCATTAAGACATCTGAACTGGTATTATCATCATTGATCACTTCTAGGGTAATTTCAATGGCGTCCTTGCCATTAAAATCGTAATCAGGTGTATACACGGCAATGCTATCTTTTTCTATAACCAGACCACCATTTTTAGGTTGCTTAGAACTTTTATATCGTCTTCTGCTACCTTTGCTTGCAGCATTGTTAAGCATGTTAAAAGAAACAGCTTTGTCTTCATCTACAACAATTGATGCATTATCTGCATCAATTGTTGTTTCGTTCACTATTGCATCTTCTAAAACAAAATCTGACAATAAATCAGAGTCTGTGGCACAAGAAAAAAATAAAAAAAGAACAAAGGTCGTAGGTATCAATTTAATGATTTTAGTGGGGTAAATTTTCATAAGTACTTCAATATTTATGTGTTAGGTAAAACTTAGGTTCCATAAAAATATCTATTTTTTAAATATCATCGATGAAAAACAAAATTTATTCGATGAAATGCACTAAATGGATACTTGGGGGTTTTACGTATTTAATTTACCTGTAGACTTTTGAGATATGTTTATTCGATGAACTACATTGTTCTTTAACAACTTTTGTAAATTTTCTATGGATTTAGTTAATTTTTTTATGAAAAAAGGGAATCGTAAAATTGGATTCTTTTATTACTGGTAGCTTGTTTTATGTTTAAATTCTTAAACGAATCATTCATTTCATTATTGCGATTCATCGTAAAAAGGTTATTTTGATTGAATATATAATGCCAAAATTATTATTGAACAAAATGCAGTTATTTTTCTGATGGTTTACTTACAGATTTACAAAACAGCTCCTAATTGAATGTTTTTTTTCAATTATACTGGACTCTTATGACCGTTTATCGATGATTTGAAATCTTGGACGAAATATAAAACAATAGTGGTTTAATGACGGTTGGTATGGTTATTTTTGATAACCTAAAGAATTTAACCAATATACATTTTGATAACTAAAACAAAAATTTGGCTTTCCTCTCCCCATATGGGATATAACGAACAAGTCTATGTTCAAGAGGCTTTTGACACCAATTGGGTGGCACCTCTGGGCCCTAACGTAAATGGTTTTGAAGAGGCTATTCAACATTATATAGGAAATGACGTACACGTTGCAGCCCTAAGTTCTGGAACGGCAGCCATTCATTTAGCACTAGAGTTGCTAGGGGTTTCTAAAGGAGATGAGGTAGTATGTCAAAGTTTTACATTCTCTGCCTCGGCCAATCCGATCATGTATTTGGGAGCGACTCCTGTTTTTGTGGACAGTGAAAATGATACTTGGAATATTTCCCCCATATTGTTGGAAACTGCTATAAAAGATAGGATAGCAAATGGCAGAAAGCCAAAGGCCATTGTGGCCGTGCACTTATATGGTATGCCATATAAGGTTTTAGAAATAAGAGAAATAGCAGATAAGTATCAGATACCTATTGTTGAGGATAGTGCCGAAGCACTAGGAAGTTCATATAATAATGTGAAATGCGGTAGTTTTGGTGATCTTGGTATTTTATCTTTTAACGGGAATAAAATAATAACAACTTCAGGTGGTGGAGCATTACTTACAAAGAATAAAAAATTAAAGGAAAAAGCAGTGTTTTTGGCTACCCAAGCAAGGGATGATGCTCCTCACTACCAACATTCCCATGTTGGTTATAATTATAGAATGAGCAATATATTGGCTGGTATAGGTCGTGGCCAAATGGAAGTACTAGAGGATAGGGTTATGGCGAGAAGGGCCAACTATGAATATTATCGATCTAAATTAGGTCATTTTAAGGAAATTGAATTTGTTGATGAACCAGCAGGTTTTTACTCAAACAGATGGCTCACCTGCATACTTACCCCCTCTTTTGAAATTAGAGAAAAGATACGCTTGGGGTTATTGACAGATGACGTAGAATCCAGGCCTTTATGGAAGCCCATGCATTTACAGCCCATTTTTGAAAAATACCCACATTTTTCGGATGGTACGTCTGAAGATTTATTTGAACGTGGTTTGTGTTTGCCCAGTGGATCCAATTTAACATTGGAAGATTTGGAAAGAACAGTAGCATTAATCCTAGAAATCCTGACATCATGATAAAAAACTACCTTTTGAACAATGTTCATAGATATGCTTCAAAGTGGCTCGTATTGGTTATCGATTTATTTTTGGTGGCATTTTCCTTCGTACTGTCTTATTTAATACGGTTCAATCTAACGATGAATTTTGATATTGATAAGCTTTTTATACAAATGCCCATAATTGTTTTAATAGCTCTTTTGTCCTTTTTGTTTATTGGTTCTTATAAAGGAGTGGTTAGACACACGGGTGTAAGGGATGTTTATAATATTTTCAACGCCATTTGTATGTCCAGCATTATCACCATTTTTATGGTCATCCTGAACAGACAATACAATTATATGGAAGATTTCACCATTCCATTATCCATAATTATAATCCATAGTTTAATTGGCTTTATTTCTTTAACGGCATCTAGATATGTTTTTAAAGCACTATATGAAAATATGGTCAAGAAATACAAGACAAATATTAATGTGTTGATTTTTGGAGCGGGAGAATCAGGAATTATGACCTATAATGCCCTTACCAGTACAACAAAAAGTAGATCTCGAGTAGTGGGCTACATTGATGAGGATAGAAAAAAGGTTGGTAAAAGTATCAATGGTGTGGTGGTGTACGGAAGAGATGATCTGACAAATTATTTCATAGATATGAAGGAGGTTGCCGAAATTATATTCTCTATTCATAATATTGAAAGTAATAAGTCTAGGGAATTGTTGGAAAGTCTCGTGGATCTTCCGGTTAAGGTGAAAATTGTCCCACCCGTTGAGGATTGGATAAATGGGGAATTAAAAATTTCCCAAATTAAACAGGTTCAGATAGAGGATTTATTGAATCGAGTTCCTATTAATATTAAAAGATCCAAAGTTTCCGGCGAGTTGAAAGACCAAGTGATCATAGTTACTGGTGGGGCCGGCTCTATTGGCAGCGAGATTGTTAGGCAAATTGTACATTATGACTATAAGGCCTTAATAATTATAGATCAGGCAGAATCTGCCCTGTACGATCTTCAACAAGAATTAAAACAGGCTGGGCGCCATAATTTTATTCCTCTTGTGGCAGATGTTAGGGATAAGAATAGAATGAACACGTTTTTCCAGGAATATAAACCCACCATGGTGTTTCATGCCGCGGCCTATAAACATGTGCCGCTGATGGAATACAATTCCTATGAGGCCATTAAAATTAACGTGGCAGGCACAAAAATGATGGTGGATCTTTCATTGTCCCATAACGTGGAAAAATTTGTATTTGTCTCTACGGATAAGGCCGTAAATCCCACGAACGTGATGGGAGCCACAAAGCGCATTGCCGAAATGTACATTAGTTGTGCCCAACAACAAAATAAGACAAAATTTATTACCACTAGATTTGGGAATGTATTAGGATCCAATGGTTCCGTAATACCTTTATTTAAAAAACAAATCGAGAAAGGAGGGCCATTAACCGTTACACATAAAGATGTAACCCGTTTCTTTATGACCATCCCAGAAGCTTCCCAATTGGTA
The DNA here is from genome assembly GCF_040566695.1 of Sediminicola arcticus. Taxonomy (NCBI): domain Bacteria; kingdom Pseudomonadati; phylum Bacteroidota; class Flavobacteriia; order Flavobacteriales; family Flavobacteriaceae; genus Sediminicola; species Sediminicola arcticus. The sequence continues at coordinate 191,925 of NZ_JBEXAE010000004.1, read as the reverse complement.
TTGGAAGCCGCTGCCATGGGAGCAGGAGGGGAGATTTTTATTTTTGATATGGGGGAATCCGTAAAAATATTCGATTTGGCAAAGAACATGATCAAACTATCTGGTTTAAAGTACCCTGAGGATATTGATATAAAAGTGACAGGCTTACGCCCAGGGGAAAAACTGTATGAAGAATTATTGGCAAATGGAGAAAACACATTGCCTACCTATCATAAAAAGATCATGATAGGAAAGGTGCGCGACTTGGATTATTCCAAGGTTCGTTCTCAAATAGATGAACTATGTGTGACCAATATGTTCTTTAATGGGGATACAGTTTCTCTGATGAAGAAAATAGTGCCAGAGTTTGTTTCCAATAATTCAGAATTATGTAGGTTGGATGTGAAAAAATCTGAGAATAAAGTTGATAAAACTGCTGATGAAATTTTCCAATCTTAATTTTTCCATATACTTGTACAAAAATTTAAATATTATGGGATCAAGAAAAAAGATGACTTGTGCATTTTATGCATTATTAATCTTAAATATTATTTTTTTATCATCCTGTGCTTCCAAAAAGGAAGTGGTCTATTTTCAAGATGCGGGTAATTTTGAGACCTTGGTAGATAATAAGTCTTTTGTTCAAAAATTCAAGGTAGATGACATTGTAGGGATATATATATCAACTTTGGATGCTGTAGCTAGTACACCTTTTAATCTTTTCAGGGGAGCTGCTGAAGAAGGGGGCGTACGTCCAGAACAAGTGGATTATATTGTTGATAAGGATGGGGAAATAGATTTTCCTGTTATTGGTAAAATAAGGATAGCTGGGCTATCTCCTGAAGAAGTAAGAGTATTATTACGGAATAAGCTTTCAGATTATCTAAAGGATCCCATCATAAATATTCGATTGAAAAATTTTACAGTGACCATTTTGGGAGAGGTAAATAGGCCGGGTACGTACCAAGTAAATGGAGAACAGATTACTATTTTAGAGGCCATTGGTCTAGCAAGTGACCTTACCATTAAGGGCATGCGGAAAAATGTATTGGTTATTAGAGATTTTGATGGGACCAAAGTGTATACAAGAATAGATTTGACCAGCAAACAGGCTTTAAAGTCTCCCGTGTATTACTTAACCCAAAATGACGTTGTCTATGTAGAACCCAACCAATCAGCAGTTACAGCATCTTCTTTAGATAATAGGGCTACAATTGGACTATCCATAGCTTCCATCTTAATTACATCAACAGTTATTTTATTAACGAGAAATTAATTTAGCCATTAATTAAACCTCCAAACATTTGAACTCAAATCATAGTCTTTCAGAAATAGATTTAAAAGATATTTTTACTTCTTATACAAAACATTGGAAATGGTTTGCCCTTTCTGTATTTTTTACCTTGCTATTAGCTTTACTTTATATTAGATATTCTGTCCCTGAATACGCTGCCAGTGCAAAAATTCAAATTTTAGAAGATCAAAGTACCACCTCAGAGCTTAGCGTTTTTAAAGAGTTGGACATATTCTCAGGGGGGTCTAAAAAGGTGGAGGATGAAATACAGATTATTAATTCAAGGCCTAACCTAGTAGAAGTTATTAGGCAATTGGGTTTGAATATCAAAATTGAGTCGGTTGGAAATATAAAAAGTACAGAAATTTATAAGAACGATCCTTTTAAACTTAATTTTTTTGAACCTGATTCTACAATAAATAATTCTAATCTAGAGTTTTGGATTAGTTTATCTTCTGATACTACTTTTGGATATACAGAAGAAGAGGATAAACCTATGCAGGTATACGCCTATGGTAAGACCATTTCAACGGCCATTGGTGATTTAGTAATTACACCTAATTCTCAGAATTTCACTAATAGTCAAAAAGACAAAAAATACAAGGTATCTATTAGTCCAATAATTGCATTGGCGCAACAATATCAAAAGAAAATAGTTGTAGTAGCGGCTGCAGAAGGTTCTAATATTTTAAATATTTCTTTAAATGACCCCATTCTAAGAAAAGCCAAGGACATATTAAATACACTTATTATAACGTATAATAAGAATGCCATAGCCGATAAAAAAATAATTGCAGATAGAACTTCCAATTTTATTGATGATAGGATTACCGATATTTACTCTGATTTATCCAGTGTAGATCAGTCAGCCCAAGAATTTAAAACGGGTAGGGGTATTACAGATATTGCCTCAGAGGCCAATGTGAATTTAAATGTAGGTGTTGCAAATCAGCAGGAATTACAAAATGCAACGGTGCAATTAAATATAGCCGCTTCTATGAGAGATATCGTGGAAGATCAGGATACCTATGATGTTTTACCTTCGAACGTAGGGTTAACTGATGGCTCAATAGTTAATACTACGGCACGTTACAACGAATTGGTGTCGACGCGCAAACGACTTTTAAAAGGTGCTAACGAAAAGAATCCTATCATACAGAATCTAGATCAAGAATTGAATGGACTTAGGCAGAATCTCCTGTCCAGTTTAACGGGAATGACTAACAATTTAAGTATGCAGGTGAATAATCTTAGTAGCCAGCAGTCCAGGTTTAATTCAAAATTATACTCTGCCCCCAAAAATGAGCGCGCATTGAGGGATATTACAAGACAGCAGCAAACTACTGAAAGTCTTTATTTATATTTATTGCAAAAACGGGAAGAAGCCCAAATTAGCCTAGCTTCTAGTGCTCCTAAATCTAAAATCATAGATGGAGCCTATGGGTCCCAAAATATTCCGGTTTCACCTAAAAAGCCTATAGTTTTTCTAGCTGCTTTCATATTCGGGCTATTTATTCCATTTTCTATAATCTATGCCAATGACCTCTTGGATAATAAAATTCATAATAAGCATGGATTGGAAAAATTGGTAACAGATAACCCAGTACTTGGAGAAATTCCAAAGCTCAATAAAAAAGACGATAAAATTATAGTAAAGGAAGATAGGTCCGTGATGGCAGAGTCATTACGAATACTTAGGACAAATTTGGATTATTTAATAAAAACGAAAGAGTCTAAGACTGGTAAAAATAATGTTGTCTTTGTAACATCAAGTGTATCCGGTGAAGGTAAAACTTTTTTATCCACGAATTTATCCATGATTTTGGCAAGTACCCATAAAAAAGTATTACTAATTGGTGCAGATATACGAAATCCAAAATTGTATTCCTTTTTTACAAGTAAGGAAGTTAATAATCTGATCAAGCCTAATAAGAATAAAGACAATGGATTTACAGAATTTTTATTTGACGATTCTTTACAGGTTAAAGACATTATTAATCCAATGTTGGTACATTCCAATGTTATAGATGTTATTTATTCTGGAAAAATACCTCCTAATCCATCTGAGCTTTTATTGAGTAAAAGACTTAAGTTACTTTTTGAGGAAGTTTCTGAGGCTTATGATTATGTTATTGTAGACACTGCCCCACTTATGGTAGTAACAGATACTTTATTGATTAGTGAATACGCCAATCATATGATATATGTCACTAGAGCGGGAGTTACAGAAAACAAGGCAATTCATTATCCCTTGAAGCTAAAAGAAGAGGGTAAAATTAAAGGTTTGTCATTTGTAGTAAATGACGTGAAGGTTTCCAATTTAGGATATGGTGGAAAATATGGATATGGTTACAGTAAAACCATGAAAAAATGGTGGAAGTTTTAATATTTAATAAAAAGTTTGAATTGTCCTATCAATAATAGGAAGTAACGCTTCAATTTGAGTATTAGTCACCTTTATATCCCTTAAACTTTGCAATTGATTCATATTATGAACGTCTGAGGCAACAAAATCTATGAGCCCTTCATCCAACAAGTGAAGGGCTTTTTTTTGCACATCTTTACCATAAAATTCACTTAACGATAAAAGGTTCATCTGGAACAGGATCCCTTGTTTTTTATAGATTCTGAATTTAGACGATTTTAGATGTAAAAAGTTATATCGTTCAGGATGGGCCAAAATAGGAAAGAAACGATTGGATGCAATTTTTTGAATGGCCTCATCGAAATTAATGGATGGCTGTAAATAGGACATTTCCACTAAAAGATAACTGGTTTTAAGAGGCATCATTTCAGATTTGTCCAACAAGTTTTCAAAATTAGCGTCTATCATATGTTCCGCAGCAACATCAAACGATATATCTTTAAGATCATTGTCGAATAAACCCTTTTTTAATTCATCCAAAGAAGCATGTATGGTTTCAGAGGTGTTAAGATAATAGTTATCCATAATATGGGGCGTAGCAATGAAATTTTGCACCCCAAATTCAGAAAATCCTTTGATAAGTTCGATAGATTCTTCCACTGTTTTGGCGCCATCATCTATGCCTGGAAGAATATGGTTGTGCATATCCACAAAATTTTCCAGATAATCTATGAGAAATTCTTTCTTACTAAAAAATTCAAACATCTACTGTAATTTTCATTGCAAAAATAGTGTTTCTGTTTCGATATTGTAATCAGATATAATAAAGATAAACCCTAGTAATATTGAATCTATTTTTATGGTACATTTGTTTCATTATCTGCTAATTTATGACCCAAAATCAAAGGATTTAATTTCAAAAATCTTTACTAATTTATTCTAAAGTATTTTGCTTTAATCCTAGATACCCTTAACTTATTATTAAACAATTATATCATCGTATTGAAATCAAAAAAAACGGAACCTCAAACAAAGGAAGATAAAACAAAAAGGAAGTTCTTGGTAGTTTCCCGTTGGGGAGAATCATTGGATATAGCTTATGCCATTTCACAAGAAGGCAATGCTGTAAAGATGTACATTGAAGATAAACCATCAAGGGAAATTGGATACGGTTTTGTGCAAAAGGTCAAAGACTGGCAAAAACATGTGGATTGGGCAGATGTCATCATCTTTGATTATACAGGTTATGGAAAAGTATGTTCTGAACTTAGAGCTGCTGGGAAATTAGTTATTGGCGGAACGGAATACACGGACAAGCTGGAATTGGATCGTAATTTTGGTCAGGATGAGCTTAAAAGGCATAAAATTAAAGTATTGCCCTTTAAAGAGTTCTTCAGTTTTCAGGATGCTATAGACTATGTGAAATTGAACCCTAATGCCTATGTCATTAAGCCTATGGGGGAGACATCCGAATACAAGCAATTGCTTTTCGTAGGTAGTGATGACGAGGGATTGGATGTGATTAGGGTGTTAAAAGCATACGAAAAATCGTGGGGGGATGACTTTGGCAATTTTCAATTACAAAGGAAAGTTAAAGGGGTAGAGGTTTCAGTAGCGGCCTTTTTCAATGGCACCAACTTTTTGGAACCTATTAATATAACCTTCGAGCACAAAAAATTATTTCCCAAGGAGCTTGGTGTTTCTACTGGAGAAATGGGCTCCAGTATGTTTTGGACCAAGGACTCTCCAATTTTTGAAGCTACTTTACGAAAATTCGAAGCTACGTTGGCCAAACATAAGTTTGTAGGCCATATAGACATCAACTGTATTGTAAATGGAAATGGGATTTATCCGTTAGAGTTTACTTCCCGCTTTGGATATCCTCAAATATTTATACAGAGGGCAGGGATTACAGAACCCATTGGCCATATGTTTTATAAAATAGCTTCAGGAAATACATTTAAGTTCCAAGTAAAAAAAGGGTTTCAAGTAGGAGCATTTTTGGTAGTGCCTCCTTTCCCGTATGATGATAAAAAGACCTTTGAGCTGTTCTCAAAAGATTCTGTCATTGTCTTTAAGAAGGACAGCAAAGAAGGTATTCATCCTATGCATCTCAAAAACATTAACGAGGAATGGTTGATTACCGGGAATACTGGTATCGCCTTATTGGTAACCGGAACGGCGCTTACAATGCGGGATGCCCAACGCATGATGCAAAACAGGATTAGTAATATCATTATTAATAATGTGTATTACAGGACCGATATAGGGGATCGCTGGTTGGAAGATTCAGATAAACTTTGGTCTTGGGGATTATTATAGTGTAAAGATGTTTAGTATGAAGCTTGAAAAGATAAATCATAGATACACAGAATTTTTTAATATGCTTCCAGAAGATTGGAAGGAGATTATAAGTCCCATTTGGGATAAAATCAAGAATACAGCAACTATTTATGCAATTTTGGATAAAGGATCAATTAGTGCTTCAGGTATAATTTTCACAGAAAAATTACTAGAGATGACGGACTTTGAACTTAAAAACGGGCAATCTTTATTTGATAAAGGGTATGCTTACATTGGATTTTTATGGGTGGCCGAAAACCGAAGGAATGAACAACTTGGGTCTAAGTGGCTTTCGCTTTTAAAAAAGCAGGATGTAAAACAAGGTTTTTGGCTTACTATAGAAGAAGCAGGTCTGAAAAAATTCTATGAGAAAAATAGTTTCCAAACTATAGCCGAAAGTGAGGACAAAGAAAACATAGAGTGGTTATGTGTTTATGAACCAGAAATCAGGGAATAGTGGAACATGAAATAAAAAAGGGACCACAATGAGTGGTCCCTTTTTTATAAATGATGTGTTTTATAATTTCTTCACGTATTTGGTGAGGATTACAATTTGTTGCCCGTCAACTTTTCCTTCTATATATTCCGCATTTTCATGATCTAAAGAGACCCTCCGTACTGCAGTTCCCCTCTTGGCAACCATACTAGAACCTTTTACAGGTAAATCTTTTATAAGGACCACACTATCTCCGGCTTCTATAATAACCCCATTGCTATCCCTATGTATGATTTGGTCTTCGGAGGGAGCACCTTCTCCCGTTGACCTAGCCCATTCTAGAACATCTTCTTCCAAATACATCATATCTAATAAATCTTGTGGCCATCCCAAACCTCTCAATCTAGATAACATCCGCCAAGCAACGACTTGTACAGGCGTATGTTCACTCCACATACTATCGTTTAAGCAGCGCCAATGGTTAGCTTCCATAGCATCGGGATTGTTCATTTGATCATTGCAGACTGCGCAAACCAATAAACTCTCCTCCAATCCTCCATTTTTTTGTGGTGCGACTTCATAAACAATAAGATTTTCCGTATTGGAACATAGTTCGCATTTAGAATTACTTCGTTTATGTAAATCTTTCTCTAAACTCATTTCATTTATTTTAGAAGGTAAAAGTACTCCAAAGGATTGGAAATCATTTTGGAACAATATTTAGTAGTATAATTTTCTCATTTGTTTATAAGTTCTATGGTTTCATCTTTTCTAATCTAGTTAGGGATGATATTTTTATCTCCTTTTATATTCAATGAGGCAGTTAGAGGTAGGGGATAAGGTTTATAATATTCATAGGGATGGTTTTAACGATTTTCAACGCTATACATTTTCGGAAGTAGTACGGCTTACTAAAACATTGGCCATTCTGGAAAATGGGGTTCGATTGACTAACCTAGCCAAAACCTCATGGATCAGTGAGGACATTTGCTATTCCGTATATAGGGATTATTGGACCTATTGGCATTTAACATCTGAAAAGGCTATGCAAAATGCCGCTGCCGAAAATGAAAAAATTGCAGTATACGATTGGTTTGAGGGTAAAGTGTTTAGTTTGAAAGAGAAACAGTCCATTTATAAGATGTTTCAGGATAATGGAAAGGTGGTTCAATCTGATGGCAACCAAGAAAAAGAAACTTATGCACTTCATAAAGCTTCTAAGTAAATCAGTATACTATGAATATTTTTTCAATTACGGATTTGAGTAAAGCTTGGTCCAAGCGTATTGTAATTGTATATAATTCCTTATCTTTTGACGTTAAATATTTTACTCCATGAAAAAGCTTTTATTGCCATTTTTTATTCTTTCGTTAACCTTTAACCTAAGTATAGGTCAAGAGGAATTGAGTACAGCAGTTAAACCTACCTATCAAAAGGAAATAGACAAACTGGTAAAGAACAAAAGAATACAGCAAGCTTTTGCAATTATAGATGAACTGGAACCCCTTACCTACAAAAATTTAGTGGAATTGACGGAGATTCCAGCCCCACCTTTTATGGAGCAGAATCGTGCCGAGCGTTATAGCGACATGTTGAAAGAGGCGGGTGCAGATAATGTATGGATCGATGAAGTTGGTAATGTTTTGGCTTTGAGAAAAGGAAAAGATAGCAGTAAGACTATTGCCTTGGATGCCCACTTGGATACCGTTTTCCCGGAAAGAACGGATGTTAGGGTTAGGATGGTAGGGGATACTCTTTATGCGCCAGGAGTGGGGGATGATACACGTGGCTTGGTAATGGTCCTAACGGTCTTGAAGGCTATGAATATGGCCGATATCAAAACCACTTATGATGTCTTGCTAGTAGGAACAGTAGGAGAAGAAGGTCTAGGAGACCTAAGGGGAGTGAAGCATTTATTCAAAAAAAATGACCCAAAAATAGATTCTTGGATAGCTATTGATGGAGGAGAATTGGGAAGGATAAACAACCAAGCTTTGGGATCCTACAGGTATAAAATCACTTTTAAAGGACCTGGGGGACATTCATGGGGAGCCTTTGGTCTGGCCAATCCACACCATGCAGCTGGTAAGGCAGTGGCTTATTTTGATGAGGCTGCAAGATCGTATACTGCCAACGGACCCAAAACAAGTTATAATATTGGGAGAATAGGAGGAGGTACCTCCATTAATTCCATTCCATTTGAGTCATGGATGGAAGTTGACATGAGGTCTGTTAGTCCAGAGCGTCTTATAGAAATAGAAGAAATATTGATTGCCCAAACAAATAGGGCGTTGGAGGATTATAATGCCTTGGTGGTCAAAGGTCCAAAATTGACTGTGGACATAGAAAAAATAGGCGACCGTCCTTCTGGAGAGCTTTCCCCGGACTTGCCTTTAATTCAGCGTTCAATGGCCGCAACCAAAGCCTTTAAGACGGAACCGTTTTTAACTAGAGGATCAACAGATTCCAACATCCCCATTTCCATTGGAATTCCAGCAGTTACTCTCGGAAGAGGTGGAAAAGCAGGAGGGGCACACTCTTTGGGGGAATGGTGGCTCAATGATGAAACTGGACCTGAATCTATAAAATTGGCCCTATTGATTTTGGTCGCGGAAGCTGGGCTGGAATAGTCTTAAATTCAGCTGTATTATTTCATTACAATTCTTGATTCAATTCGTCAATAAAGGCCTATAGGTGCTAATAATTACTAGCACCTTATTTCTTATGAATACGATAAGATTGCCTTCTCAATCAAAATCAATCTCCTAAAAGACTAAATGCTCCTTTGGTCAAGATTTGATCAGCGGCCTTAAACTTGGTATTATTTTCAATCCCTGTATACCCGGCATATCTGTCCATAACTCTTACCTCCGATTGTTTAAAATAGTAATTGCCGTTTTCCTTTCTTTCAAGAACCAACACAAAGTTTTTATCACCCACATTTACTACTGCTTCTTCTGGTAGCGAACTTATTTCCGATGAATCAACGATAATGCTGGCCTCCACAAACATACCGGTCAAGAATTTATTTTTATCCTCCTTAATTAAATGACCATGCACTTTTATAGTTCTTTCCTCACCAATAGAGGTGCCTATCAAATGCACTTCTGCTTCGTAGGAGTCAGAAGTAGCTTCAGGTATTTTAAAATTAATTTTTTGATCTTTTTCGATCTTCATTATATCTTTTTCAAATACGGAAAGTTCTAAATGAATATGATTATTATCAATGATTTCAAGAATAGATGTGGCGGGAGCAACATAACTACCTCTAGTAAGGTTCACTTTCGTTACACTGCCTGAGATAGGCGCATATATAGTTGTCACTGAGGTGATATTACCCCCTTCAACATTGGTTGGGGAGATGTTTAACATCAACAGTTGTTTGCGGAGGCCATTGTATTTCGCCAGAGCAGATTTGTAATCGCTTGCTACTTTTAAAAAGCTCTTTTCTGAAGAAATGTTTTCTTCATAAAGTGTTTTTTGACGGTCATTTTCGGATTTGAGATAATCCAATTGACTACTAATTTCCATGTATTGTTGTTGTAGGGTAACAAAGTCTGGATTTTCAATGGTTAGGAGCGCTTGACCCTTTGTGACCAAATCTCCAATAAGCAATGGCAAGGTTTTTATGTAACCTCCCATGGTTGCACTCACAACGGAACGGTTTTCCGGCGGAACATCTATCATGCCAGTTGCCTCAACAATGATGGGAAATTCCTTTTGCTCGATTGTTCCCAGCGCCATCTTGTTCTGATCAAATTGCGCCTGGGTAATCTTGATGAGGTCATCTGTTCTATTGGCCTTTTGTGTATCCTTGGAATTCTTCTTTTCCTCTCCGCAACTTACGGTGGCAAGGATTACCAATAACATTAGGATGCTGTATATTAAATTTCTCATTGTTAGTTCTTTAAAAAGTGAGATAATTGATTTTGATGACCGTTTGGTTGTATAAGTTGATAGTATCCAAGTAATCCAAGCGCACCTGATAGGCATTTTCAAGGCTAAGGATATATTGATAAAAATCTATTTCCCCATTTTTAAAACTTCCATTAGCCGTCTTTAAAATTTCATTGGAGAGCATTGTGCCTTCATTTTCGTAGTATTCCAATGCTTTTTCATATTTTATCCGTTCACTTTGTAGCTCCTGCAGTCGCGCATTTAATTGCAACTTATATTCTTTAGATTCTTCTGTGGCAATATCGGACGCAATCTTTGAAGCTTTTATGCGCGCTGTTTGTCCGCTAAAGAATAATGGAATTCTAAGTCCTACTTGATATCCAAATAAGTTAGTATTCAGCTGGGAATTAGTTCCTTGAAAGTAATTCAAGGAAATATCAGGTAGCAGTTTCTGAATTTCAAAATTTTGAGTAGCGTTGGCCATTAAAATTCTATTGTCGTAATAACGCAATTCTGGACTATCGGAAACTGAAAGATTATTTGTGGGAACTTTGAAGATGGGTTCGTTAACAATTTCGATTGGTTCTTCTGATTGAATTAGGATTAATATTCCCTTGTAGGCTATAGCAACATCTTTTTGTGCCTTTTCTAATTGAACAGTAATTTGACGACGTTTGGATTGTGCCGTTATTTTTTCAAGATAAGTGGTGGCACCAAGTTCAAACCTACGTGCCGCTTTGGTAGCAAATTCGTTATAAACACTATCTAACTGCTGGTAAATCGATTCTTTTTCTTTGGCGTATTGATACTCGTAATATGCTGCTGTTAGGTTCCGTTCTAACGTCTTTTTTCGAATAGTATAGCTGCTTTCTGCTAAATCATAACTTCTTTTATTCAGTCTTTTCCCAGCAAAATATACCGTAGGAAACAAAAAATCCTGTTGTATTCCTATAACATCTAAGGGCTCATTGTTAATGGCCAGATTATTCTGATCATATTCATAATAGAGATGCGTTTTATCAAAACTGAATGCACTACCCACAAGGACTTCAGCTCGGTTCATTTCTAATTGAGTAGCATTTAAACCCGCATTATTTTTCAAGGCCATTGGAATTAATTCCTGGAGGGTTTTGGAGGTCGACTGGGCATTACTATTCATGCCCAGCAATAACATGATTATAGTGGCTCCAGGAACTATATTTTTTATTGAAGGTGTTTGTTTATCCACCTTTGTCACTTTGTTGAAATAGGCATATAATACAGGTAGAACCACGAGCGTAAGAATTGTTGCAGTAAATAAACCGCCAATAACTACGGTGGCAAGGGGTCGTTGTACCTCCGCCCCTGCATTGGTAGAAATGGCCATGGGTAAAAAACCCAATGCCGCGGCAGATGCCGTGAGCAACACAGCTCTTAACCGATCTTGTGTGCCCTTTTTTATAAGTTCTTCCATCGTATCAAACTTTTCTTTTTTGAGTTCCTTAAAGTGTTCTATTAAGACAATACCATTCAAAACAGCTATTCCGAACAAGGCTATAAAACCAACACCTGCCGATATGGAAAAGGGCATGCCTCGTGCCCATAACAATAAGATGCCACCTACAGCGGCAAGTGGAATGGCAGAGTAGATCAATAAAGCCTCCTTAACCGATTTAAAGGCGAAAAACAAGAGGATAAAAATAAGAATAAGAGCTATGGGCACTGCAATTAATAATCTCGCCCTAGCGCTTTCAAGATTTTCAAATTGCCCTCCGTAGGTAATGGAATATCCAATGGGTAAGGAGATGTTTTCATCAATTAATTTTTTAATATCGTCTACTACCGATTGAAGGTCGCGCTCCCTGACGTTTATACCAACTACAATTCTCCGTTTTGTATCATCTCGAGAAATTTTTGCCGCACCTTTTTTATAGGTTACTTCTGCTAATTCCCGCAACGGTATTTTTCCGCCCTGGGGTAGATCTACATAAAGATTTTTAAGGTTATCAATATCCTTTCGGTTCTCTTTATCTAATCTCATAACAAGGTCGAACCGTTTTTCACCTTCAAAAATGCTGCCAGCAGTCTTCCCAGCAAAGCTCAAGGAAACCATATCGTTCACATCTTGGATGTTTAGTCCGTAGCGAGCTATTTTTGCCCGGTCATAGGTAACGTTCATTTGCGGTAGGCCAACAACTTTTTCAACGGTGATGTCTGCAGCGCCATCCACATTCGCAATTAGAGATTTGATTTCGTTGCCTTTTTTGGAAAGAATTTCCAAATCTTCCCCAAAAATCTTGATAGCAATATCTGCCCGAACTCCTGTTATTAGTTCGTTAAAACGCATCTCAATGGGTTGGGTAAACTCTACCTCCATATTTGGAATAACGGCTAAGGCTTCTTTGAATTTATTAGCCAATCCGTCCTTAGTGTCTGCTGAGACCCACTCTTTTTTTGGTTTAAGAGTGATAATAACATCACTCTCTTCCATTGACATTGGGTCTGTAGGTACTTCCGCAGCACCAATTCTTGTGACTACCTGTTCTACCTCAGGAAAATTATCTAGTAATATTTTTTCAATTTGGGTAGTTGTTTCCACTGTCTTGGTCAAAGATGTTCCCGTCTTTAGGACGGGTTGTATAACAAAATCTCCCTCATCTAAAGTGGGTACAAATTCGCTGCCCATAAGAGTGAAAAGATAGATTGAAAACCCCAAAAGAAAAATGGCCAGACCCAATACCAATCTCTTGCTGCGCAATGCCCAATCTATAATTGGATCGTAACGTTTATGGAGAAAGGCCATTAACCGAACTGAAATATTTTTAGGAGAGGCCTTAGAAGGTTTTAAAAATAAGGAGGCAGCAACGGGCACATAGGTAAAACACAAAATCATGGCACCTATAAGCGCAAAACTAAAGGTCAATGCCATAGGCTTAAACATTTTTCCTTCAACACCACTAAGGGAGAGAATGGGAATAAATACAATAAGTATAATAAGTTGCCCAAAAATGGCAGAGTTCATCATTTTCGAGGCCCCAGTAAATGTGATTTTATCTTTGAGCGCTTGTCTTTCAATGGCTGCCTGATCAGCAGGTAAGTTTGCTAAAGCACTTATTTCATCTTTTTTTTGTGTGATCTGAAAAGCAATGAATTCAACGATAATTACGGCGCCATCAATGATGATTCCAAAATCTATAGCTCCTAAACTCATTAAATTGGCATCTACGCCAAAAACGTACATTAAGGAAAGTGCAAATAGTAAACTTAAAGGAATAACCGATGCTACCACTAGGCCGGAACGGAAGTTTCCCAATAATAAAACGACCACGAAAATGACGATTAAACATCCTAATACAAGGTTTTCAACGACCGTGAAAGTGGTCCTGCCAATAAGTTCACTGCGATCTAAAAAAGGATTGATATAGACCCCTTCTGGCAGCGATTCGGAAATAGTAGCCACACGAACTTTAACTGCATCAATGACACTTTTAGAATTGGCATCTTTTAGCATCATAACCTGTCCAAGTACTTTTTCACCCTCTCCATTTCCCGTAATGGCACCAAAACGAGCGGCACTGCCAAAGCCCACCTCGGCAACGTCCTTTACATAGATGGGAATACCATTTTCGTTTTTGACAACGATATTTTCTATGTCAGCCAGTGAGGTAACCAAACCATCACCCCTAATAAAATAAGCCTGATTTATTTTTTCAATATACCCCCCACCACTTACGCTATTGTTCATTTGCAACGCGGTAAATATTTCCTTGGTGGTAATGTTCATAGCATTCAACTTTTTGCTATCTATAGCAACTTCATACTGTTTTAAAAAGCCACCCCATGTATTTACTTCCACAACTCCTGGAATACCAGAAAGTTGGCGTTTTACAATCCAATCTTGAATGGTTCGTAAATCTTCAACAGAATACTGGTCCTTATATTCCGGTTTTACGTCCAGGATGTATTGATAGATTTCTCCAAGGCCTGTTGAAATGGGGCCCATTTCCGGCGTGCCAAAGCCAGCAGGAATTTTTTCAGAAGCCGACTTAATTTTTTCAGCAATCAGTTGTCGGGGTAAGTACGTGCCTAAATCGTCTTCAAAAACAATGGTCACTACGGATATGCCAAATTTCGAAATAGAACGTATTTCTTTGACACCCGGGAGATTTGCCATTTCTAACTCTACTGGATAGGTAATAAACTGCTCCATATCTTGAGTAGAAAGGTTACGAGATGTTGTGATAACCTGCACTTGGTTATTAGTCACGTCTGGGACGGCGCCAATTGGAATTTGAGACAGGGAGTAAAGTCCAAACCCTATAATAAAGACGGTGAATAAAAGAACAATAAATTTGTTCTTAATACTGAAAGCGATAATATTTGAAAGCATAATTCTTTGGAAACATGGGTTACTAGTACCTCAAAACCATATGGTTTTAAAATTATAAACATGCGATCCCTTCTAGGTGGGAGAAGAATTATGAACTCTGGGGAGGTTGAAATAACCCTTTTGCGTGAATTGAGGAGGTAGAAGGTTGATAGTAAAAGTTGGCTGCTGTCCCTTCTGGAGTTTGAACAGAAAGTACAGGAAATAAGGTGGTATTGGAAACAACCGCCACCGTTGAACTACAGCTACAATGATGTTGAAAAGGTAATTTTTCATGATCTTTTTCCTCCTCTTGATGGTCTTTATTATGTTGATCCTTCATTTCCCCGTAATGCTTGGATATAAATACAAAGAGATTATCTCCATATTTTTCAGAATGAAAATGGGCGTGTTCCATCAGCTCATCAATTTGCCCTAAATCACTAAAGGCAACATCAAGGTTTTGGATCAATAGCAAACCTGCCATGACAAAGGAGAATAACTTTACCATCATGTTTTCAAAGTTATGCAAAACAAACCATATCAAAAAGTAACAGAGGGTACCTAATAGCTAATTTAATATTTATTTTAATGTTATACCGAGCCCCTTAAAAGTTTTAACATTTCCTAAGCCGTTAATTTTTATTTGATGTTTTTCCTACAAACCGAATAACAGAAACCAGTCCTTCATGATAGGTGCCTTCTTTTAAATCAATAGTTATTTCCTCAATAAATTCAAAATTCAACTCTTTGAATTCTTAATTGATTTCAGCAAGAGAAAAAAGCATCGTTTCATCTTTAGGACCTTCAGAATATTTACCTAATTGGGCTTTAAAAAATGCTTAGAAAATGATTGTTCCATTTGGTTTTAAAAACTGAAGGAGGTGCTTATGTGCTTTAGCACGAATGGCTTTTGAAAAATGGGCATAACTGAATCCTAAGACATCAAATTTTTTGTTTGAATGGAATTGCAGAACACCAATTACATGATAAGCCAAAGTCAATCCTTTGCTTTGAGAGAGTTGAATGGCTTTTTTATTTGCAGAAGAACTAAAAGCGAAAGCCGTTACCTCCCAGCCTTTCTTCCTTCCCCTTCGGCGGGTAATAAAATAGAGCTTAAGGGCAGCTTGTCAATTTCTTGCTTGAAAAATGCGTTGGGAATTACTCCATAAGCAAATGAATCCTCCGCAAACCTTTTGTTCCAAAAATCTTTCATACAAAAATTAACTAGGGCATTAGGGCATACCCTTTTAGCTGATAATTGGCTATAACGGTCATTGCGGAAAGTGCCAATTTGGTATTGCTATTTAAATCTTTAGCTTCAATGCCCCTCGCTGCAGTTGCCTGAGCGCATACATAAAGTTCTACACCATAATCGTTTAAAAGTTGCAATAATTCCGCATTTGGGTTTGCTTTTCCATACTTTTCAGAATACTTTTCTTCGTTCAAGGCTGAAAATGTTGCTCCTCCATGCATAGCTGCTGCAATGTGTATTTTATCAGAAGAAATATTAGCGGAACCTAACATATTTATAATTCTGGCAATTTTCCAAAGCCCTATATTTACCCCGTCCATTTCTCTCTCATCCTTAACGTCAAAAACCATGTAGTAGTTTAAAGTACTATCGGGTTGTTGGGCAACGTTTTCAAAATACTTAATTTTCCCATACCCTTTAATAATTGGTGTTGTCCATTCTTGGGCACTTATAGTGGTGCTTATGATAAGGAAACATACTAGGTGGGCTAACTTGTTCATGGGTTGATTTTTAGGATTAAATTAGTATTTTGCAAACGTTTATACAGGAAAAGTAAAGCTAGTTTAATTTAGTGTTTTTTGCCATTTTTAATCAAAGGTTTTTTTAGCTCTTAATTTGTAACCAATGTTACTGTTCTACTTTGCTTAAAGTTCTATTTTTATCCTTATACTTTTTTAATATTTAATTAAAGGTAAAGCAACAAATCAAAAATGGAAGAGTTCCAACTTCTTGTGCGCAGACTATTCCTGCTCTTTGTGACCATGTTCACATTAATTATTGTCTTGTTTGTGGGGTTGTATTTGCATGAGCCAGCCTCATTGCCTATTGATAGTATAGAAGAAATAAATAGTACATGGCAGCCGAAAAATGTACTTGCTGAATTGGCAGCTATGTCCCCCCAAGTGAAGCAAGGATACTTGCTTATATCAGAAACCAATAATCACATTGGTCCAGCAGTAGATGACACGGAAATGCGTTTTACGGGTAACGGCTTGGCCTGTGCCAATTGTCACTTAAAGGCAGGGTCTCAGGTAGGCTCGGCTTCATGGGTAGGTGTTACCGAACGTTTTCCTCAATTTGGAGGACGTTCTAACAAGATAGGTACTATTGAAGATCGCATAAACGGTTGCTTGGAACGTAGTATGAATGGTAAAAAATTACCGTTGGAGTCTAAAGAAATGAAAGCTATAGTTGCCTATATGGAATGGTTGGGCGAAGGGCTGCCGAAGGAAATGGAAAATGAGTTTAAGGGTTACGCATCCATTAATATACCCAATAAGGCCGTTGATATGGACAGCGGAAAAATAGTTTACGACCAGGAATGTGTTTTATGCCACGGTAATAACGGTCAGGGCGTTCGTCATATGGATGCGAGCAAAGGCTATCTATACCCACCTTTATGGGGAGATGACAGCTATAATGATGGTGCAGGAATGAACAGAGTACTAACGGCTGCCGAATTTATTAAAAGCAACATGCCATTTGGTCAAGCTACTTGGGACAATCCAAAACTCACAGATGAGGAGGCTTATAATGTGGCTGGTTATATAAACAGCTTCAGTAGGCCACATAAAGCCAATACTGAAAACGATTATCCAGATAAAAAATTAAAACCGGTTTCTACTCCTTATGGTCCTTGGTCCGATGATTTTACTGCGGAACAGCATAAATACGGTCCCTTTCTGCCCATTATTTCTTATTACAAAGAGAAATACAACATCACAAAAACTAAATAATATTGAAACAAAACCTATTATATCTAATCCTTTTAGTACCCTTTTTTGTTTTTCCCCAGAATGCAGATTCTACAATAAACAAGGGAAACTTAAAAGGACAGTGGAGAACGTATTATATGAACACCTTTAATAAAGGCAGTCTTAAGGATTTTAGTGCCTTGGCGACAGGAGGCACTCTTAAATATCAATTTAAATTCAATAATCATTTCGAGGTAGGAGCTGCACTATATAACTCTAGTAATTTAGGGATTCAAGATTTAACAATAGCAGATGCTACCACTGGGAGGATTAGTCGCTATGAGGAAGGACTTTTTGATCGGTTAGATCTCTCAAACGATGTGGTTATTTTATTGGGGGAACTCTTCGCAACGTATACCCTACCAAAGCACGAATTTAAATTGGGAAGGATGAAAATCAACACCCCTTTGGTAAACCCAGAAGATGGGAGAATGATTCCTACCCTTGTTCAGGGTTTTTGGTACAAATTCAAGAACCATTCCACTGATTTGTTTCAGGTTGGGATTTTGAATAAAATAGCACCTCGATCTACAGGGAATTTTTTCGGAATAGGTGAAAGCATTGGCACATATGCTGTTGGTAGAAATAGGGATGGTCGGAACAATCAGTATAACGGGAATACACATTCTGATTTCCTTTTCCTTTTAAATTCCAACCTTAAAATCACAGAAAATATTCAAATAAATGTTTGGAACCATTATGTTGATAATATCTTCAACAGCTTATACGTAAAGTCAAGACTAGCATTGAACCAAAAAGTTGGTTTGGAATTGGAATGGTTGCATCAAGATAGAGTAGGCGATGGAGGTAATGTTATTGATTCTCTTCGCTATTACGATCAGAATTCAGCCGATATATTAGGGATAAAAATGAATTATAAATGGAAGACATCTGCAGTTTCTTTGGCATATAACAGAATTTTGCCAAAGGGTCAGTTTATTTCTCCACGGGAGTGGGGGAGGGAAGACCTCTTCAGTTTCCAGAAACGGGAGCGCAGTGAAGGTTCAGCAGATAACCATGCCTTGGTGCTATATTTTAATACCAATTGGTTACTTATAAAGGAAAATGCAGATATAGACATGATATTAAGCTTAGGGAGACATTGGAAACCATCTGTACTAGATCCTGTTTTGAACAAGTATGCAGTACCGGATTATACCCACCTAAATCTTGATTTCTTCTTCAATATAAAAAAATTAAAAAACCTACAACCGGAATTATTGATAACGACTAAGATTGCCAATGGCGATTTCCCGGACAATCCAAATTTCTATTTCAATAAGACAGATATGGTTCACGTAGATTTAATATTTAACTACAATTTTTAAGTAGCACTATTTCAATGAAATCTTCTTCTATAAAAAAAAGCGTTATTTATTCCTGACGATATAGCTTTTTATCCAAATTCTCTAACAGCCTATCTTACTTAGAGCAGAAATTTCATTAATACTGCATACCTTAAATTGTTTCTTTTCTGTTTTTTGAATTTATTGTTGCCTGCTCCATTCACCATAACCTCCTGAATAATCGTATATGGTTTTAAATCCCATGGAAATTAATTTTTGGCTCGCCTTTTTACTTCTTCCACCCATTTGGCAATAGATATAAACAGGTTTCTCCTTATCAAGTTTACTAACCTTTTCAGTAAAAGTGGATTCATCCAAAAAATCTATGTTAATAGCATCATCAATATGTCCGGTATTATATTCTTTTGGGGTACGCACGTCAACCAATTGAACGTCTTTTCCTATAACATCAGTTCTGATCGTTTCAATACCTATCAATTCAGGTTGTTCCTTATTTTGGGATTTGCATGATACAAACGAGGCAATGGAGAATATAAGGATTACAAATAGCTTCATTTTTATGTTTTAAGAATTCAACGTTGAATTATTACTACTGAAAAATAACTTTAGCCCTTCATCTTTGGAATACATTGTTTCTAATTAATACGCAGAAATGAGGAGTGTATTTTCTAAACACCTACAGTAAGCATAAAATAGAAAATTTAATGAAGTATGTTTATTAACCAACCACTTGTTTTTCTGTCATGAAAGGTTGGTGGTAATGACGTTGCCCCGTTACTTTGTATAGCGCATTGGCCAATGCTCCGATCGCGGGTGGAAGCCCTGGTTCTCCCAATCCAGTAGGGTCTATTTGATTTTCAACAAAGAAAACTTCAATCTCTTTAGGTGCTTGGGAGTGGCGAATTAATTGGTACTTGTCAAAATTCATTTGTTGAGGCACCCCATTTTCGAAGGTTAACTGGCTGTACATAGAATGTCCAATACCGTCTATGACCCCCCCTTGAATCATATTCTTTGCTGCGTCTCTATTCACTACAATACCACAATCAACCGCACACCAAACTTTTTGAACAGTCGGCTTGCCATTTTTCATAACCATATCAAAGACTTCTGCCACGTAAGTAGAATGACAAAAATAGGCAGCTACCCCTCTATAAATCTCAGGCTTGGTTTCTCCCCAGTTGGCTTTTTCTTTGACTAGTTTCAATACGCCGGCGTACCGTTCTGCATCGTATTCATGTTCCTCTCCTACAGGATCTTTTATGGCACGTTCGAACAATTCTAAACGGAAATCAATTGGATCCTTGCCGGCTGCTTCAGCTACTTCATCAAGAAAGGCTTGTTCAGCGCCTGCTGTAAAATTAGACATCGGTGCCCTCCATGCTCCTGTGGTTACATTGGTTTTGGCTATAATTTGTTCTGCAGAATAATTCTCAACTGCCCCAGCTGGAAAACGATTGGGCCATACAGGACCATCAGGCAACCCAGCACCTTTTACAGTGAAGGCGATCAGCTTATTATTTTCATCAAGACCAGCCTTATAAACAGAACGATAGGTTGGCCGATAAGTTCCCTGTGTCATGTCATCCTCTCGGGAATATATAAGTTTAACAGGTCCGCCTATTTTTTTTGAAATGGCAGCAGCTTCAAGACCAAAATGTACATATAGTCTTCTTCCAAAACCTCCTCCCATACGGGTCATGTTTACTGTGATGTTCTCTAGGGGCAGGTTCAGTAATTTTGCAACCGATCCTTCTAAGGCCTCAGGAGTTTGGGTTGGACCAATGAGCTCTGCAGCATCTTCTGTGACGTTTGCAAAGAAGTTCATAGGTTCCAAGGTATTATGAGCTATAAAAGGCGCACTATATGTTCTTTCTATGATTTTTGTTGCTTTTTTAAAGGCAGCCTCAGGATTCCCATCTTTTCTACTTTCTTTTACCTCACCTGATACTAACGCTTTTTCCAAACGTTTTAAATGGGTGTCAGAACTTTCCAATTCCCCAGTAGTCTCCCAGTTTGCTTTAAGTGCCTTTTTTGCTTGCATTAATTGCCAAGTAGATTCCCCTACAATGGCGATTAGCTGTTTAAAACTTTGTTCGTCGAACATACCTGGTTCCTCTATGGTTGTGTCGATGATAAAAGCGTCTGTTACCCCAGGCATATTTTTTATATCCTCTACGTTGAAGTCTTTAACCGTCATACCAAAAGCTGGTGGATGCTGGATCATGGCGAGTTTCATTCCCTCCCTATGGAAATCAAGGCCAAAAAGGGGCTCTCCAGTAATTATCTTCTTCCCGTCTACATTTTTGATACTTGTTCCTATCAGCTTAAAATCATTTACGTCTTTAAGATCTACTTCTTTCGGAATCTCAATATCAACAGCTTTTGATGCTATTTCCCCATACGAAATGGTTCGTTCGCCATTAGTTTCTTTTATAATTCCTTCACTGGCGGTTACATCTGAAACTTTTAGGCCCCATTCTTTCGCTGCAGCTTCCAGCAACA
This sequence comes from Sediminicola arcticus, assembly GCF_040566695.1. Lineage (NCBI taxonomy): Bacteria > Pseudomonadati > Bacteroidota > Flavobacteriia > Flavobacteriales > Flavobacteriaceae > Sediminicola > Sediminicola arcticus. Next base: position 170,445 of record NZ_JBEXAE010000004.1, on the reverse strand, counting down.
TACGTCTACCAGTAGCACCAGCCATTCTAAGAGCATTCCAGCTCAATCGGATGGAAAGGCTACCTCCTGCGAACTGATTTTGATACCACCCTGTATTCAGGGGGGCTTGTTCCACAATAACATTTTCCCAAGGCACATCTAGTTCTTCGGCCACGATCATTGGCATGGAGGTCCTGATATTCTGACCTATCTCAGGATTTGGAGAATATATGGTAACCATTCCTGTATCTCCAATTTTTATGTAGCCATTGATTTCAAACCATTCTTTTGGAATAGCTACACCCTCCGCTAATTCAGGAGCATTGGGCTTACATCCATTAAGCCAACTAAATCCTATGAGCATACCTCCGCCGGCAGCAGCAGAAACTTTAATAAATGAGCGACGATTATATTGTGTTTTTATTTGAGTCATGACAGATCTTTTTTAGAGGTACTTGGAAATTTTAAGCGTTTTCAGAATTGGCAGCGGTTTTAATAGCCTTTTTGATGCGCGTATATGTGCCACAGCGACAAATGTTGCCATTCATGGCTCCTTCGATTTCTTCGTCGGAAGGATTTGGATTCTTTTTTAGAAATGCACTGGCATTCATGATCTGGCCTGCTTGGCAATAGCCACACTGGTACACATCTTCCTCTAACCATGCTTTTTGTACTGGATGGTCCCCGTTTTCGGAAAGTCCTTCAATAGTTGTTATTTTTTGTTCCCCTACTGCCGAGACGGGTAATAGACAGGAACGTACGGCATTATCGCCAAGGTGTATGGTGCATGCGCCACACTGGGCGATTCCGCAACCGTACTTGGTACCCACTAATTTCAGATGGTCTCGCAATACCCAGAGTATAGGGGTAGTAGGGTCAACCTCTAGTTCTTGGTTTTTTCCGTTGATATTCAGATTGAAATTTGCCATGATTTTCGTGTAAGGATATGAATGCGTTGAATTTACAAAATTATCAGCTTTGTAAAATAACTTTTTTAGAATTATTTTCGATACAGGATTAAGAACGTGCTGTTCTAACAGGTGTTATGGCAATATGAGGTAAAATAGGTCCTGGGAAGACCAAGAAACTGAACGGGGGATATTCTACTCTATATTCTAATTTAAAATAAATTTTGCCATACCTATCTCCATGTTCAATTTGATTAGGCTAAGGAATCATCCATTATGTATTTACTACCGGGGTATTCCTAATATTAAGACGTTCTCAAAGTAAAAACTAGGAACAGTTGTTTTTATGACCTATAAATACGATCTGTTTAATAATATTGCCAGCATTAATGTTAAAACTATGAATAGAAATAAAGCTATAATCATTACATTAGATGATGAGTATGTTCGGAATCTACTTCAGCTTAACATTGCAAGGACTATAATTCACGAAAATGTTCATGTATTTTGAAATAAATGTGTTTATGCAATTTACAGGGAGTATTGTACCTCCTTTAGATAAGTATTATCAAGATTTTGGTAATAAAAGTAAAGGTCAGCACGCGTTTATGTCGGAGTATATAGATGCAATGGCTCATTCATTGTCAATATATCATAATAATGTTCTTCCTTTTCAATATTATCAAGACATGGCTTGGTCTGGGGATCTAATAAATACAACTTTGGCTAGTGGTTTAAGTAGTGATGATAAAACAAGAATAGATTTAGCACAAAAGGCTGAAGGTGATGCAAATACTAGTGCTACTGCAGATTCAAAAAGTTCTAAATGTAGATAAATTATGAAAAAATTATTTATTATTTGTTGTGGAGTTTCTATTTTCTATTCTTGCAATGCTTATAAATTGGAATCTATTCAAGATAAAGAGATTTATAATGTCATTAATTCTATTTATAATTCATCTGAAAACACTTTCATAATTTATAAAAAATCCTATACCGATAAAACTTACAATAAAGTTTTCCTGAGAAATTTATCAAAAAATATTCTAATAAGTTACAGTCCTTCTAGTTCATTTTATAAATCAAACCTTCAGAGGTTTAAAGAAATAGATAGCGATCCAACTTTGAGCGGTCATAAAAGAGATAGTTTGGTAGATGAACTTGCGAAATCTTTGGAGTTATCTGTAGATGATTTTTTAACGAAAGAAGATTTAAATAATATGGCTTCAATGGGGAACAAAATGCATAATTGGAGAACCGAAGATTTAGACGATAATATTACGGTATCAAATGATAAGAATGTAAGGCAAATTTCGGTCCCTGTTTTTAATATTCAATCTAATATATGTGCCTTCTTTTTAGGCTCTAATTCTTCATTGGAACTGATCGTTTGCAAAAAGGATGATAATGGCAATTGGTACAGATTTGCGGAATCGTTGATTTGGATATCTTGAAATTTTTAAACTTTGCAATGATTGTTACCTGTTGTTTTTGGAGTTCATTTTCCGATACAGGATTAAAGATTTACTGTTCTTACTGGTGGTAAGGGGATATGAGGTACAATAAGTCCCGGAAACTTCACGGAAATAAGCAGTATTTAATTTCCTTAGATTGACTCCAAGATGAAAGATTATAATTAATTAGCAAATTATCAGAGTGAATAAAATTTAAAATCATCCTCGTAATTAAAAACGCAGCAAGTAGGGTAGAGTAGGGACACGTCCAGATAGTTATCGGGATTGTAGGCTTTGTTGTTTGTTACTTGGAGTCTAAAATAGTGCTTTTCACCAGAATGCCCGCTATTTGCTCTTAACCGATGTTAGGTTTTAGTTTGTAATGTACTTCACTGCTTGAGAAGACATTTTTCTGTAATTGTGACCAACCTTTTCAATTGTATCAATTTCCCAATTAAAAATCGAGGATGTTTCTGTAGCTAATTCACTTGATTTTTGATAAAAATTAGATCCTCTTTTTAATCTATGTGCTCCTTGTTTCATAGCAAGCTTGGTTTCTCGAAAAGTACCTAATTTTGGATCATTATCATTCTCGCCTAATAAAATGATCAATTGTTTTTTAAAAGATTTTTTGATTGAATTATCTGTAATGGGAGTGTTTTTTGATCCATAAGGATATTTCAAATCTTCATCCGGAAAAGTGTAGAACCCGGCATTAGCTGCTATTGCGGTTTTAATTCTTGCTTCTGGCATAAGCATGACCATTCGATGGACAAACTGGCCGCCTGCTGAATGACCAAAAATATCATATGTTTCATTAGTGATTTTATTGTTTTTCTTGATGTAATCGAATATGTTTTCAATTACAGAATATGCCCATTCTTCTTTTGGATTTTTAGAACCAAAAAATGTAAATAGATTTCCTTCTTGATAGTCGTTGGTAGTATAGTTCGAATATTTATTTTCGAACTCAGGAGCTACTATTAAAATGTTGTTGTTATCAGCAATATCTTTCCAAGCGTCTAAATAATCATCTGCATTTCTACCACCTCCATGCATTACGAAAAGGATCTTATCTTCATTTTTCCAATTTTCAGGTTTGTATGTCCAAACTTTAATAGATTTTCTTTCGCTATCATCATATGCATTCATAACAAAAGAATCAGTTTCTTTTTTTAAAGTTGTTACTTCAGTTAGTTCTGGGCCTTTAGGAAGAATATATAAATAGGTGTATCCGGAAACGGTAAAAATTATTAAAATTAAGATCACAGTGAAAAAGACTTTCTTTAAAATCTTGAATGTTTTATTCATTTGGTTGGGTTTGTATGTGAGTACAAATTTTAATTTCTTTTGTTACTTTCTAAATTCTTTCCTTCCGTATAGTGCATTTTTAAGGACGAATCGTTATTTGCAAATTAAACATAACGGTTTGGTTAAGGCAAGTAGCGTGGACTAGGGACACTCCCAATAGCTATCGGGATTGTAGGCTTTGTTGTTTGTTACCTGGTGTCTAAAACAGCACTTTTCAACCGAATGCCCGCTATTTGCCGGTAACCGATGTTATACACTTTTATTTATCTTTTCCATATAAATATTCTCCCGCAGCATTTCCCATTTTTCTATGGTTATGCCCAACTTTTTGAACAACAATAATTTTCCAATTGAATTCATATCCCAGTTCTTCGGCGATGTCTTTAGATTTATTAAAAAAGTATTTACCTCTTTCCAAACGGTGTGTACCTTGTTTATCTACAGACGGTGAACGCAACATAAGGCCGCCTTGTTCATTTTCATTATCCAATTCGCCAATAAAGAGTACTAAATTCTTTTTAAAAGAAGTCTCGATATTTTCTTTTGTTAAAACAGTATTCTCTATACCAAATGGAAGTTCATTGTTAAAATCTGGTAAGGTATATGACCCTGAATTTGAAGCTAATATTTTATTTGCTTTGGAATTTGGTTGAAAAATAGCTAAACGATGTAGTATTTGCCCCCCTGCTGAATGCCCAAAAATATCATATTCCGTTTGTGTTGAGCCAAGAGCTTTAACAACATTATCAAATATTCTATCAAAGTCATTGTAAATCCATTCGTTTCTATTTGAGTTTATTTCAAAAGAAAACAATTCTTCGTCTAAAAAGACTTTGTTTGAATTTTGATCATACTTGGCACTACTTTCTAGATTTAAATTATAAATCAGATTTCCCATATGATATGCTCCATAATCGTATTCCACTTCTTTGTACATAGGGGAAAGAATTAGTGCTCCATACTTTTCAGATTCCTCTACCCAGGCATCTCTATAACTATCTGCATTTCTACCAGATCCGGGAACAACTATCAAAACTCTAGATGTTGTCCTAAAATTTTTAGGCTTATGGTAAAATACTTTTATTTTTTTATCTTCATTTCCGATACCTCCTTCAATAAGAAATGCTCCGGAACCACTTTGAATATTGATTTCATTTAGGATTAGTTCTTTTTCGGAAATCAAATCGCTCTTTTTAATGAGTTCCATATTGCAATGAGGACAAATCCCCGATTCTGTAAAAGAGAGTTTATCACAGGATAAATCACAAGGCTTACATACGTAGATTAAGCTGTTTTTATGCTCTTGGCTTTGTTTAGGTTGAGCAATATTGTTTTGGGCAAACGAGTAGTTATATAAACAATTTATCATAATGATAATAAAGGTTATTGTTTTAATATTCATAATTTTAATTTTTAATAATTTGTTTCGTTTGGTCAAAAGTCCGCATTAGTACAATACTCATTTAATAACATCGACGAATAAGACATAAATGAGTACCCATAATTACTAGCTCATGATCTTTTTAATAGGGCAGTAGATTATAATCATTAGGATGTAATAAATGAAGATTCGTCTTAATATGATTTAAGATATTGGTTATTGTGTATTATTGAGGAAAATTATAATGCTATAATGGATAACTCTCTAATGCAATTAATCAATAATATTCTACAAAAACGATGGCTGAGTCATGTTTTGTTTTGGATAACGTTATTGGTTTTTTATACACTGGCAATGCAAGGTAGTTATGGCTCGATATATAAATCTTTTAGTCGTAATGCTATTTTATTACTTCCTCAAATAGTAGCTTCTTATTATATTATTTATTTTTTAAATCCAACTTTCTTATACAAGAAAAAATACATACTCTTCGGAATTTTGTTTTTAATTGGAACCTACGTCTTCTCCATTTTAGCACGTGTTTTAGTAATTTATGTAATTGAGGGGCTTTATCGAGAACCACCATTCATGCAAGAATCTTTTTTGGAAATTGCAATGAACGTTAAAAGGCTCTATAGAGAGTTTTTTTATCAAGTATATTTACCTGTATTTCTTGTTGTTAGTATTAAACTTTTAAAAGAAAGATTCGAAGAAAAAAGCAGAAGGCAATTATTGGAAAAAGAAAAAGTAATTGCAGAATTGAACTTTATGAGGGCTCAGATTCATCCTCATTTTTTGTTCAACACTCTGAATAATTTATATGTATTAACACTTCAGAAATCTGACAAAGCTTCTGAAACTGTTTTGAAACTCTCAGAAATGCTAGATTATATGCTGTATAAATGCAATGATAAAACTGTTTCAATTTCCGAAGAAATACAATTGATTCAAAATTATATAGATTTAGAACAGTTGAGGTATGGAAATGGATTAGAGTTGGTTTTTAATAAGGATATCGATAATTCTCAAACCCAAATAGCCCCTCTAATTTTAGTTTCATTTATTGAAAATGCCTTTAAACATGGAGCTAGCGGAACTGTTGATATTCCAAAAATAAAAATAGAAATCAATGCTAAAAATGAACAATTGTTATTTTCTATATATAATACAAAACCGGTACAAGTTCAAAAGGATAATACGAACTTCAAAAATGGCATAGGACTCGTTAATACTAAAAGTCAACTGAAGTTAATCTATCCTGAAAAACATTCATTAAATATAATTGAAGATAAAATATCATTTGAGGTAAAACTTCAAATAAATTTAACGACTTAAATTGGTAGACATTAAAATAAATAAATGAAAGTACGCTGTATTATTATTGATGATGAGCCGCTGGCAATAGCGTTGATTGAGGCATATATTGCTAAAATTCCAAATTTGGAAGTAATTGCGACATGTAGTAATGTATTGGCTGGGTTTGAGCAATTAAAATCTAAGCAGGTAGATTTGTTGTTTTTAGATATTCAAATGCCATTGTTAACAGGAATAGAATTTTTAAAATCATTGAGTAATCCCCCCAAAGTGATATTTACTACAGCATATAGAGAATATGCAATTGAAAGTTATGAATTGGAAGTGGTTGATTATTTACTAAAACCTATTTCTTTTGATCGTTTTTTTAAAGCGATTAATAAGTACTTTAAAACACTTGAGAACAATTATAAAACCAAGGTTGATATTTCTGATAAAGACCAAAATCCGGATTTTATATATGTCAATGCAAATAAGAAACATTATAAAATTTTGTTCAAAGAAATTATTTATGCTGAAAGTTTAAAGGACTATATACAAATACATACCAAAGAAGCATCCATTGTGACGAAGGATAAAATCAGTCATTTTCAACAAAAATTGCCAGAAAACTTCCTCAGAACCCATAGGTCATATATTGTTAATATTGATAAAATTACTGCCTATACAGCCCATGATGTTGAATTAGGTGTGTTAGAAATTCCAATAGGAGTGAGTTATAAAATGGAAGTGCATAAAACTCTAAAAACACCTCAATAATTTTTTTAATTGCGCATAACTCTTGGATTCTTGCCGGACTAATATATGAAAACTTTCTGTAGGATTAAATCTCGAGACAATGGTTTTTGTCCTTCTTAGCGTGTGTGTTGACGCCCAAAATATAATAAGGAGTTGCACACATTTATTCCGAGCGCTTTTAAACTGCCCTATTAAGGTCAGACTGGGTAGTTGATGCATGCTTCTTGCGAACAGATTGGTAAGGCAATATGAGGTACAATAAGTCCAAGGAAGTCCAGGGAAATTAGTGTTATTCAATTTCTGTTTTATCATTTGCCGATACGGGATTAAGGATGCAATCTTTTACTTGGTTCTCTGACGATAGGAGGTACAATAAGTCCTAGAAAATCCAAGGAAATTAGCAGAATTTAATTTCCTTAAATTGACAACAAGATGAAATTTTTTATTTAATAAATAGCCGTCCCATTTCAGGAAAGTTTTAATTTTTTTTATCCTTCATATTCATAAATTTCCACACTCTTGATAAGGGTATAAAGCTTTTTGGGTAGCCTGTTTATTGATATTCAGAATATTCTTAAACTTAAGTAAAAAAGGTTTAAATTTTTCAATTATGAAACCTAAAATCTATTAGCGTTTAGTTTATCAATATGCTCCTTATATTCTGTCTCCGACATGAAATTTATGCCAACTGGTTTGTTTATTAAAATTTCTTCTTTAGGATTCAATTCAATATTGGATACTGTGTAGGTTATTTTTCCATTTTCTTGGTCTGTAATTAATTCCATGATTAAACCTGGTAATCCGTCAAAGGATTGAATCCCGAATGAAATAGGTATCTCTGGTGTAAACCATGCAATTACGGGTTTTAAATAATTAAAGGTAATTATCTGATCTGCTTGTACAGTTGTTGTTGCCTTATAACATATATAATCCCCGATTTTTTTAGTTTCTTTGGTTATATTCCATTTATGGTTTTCTACGTTTACCAGCACATCCTTAGTCCAAAAGCTTTGATAATAATTTTCTTTGGTTTCTAGATTATTATAATAGATTCTATCATGCCCTGCTACAAGAGCAGTATTATTTTGTTTAAATCCTAATTTTCGTTTTGTTTCTAAATCGTATTCAGCTTGGTATAATCCAGAATCACCCTTAACAAACAAATGAAATATTATAGGTTGATCAGAAGGTTGATTAGGTATTATTTTTTTAGAAAAGCCTGTAGATTCAATGTTTTCTAAAGAACCATTATCTTCCAAAGTTGCCCTGTAGGTGATTTTACCCTTTGAAAACTGTGATTGGACTGCATTAAATAATAAAAACGTAAGTATAATAAGTAGATTTTTCATCGTGTTCGTTTTTAGAATGCCCATATTCTAAAATACGGGCATTGTTATCATTAATTGTAATAGTTATCAATTTATTATAGACAACCTCGATAAAACATACACTCTACAAAACCAGTGTGACTAGTTGGGTGTGCATCGTCACAAGCATATGCGACGGGGACACAATCAAATCCGTCACCTCCAATAATACTTTTCATTTGATTTCTTTGGAGAATTTCATTCACACCAAAATTTACATTAGATAACTTTTTCATTATGTTATTATTAAAATTAATTTTGCCTAGGACAATTTATAGACACCCAAGTTTATGTCTACTCTTCGCGAAAGAAATTTGTTTAATAGCTATAAGCTGGCAAATATCTCAAAATGATTTAGGCCTACTTAATTTCTAGAAGTTAGCAACAGTTCATTCAAATGGGATGATATTCTTCTTTTAAACTCAATTTCATTTTCAACCTTTGTATTTTGGTATGTTGCGAACCCTTTTTCAATTTTCATAACCTTGAGATCTTGGTCCAAGATGATTGTTTTAGGATAACCAAAAAAACCAAACGTTTCTAAGTACGCTTTTGAGTTTACAAGATGAAAAAAATCAAATTTTATTGATTTTAGAAAAGATTTTACAACATGAGGTTCTTGAAAAGTTATTGCAACAAAATTGACCTCACTGCTATATTCCCTCTTTATTTCGTTTAGAACGGGGATTTCTACTATACAAGGGGCACAATTAGTGAACCATAAATTGATTACTGTTGGTTTTCCTTTTAAAATTTCAGAATCAATAATACCTCCATCTAAACTTGCTAATGAAAATTTAGGTAAATAGTCATTTACACATTTATAGATTTCTTGCTCAGGAAAAGTAAAGATCATTTCCTTTCTTTGATTTTTAGGGAATGTATCCGAAACCTGGCTAATTGATTTAAACGAAATGACAAAAAATAATAAGCTGAATAAATACTTTATACACTGATCCTTCAAAATTAAAAGTTTTAGTGAATATAGAATTATTTCTATAATCTAACTAAAGTAAAACCTTTAATTTTCTAAGGTTTTACTTTTTAACTATTCGTTATCATATTATTAATATGATTTGTTAGATTAATTTTGATTTCAAAACATTAACAATCCGGAACAGACAATCTCACATTGGTTATTCAATATCCATAAGTATTGTATACCAGATTAAAGTTTCATTATGTTTACTGGTGTTATGAAGATATGAGGTACAATAGGTTGCTGGAAGTTCAAGGAAATTAGCATTGGTCCAGATGGCCATAATTGTGATTAAATAGTATTTAATCAACCCTTTAATTTAGAATAAAAATATAATTTTCCATTTGAATGCAATAGATTATAATCCTTTGAGCCGATTAAAATAGATAATCGGCTCATTTTATTGTTATATTTGAGCCAATAATAACATATAATTGGCTCATGCAATATAATTGGCAGCATAAAAACTGGCCTAAATTTACATACGATGCTTCAAAAATTGATGACATCGTTATGGAATTTGCTTTAGAAACAGGCGAAGTAAAAGGTATGATTGAGGGCTTGACCAAAGAATTTCAACAGGAAACTATTCTTCAATTTATGATTAGTGAGGCAATAAAGACCTCTGAAATTGAAGGCGAGTATCATAGTCGTCAAGATGTGATGTCCTCAATACAAAAACGTTTGGGGATACATTCCATATCAACTAACATAAGAGATATTAAGGCTAAAGGTATTGCCGAGCTTATGGTAGAAGTCCGTGAAGATTATTCAACGGCACTATCAGAAAACTTAATTATAGGCTGGCACCAAATTCTATTTTCCAATGCCCAATATATAAAAGGTGGATCCTATAGAACAGGAACTGAACCAATGGTTATTATTTCGGGCAGCATAGGTAAGGAAATTGTTCATTACGAAGCTCCCCCATCTAATAAAATTCCAGGAGAAATGAACCAGTTTGTAAATTGGTACAATTCCTACGAAATGAATTCCAATACTATTAAAGAGAGTTTAATTAAAACAGCAATAGCACATTTGTATTTTGAGTCATTACATCCATTTGAAGACGGTAACGGACGTATAGGTCGTGCTATTGCCGAAAAATGTCTCTCAGAATCATTAGAGCGTACTCTAATCCTGAGTATATCAACTTCAATTGAAAATGATAAAGCTGCCTATTACAATGCTCTTATAAAGGCTCAACGTACATCGGAAATTACTGATTGGATCTATTACTTCTCTCAAACTATATTGAATGCTCAAAAACATGCGAAGACTATTATAAGGTTCACTCTGGAAAAGGCTAAATTTTTAGACAAGTTTAAGCTGCAATTAAATGAACGGCAAATAAAGGTAATTACAAAAATGTTGGAGTATGGTTTTGAAGGATTCAAAGGGGGGATGACGGCAAAAAAATATTTATCTATAACTAAAACTTCCAAGGCTACAGCTACACGCGATTTACAGGATATGGTAGAAAAACAATGTTTAAAGCCAATAGGAGCTGGAAGAGGAGTGCATTACGAGTTAAATTTACAAATGTCATAAAAGGTAAGACCACATCAGGAGCGTAACCATATATTGGGAGAGTTTGAGTACGTTTACTTTCCGATACAGAAATTAGCAAAAATGTTTCCCAATAGATCATCTGAAGTAATTTCACCCGTAATTTCGCCAAAATGATAGAGGGCTTGTCGGATATCTATGGCCATAAGATCTCCAGAAATCCCCAAATCAATACCTTCCTTAACCTTCTCAATGTCTTCCAAAGCTTTTAAAAGGGAATTATAATGCCTAGTATTGGTTACTATGGTCTCATTATTTTTTAAAGCTCCGGTATTTACAAAATTTAAAAGTTCAGAGGTTAGTTTTTCTATTCCAGTTCCCGTTTTTGCAGAAAGGAATAGGGCAGAAGGTAATTCTTGAGCAATACTGGCTTGTTGTAATTCTGTCAATCGATCTGCTTTATTTATAATGAAAAGTAGCGGTTTTTGGGGATGCTTGTTGCGGATCTTTTCCAGTTCTGTTTTCACTATAGGCAATCGTTCATCATTCTCCATCAATTGTATCCCGTCTACCAAATATATGACTACTTGAGCCTGTTCAATTTTTTCAAAGGTCTTTTTTATTCCGATGCTCTCTACTACATCTATAGTTTCACGTATACCTGCGGTATCTATAAAACGAAAACCCATACCCCCAATAGAAATTTCATCTTCGATGGTATCCCTTGTAGTACCTGCAATCTCACTAACAATAGCTCTATCTTCGTTCAAAAGCGCATTTAATAAGGTGGACTTACCTACATTGGGTTCCCCTACAATTGCTACAGGAATTCCATTTTTGATAACATTCCCAACCGCAAAACTATCAATGAGTCTTTTAAGTACTTCGCGGATACGGTCCACTAAAGCCTTGAACTGATTCCTATCAGCGAATTCAACATCTTCCTCTGCAAAATCGAGCTCCAATTCAATCAATGAGGCAAAGTTGAGTAGCTCGTCCCTAAGTCGTTTAATTTCATTGCTGAAGCCACCTCGCATTTGTTGCATTGCAATCTGATGGCTTGCCTCATTGTCCGAGGCTATAAGATCTGCAACAGCTTCAGCCTGACTTAGATCTAACTTTCCATTCAAAAAGGCACGTAAGGTGAATTCACCAGCATTTGCCGTTCTACAGCCATTTCTTAGGAACAACTGAATAATTTGTTGTTGTATATAAGGTGAACCATGACACGATATCTCAATAACGTGTTCTCCCGTATATGAATTTGGACCGTTAAAAATGGTTGCCAATACTTCATCTATGGTTCGTTCCCCATCCATGATATGTCCCAAATGCACTGTATGGCTTTTTTGCTTGGCCAAATCCTTTCCCCTTATAGATCGGAACAAAGGAGCTGTAATAGCAATGGCATCCTTCCCAGATACTCGGATCACCGCTATGGCTCCTGCTCCTGAGGCTGTTGCTAATGCTATTATAGTATCATTCGGAATCATAACTCTAATTTTAAGCAAAAATACGGAAAATTGGAACTATAAGGAGCTTCTAGGTCAGATTGTCTGTATACCTTTAAGCATTGAATAATTCCTTTTCTTTCGTAATAAGAAAGGGTTGTATTTTGAACCTTAACAAGAGACTAACACTATTACGGCTAACGCTCATGAAACGATTCATATTAATACTTTTAATAAGTTGTGCAGCATCCTTAAGCAACAGCTATGGTCAGGAAACCAAAACACCAATGGACAATGTTGCCAAAATGGAACAAGAGGCCAAGGAATTTGAAGAAGTGAAAAAGAAAGTGGAGAAAGCAGAACGAAAAGAGACCAAGGCACAAAAGGAAAGGGAAAAAGTTGAAAAAGAGAAAAAAAAGACCGACCAGGAAAAGAAGAAACTTAAAAAACTAGAAAGCACCATCACTTCTTTAGAAAAGTCGATTTCCAACAACGGAAAAAAGATTGTAAAGTTGGAGGAGAAATTATTCAAAGGGGAAAGAAAAGGAAATTTATCACCCAATGATATAAAAAAGCTAAAGGGTAAAATTCAAAAGTTAAAGCTAGGGATTGAAAAGGATAAAGATACCCTAGAGAAGCTTCGCAAAAAGCTATAGAAGTCGCATCTTTTGAACTTTAGTGTATTCCATTGTAACATTTGATCTTGAAATACGTCATATTAGTACATCAATCATAAAAAATCAAATCATGCAAGCAGAAAACAGACAACTTTTAGTAATCACCCATTTGACCCAATTATTGGATTTGGTTACAGGCTTTGGGGGTTTTATTGTACCCTTGATATTATGGCTTACACAAAAAGATAAGATCATGAATATGGATGAACACGGAAAGGCTATTATTAACTTTCAAATAAGCCTTTTTCTTTATATTCTTATCAGTATACCTTTAATATTATTTTTTGGTCTAGGGCTCTTAGGCTTTTTAGCAGTTGGGATTATTGGATTTGTTTTTCCAATTATAAATGCTATTAGAGCAAATAACGGAGAGATGCCCTACTATCCCTTGAGTTTTAAATTCGTTTAGCCTAATCGTTAAATAAAAAAAAAGCCACATTTTTTAATGTGGCTTTTTTTATTCTATAAATTTTGGAACTAGCTATTTAACATAACCGGCATGACCAACATAGTTACATGCTCTCCCTCGTCCAAGCCATCTACTGGGGTTAATATTCCGGCGCGATTTGGAAGACTCATTTCAAGGGAAACATCATCAGATGTTAAATTGTTGAGCATTTCTACCAAAAAACGGGAGTTGAATCCTATTTGCATATCATCGCCTGCATATGAACATGTTAAACGTTCTTCTGCTTTGTTGCTGTAATCTATATCTTCTGCAGATATATTTAATTCAGCGCCTGCAATCTTTAAACGTATTTGGTGGGTGGTTTTGTTTGAGAAAATAGAAACCCTTCTAACGGAGCTCAAGAACTGATTTCGTGAGATGCTCAACTTATTTGGGTTTTCCTTGGGAATCACCGCATCGTAATTTGGGTATTTGCCATCTATCAATCTACAGATTAGTTCTGTTTGGTCAAAGGAAAATTTAGCGTTACTGTCATTGTATTCTATGGTAACATCTGTCTCGCTACCAGCCAATATCCCCTTCAGAAGGTTCAATGGTTTTTTAGGCATGATGAATTCCGCAACTTGAGATGCAGAAACGTCTGTACGCTGATATTTTACCAATTTATGGGCATCTGTAGCAACGAAAGTTAGATTCTCTGGTGAGAATTGAAAAAACACCCCACTCATTACGGGTCGTAGATCATCATTTCCTGCAGCGAAAATTGTTTTATTAATGGCAGTAGCCAATATATCTCCAATAATGGTGGTAGAACTAGGATTGGATAGTTCTACAGCTTTTGGGAATTCTGCCCCATCGGCATAAGCTAAAGCATATTTACCGTGATTGGAGCTGATCTCCACGGTATTATTGTCTTCAACAACAAAAGTCAAAGGCTGTTCTGGAAATGTCTTTAAAGTTTCCAACAAAAGCTTTGCAGGAACGGCAATAGTTCCAACACTATCAGAGTCTACATTCAAAACAGAACTCATAGTAGTTTCCAAATCAGAGGCGGAAACGGTAAGCTTAGTTTGATCAAGATCGAACAAAAAATTATCCAATATAGGAAGTGTATTACTATTATTAATAATCCCTCCCAAAACCTGCAATTGTTTTAGTAAATACGTACTGGATACTATAAATTTCATTAGTTATATTATTTTATTGTCGAAACTCTATCTTGATAAGATCCCCCCGAAAATATACATTTTTAGGAAAAATATAGCTACCAATCCAGAATTTTGGGTTAAAAATAGTTTATGTAAAGGTATTTTAATTGTGCCTTCGAAGAAAACAAACTTATTAACACTTAAGCACCGTATTTTTTCTTTCTAAAGGCGTTAAAAAGCCATCCAAAAAGGACGATTAAAACTACGGGAAGCCCAATGTTTATATATTGCCACTTACTTTTTTCTTCCATAATTTTTTTCTCGTCTAAAAAGGGAATTGCCACCTTCTTATTTCTAATGTTTATAAGTCCATTATCCTCCAAAAGGTAATTGATACTATTCACCAAGAATTCTTTATTTCCAAAATAGTTATTGGTCCATTTGTCGTAGCCCAGTTCCAAGGGTCTACCATTTCGAACTTGGTTTTTGATGAGGTCTCCATCTGCAATGACTAGCATTTTGTTTGCCCCTCCTTTTTCCATAGCACCTTTCAGTGATATTGGCTTTACCCTATTTAAAAAGGCAGATGTAAATTCTCCTTCTATCAAGACAGCCATAGGCTGATTCCCGTTGTTGTAACTTTCCTTTAGCGGTGGGGTATTAATGGTGTTGAGATTTATTTCCCTTGGTATTCCCTCTGTTTTGGATAGGGGAGAACTCCAATATAAAATAGTCTTTTTGTTTGCGTTGGGCAAGGTATCCATACTATTGGCAAACTGGAATCTAACAGCCTCCAAGTTGGTGTTTATAGGGTGGTTATTCCTAGAAAAAACCATGGGATTATAGTACCATGGTACTGGGTTGTATTCAGAATTATTACCCTCGCCTGAAGCGAGGACAATTTGGGTGAAGTATAGATCATTAATCAATACAGGATTAATACGGACTCCGTACTTGAAGAAAAAGTCGTTGAGGTTTAAATTTCGCTCAAGGGCAAAAGCGGTGCCATTTTCGTTAAAAAGACTATCCAATTCCATGGCCACCCCATCGATCAACCACATAGATTTCCCGCCATTAACAATGTACTGATCCATAACATACTTTTCGGCATCTGTGAATGCTTGGGTTGGTTTGGCAATAATAGCCAAATCGAAGCTTTTTAATTGGTCCAATACCTTTTGTGGGTTGGTGGCAACAGAATCCAAGGTGATGGCGCCAATATTGTAGTAGTCGCGAATGGTGGTTAGGTAGTCTGCAATATAAATATCCTCTAATTCTCCATTTCCTTTGATTATGGCAACCCTTTTCTTTTCCTTAATAGTAAGTTTAACAAAAGCATCAGCAAAGGCATATTCCAAATGTTGAACGGAATTGTTTACGCGATCTTCTGTATTAGCCCCCAATTTGTTTTTTAAAAGAGAAACTTTTATAGTTTTATCGTTATAATTAACCATCGCCCACGGGAATACTATTTCCTGGGACATTTTACCGTTTTCCTCCAGAGTAACGTTAGCAGGGGTTAATCCCAACTGCCTCAGTTCGGCAATGACGTTTTCAGATCCACCTTCCTCTTCTAGGGGATTAACAAAATTGAATTTTATATTCTTATTTTCTGAAGCAAACTCTTCTAAAAGCTGTTGGGTTTCCCCTTTGAGTTTTATGAATTCGGGAGGTAAATTTCCATCCAAGAGCACATCAATGATTACGGGATATTGAAAATCTTGAACGGAAATGATGGCTGGTTGGGATAAGGTATATCTCTTGTCCTCGGTAAGGTCGAAACGGGTATAAAAATAATGGCCTACTACGTTGATGATTACTAAAGCCAAAATTGCTTTGCTTATAGATAAAAAAGATTTCTGCATTATCTATTTCGGTTTTTTAGTTGCACTACGGTTAGGTATAGGAAAAATAAACAGATGCTTAGGAAGTAAATAAAATCCCTCGTATCTAAAACGCCTTTGGAAATGTTTGTAAAATGGGCCTTCATCCCTAAATTTTCAAGGAATACGGATATCTCTCCGTCTGGCACCACTGATGCCATACCTTCAAAACCATAATAAAGGGAAAAGCAAAGCACAATGCCTAAAATGAAAGCTACTATTTGATTTTCGGTTAGGGTAGAGGTAAACAAGCCAATAGCGATAAAACTTCCAATTAAAAATAACAGGCCAAAATAGGAACCAAAAACAACACCCATATCCAAGTTACCAACTGTGGTGCCTAATTGGGACACACAGTATACATATAAGAATGTTGGAATAATGGCAATAACGGCTAGAGTAAGCGTGCCTAAGAATTTTCCGAGTACCGTATGTGAAACAGCAATAGGTTTAATGAAAAGTAGTTCTAAGGTGCCCAACTTAATTTCCTCCGAAAAGCTTCTCATGGTAATTGCAGGGATTAGAAAAAGGAATACCCAAGGGGCAAGTAGAAAAAATTTATCCAAATCGGCAAACCCGTATTCAAAAATATTGAAAGGCCCTTTAAATACCCATAGGAACAGGCCCATTAAGACTAAAAAAAGTCCGATGACCAAATAGCCTATTGGCGATGTAAAAAACGCTTGTATCTCCCTTTTGTAAATGGCTAACATACCGTTATAATCAGTTTAATGTTATTTTCTTATCCACACTCCAAGCTTCTGCCCTTACAGCGAATAATTTTTTTGTTTCTCCCCAAATAGTTTTGAAGAGCTCGGAATTCCTATAATTATCTAAATTTTCTTCCGATTGCCATAAGCTATAGGTGAAAAAGATATGTGGGTTTTCCTTGTCCTGCAATAATTCTAGAAAGGTACACCCTTCAGCTTTTCTTATCCTGTTCTTGGATCCTTCAAAAATTTGCTCAAAACTAGCGATATTTTCTTTTTTAAAGGTCAATTTTACTATTCGTACGAACATTTAAATAAAGTTTATGGTAATGGTATCCCGGTAGTCAAGTCCAAGTAGGGTAGAAGCGCCTCCAACCGTATTGAGATCACTTTTATAAATGGCTAGTTCAATATATTCGGAAGAATTGAAAAGAGCCAAGAGATCCCCAGGACCTTTTCTTTGATTTTTATCCAGATCAAAGTTTATGATATCGCTAAATTTTTTGTGAATCTCCGTTATTTTTTTGTTCCTGGCCTTCAATTCAAATTTCCGGCCATTGCGGTAGGCCTCGAAGAGACTTTTTTGAATGTTGGAAACTACGTTCCCATAATTGTCAATGTAAATCACATGACCAGTGATAGACTTGAAATTATCCGAAACAATAGGAGTAAATTCTTTGAGATCCTTCAGTTGATCAAATGATTTACCAACAACCTCTAGAGTTCCTCCGCGGACAATGTGGCATGCTACCTTAACAAATACATCCATAACCGGAAATGGGGTCTGGCCAGTATCTGGTAGATTGATCTCCACAATTTTATCTGGGAGTACCTCTGAGATGATTAATCCAAGGACCCCGTTGTTAGCTACAATAAAGTAATGGCCATCTACATAAACCGCAATATGCTGATTTTCTGGTGTTTTTTCCGAATCGATACCAACAATATGTATGGTTCCTTTTGGAAAAGTCTTATAGGAATTTTTAAGAATATAAGCGCATTCCTGTATGTTGAACGGACTTATGGAGTGCGAAATATCAACAATCTGGGCATCATTAAGTTCACTATAGATAGTGCCCTTAATCGCCCCAATAAAATGATCTTTGTATCCAAAATCAGTTGTTAACGTAATGATTGCCATGTAGCACTGTTGATATGTTTTTAGGAATGCAAACTGATTTTTTACTTAAGTTTGTTAAACAAAATTACACAAAAAAATAGCCAACGGAAATTTTCTTTACGGACATGAACTTTTAAATCCACATTCTTTGAACGAACTTATAATTGAACTTACGGAAATTAGTCCAAGAGAATTTTTTGGACAGCAGAATGAGAACATTGAATTACTTAAAAAATACTTTCCCAAATTAAAGATAGTTGCTAGGGGCAGTAAGGTAAAAGTGTACGGGGACGAAGATCTTTTGGAGGAGTTTGATAGGAGGTTCAAGAAGATGACAGCGCATTTTGCGAAGTACAACAAGCTAGATGAGAACGTCATTGAAAGAATTCTGGCTAGTAACGGACAGGAGGATATAAATACATCCCAAATTAGTACCGATGTTCTTTTACATGGAGTTAGCGGTAGGTTGATTAAGGCACAAACCTTGAATCAGCAAAAAATAGTAGATTCCTCCAAACAAAACGACATGGTTTTTGCTGTAGGTCCAGCAGGAACGGGAAAGACATATACTGGTGTTGCCTTAGCGGTTAAGGCACTAAAGGAAAAGCAGGTAAAGCGCATAATATTAACCAGGCCTGCAGTAGAGGCCGGAGAAAATTTAGGGTTTCTTCCGGGCGATTTAAAGGAGAAGTTAGATCCCTATATGCAGCCCTTGTATGATGCATTACGGGACATGATACCCCCTGAAAAACTAGCACTTTATATTGAAAACGGAACCATACAAATAGCACCTTTGGCTTTTATGCGAGGAAGAACATTAGACAATGCTTTTGTGATCTTGGATGAAGCCCAGAATACCACCCATGCCCAGATGAAGATGTTCTTGACCAGAATGGGAAAGAACGCCAAATTTGTTATTACTGGGGATCCAGGACAAATAGATTTGCCCAGAAGAATTATATCCGGTTTAAAGGAGGCTTTGTTAGTGCTTAAAAATATAGAAGGAATAGGAATAATATATCTAGATGATAAAGACGTTATTCGTCACCGTTTAGTTAAAAAAGTAATTGATGCCTATAAAGATATAGAGCATCAAAATTAAGTGTAGATGAGCAATACCATTACAAGCACAGATTTTAATTTCCCAGGACAAAAAAGTGTTTATAAGGGAAAGGTTAGGGAAGTATACAAATTGGAGAACGATATTTTAGCAATGGTTGCCACGGATAGGCTTTCTGCCTTTGATGTGGTCATGCCCAAAGGTATTCCTTTTAAAGGCCAGATATTAAATCAGATTGCAACCAAAATGATGGCAGATACTGCCGATATTGTGCCCAATTGGTTACTAGCCACCCCAGACCCTAACGTCGCCGTAGGCTATGCCTGTGAGCCCTTTAAGGTAGAGATGGTCATCCGTGGCTATATGTCGGGCCATGCGGCTAGGGAATACAAATTAGGGAAAAGGATCTTGTGCGGCGTTTCCATGCCAGATGGTATGCAGGAAAATGATAAGTTTCCACAACCTATCATCACCCCTGCTACAAAAGCCGAAATGGGAGATCATGATGAGGATATTTCCAGAGAGGATATTTTAAAAAGAGGGATAGTCTCAGAAGAAGATTATCTTATTTTGGAAAAATATACCAGAGATCTTTTTCAAAGAGGCACCGAAATTGCCTCTAAAAGAGGTTTGATTTTGGTAGATACCAAATATGAATTTGGGAAGACCACGAATGGGAAAATTGTTTTGATTGATGAGATTCATACCCCAGATTCTTCCCGCTACTTTTATGCAAATGGATATGAAGAAAGACAAAAAAAGCAAGAGTCCCAAAAGCAACTATCAAAAGAGTTTGTGAGACAATGGCTTATAAGTGAGGGGTTTCAAGGACTTAAAGGACAAAAGGTCCCTGTTATGTCCGATGAATATATTATGACAGTATCAGATAGGTACATTGAACTTTATGAGAATATTACTGGGGAGAAGTTTGTTAAGGCAGATATCTCGGATATTCAATCTCGTATCGAAAAAAATGTACTCGATTATTTAAGGGAGTAATTTATGATATAATAAGGTTAAAGCTCCAAGCATAGGTAGTATCTATCTTGGAGTTTTTTATTTGAACAAATCTTTTAAGGTTGGTTCTTTTTTGTATTTCATTCGATTCAAAATCTTTTGAAAAGCAATGGCGGTAATGTAGGAATCACCAATAGCCGTGTGCCTGTCCTCTTTTGAAATATCAAACTTATCAGCCAGATCGTCTAACGTATACTGTTCTTTTTTCTCCATTAAGGTGGTCGTTAGTAAGGCTTTTTTATAAAGAACGGCTGTGTCCAAAGCCTTATTCTTAAGCTTGGGCAGTCCGTGGCGTTCCAAAGCCCTATTTATCATGGTAACATCAAATTTGGTGTGGTGTGCTACAAGTATAGAATTTCCTAGATATTCCAACAATTGCTTTAGGGCCTCTTTTTCAGAGAGACGCTCTATTTTTCCTTTTTTTAAGATACCATGAATTTTAGCACTTTCAATATTATAGTGCTCCTGATGTACAAACACTTCCAAGCTATCTTTAATAGTGATAGTGTTGTTTTGAAGCCCAATGGCACCAATACAAAGGATACGATCATTGTCATAATCAAAACCAGTGGTCTCTGTATCTAAAACTACGAAACGAACCGACTTAATATCATTGGAGATTTTCTTATCGAATGACTTTTCGTAAGTGGACCAAAAATCGGGCAAATTCCTTGTATGCTTTTTAAAGAGGTTTATCATCCTAATATATTAGCTACTTTAAAACGTAGGGAAATGAGTTCTTGAAGCTCTGAAATGGTCTTAAATGTTCTTTTAAGCTTTATTTTTTCTTCCTTGGATAAAGATTTAAGTGCAATAAACCTTCCAGAATCATTATGGAGTAATCCCTGCTTAGTTCTAAATTTTAAAAGGGCTTTAGAGGCATAAGAACAGGCCAAATACAATTCTTCATTATTAGGTTCTAACTGTGCTAGCTTTTCAAATCTTTCCGAGGTGTTATTTATTGATTTTACGGAGTGGGACAAAATTAGGACTCGTGCGGCATCTGTCAAAGGCATAAGGGCCCGTCTTTTAATATCAAAGAAATCCTTATGGGCACCATCCTGCTCCACAACGAACTGTCTGAAAAAACCGGTTGGGGATGGGTTTTGTAGAGCCGCACTTGCCAAATGAACATAAAATATAGGGTAGCTACTTACGCTTTTGAAAATAAACTCAGAAAGTTCATTCACCATTTGGGCATTCCCGTAGGCTAGGCTGTAGTCAAAAAAGATAGAGGACAACAATACTTCATCATTTCCAGGATTAGTGATCCAATGGGAAACGGTTTGTTTCCATTCTCCCAGACTTTGGCACCATTTCGGATTGGAAGCCATCATTTCTGCGGGACAATATTCATATCCTATGACGTTAAGGCCTTTATTAATGGTTACGGCTAATTTTAAAAAATAGGCCTTGGTCTCTTCTAATAATTCTTCTTTAACATTTTCAAATACTAGGGCATTGTCTTGGTCGGTATGCAACAGTTGTTCACTTCTTCCTTGACTGCCCATGGCCAGCCATGCAAATTTCACTGGTGGTGGATCCTGTATTTTGGTCAGGGCAATTTTAACCACTTGTTTAATGCAGGCATCGTTTAATTCCGCTATTATTTTAGAGGTTAATGTCATTGGTATATTTTGCACCAAATACCCCTGCAATAATGCCATGATACTGGCACGTATGGGCCTCATGTCTTTAAATTTTTTAGTTCTTTTTATCGCCTTAATAAGAACAGCCGGATTATTTCCAAGGGCAACCATAACATCGTGTTTGGAGAGTATACCACAAACTTTAGTGTTGGAAGTACCATCTTTTGTAAGACATAGATGGCTGATATTGCTCTTCATCATGGCCATTTGGGCTTGGGTGATGGTAAGATTCTTTCGGTACGTGATAACTGGGGATGTCATAATTTTAGATGCTGTAGTGGTAATGGGATATGCTCCAGTTACTACTTTATTTCTCAAATCTTTATCTGTAATGACCCCTATAGGCAAAAAGTCCTTTACCACTAGCATTGCACCCACATTTTTCTTAGTCATAGTTTCCGCTATGGTCTTCACAGTAGTCCTAGCAGAACAGCTAATAAGTTTCTTAGAATATTTAACAGGTTGAAGATCATGAAGTTTTTGAATATTATGAGGTTCCCCCATCATTTCTAATTCTCCAAAAAGTTTTCCTCTATGACTTTTGGAATAGGGATTTCGAGTATTGGAGGCAAAGCTTTCAATTAGAAAGTTACCAACTTCTTTATTTTCTAGTGCATAAGGCTTGAATATCGATATAGGAATGGCATAAAGAATAGTCTCTTCATGGGTTTTGGCCTCCATTTTATAAGTTTCTAGTGCTATAAGTGGTCTTAGTCCAAAAATATCTCCCTCGTCGCAAATATCCACAATGTCATTTTTAGGGCTTTTACGCAAGGCAACAGCTCCCTTATGTACCACATAGAAATGAGAGTGCGGCTCCTCGTTCTCCGCAAATATAAGGGTGTCTTTTTCCTTATAAATTATTGAAATTTGCTCGGATAGTGTTTCAATTTCATGCTGCTTGAGTAAGCTAAATGGAGGATAATTTTTTAAAAAATCAGCAACCCTATGGGAAATGGTATTCTTCATGGCATAAATTTGTAAATAAAGGTACTTTATGGCCTAATAAATAGGCCCAAAATATACAATAATTAAATGTTGGTAAAACAGTCCTTCTAATTTAGACGTAAGTTTTAAAAATGATAATTGCCGCTTAATCCGTGTTAATAGAACGTTTCCCCAACAATCCCACAAACGTTTAACAATATTTTTAAAACTTTAAACAATATTTAAGACTATTTACCTTATTGTTCATGTATTTTTGTAGAAACTTTAAATAAGAAACTATGAACCTAGTGAAAATTATTAGCGCTGTTGCAATTGTTGGAGTAATCTCTACCTCTTGTGGTCAAGCAAAAAAGGAAGCAGCTGATACAATGGACGAGGCCTCTACTGAGGTAATGGAAGTTGTTGAAGAAACCGTTGAAACTCCTAACATAGTTGGAGTAGCAGCAGGTAACGAAAACTTTACAACTTTAGTTGCTGCGGTAAAAGCAGCTGACTTGGTAGCTACATTGAGTAGTGAAGGTCCATTTACTGTTTTTGCGCCAACAAACGATGCTTTCGCAAAATTACCGGCAGGAACTGTAGAAGGCTTGTTAAAGCCAGAAAGTAAAGGAACTTTAACAGCTGTATTAACGTATCACGTGGTAGCCGGGAAATTTGAGGCTGCTGCTGTAATTGATGCCATCAATGAGAATAATGGGAAATTTACGGTAACCACTGTACAAGGTGGAACCATAACCTTAAGCTTGAAAGATGGTAAAGTTTTGTTGACCGATGCTAAAGGAGGAACTGCAACTGTCGTTATGGCTGATGTAGCTGCTTCTAATGGGGTTATACATGCAATCGATACTGTTGTAATGCCACAATAATAAATTTCAATATATTGAAATTAAAAGCCGTCTCGCGAAAGCCATGACGGCTTTTTTCTTTGGGAGTTGAAACTAATTTTTTATACCATAGGAAGTAATAACAACTTCCATAATTCGATTACTTTAAAATCATATCCAAACAATTATTCAATTTCATTAGTTTTTGAATCACCACCACGGCTCAGCAAAATATTAAGTGGTTTCCATTCCTCAACATATCCGCTTACTATTTTAAGAATGGCCACAAAAGGTATAAATAATACCATGCCAGAAACACCCCATATAATACCTCCACCTATCAGGGCCACTAGTATTGCCCAAGTGCTTACCTTCATTTGTTCGCCCACCACTTTTGGAAAAATAATACTACTCTCCAAGTATTGTACTATGGAAAAAACTGCAATTACCCCTAAAGGATATAGCCAGGAACCTGTAGTGATATATACCATAGAAATGGGTAGAAGTGAACTAATAATAATGCCCACATAGGGAACGATAGTCATTATAGCACTAAGCATCCCAAACAAAATGGCATGTTCCACTCCTAATATCAGCAAACCTATGCTGTTTAGGATTCCAACAATAACATACACCTTTATAAGCCCAATAACATATTTATAATAAGATTGGGAGACTTCATTAAGAATAAGATGTAAGCGGGAATGATATTTTTCGGATATCATGGACCGCAATACCTGCACAAATTGACTCCTATGATAAAGAAATAAAACGGTGAATACAGGAATCATAAATAACGAAAATAAAAAATGTCCTATATTTTCGAACAATGCTTGAATAAATGCTCCAAGGCCATTTCCTGAGCTAACTGTTAGATTTTCTAACCAATACGTGTCAAAGTTAAAGTCTATATCGAACTGTTCTTTTAGCCATACCTGTGAACTTTCTTCTATTTTTTCAACAAGTATTGGTATGTCGTTTTTTAAGTAATTCAACTGCCAGATCAAAAGACAAAATATACCAAAGAACAATAAGAATACCAGTGACATGGATAGGGTAATTGCCAAGCCTTTAGGCCATTTTTTCTTTTCAAGTGTGTTGCAAAATGGATAAAGTATTAGAGCAATTAATAGGGAAAAAGATAATGGAATAAAGAGGGACTGACCTAAATAAAGAATAAGCACGGAGAAAAACAGAATCTGTAGGTATTTTAGATAGGAGCCAGAAAAGCTATTTTTTATATTCATGGTTTCAGGTTTTAATAAGAAAAAGAAAACTATTCCCTTACCTCTATTAAATACGCCAATAAAAAGATTCTTTCTAAGGCTTGAGGCATGGGCTCCCCAATTGAATTTTTAAGAGCAAAATCAATATTTCAAATGGTTGGTTAGGTTATCTTTCCGTACCCTAATGTAATGATTTCATTTAATTAAGAACCTTAAATTGTTGATTTGAATACTAAAATCGGAGTCAAAAACAAACTATACACCAATAATCACCTTTTTTAGTAATAGGTATATAAAAGGAAAACCCCAAAGATTTAATTTAGGGCCCTTATTACATAAACATAAATGTAAAAAAAGAGAGTTGTATTATTTCATACTACGGGTTTGTTCGGAATAGGTGCTTTCAAAAATCTTGTCCGCATTGGCAGATTCAAATCCTTCTCGTCTATGATTGCGCTGTATTTTGGTTCTTTCTAGATGTTTGAATTCTGGTAGCGCCAATCGTTCTGCAAATTCCACATAACTCCCAGCTATTTCCATTTTTTGCCCGCCCAAAAAATCGGCCTCTACCATTTTTGCAATGGTACTGCTCTGTTTTAACAAGCCATCTGGACTGGTTTTTATTTTCCCCCCGGCAGTGTTCAAAGAGATGCCTTCCGATTCCAAAAAGCTATTGAACTTTTCAATGGTGTTGAACTCCTCAGAAAATTCATGTACACTAATGGTATAATGGTTGAGGTAGTATCTGTTGTGAATTACCCAAGCAGCATATTCGCTCTCTTCAGCCAATATTTGGTAATCCTCAATGGTTGGTAACTGCCATAGAGCTTTATGAAAGAAATCGCCAACCGCCTCAGCATCATTTAGGTCTAATGCATTAACTGGGTCCGAGGTAATATGTTTTGTATATTTATTTATAATGTGCTGTACTTTTTTAGATAAATCTGTCACCCTTAATTCACTCATAAAAATACGAGGATACTCATCTGACGGAGGAGCATACCAGTACGCATTCAAATTTTTACCTTCAAAGAAGTAATAATCCCTTTTTTCATATCCGAAATGAAGAAATATCTTCTCAAAGGAAGCAATCCCCAAATTTGGGACACCTAAGGTGCGAAAGGCAATGTGATCATTTATAATTTCGCTTTCATTTTCTATAATGCCCCGAGTGATCATGGCAGCATTTACTTTTGCCACATCTGGCACCCTAGTTTTGTATGGAGTAAATAGGGTATTTAAAACAATAGCTAACGGCGATAAATTATTTGTAATCATTATAATATATTTTCAATTTTCAATGTTCAAATTTAATCGTATTTTTAATTTGAAACAATTCTTATTGTATCTTAAATGATAAGCAAAACTAATCAATTGGAGTTACGATCATTGCGCTACTTCTTGGTATTGGTAGACACATTGCACTATACTCAAGCTGCAGAGCTATTATTTATATCACAATCTGCCTTGAGTCAGCATATAAAACAGTTAGAGGGTACGTTAGGGACCCCTGTGTTTAATAGGACCAACCGGAAGGTAACTCTCAATAGGGCAGGGAAGTTATTAGCGAAAGAGGCCTATCTGATATTGCAACAGGTAGACCAATCCATGGAGCGTTGGCAATTGTCATTGGATGGTGTCCTAGGGCAATTAAAAATTGGCTTTGTAGGGTCCGCTATGCAGGGTTATTTACCGCCAATTATTAAAGAGTTTAGCAAAACCCATCCAAAAATAAATTTCTATTTGGAG
This sequence comes from Sediminicola arcticus, assembly GCF_040566695.1. Lineage (NCBI taxonomy): Bacteria > Pseudomonadati > Bacteroidota > Flavobacteriia > Flavobacteriales > Flavobacteriaceae > Sediminicola > Sediminicola arcticus. Next base: position 143,634 of record NZ_JBEXAE010000004.1, on the reverse strand, counting down.
GAGTTTACCAATACCGAACAGCTAAAAGGGCTGGAACAAGACCAGTTAGATATTGGCTTTATGCGCTCTAATAAAGTACCATCGGATATCTCTTTAAAATCGGTGTACAGTGAGAATTTCTCGCTAGTATTGCCGCTGGAACATCCTATTAATATGACTAATTTTAAGAATATGGGACAGCTTGCAGAGGAATCTTTTATTCTTTTTCCTAACGAAAACAGTCCCATGTACTTTCAACAAATACAGAATTTATGTGCCGATTATGGCTTTAGTCCCAATATTTCCCATAAATCCATACATGGACCTACTATTTTTAAGTTGGTAGAGAACGGTATGGGTGTTGCCATAGTCCCCAATTCTCTCCGTGATGAATTCAATTATAAGATTAAATTTTTAGAATTAGACGGAGTACCCTATAAAACTGAACTTTTTGCTGCATGGAAAAAGGGTAATGAAAACCCTGCTTTGCGTTATTTTTTGAACTTGATCTAAAATTGTTGGATATATTGTAATATGAAATGGAATTCGGCCATGCTGTAACCTTCCATTCTTAAAGAATGAAATTGAAATGGAATACAATAAAATTAAAATAACAGCTGCCCAAGCGGAGCGAATATGCTTGGATCTTTATAAAATAAGGGGATCTGCAATGCCACTTCCCGGGGAGATCGATTTCAATTTTAAAATTGAAGGTAGTGATGGTGAAGGGTATATTCTAAAAATTTCACGTCCCAATGAGCATACCGAATACTTGGATTTTCAACAAAAACTATTACAATATGTTTATGATTACGGGGAAGGAGTACTATCCCCAAAAGTGATTAACGATTGCAACGGACTCGCAATCTCTGAATTTACCGATGATAACGGGCAAATGAGGAAGGTGCGACTACTTTCTTGGATTATCGGAAGGGTATGGAGCACTGTGAATCCGCAACAAGACGATCTTCGCTACAGTTTAGGTGAACAATCAGGTAAATTAACCAAAGCCCTCCAAGGGTTTGATCATCCAAAAGCGCATAGACAATTAGATTGGGATGTGGCACAAGCCGCTTGGGCAGAAGCCCACGTAGCGTTGTTTGAAGGAGAAGAAAAAGAAATTATAACGTATTTTCAGGATCAATTTAAGAAGGCTCAACCTACGTATTCACTGTTGAGAAAGGCAGTTGTACATAACGATGCTAATGATAACAACGTTATTGTTTCTTACGATCTGGTTGGTCCTAAAGTAGTTTCAGCTATAGATTTTGGAGATTCGGTATATACGCAAATTATAAATGACTTGGCAATTGCCTGTGCCTATACCATAATGAGGCACAATGACCCATTAGCTGCCGCATTGCCCATTATTAAGGGATATCATGAGTCCTTCTCTCTGACTCCGTTGGAATTGGAACATTTGTACAATGCCATTGCTATGAGGTTGGTCATTTCTGTAACAAAATCGGCCATCAATAAAATAAAAGAGCCAGATAATCACTATTTGTTGGTAAGTGAAGAACCTGCATGGGAATTGCTTCGAAAATGGAGATTGGTCGACGCCAATTTTGCCCTCTATAGTTTTAGGGACGTCTGTGGTTTTAGCGCTCATCCAAATGAGATACTGTTTTCAGCATGGGCTAGCCAACAAACTTTTTCCTTGGAAAAACTGTTCCCAACTATAAAATCTAATCAAGTCCATCATATCGATTTAAGCGTTTCTAGTACTTGGATTGGACATCAAAAGGATTTTAACGACCTCGATTATTTTCAATTTAAGATTAACAGGTTGCAAAACGAAGTTCCCTCAAAAATATTGGCAGGAGGTTATTTGGAACCAAGACCCATTTATACATCAGATGCTTATGATAAAATTGGGAATAAAGGACGTGAGAGTCGGACTATACATTTAGGAATCGATTTTTGGTTACCTGCACTAACTCCTGTACAAGCCCTTTTCGAAGGGGAGGTAGTTGCTGCTATAAATGACGCAGGCGATAAAGAATATGGAGGTTTGGTCATCTTGAAACACAAGGAGGATAAATTAGAATTTTATACCCTATATGGTCATTTGACGGTTTCAAGTGCCTTGAAAAATAAAATAGGGGATACATTAAAAGCAGGAGAAATCATAGGTGAATTAGGGAGTTATCCAGAGAATGGCAATTGGGCAGCACATTTGCATTTTCAGGTGATGTTGTCCATGCTCAACTATAAGATTGATTATCCTGGGGTGGCTTATTATCATCAATTAGCAGTATGGAAAAGCATTTGTCCAGATCCAAATTTGTTGTTCAAATCAGAGGAATTACGATCTAATACTTCTATATCTAATGGTGAAATCATTGCTTATAGAAAACAACACTTAGGTAAAAGTTTAAGCTTACAATATAAAATCCCTATTAAAATGGTTCGGGGTGCTGGGCAGTATCTATTGGACCAGTTTGGCAGAAAGTATTTGGACACCGTGAACAATGTGGCCCATGTGGGTCATGAGCATCCCGATGTGGTTAAAGCAGGGCAGGAGCAAATGGCTTTGATTAATACTAATACCCGTTATTTACACGAAAATATAAATAATCTGGCTAAGGAACTTTTGAAGACCCTTCCTCCCGAATTAAGTGTGGTACATTTTGTGAATTCCGGCAGTGAGGCCAATGAATTGGCTATTAGGATGGTAAAAGTAGTTACGGGAGAACAGGATATTTTGGCTTCGGAAGTTGGCTATCATGGTAACACCAATATATGCATAGACATTAGTTCCTATAAATTTGATGGAAAGGGCGGTAAGGGAGCCCCAGAACACACTCATATATTTCCACTTCCCGATGCTTTCAGAGGGAAATATAGGGGGAAAAACACAGGAGAATTGTATGCCCAGGAAGTCCAAAAGCAAATAGACCTTATCCACGCCAAAGGAAGGAAGGTAGGCGGCTTTATTATAGAGCCTATCATTAGCTGTGGGGGACAGATAGACCTGCCCATTGGATTTTTAGAATTAGCATATAAACATGTTAGGGCCGCTGGAGGACTCTGTATTTCTGATGAGGTACAAGTTGGTTGCGGTAGGATGGGAAAAGCCTTTTGGGGATTCGAATTACATGGTGTGGTTCCGGATATAATAACCATAGGTAAGCCTTTAGGAAATGGGCATCCATTAGCAGCGGTTATATGTACCAAAGAGGTAGCGAAAAAATTTGCCAATGGGATGGAGTTTTTCAACACCTTTGGAGGAAATCCTGTATCCTGTGCTATTGGGACAGAAGTAATAAGGGTGGTAAAAAGAGAGAAACTTCAGGAGCATGCTCTTAAAGTAGGAGAATCTCTAAAATTAGAGCTTAAAAAGCTGTCCGTGGACTTTCCTATAATTGGGGATGTTAGGGGAGAAGGTCTCTTTTTAGGAATAGAACTGGTAGATGCTGCCATGAATCCCTTGGCAGAACAAACGGATTATTTGGCAAATAGAATGAAAGAACATGGGATACTCATGAGTACAGATGGGCCGGATCACAATGTATTGAAAATAAAGCCACCAATGGTTTTCACCCAAGAAAACGCAATAGAATTAGTCTATTATTTGCGGAAGATTTTAGCCGAAGATTTTATGGTTTCATTTTAATTAGCTGAATTTTTGAACATTAAATGTATTTTGTATTAGTAAATTAATCACTGTACACGCCAATGTGCGATATAATATTCTGGATTAAATCAATTTCTGAATCATCTACTTTACCATCGGCTTTTGCCATTTCCTGAAGTAAAACAATAAGTGTTGTCTTTTTATCTTCCCGCATGGCTTTGATAATAGATAAACCTTGGTTTCCAGTAGTTTTTCTAGCTTCCTGAATTAAATCAATATCAAATTGGAGAATGTTCATCAGTTTTTCAAGAAATATTAATTCACTTTGACTTGCATGTCCATCCGCTAGGATTACTTCATCAATTGCTTTTACTATTGCTAATTTTTCTGCTAAGTTGAATTTCATTTACCTTATTTTAAGATTGACATACTACAGGTTAAATGTTTACTTACTTAAATAAAAACCCTATTTATGATCTTGAGTTCCATCGTATAGTTACTCTTTTTAGATCCTTTCCACATTTTTTAATGCTATACATCATTAATCTAACTTATTTTTTAATGATTTTATAAAAGATGGTACTTCCATTTTGTTCAACACCGATATATAAAAGGCCCGCTTTAAATTTTGAAACATCAAGGTAGATTTCAGAGGAACTATTACCTTCTAAATTTTGCTTTAGTATGGTTTGTCCTACTTCGTTATAAACACTAATCTTTATTGATTCAGAGGTAACTCCTGTTATAATGTTGACATAATCTGTAACTGGATTAGGGTAAACCACTAATTCATCCACTATGGCTTGTTCTTCTGGAACTGCTATTTTTGCAGTTAAAGAAGTACTGGAGCTGCAAGGGTTAGCATTAGAACCGTTAGAAGATTTTGAGGCACTCGTACATCCCTCTGTGATCACTTCCCATTGCAATCTTCCGCCATCGGTATAAATATCAAAGGTATGTTTGCCAGGTAGAAAAAGTTCTGGCGTGGTTCCTATGAAAACAGCATTGCCTTTTAAAATGTTTTTAGATCCATTTGGAATAAATATGGGAACAGTAAGATTGTTTGTATATTCAAACCGTAATAGTGTTGTTATTTCTGGCCGCTCTGCTATGGTATATGGACTTTTACATATATCTGATGCCTGAATTCTGTCATTACAGCCAACCGATGGGTTTACATAAAGTGTACCTGCGATTTGCGTTATGTTATAGTTCTCATATCCTGTTAAATCAGAAATAGTTGCAGATACAGCATATTCGCCGGCGATGAGACTTCCAGACTGAGTGGCGCCATCTCCAATCTCAAAACTATGTATAATTGGTGCAGGGTCATCGCAAACCAAGCCGTTTACCACAATGTTAAAGTTTGATGGCGTTGGGCTACCTTCTGTGATGAAAGTAGATAAGACCTCTATTTGAAGTTCCGCTTTATTGATAGTTAATATACCAGGTTCGTACGTAATGTTATAATTGTCTGGTTGCATATTTCCAATTACGTCTATTGTAGTACTGGATGTACAAGCATCGGATGGGGTAAAACTCAAGTCGACTAAAATTTCAGAAATTATTTCTTCATAAGGTATTGGTTCTGGATTAGCTGTAACGCTGAAGGTAGGCAGTTCTGACTGGCCATAGGTAATGGTAGCGTTATCCACTGAAATTGTAAGATTAAATTTGGTTACCGTTAGTTCTCCGGTTTCTATATAGTCTATTTCATAATTAGGTGAAGTATTTGTGGCTGTTGCCTTAATAATATACGGAATATCCGAGACACCACAGGGTTCACAATCTACAGTATAGATTAGTCCAACAGGGAAAACTTCCTCTGCCGCATCATTATATAGTAAGCCATCTATAATTCCCGTAAAATCTACTTGCGGGTCATCCCCATAAACAACATCAACATCTAGGGTAGTCACGGTAAGAATAGCAGGCAAAATTTCAAGAGGGGTTGGTTGATATCGAATTTCAAAATTATTATCTAGAATACCTCCAGGTATAATATACTGCGTGCCAGCATCAACTCCAGTGATTACGTTAACAGGTCTTATGTCAATTGGAATTTCGCTAGAAGCATCATCACCATTAAGTATAACTAAAATATTTTTAAAGGCGTTAGATATTGGGGTACTATCGCTATTAACCAAAGAAAGACCATTTAGATCGGGTAAACCATCATCACGATTAACAAATGCAGATCCGTTTACCAATGACAAACCATTTACCAATGACAAGCCATTTACTAAAGACAAGCCATTTACCAATGATATTCCGTTCTTCAATGGAAGTCCATTCACCAATGAAAATCCATTAACCAATGAAAGTCCATTAACCAGGGAAATACCATTAGTGATTTCAGAGAAATTACCTGATTCAATTTTTTGATCAGAAATAAGATCGGCTCCAAAGTTCACCACCTTTTCTTCCCCAGTGCCTTTTACTAAAGAGAAGCCGTTTTCAAAAACGGTTTTCGAATCTTCAACGGTACTTTGGGATACGAAAAATGTTTTGTTCACCAAGGAAAAGCCATTTGCTAGGGTAGGGTCTCCATTTACAAGAGATATTCCATTAACCAGGGTAGGTACCCCATTTACAAGAGATATTCCATTAACCAGTGAAATCCCATTTACCAAGGAAAAGCCATTGACCAAAGAAATAGCGTTTGTATGGTTTTCTGCGAAAGTGCTGGCGACCAAAGGATCTACAGTTACATCTGTTTCTGTGGGATCTCCAAAGATATATTCAAAAGTAACTTCGGGTAAAGGCCCACCATACGTTATCGTATCCATGGCTTGCGGCTTTATGGTAACGGGCATAGGATTGATAAATAACACCCCTGGCTCCATGATAAAATTATATAGTTCTGATAAGCCAATATTAATTTTTTCAATATCAATATTGGCTTCTATGGCATAGATACCTACGATGTCAGAGGAGGTGGCCTCTGTAGTAAGTGTTATAGATGGTAATAAAAGGTTTAATTCTTCATCAGACAGTGGTAATATTGTATCACCTACAGTTACTAATGTACTAAAGGCAAAAGTTGGATTCTCCTCCCCATATCTCCTTGTTTTAGTATTGGCTCGTACAATTACATCTGTGATAATAGGATCGGCAAACGTTCTGGTTTGGGAAGTTCCACCATCAGATCCATTTGTTAACGGTCCAGGTTCAGTGTATACATAGATAGGAGGGTTCCCTAGAAATGTAGGAATGGTAGCTTTGAGTGTTGTAGTATTGACAAAGGTGGTTTCCAGTTCTTCTCCTCTAAAAATAACCACAGATGATTCGTTAAAGGAGTTTCCTTCCAAGAAAAGCTCAAAAGGAACATCTCCAAGTTCATTAAGGTTCAAATCTGGATTCCCAAATCTAAATTTCTCCAAATTAGGCGAAGGATTGGAAAAGTAGGCTAACGCTCCATCAGCAGAAACAAACCCAGATCCAGTCTTAAAATCAAAACCAGGGGTATCCATATCTATTGCGGTAACCTTCAAGATATTACGAACACCAAGACTGTCAATTTTATTAATATCTGAATCTACACCAAATTTTGTTTTTGCATCAATAATAAGCGCGGCTATGCCAGCTGCATGAGGGGCAGAAGCAGAAGTTCCAAAGAAATTAGGTAATCTATTGGGGGGGGTTTCATAATCTGGCGCCCCTAAATCTACCGAGGTATCACCCCCTGTAGGAGCCATTAAATCCGGTTTATTTCTTAATATGCCTTGCGTTGTCGTGCCACCAAGGGAGGAAGACTGTTGGGCAGTAAGAACTCCGCCAAAACTTTCTGTGTTGTCATAACGTACAGCCCCTACAGCAATAGTTCCTTCTGCATTGGCATGTCCAACAACAGTAGATCCGTTCGTAGCAGGAATAGCTTGAAAATTACCGTCATTACCTGCGCGAAAAACTACATATTTAAATTTTAGAGGAGCATCATTCCCTGCCGCTCTCTCAATTAGTATATTAGTTTTGGTTGGATTTATTACCGTAAATGGCATTATTTCAACAGGGTCTGCTCCTAAATTATTTCTATTGAATCCATAAAGGATTGTGCCGTTATCACCAGCGAGGTATATGTCCATGTCGTTGACCGCCCCCGTAGAAGACCCCAAAGAATAAAAATCATCATCCCATTGCAGGGCAATAATATATTGGCCCACGCCTAAGGTAATGTTCTGTAAAACATCATTTCCTCCAAAATCATGACGTATAGGATTCGAGGAGGATGCATTAAAGGTAGATTCATAGGATCTAGAACCAAAATTACCAGCAGAACTGAAGTAACTTACGCCACTACTGGTAGTTGCAGCGTTAATAGCATCTGCAATAATACCATCCCTATAGAACGGTGCTTTCATATAGGTAATGTCATCAACAATAATATCACATCCAAGATTAACCAGTTCGGATATCCCTGCCGCCATATTGCCTTCAGAAATAAATCCTGTTCTAAAGAACAATTTTGCATCAGGGGCAACATCATGCACAATTTGCATCATGGCCCTACCTTCATCGCTAGCTATGCCATATGGGAAATCTTCGACTACTGTGACGGCGTTTTCAACACCAGGTAGATCGCCATTATCAATATCGTTTTGTACGGCTAAGCTAGTTTGCTCTTGCACGCCAGATTTACGGTCATAACTATCCGAGATTACACCAACCTTAACACCAACCCCGGAAATCTTCCAACCAAGTCGCGCGAGATTTGAATTTTGGGCGGCATCTCCTTGGCTGGTAATTAGCCCTTGGTTGGGAATAGGAGGGGACACTTCGTACACCTGATTAATAATATCCGATCTGGCATTCAAGGCTTGTAAATCAGAGATAGGAAAGAAAACAGTGATTATCCGTTCATCATCCTCTGTTTTAAAAACATCTGAAATATAAGTATCGGGATCAATTCCAAAAGTGTTTAAAAAGGCACTCACGCTAATAAATTGTTCATTAAGAATTACAATTTCAATCAATACCTGATTGTTAGGGTTGATCGTGTAAATTAAATCGTTGTACCCTTCATTCGCATTATAGTTTAAAACCAGAGAAGTTAGTGCAGATCCTATAATTTCATTGACCTTGGAATTAGGAGGATACCCAGGAAGAATATCACAATTAGTTAATATACACTCACAGATTTTAGTTACCTGTTCTAAGGTGCTGAGTGATCCAGGAAGGCCGCTGCCGTTTTTACTGAAAAAGTATATAATATCTATTCCCCAGATGCCAAAATTATTAATGTTTCCGTTTAGGGTTTTAACGCTCCCAACCCCGGAAATGGTATTGTTGTTTACAAAGTTCCCATTGATGAGTTCTACACAGGCATTGGATACTATTATTTGGCCATCATTGACAATATTCCCATTTTTAAACATTAGGGCATTTGTTAATGTAATAGTTCCTAAATTATTTAATACGCCAGGACCAATTTCAATCTGCCCTTGGTTAACCGTTAAAGAACTCCCAGCTGAAATATTTATATTACTAATGGTTGTTAATTTAGCGTTATTGCCAATAGTTAAAATAGCTTTATTATCAAGACTAATTGGATTATTAGAGTTGTAAAAAATAGTATGATTAATGGTAATGTTGCTGTTAGATACTCTTCTGTCTGGGATAGGCTTGTTGGCACAAGAGCCACCAGAACACGTCCAAGCCTTGGCATTATTCCAATCCGTGGATAGACCAGTGGTGGTGTAGTTCTGTGCTGATACCATACCAGCGGATAAAAGGAAAAAGATTGTAATTGGTACTATAAGTCTTTGACTTATACATTTCCCAATGTATTCCGTAGTAGTTCCCTCAATAAATTGCATAGTTGACTAATTTGGTTAGCCATGCGCTATATACTATTTCTAATATATGTTAAGTAGAAAAAAATAACAAAGTGTAGATTATGGGTTATGCATGGGGGAATCCAACGCAAGGTAGTTAAATTATGATTAGGATACACAATACAACAACTTATTATTAAAAATCAACAAAAAATAAAAGGTATTTCAATTTAAGTATCGGTTTATTTAATTGGTATACTTCTTTAAGATAAAAAATCACTATTATTTAGAAGTATTGAACTACATTTCAATAGTTTGTAATTTTTTAATGCTGTACATGAAATTACGGATAGCGAAGTTAATCTCCTTATTATTTTTAGTACTTTTAGATCCACTCATTCTAAAATCATGAAAAAATTATCTCCAGAAGACAAAATTAATGTGTATTGGCAAGGGATTTCCTATATAAATGGACTCAACCGATCCTCTGAAATTAAGGCGGGACTTATAATATCGTTTTATGGCCTTTTATTAGGAGTAGTTTTTAAGATTGCCACGGAAATGGAAACTAACTTTCATCTCAATATATTACTTTCCGCTACTTTTATGATTTTTCTATTTTTTGTTTCCCGTTCCATTTATTTTAGTTTTAAATGCTTTATGCCTCAAATAGAAACAAAATTTAATTCAAATATGTTCTTTTTCCATGATGTGGTCACTAAGTATGGTTCTATTCAGGAATACTCAAAAGAATTAATGGATTTAATGGATAACGAAGAGGAACTATATGATCATTTGGGCGCGCAGATTTTTGTAAATTCTTTGATTGCATCCAAAAAATTCACGGATGTCAATAAATCAGTTAAAAATCTAGTATACAGCTTTATACCCTTATTGATTAGTATGATAATTCTTTTAGTGCAAATATTTTTGTAGCCTTTCTTAGGTGTTTTGGACTAGCAAAGCATGTTTTAATTCTTTTAGTTTTTTCGTTTTCAACCCTTGGCGATGCGTCTTTGCAAAAAGGGTATGGTATTTATGCTTTTCCAAAAACTTAATTTGTAGGTTCAACCATTCCTTGTCATCCGAAACAAAATCAAAATGTATAAATTCCTGATATAACTTATTACTAAGTTCATTATAATCTTCCCTCCCTAAATAGTCCAAGTCTGCGTCCGCAATAATTTCTTCATAAATAGTGTTTGTTTGCTGAGGTACTTTTGTTGCCCTAATTAATCCATTCACTATATTGATTTCATCGGTGGTCAATAAGTTTTTTAAATAGGGTTCAATAGCAATTATACTTCGCTCTTCGTGGTTAATTGGAGATACGATATAGCCATAGTCATGAGAAACCGCTGCAATTCGTAAAAGCTTTGCCATTCCTTCATCAATTTTAAGGTGCTCTATGTAGTGGTTGATGACGTTCGCTACGTCAATGGTATGCTCCAATGCGTGATACGTTAGATGAGCTGGTAAATTTTCTTCAAGATCCTTTAAGATCCTAATGCAAATTTCGGGGTATGCTTTTTTGTTACTAAGAACCATATGATTACATCCTAGGTCGAGCCGTTATTACAATTTAAACAAATTATTCTTTAAATTATTGTTCTTTCAAGTATTTAATTAAACAACAAACGCTGTAGTACATTTCTTATAATGATCATTTTAAAAAATCACGAAGCTAATATACTTTAGGTTTGTGCAACAAGTTCTTTACTATTTTCTTCAAGAAAATACATTTTTAAACTTTGAGAATTTTTCACCTCAATAATCCCGCGGTATGTGAAATTGTATTTGTCTTTTAAAAGTTGATAGGTATTTTCTGAAATGTTAATTTTCCCAACCACAGAATTACTTTCCATTCTGGCCGCAATATTAACGGTGTTACCCCAAATATCGTATTGAAATTTTTTGGTACCTACCACCCCGGCAACAACTGGACCTGTATTGAGGCCTATGCGTATTTCGAATGGATAAACGCCTTCTGGTGGATGTTCTTTTGTTTTTTTTACAAAATCTAGGATATCCAAGGCAGCTTTTAAAGCATCTTCTGAATGACTAGAATTCTCAGTAGGCAATCCCCCGGCGCACATATAAGCATCACCTATGGTCTTTATTTTTTCAAGATTATACTTTTCAATAATGGCATCAAAATTTTTAAAATAGTAATCAACGCTAAACACCAATTTTTCACCGGAAATATTTTCTGCGATTACAGAAAATGCCTTGAAATCTGTAAACAGCACTGTGACTAAATCAAATTCTTTTGCTTTTATAAAGCCATTGGTCTTAAGTTCTTCAGCGGTTTCTTTAGGCAGTATATTCAGCAATATCTCTTCCGTCTTATTTCGTTCTTTATCCAAACGTTTATGGGATTTTTTAACATACCTGTACTGAAAGAAGAACCCCCCAATTATTACAAAAAACAACCCTGATAACGCCATCAGATATTTTTTGGATATAGCCGAACGCTCAAGCTGTATTTCCTTTAATTCATTGGTTGAATTTAGAAGAACAATTTCCTTTTCCTTGTTTTCTAGATCAAATTGAAACCTGAGATTACCAATTGATTTTTCGTAAGAATCGTTTTTAAGGGTATCTACCATTATCGAATATAACTTTTGATATTCGTATGCTTTTTCGTAGTTTCCTTTTGTGGCATATACATTTGATAATCCTTTGTAAGCATCTTTCTTTGCTCTATATACCCCAGTAATTTCTGTTAGCTTTAAACCAGATTCAAAATTAAGGATAGCCTGGTCGAATTTTTTTTGTTGTATTTGGATGTCTCCTAAATCAATGAATGCCTGTGTTTTTTCCATTTTAGCATCTATTTCACTTGCTGCAAGAATAGCATTTGTTTGATAGCTTTCCGCTTTGTTTAAGTCACCTAATTTTCCATAGGCCAATCCAATTAAATTATAGCTAGCAGATAGGTTTACGCCGGCTCTTCCAAAGGCACCAATTGCTTCATTCAATTCTTTTAATGCTAAATTTGGCTTATTGGTCTTTAGGTATAATTCTGCCATATTACTACAGGCGGTACCTATTCCATTTTCGTATGCGATATTTTTAAAGATAGCTTTGGATTCAAGGAAGGCGTCAAAAGCTTCTTGGTATGTGTTTTTTTGATTGGTATAAACGCTTCCTATGTTTAAATATGCCGTTCCTATTCGTAAAGAATCCTGAATTTGCTGTCCTATTTTTAAAGATTTTATAAAATAATCTAGCGCTTTTGGATCATCTCCTTTTGTTTGATATACAGCTCCTAAATTGCTCAATAAATTGCTTATGCCTGCTTTGTGATCTATTTGCTCAAATATTGCCAAGGATTTTTTCCAAAATATAAGCACAGCGGAATATTCCCCTTTATAGTAGTGCGCCAATCCCATGTTTTTATAAGCATAGCCCAGCCCACTCTTGAAATTTATTTTGTCTGCCAAGACAATCGCCTTGTTTGAGTAGACCATTGCAGAGTCTGGATTTGAGGCAAATAATATCGTAGCAATGTCCAGTAAATGATTTACAGCGGTAGTATCATTATCTTTGGAATTGATCAAAACGTTAAGACTATCAATTTGCCTAGTGATCTGAGAAAATCCTATTTGAGATATAAGAAATAAGACAATAACTAAAATAGAATTATAATTTTTCAAACCTGTTCATTTTAAAGGTTATCGGGAAATTGTTCTTAAAAATACTAATTTAATTACAAGGTAAAGTACTTTTAAGAAGTATTTTGCTGTAAATAATCTACACCAACCCGATATTTCAACCAGTTCTATCCTTCGTGTGCATCTTTTAATTGAATATTTAATTGTGTAGAGGTTTAAAGAATTGGACTTCCTCTATTTACAATGAAACGAGATTTCTTTTAAGATTAAAGTACCCCCATGTTGTTTTCATCTAACGAAACCAGCTTTATGGCTAGATCAAAAAATATCAAATGACATCTTAAATTATAATAAATAGGTTTAATAAATTAAATTATCAAGGATTTCGTCTATGTATTGTTCTTTAAGTGAAAAGTCTTTATCGGCGCTGAAAACTTCTTGTATGTCTTTTTTAAGTTCTATTATCTCCATCGTAGAATAATGATGCTTTTCTATGCTAGCTTCAATTTTATCAAGACTAATATCCTCTTTATCTTCACTTATCTCCTTGTATATTCTATCAAATATTTCTTGGTTGCTTTTGGATCTAATAAGAGTCATTTCTTCAGGAGTTTCTTTCCAATCCGCTTTAGCACAAAGCAAAAGAATATAAATTTTTAGTTCCTCTTTCGACCATTTTGGCTGTTCATTTTTCATTCATTTTAGTTTTTATGGTTCAATGTGTTTAGACGTATTTTCGTTGTTATTTCATTGGACAAGTAATAACAGCTGTTTGGCTCATCTTAAATTCAAAAACAAATTTATATATTCCATTTTAGGTGACAGTTCTACTCAGGTTGCTCTCTGATATTAAGGTTATGGATCATTTAAACTTCACATTCTTAAATATATAACAATTAATTGATTGGATGAATGAAAATTGAAAGGGGTATAGTGAGATGATGAAAATATATGATTTTTAGTTTGGTAAATGCTGACAGAGGGTTTTATAAATTGATTTTATATACTAGCTCTACACCAAATTAGAATGTATTTTTTAAATAGGGAATAACCTTATTTTGTTAAGTTTAATTTTCACGAAGCTGGTACATTCATTTTGATGAAGGCTTGTCTTAATTGCTCAGGACCGGCTTTAACAATGGCATCGCTAAATCCGAAAGTAAGCTCCGTTTCTCCTTTTTCCAATTGTAGAAATATAGCATTTATAAAATCATTGACTAGAGGTGCGTAATCATGTAAACCTTTACCGCCTAAGTCGGTATTAAGTGCAGGTGGTATGATTTCTATCACTTCTATATTTTTAGCCTTTAACATTTCTCTCAGGGAAAGGGTAAAGGAGTGCAGCATGGCTTTTGTTGCGGAATAAACGGGTACTTTAACCAGTGGAACAAAAGAGAGGCCAGAGGTGACGTTCAGAATGGTATCCAATGAAGCTAACTTTAGAAAAAGCGAAATTAAATGAAGTGGAGCTTCTACATTAACCGCTAATTCTTTTTTTGCCTTTTCAAAAAATAGTTCATCCAATACAGACATCCATTGTTGGATTCCTACATTATTGATTAGCACGTTTAAGTCCTTATGATTTTCCGAAATCCAAGTATACAGTGCTTCTCTTTCCTTCACAACAGATAGATCACAAACTCTTATAATGACCGATGGATATTGATCGGCAACTTTTTTAAGTTCAGATTCTCGCCTTCCAATGATGATCACAGTGTTGTTTTCTTTAATAAATCTTTTTGTTAATCCTAAGCCAATTCCACTGGCTCCTCCAGTAATCAGGATTTTATTATTTGAGAGTTTCATATAAGATATCTTATATATAACTACAAATATCAGGTATTATTTAACATCAGCAGAGGGCTATCAATACGAAGAGTCTACTTCAGGGTACAATGGACCTTTTTGTTCAAAAAAGATGAAAACTTAGCAATAGAAAGCCTAACGCTTAACTTTTAATTGCACACAACTTTTTTGGTTTTGAACTTGAGCTGATCAAATCCACTATTCTATTGCTGTATACTTATGCAGTCATCTCACTTGGTTCACTCGACTGATATAGGTATACCATTCCAAGTATTTAACATACACTTTGGTCAACATATTACCAATCATTAATAGGTTAAACCTTATATATATGGGTGTTTCTTAGACATTTTTATCTTTATGTAATACCATAAGTTTTTGCAGTACTTTAATTTTTGTAGTGTTTAACTAGTTCATATTGCAGTCTTTACTTTTGCTCCTTTATCCAGAGATGCCTTTGCTATTATGAAGTCTAAATTACTGGGTACACTGTTACTGAAATTATTTGATTCATTTTGATATTCCCTTATTTTAAATTTTAATGTGGTTTTCTTTATTGTTCCTTAATAAATCAGCCACTATTACTTCTTCTTCTTAGGCAGGATGGTATTTCATGGACAATTTTCTATTTTATCAAGGAAGATGGCTTCTTGTAGACTTGAAGATATATAATTACAGAATTGTAATATGGTATGTGCTGCTTACAAAAGCGTATAAGATATAGAAGTTTGAAATGGGCCATAGTTTTTATCTATCATTAACGTAAATTGAATCAGCAAAATATTGGTAAATTTATATTGTAAATTAGACACTGATAAAATCAATTAACATGGAAGATATGAACAAGAACTCAAACGGGTCCGATAACGGCACAAATAGCTCAAATATAGCTAATTGCCCGTTTTTAAACGGAGAAATGACTAATGCTGCCGGTGGAGGAACTACTACCAGAGACTGGTGGCCAAACCAGTTAAAGTTGAATATTCTGAGACAGAATTCCTCCTTGGTAGATCCAATGGATGAAGGTTTCAATTACGCTGAGGAGTTCAAATCGTTGGATTTGAAAGCTGTGAAAAAAGATTTATATGATTTAATGACAGATAGTAAAGATTGGTGGCCCGCAGATTATGGTCATTATGGTCCATTCTTTATTCGTATGGCTTGGCATAGTGCCGGTACCTACCGTATCGGAGATGGACGTGGAGGAGCAGGTTCTGGATCTCAGCGTTTTGCACCTTTGAACAGCTGGCCAGATAACACCAATTTGGATAAGGCCCGTTTATTACTTTGGCCTATCAAACAAAAATACGGCAAGAAACTTTCTTGGGCTGATTTAATGATTTTAGCGGGTAACGCTGCACACGAATCCATGGGACTAAAAATGTTCGGATTTGCTGGAGGACGTGAAGATATTTGGCAATCAGAAGAAGATATTTACTGGGGATCTGAAACAGAATGGTTGGCCAGTGATAAAAGATATGAGAATGGAGAATTGGAGAGCCCATTAGGTGCTGCGCACATGGGATTGATCTATGTAAACCCTGAAGGGCATAACTCAAATCCAGATCCTGTTGAAGCTGCTCACTATATTAGAGATACTTTCGGACGTATGGCTATGAACGATTACGAAACAGTAGCCTTGATTGCAGGAGGACATACTTTCGGGAAAACACACGGTGCTGCTAACGATGGAGAATTTTTAGAAGATGCGCCAGCCGGAGCTCCGATAGAAATGCAAGGTTTAGGATGGAAGAGCAACTTTGGGACAGGAAAAGGTGCTGATACCATTACAAGCGGTTTAGAAGGAGCTTGGACAAATACCCCAACAAAATGGAGCCACACGTATTTTGAAAACCTATTCGGATATGAGTGGGAATTAACAAAAAGCCCAGGTGGTGCATGGCAATATAAGCCAAAAGATAATGCAGGCGCTGGTACTGTGCCAGATGCCCATGATGCAACAAAGAAACATGCGCCTTTTATGTTGGTGACAGATTTATCTTTACGTATGGATCCAGCCTATGAAAAAGTATCGCGACACTTTTTGGAAAATCCAAAGGAATTCGCTGACGCATATGCACGTGCTTGGTTTAAATTGACTCACCGTGATATGGGACCAATTAATCGTTACTTAGGTCCAGAGGTACCAAAAGAAGAATTAATTTGGCAAGATCCAGTACCTGCTGTGGATTTTGAATTGATCAACGATAAAGATGCAGCCAATTTAAAAGCTACTATATTATCTTCTGGTCTAACTGTTACTGAGTTGGTTTCTGCAGCTTGGGCATCTGCATCAACATACCGAGATTCAGATAAACGTGGAGGTGCAAATGGAGCTCGTGTTAGATTAGCGCCACAGAAAGATTGGAAAGTGAATAATCCTGAGCAATTGGCCAAGGTTTTAGAAACTCTAGGGCATATTCAAAAAGAGTTTAACGATGTACAATCTGGTAACAAAAAGGTTTCTTTAGCAGACCTAATTGTATTAGGAGGAGATGCAGCCGTTGAAAAAGCAGCTAAGAATGCCGGTCATGATGTAAACGTGACGTTTAAAGCAGGGCGCACAGATGCAACGCAAGAGCAGACCGATGCCGATGCGTTTGAAGCACTTGAGCCAAGAGCAGATGGTTTCCGTAATTACGTTAAAGCCAAATACTCCGTAACCGCTGAAGAACTTTTAGTTGACAAAGCACAATTGATGAAATTGACAGCACCAGAAATGACTGTTTTGGTTGGTGGAATGCGTGCCTTGAACGCTAACTTTAATCATTCACAACACGGAGTGTTTACAAAGAACCTTGGTGCACTTACCAACGATTTCTTCGTAAACCTGCTTGATATAGACACTACTTGGAAGGCCACTACGGATGATCAAGACGTGTTTGAAGGTCGTAACCGAGCTTCAGGGGAACTTAAATGGACAGGAACCCGTGCAGATTTGATCTTCGGATCTAATTCAGAGCTTCGCGCTTTGGCAGAAGTATACGGTACTGAAGATTCAAAACAAAAGTTCGTTCGCGATTTTGTAAAAGCATGGTCTAAAGTAATGAACGCAGATCGTTTTGACCTAGTTTAAGTACCAGGAAGAGCAATACGTATTGTAAGATATTTAATGGTAAAAGGTGGTTCGGAAACGAGCCATCTTTTTTATTTAAAATTATTATTTTTCTACTACACGCACTAAGAGTTATCGCCTTTATTAAGAGGTGTATGATGTTTTTAATTCGACAAAAATTCTCGAATATCATTAGACAATTTTATAAAATCAGGCTCGTGTGTATACATCATATGACCTCCTTCATAATAGGTCATTTTTATTTTTTCTTTCCTTATTCCATTCCGAGAAAAAGTATATTCAGCATCAAAAAATGGACATATTAAATCAAAATAACCACTGGCTACCATTACTTTCATTTCAGTATTTCTTCTCATTGTTTCACTCAATTTCCGAGTGACATTAACAGGCGTGGGTTCCCAATATTTCCCTTTAGGGACAGTTCTCCAGTTCCATTTTTCTCCGATTTCATCATTAGAAGTTAAATATGGACGATCCATTTTTATCTTAAGCTCGGAGGCATAATAATGATTTAAGGCGGCAGTATAGGCCGAGCTTATTTGATAACTTGATGGGTCTCCAAGATGAGGGCCGTCGGATAATTTATCAACTTCGTCTCCCATAAAACGGCCATCTAATCTCCCAACAGCTAAGCCTTGATCGGCAAGTAGTTCTTTTTGAAATCTGGGCATTAAAATTCTAAGGTCTGATTTTAAAATATAGTCTTTCTTTAGACCCGTAAAATAGCTCAACTTTTCGGCCGCTTCATTTTTCTCATCTTCAGTAATTAAAGAACCTTTGTAAAGAACGGAAGCATATGAATTATAAGTGTACTTTCTACATTCATCAATAAATGATTCTAGTGTTTTACCCTGCCCCGCTTTTTTATGATACCAGGCGGTTGCAGCCATGCTTGGAAGGTATGTTAAATAAGAAGTTATATTATCGTGAACCGATGTTGAGCCATCATAGTCCAGGGCTTGAGAAATTAGTATGAGGCCATTTAAAGCCATATTTTGTCCGTCACCCTCTAGGGTATTGGCAACGGCAGCTGCTCTTGTAGTACCAAAACTTTCACCAGCAATATATTTCGGTGAAAACCAACGCTTATTTTCAGTGATCCATTGTCTTATAAATTTAGCTATGGAATTAGCATCTTCGTTAAGTCCCCAATAGTCTTCAACTTTTCCTTTACCGATAACTCTGCTATAGCCTGTGCCAACTGGATCAACAAAAACAAAATCTGTTAAATCCAGTAATCCATTTTTATTGGTCACCAAGTTGTAAGGAGCGGCACCATCATCTTCTTTTGCGTCTGAGTTTACTTTTATTAGTTCAGGACCAAACATGCCCATGTGTAACCATACAGATGCTGATCCTGGACCACCATTGAACACAAAGGTTACAGGCCTTTTGGTGATATCATTTGTGCCTTCCTTCACGTAAGCAACAGACCATATAGAAGCAACGGGTTCGCCAGATTCACCCTTTAAATAGGTTTCTGATGCAATAGCCTTATAACTAATTGTATTACCCCCATTTGTTATTTCATGACTGGTAATAAATGATTTGGGTTCAGGCACTGGAATTGAATCTTGGTTTTTTTCTTGTGATGAGATAGCTATTGAAATTAATAGGAATACGGAAAGAATATTTAATTTTATCATGATTATTTTTTTACTATTTAATTAGAATAACAATCTTGTAAAGCATCTAAAGACCTAAGAAATCAAGCTAATTTATGGTCATTTTATTTTTTTACATTTTGCCGTAATGAATTCGTGCCATTTCTTCAAAGCTCCGTTGGTTTTATAAAACCCAGTACTTAGCTATTATTTCTTAATGATGTCAAGAGCCTCGCTTTGCAACTCAACAATAACTTCATTTTTACGATTAAAAACTTCATAAGGAGGATTATATCCTAAAAAGTAAAATCGGTTTGTATACGCTATTCCTTGGGCATCTAAAACTGCTTTTAATTTCTTTTTATGCTCTTCTATTTTTTCATTACTAGCCCAGCCACTAAAGGTTATGGCAGCAATAGTTTTTGCTGGCTCTTCTTTAAATGCTATTTGAGATTGGTTAGGTTGAGGAAGGGTTTCTTTTTTGAGTTTTTTTGGAACCATAAACATAACCGTCATTGAGTCTTCCAAAGACATTGCTACCGGTGAAGTCATTGCTATTTTTTCGTTCCTTTCATTTCCACCAAAAATATATTCAGCTAAAATAGAGAAACCTTCTCTTGACGCATCTTTATATTCTTTAGTAGCGAGTTTAACGGAAGTGAATAACCTTGCCTCATAGCTACGAATTTCAAATGTTTCATATTTTTTATCGACTACATAAGGATATGTTTCAATAGTTCTTTGCCCATTCATAGCAAAAAGCTGTATGAGCGTAAAGGCCAAAAGGATTACTAAGAGTATGATTAATAGTATTTTCATTGTATGCATTTAAGTATAAAGCTATTTTGGTTCAAATCATGGTTTTTTGCATACTACCAAAATGTACTATAGCCATCCTAAAATTTGTTTTTCGTTTTTTCTTTAAAGTTAGTGTAATCACCTCTTATTATATTTTACCTAAGTTTTCCTTCGGAAAAAAGTCTTCTAATCTCTTTTTTATCAAATTTACCAACGCTTGTTTTTGGCACTTCATTTATATAAATATAGTCTTTGGGAATCTGATATTTTACAAAGTCTCTAGATAAAAATTCAATTAATTCTTCATCTAAAATTTTATCTTCATTATTCAACAGAACTATTGAAGCCAAAGGTTTTTCTACCCATTTTTCGTCTGGTATCGAAATTACAGCAGCTTCTTTAATTTTAGGATGTGCCATTAATGCAGATTCCAGTGCTACACTGGAGATCCATTCACCGCCACTTTTTATAAGGTCCTTGGTTCTGTCTTTAATTTCCATATAGCCATCTTCATCAATAGTGCTCACATCACCTGTTTTAAACCAACCGTCTTCTGTAAAGCTTTCATGATTATTTGTTTTAAAGTAGGAGCTTACGGTCCATGCCCCTTTTATTTGTAGTTCTCCCATGGTTTTACCATCTGTTGGGGCCAAAGTCCCATCATCTGTTACAATTCTTAATTCTACACCTGGAAATGCAGTACCTTGCTTCGCACGAATGTTTAATTTTTCATTTTCTGATAAATGCTCATGTTTTGGCTGTATACGACTTACAGTTCCTAGAGGAGATGTTTCGGTCATTCCCCAAGCTTGAACACCTTTTATTCCGAAATCTTTTTCAAAACCTTCAATAAGACTTTTTGGTAGTGCAGAACCACCAACAAGATATTCTTCGAGGGCTAATTTTTCTTTTGGGGGATTCTTTTTCAAGGCGTGATACACGCCTAACCATATGGTTGGAACACCGTTGGCTTTATTCACCTTTTCTTCTTTAAGAATTTTAATTATTGCTTCAGGCTGTAAATTAGAAGAGGGGAGTACCATGTTTGATCCAGACAAGAGACACAAGTATGGAAAACCCCATGCCATAACATGAAATTGTGGGACAATCAATAAAACAGTATCTCTATTACTGAAATTTCCCGCATTTGGTGATATAATCGTTGTAGCGTGTAAAAATGTTGACCTATGAGAATACAAAACTCCTTTTGGCAAGCCTGTTGTTCCGCTTGTGTAACACAAACCGCTAGCATCATTTTCATTTAACGTAGGCCACTCAAAATCTTCTGATTGGTCAGCTAATAAAGATTCATAATGCAATGTATTTGGCAAAGTGGTGGTAAAATCTTCAGGGGCATTTAGTAGTACGTAATATTCTACAGTTTCGAGTAGCGGAGCAATTTTTTCTAAAAGGGGAACTAGTGTAGCATCAACAAAAATTACTTTATCTTCCGAATTATTGATAATATATTCTATTTGATGGCTAGACAATCGAATGTTTATAGTATGACAAACAGCTCCGATACCGGATATTCCGTAGTATAATTCTACATGAGGACCATGATTCCATGCAAAAGTGCCCACCATATCGCCTTTTGTGATTCCTAATTTTTTAGTTAACGCGTTGGCTAACTTTTTACATCGTTTATACATGTCACCAAAGAGGTATTCATGCCGCGTTCCATTTGGTAAATAAGTTATAATTTTTTTATGATGATAAACGTTGTTTCCATACTCAAGAATAGTAGTAGTGGTGAGTGGATAATTCATTATAAGGCCTTCCATATTATAAAATTTAAATTCTTATTTAATTACATTATCCTTGGGTTGAGGAAGATTGGATTGGTTTACCCAAATACCAAGGTCTCATTTATACACTTTTTTGGTTTTACGTTTTTCTGTGCCAAATGATTGCGTTATTTATCTATTCGGAACGTTTTTTTGTCTTTTCCTACACCTTTTATGGTTAGGGATTTCCATTCTTTTGGAAGAATAGGATTTTTTTGAATAATTCCATTATCGGTAAATTCTAACCCTCCAAAACCAAACAACACGCTTTGTAACATTCCACCTGCACCAGTTGCAAAGTATGAGAAATTAGAGGTTGCTACCTCTGATAAAGCACCAAAGGGGGCTTGTTGATTAGGGACGTAGCTTTCTTTGAAAAGTCGATAGGCATTAGATACATCACCTTGTCTAGCATACAATACAGAAAAAATAGATTTTCCCATTGCAGGACCTTCTTTGGATAATTTTGGCTCATAATATTTTAAGTCTTTAAGGATGCTTTCTTTATTACTTACAATGTTTAGGGGAAATGATAGAAGGTTAACATCTGCCTGTTTAATTATTTCTCCCTTATAATTTTCATGTTCCTTGGTTGTACCATCCTTAAGTTTTAGAATTTTTATTTTTTCAGATACTTCTTTCCATTTTGGGTTAGGTTCAATCCCAACTTCTTCGGCAGCTTTCGTAGCAAATGCCAAAGCAGTAATTGCAGCTCCATTGGTAAAAGCATTGTCGTTAACATTCGGGGCAAATTCATTTGCTCCAACAACATTATTAATAGAGTAACTACCGTCATCATTTGGAGTAACACGGCTTACCCAAAAATCTGCCACTTCTTTCATTAAGGGATATCCCTTTTCAACCAACCAATTTTTGTCTTCTATAACTCGAAAATAATTCCAGAATGCAATGCCAATATCTGCAGTTATATGATGTTCAAAAGGCCCTGTAAGAGCAAAAGGCGGAGTGGCCTCCTCACCTGTATCATCACTCTCCCAAGGAAACATGGCTCCTTGATACCCATAGTTAATAGCTCTTTTTTTAGCTGGTTCTAAACGATCAGAACGGTAATTAACCAAAGAGCGAGCAATATCTTGATTTAGTACTAGCAACGGCGGAAACATCCAAAGTTCGGTATCCCAAAAGATATGACCGTTATATGGTGTTTGAAGGGAGAGACCCATTGGGGCAATACTTAAATTAGAATCCCCCCGACCAAAAGCGTATAAATGATATAGGGCGAGGCGAACGTCTTGTTGAGATTGTAAATCGCCTTCAATTATAATATCTCCTTGCCATAATTCATTCCAAAGTGCTTTATGTTGTGCTAAAAGGACTTCTTTAGCGTTTAACAAATTAAAAATAACCATTCTTTCAGATTCAGATTTTGGATCAGAAAAATTCTTAGTAGTACATTGAGCGCCAGTCCAAGCAAAATCTAAATTTTCATTTTTCTTTATTTTGTAATCAAATGAGAGCGTATTTTCATAATTGGAAATAATAGTATGTGTTAATTCTGGTCTTTGATCCTCTCTAGAGGAATTAATTTTGTGCCATATAAACGTTCCTGATGTGCTAACAAGATGTTTGCCAAATGGGCTATTTGCAACGGATTGCAAGATTGGCATTGTAGTTTCTAAATCTTTTAATATTTGAAAGGTATTTTTTGGAGTTTGATACTCTTTTGGGGTTAGTATTTTTCCTGTAACTTTTACATCTATTTCTTTGGTAGCTTCTATGCTAATATCTATATATCCTGTATACTGCAAATTGCGGAGGGCATAGACTGTGCAAGAAACTTTTGCTTTGTCCTGATAGTTAAATTCTGTAGTAAACGCAGCATTTTTCATATCCATAGTTTGCTGCCAATTAGAGATATTGTCTTCGGTTATTTTTTCACCATCAATATACATATCAAGGTTTCCAAAATTCATCCCGTGGAGAATCTGACTTACTTTTAGGTTTGGGTCTACGTCATAAACATTGTTCAGCACAACGTGCTGTATTTGAAGTGGTTTTGACGAGGTTAACATACCTATTCTACCATTTGCAATAGCAATTCCTGTATAGTCTGAATTATCTTTAGTATTTATATGCCAACCGTCATTTTGAGCGGTTATTATTGAACTTGAAATAAAGACTACTAGTAAAAGTATTTTTTTCATTATGGTTTTTTTAAATAGATGTCATCGATTTTGATAATCTACAATTCAATGTATTTTACCTCTTGTTAGCTTCTTTTACAAAAGGGAACAGCTATAAGATTTCCAACGCTACATTCCTTCAATAAATCACTTCCCAGTATCTTTATACTTTTCAAACCAAGCCAAAATGCTCGCTATTTTGGCAATCAAGTTACTTGGTCTATCGGCAATACCATGTGAAGCACCTGGGATTCTAACCATAGCAGTTTCAACGTTTTCTAACTTTAAGGCAGCATAAAATTGTTCTGATTCCGCTATTGGTGTTCTAAAATCCTGCTCACCTGTAAGTAACATGGTTGGTGTAGTTATATTGCCAACATAAGTCAACGGGGAACGTTTTAAGTAGCTCTCTGGATCTTCCCATGGCTTTTTTGCAAACCAATATTTAGAAAAAAATTGGACGTTATCTGCGTACAATACAAAACTATACCAATTAATGACTGGTTTGGCCACAACCGCAGCTTTAAAACGGGTAGTCTTACCCACAATCCATGCAGTTAGTACACCTCCGCCACTACCACCGGTGACAAATAAATTTTTATCATCAACAAATCCCTTTTTAATGACAGCATCTACACCTGACATAAGATCATCATAATCGTGATTTGGATAATCGTGATGTATTAAATTCCCAAACTCCTCGCCATAGCTTGTACTACCTCTAGGGTTAGCATAAAGCACCACATAACCCGCGGCAGCAAATGCCTGTATTTCTGCAGAATATACAGAGCCATAACTTGTAAATGGACCTCCATGAATTTCCAAAATCATAGGATACTTTTTGCTAGCGTCAAAATTTGGTGGAGTTACTATCCATCCTTGTATTTTTCGCTGATCAAATGATGATTCCCACCATATTTCTTCCACATTTCCAAGGTTCCTAAAAGAGAATAGGTCATCATTAAGTGCGGTTAAACGCTTACTTGATTTTAAGTCTGCAACACCAAGGTCAGCCGGATGATTTGTTCCGCCAAGTGTGTAGGCGAATTTATCCGTGTTAGATGCTGTATAGCTAGCGGCATTGTATGGCCTTCCAAGCGAAAGACCACCTAATTTTTCTGTTATAATAGATACCTTGCCAGCTACTGTGATATAGGCTAATTTGGTGTCTCCTTTATCGTCATATTGAAAGTAAAGACCCTTACCGTCTTTACTCCAATTAAGATTTTGTATATCTCTGTCAAAATCGGCAGAAATCAATTCAGAATTGCTGCCATCTACATTCATTAGGTACAGATTAGTGATTTGATATCCTTGAAATGTATCATCAAATCCTAAGTAAGCGATTTTTGTTCCGTTTGGTGATAATACAGGGTTATTATCTGGGCCATAACGCGTAGTTAGGGGCTTTAAGGCTCCATCATTTACAACAATTTGATAGATTTCGCTATCTAGAGGTTCTATTTCTTCTGGTTTGTGAAAATTAGCATTAAAATAAATAAGCGCATTGTTTTTTGACCAAATAGGTCCACCATGATCAAAATCAGTAAAGGTTAATTGTTTCGGTGTGCCTCCTTCAATGGGCAAGGTAAATAATTGCATATTACCACTTTTCAAGTATCCTTGCCCATCACTACGGTAGTTCATATCGTCAATATACGTAGGAGGCGTGTTCCATTTGGCCCCCTCAGGTTTGCTTGGCATTTTTACAATTGATTCGTGTTTTTTTGGCACAAACATGTTAAACGCCAAGGTTTTATCATCATATGACCAAGCCACATCATTAGGCATCTCAGTAGTGTTTGTTAAAGCAACAGACTCCTTCGTATCCATCCACATCATATAGAGCTTCATTTTTTCATCTGCCATGTTCGATTTAAAAATTATTTTTTTTCCATCGGGTGACCATCTAGGATAAAAATCGTTTTGGTTTCCAGTTGTTAAGGGTCGATTATTAGAACCATCAAAATTCACTATCCATAGGTTTGAGAGGTTCTTATCTGTCATTACATCTTTATAATTTCTAACGTAAATTACCTTAGAGCCATCTGGTGAAATTTGTGGGTCTGATACAAACTCCATATTAAAAATATCTATGAGTTCTAAATTGGATTGTATCTGACCATATCCCACAGTAGCTATACTCAAGAATAATGTGATTGAAATAAGAAAATGTTTCATCTCGTTTGGATTAAATGGTTTATTGTATTTTAAAAGCGTTGTCTAAAGGAAATAAAAGTTTTGATTTAGAACAGATCTTAAATATATGGAAAACACCATGAATTTTTTGCTTCCCAATAATTTTTTATATGCTTTATTAGCTGCTTGCTTTGTTGTTCATTGTTTTCAGCACAGGTATCTTAGTATAATTTCCAGTTTAGCGAATTGCAAGGGTGTATTACCTAAAATTTTTGGCGTTGTTTTGGAATGCTGAAAGGTATAACTAATTCAAATCTATTGAACCGTGAGGTTAAAGGTTGCTGCAATATCATGTTCTCCTCCAGTATCACTAGGACCACTTTAGGGTTTAGAATACATATATTTGCCAGTTTATATGATAGGATTCTCAGTGGAAAAATTAGCCGCATAAAACTTGCAACGAACTTTTGTTGTACCCAAAAATGAGCAATTATTTATATAAATTATTGTGTGTATTTTTTTATCCGACATGTACATTGAACAAATGACCAACTACCGCGGTTAGTCCCATTGCAACAGTTCCCCAGAATGTAATTCGGACAATCGCTTTTACGATACTTGAACCACCTGTTTTGGCTGCTAATGCTCCTAAAATTATAAGAAAAAATAGGGCAAAACCGTAAAGTGAATATTCCATACTTCTTAAAGGAAGAAAAAGCGTCACTAAAAAAGGGAGTATTCCTCCTACTGTGAATGCCGTGCCGGAAGCAAATGCAGCTTGCATAGGTTTAGCTTGACTAATTTCATTAATTCCCAATTCGTCTCTAATATGTGCGCCTAAGGCATCGTTTTCTGTTAATTCTTTGGCTACTATTAATGCAGTCTCTTTTTTAAGACCTCTTTTTTCATAAATTTCCGCTAGTCGTTTTAATTCGACTTCAGGCATTTCAATTAGTTCTTGCTTTTCACGATCGATATCTGCTTTTTCCACATCAGTTTGGGAACTTACGGAAACATATTCGCCAGCTGCCATAGACAAAGCACCAGCAACTAGTCCAGCTAAAGTTGCCAAAATAATAGGTTCTCGAATATCACTTGCAGCAGCAACTCCAATGGCAATACTTGCAGTAGATAAGATTCCGTCGTTAGCCCCAAGTACGGCAGCTCTCAACCAATTACTGCGGTGTATGTAATGATTCGCTAAATAATTGTCTAGTTCCTCTGTTTTTTCTACCATTTACGCTGTTCGTTCAAATTATACACAACGTTTAGCTAAACTTCTTTTTAATGCAGTTTAGGCGTTGTTAGAAATCGTTAATAACCAATCGCAGCTCCGTCTGGACTTGAAGAATCGGAAGCTCCTATTTTAATAGTGTTTTTAGCATCTATTTGAATTCCCATTAATTCACCTAATGAATTTGTGGGCACCAACGTATGATTCATCCGTTCAAGAGCTTTTACAGTATCAGGAGATAAGAGTCCTTTCTCGTATTCTATACTATCTGGCAACCATTGATGATGAATCTTCATAGCTTCAATGGCAGTATCCACCTGCATGTCATAGGCTAAAACATTTAGCACGGTTTGAAATACGGTATTAATAATGGTTCTGCCTCCAGGAGTTCCAATGACAAGAAAAGGTTTACCATCTTTTGCTACGATGGTAGGTGTCATGCTTGAAAGCATCCTTTTTTCCGGTTGAATGAGGTTAGGATTTGTTCCAACTATGCCCGAAGTTGAAGTATAACCTGGCTTTGGGTTAAAGTCGCCCATTTCATTGTTAAAGATAAAACCCAGCTTGGATGAACCCATTCCAGAGCCATAACTATGCTCTAACGTGTAGGTCAATGACACGGCATTTCCTTTTGCATCGGCCACAGAAAAGTGCGTGGTACTACTCCCATCATAAATTTGTCCAAATTTCGTAGAGTCGCTTACAGATGCTTTGGACATATCAATATGTTCAAATCGTTTTTTAGCAAATGCTTTAGAAGTCAGCATTTCTAATGGACTATCTACATTGAAATCAGTATCTCCCAAATATTCTGCTCTATCAGCAAAAGCTCTTCGCATAACTTCGGCTACTAGATGAACATAGGCCGTAGAATTGAATTCTATGGAATCCAAGTCGGCCAATTCCATAAGATTCATCATTTCAATTAGGACTACGCCTCCTGAGCTGGGCGGTGCCATGGAGTATATGTCATAGCCCTTATAGGTTCCTTTTATCGGATTTCTTTCTACTGCGGTATACCGACTAAGATCTTCCATGGTAATAATACCTCCATTCTCCTTCATGAACCTGACTATTTCCTTTGCGACTACCCCCTTGTAAAAACCGTCCTGACCATGATCTCTGATCTCTGATAAGGTATTGGCCAACTCAGGCTGTTTCCATAGCTCCCCGAATGGTGTGAGCTCCCCAGTATCCTTTTTGAAATAGTCTTGTAGAAATGGGATGGGGGAATTGGTTTCAAAATAAGCAGCTGCTCTAGAAAGACTCCACGTAAGCGGAAAGCCATTTTCCGCTATATCGATCGAAGGTTGAACCAAAACTGCCCAAGGGAGAGTGCCATATTTTTGATGAGCAAGATACAGACCAGCCACGGTACCAGGAACTCCTATTGACTTAGCACCAATGTGATTGCCGGTGGATTCCTGTCCGTACAAATTCTTTCCTTTCGTAAGGTTTCCGTCAATATCCAGAAACATATTAGGAGACGCTTTTAGAGGTGCTTTTTCACGAAAGTCAATTGTAGTAGTTGTTCCCGACGAATCCATAAAGACCATAAATCCTCCTCCACCAATATTTCCGGCGGCTGGATGAGTTACGGCTAGTGCAAAAGCGGTGGCGACAGAAGCATCAATTGCGTTTCCTCCTTTTTTTAAGATATCGATGCCGATTTCGGATGCTACTTTATTACTTGAAGCGACAATGCCGTTTTTTGCATACGTTTGACCAGCAGCATCGATAGCTTGAAGGAAAACGAATAGAAATATGATACTAAATAAATGATTTATGTGCTTCATATTGAATATTTTAAAGATCAATCTATGAGTAGTGGGGAGGTAATAAAACCATTTCGTTCCCAGTCTATGCACATAGCAAAAGCTTTTTAGTTTAATTTATTTTTTGGACCTAAGCAATCCCAACGCTTCAGGATAAAAGCTTTTGATGAATTTATAAAGATAGACAAAACCTGAAATGAATCACCAAACCCGCATTGTATATAGATAGTGATATTGGTTGCGACTTTTTGCTTATTCCTTTATTCATTAGGGTAAATTATAAAATTTTTATGCACTTGTCTGGTTGGTTTGTCACCTAAATTATCGAGTGAAAATTGAAGCGTCCTTAGGTCTTCTAAAGTTAAGGGAAGTTTTTGCTCTTCGGGATGATAGGTTGAGCCTATCGGATAGTCAATCCCATCAGTTGCTGACATCTCAATATGATTTCCAAGTAGATATCGAATTTCATAATTATTTGAAAATTCCACGAGTCGGTCTATGCTTGATTTAAAGGAAGACCAATCTTCAACATAGAGACGACCAGGATAAAATGTATCCCCTGTAAGCAATAATTTAGATGATGCATCGTATAAAGCAATAGAAGCATTTTGATGTCCAGGGATAGGTAGTAATCTTAGAGTTCTATTTCCAAGTTCAAAAGTAACATCATCATTAGGCCAATTTTCAAACTTAAAGAAATCGATGACGTCAGTTTTTTGAATGCCAACCAAAGTTGTTTTTGTTTTATCTTTAAATTGAGCATCTGCGGCATAATGATCTCCGTGTTTATGAGTATGAGCAACGATTAATTCTATTTCTTTATTTTGTTGTTTTTGCCAATTGTCTATAATTGTGTTGACTGAAGTGTATAAAGGAAATAAATTCTCTTCCTTCGTGGCTCCCGTGTCCATCAATAGTCCTTTGTCTTCACCTAAAAATAAAAATATAAAAGGAGCCTCATAATTCACACATTTATTTTGTCTGAAAATCCAAGTGTTTTGGTCATATTGCACTACTTGTATGGGATCTTCTATATTATTTTGGCAATCTTCCGATCCATGAATCCAATGTTGTTCGTCAAGATTAATTTGTCCTTTAGCAGGTAAAGAGTAGCTACTAATTAGTAGGAATACAATTAGGGTAGGGACAAAGCTTTTTTTTATGTTTGTTCTCATTTTCCTGAGGGTATACTTGGCTAAAAATGTTAGTTAAGAGAAGTTTTAATTCCTTTTTAGAGGTTGATCACGAAGTTCGTTATTTCCAACTAATGAATTGACCCCTAAACTACAGGATTTTAAGATGTTATTAACGAAAGGTGCAAAATAATTAAATCCGCTCCCTAGAATGCAAGATTTATAATTACTGTTGTGGAGAGTAGTCAAACCAAAGAGGAATACTTGGATTTTCTTCCAGACATAACCTGATGGGCGCTATTGTCTTATTTTATTTCATGGCTTGCAGGTGCACCCAATACTCTTCTCTAAAACCAATTTCAATAGTACTAAATCCGGCATTACTTATCCAATCTTTTTGGAGTGGATAATCTGTTGGTTTGTCAAAGGTCTGATAATGTTCCATTAGCCAGTTCCATTTTTCGCCATCTGGAAAGTTGATACGTACAAACTCTTTCCATTGTTGCATTAGCCTTTTGTGATCTGGATTTGTTTTACTTATCATCAAATCACAATATGAAAATATGCCGCCTTTTTTTAAAGAATTATATATATTCCCAAACATAGCTTGTTTCTCGTTTTCATCGCAATGATGAATGCTAAACCCTGCTACCACTAAATCGTAACTTTCTTTGTTAAATGAAAAATCCTTGAAGTACTTATTTTCATAAATAATAGTGTACTCATTAAAATGATTACGACACAGATTGATCATTTCAGAGGATGCGTCAACAAGAGTGTATATTGCATTTGGGAAAAAAGAAATAAGTTGAGCCGTTACATTTCCATTACCACTTCCAAGATCAAGGATAGATTGAGGTTTAAAATTTTCTGGAAGTGAGTTTACGAAACCTGAAATTAGTGACATGTAATGTGGGACACAACCAATCATATCATTAGTATAGTTTTTCGAAAATTCGTTAAATTCTAGCGCTATATTTTTTTCTGTCTTCATAAGTACGTTATAGTTGGATTTAACTAAAGCATTTAATCAAGGGTGGTGAACAGCGTTGCTTTTAAACTTTTACAACTTCTACTTTCGCTTCTTGTATAGCACCACCTCTACCCATATCAGTTAATAGATCATTTGTTAGCGCATTAGCAGAAGATCCACCTTTTAATAAAGATGGCCAAAATCCTTGCGGCATGCATACTACTCCCTGTTTTACCTTATTGCTGATTCGCGCTGTTATGAGCACCCTACCTCTGCCGTTAAATACTTTGAGCTCATCTCCATCAGTAATATTTCGTAAGGCGGCATCACTTGGATTGACCTCTAAATAGGGTTTGCCTTCCTTCTCAAGGTTGTGATCCACGTTTGCGTGGCTACTGTTTAAGAAATATTTAGGCGTTTTGATTGTTAATAAATGCAATGGGTATTGCTTCTTTTCTTGATCGCTATAAGAGATAGGTATAAAATCAGGTAGCGCTTGTTCCAGATTAGGATCATAAAAATGACACTTTCCAGAGCTGGTCTTGAAGTTTCCTTCTACATGAGGCATCCATTTTTCCGGTAGGTTCAACTTTGCCCATCCAGTCTTTCGTAGTGATTCAAAAGTGATACCTTTTAAATAATCGTGGTTGCTTTCTAACGTTCTCTTTACAATATTGATGTCTGATTCGTATAAGTAAGCCTCTTTGAATCCCATTTCTTGTGCCAGAAGTCGGAATAATTCTGAATTGGGTTTTGATTCTCCCAAAGGTTCAATGGAAGGTTCATTAATGTTAATATAGGGTGTTCCCCAAGAGTCTAGAATATCCCAATTTTCGAGGACACTGGTGGCTGGAAAAATATAATCAGCATACCTAGCCGTATCAGTAAGGAAATGCTCTGATACTATAGTAAGTAGGTCATCTCTTTCAAGACCCTTACGTACTAAGTTTTGATTAGGAGTGGTAACTGCTGGATTTGAGTTATAAACAAATAAAGCGTTTATACTAGGATTTATTGCACTGTTGTTCAACGCTTTTCCTAATTCAACCATATTGATTGATCGGGTCTTTGGATTAACTAACTCAGTAGGAAGGTTTATACTTTCCCAGTTAAGTGCTTCACCAAAAAGTTCATAGGTCATGTGCATTAATCCACCACCGAAATGTCGCCAAGCACCAGTTAGCGCTGGTAGCATAGCCACTGCTCTAAAAGCGCTTGCCCCATTCACCTGATGCTCCATGCCAATCAGTACTCGAATCAATGAAGGCGTACTTTCTGCATATGCTCTGGCAAAGGCAATAATGGTTTCCTTTTCCAGATTTGTGATATGGGCAACTGTTTCAGGGTCATATTTTTGTACATGCTCCTTCAACTGTTCAATCCCTAAAGTGTAACGGTCAATATATTCCTGATCCTGCAGGTTCTCGGTTAAAATCACATGCATTAATCCTAATGCGAGAGCAGTATCTGTTCCTGGTCGCGGCTGAATATGCCAGTCTGACTCCTCTGAAGTTTTAGATTGAAATGGATCGACCGTAACGATTTTGGCACCGTTGCTTTTTGCTTTCTGAATGAAAGGCCATAAGTGCTGATTTGAAAGAATAGGATTGGTACCCCATAATATAATATATCTGCTATGAATAATATCTTCAGGTAGCACGCCTGTTGTTTGACCATTTGTAGCTAGAACTCCTTCTACAGCTGCATTTCCACATATTGTGCGCTCCAATTGACTGGCGCCGATATGCGCGAAGAATCTACTGGAAATGGCGTCTCCCTGAACTAATCCTTGATTGCCTCCAAAACTATATGGAAGAATTGCCTCCCCTCCCTTTTTGTCAATAATATCTTTTAGAGTAGTGGCTACTTCACTTATGGCTTGTTCCCAACTGATTTTGAAAAAACTACCGCTTCCTTTTGGTCCACTTCTTTTAAGTGGTGACAAAATTCGATCTGGATGGAAGGTAACATCAGTGGGAAAACTGACCATCTTATCACATAGATTACCGGCAGTATATGGATTGTTTTTACTCGCCTGAAAGTCCGTCACTTTATTTTCTACAG
The DNA here is from genome assembly GCF_040566695.1 of Sediminicola arcticus. Taxonomy (NCBI): domain Bacteria; kingdom Pseudomonadati; phylum Bacteroidota; class Flavobacteriia; order Flavobacteriales; family Flavobacteriaceae; genus Sediminicola; species Sediminicola arcticus. The sequence goes on along the minus strand of NZ_JBEXAE010000004.1, from coordinate 110,151 downwards.
TTGTTACCTTCCAACTGCAACGGTCAGGACAATCATGATAACAAGCGCCAAATACTATTATTGCCGTTTTGCTATTAGCACAACTAGATAGAGCGGGAAGTGGAGATAAGCTAATTGCCGCGGCACCCTTTGCGCTTATCTCAATAAATTCTCTGCGATCAATACCTTTATTTTTTCTCGAATCCATATTCTGATTACTAAGGACCACCAGGGTGTTCGTATATGTTTAGTTGGGTGTTTTAAGTACCTAATTTAGGAAATTTTAATCAAATGTTTTCTTCTTGATCTCGCAATATTTGACAGGGTTAAATTACAACGTAACTTGCTGTCCTAAATTTGGGGAGTAGTATACTTTGGATGACAATTATGAAGAAATCATGAACACAATTAAAAACAAAAAAACAGAGAGTACATGTGTTGGCGATAGTTACAAGTTGATGTGGATGGAAAAAAATAACACAAATCCCCCTTCCTTCATCCAAATATTTTAACAAGCTTAGCTTCGTTGAGCGGCTTTTCTATAAAGTCACAAACGAGGGGATTTCCTTTTGCGAGGTTTATTTCGTTTGGATCAATAGAGGATGATAGAATGTAAATGTTGTATTGCTCTTTTATTGATATATCAAAAAGTTCAAACGCTTCAAGGAACTCCCATCCTGATATTACAGGCATATTGATATCGAGAAAAAGTGTTGTTTTTCCATTGGTAGGATTATGGACGGGTTGAGATCTTATAAATTCCAATCCATTTTCTGGATTTGTAAAGTCGATAATGTGGACTTCTCCGAGTGATTTTTTTAGTGTTTTTTTTGTGATGTAATTGTTTAATGGGTCATCATCAACTAGGAGGAACCGTTTTGTTATTAGTGTCATTTTAAATCTAGATTTCAAATATGAGTGTAAATACAGTTCCTTTATTAATTTCACTAGCAATGGTTATTTTACCTCCAAGTGATTCTACTTGTGCCTTTCCCATGAATAGCCCCATTCCTTTGCCTTTCAAGTGTGTATGAAAGCGGTTGCAAAGTCCGAAAACTTTAGCGTCTTGTGTATTTAAATCAATTCCTAATCCGTTGTCTTTAAAAGTGATAAATATTTTTCCATTTTTTTTTGTGCTTTTTATTTCAATGAGTGGCGGTTGGTCTAGTTTACTGTATTTAATGCTATTTCTTATGAGGTTATTGAAGATACTGTGCATATAATTTTTGAGTGAATAAATGTTATCCACATCTGTGAAATCAGCTACAATGCGTGCGCGCTTTTTGCGCATAAGGTTGGTTATGCTCATTTTGATTTCATTAACCAGTTGTGAAAATAGTATGACTTCTTTTTCCTCACTGTCTTTATTTTTTACCTGCAAGATTTTGTTCAGATCTTTGATAATGTTATCAAGTGCAGACACGGATTTAGAAAGCCCCTGAAGAAGTTCTTTTTGTTCCAGCTGATTGATGGTTTCATTTTGTAAAATTTCTACGAAACCTATAATGTTGGCAGTTGGTGCGCGAAGGTTGTGCGATACTATATAAGAAAATTGCTCAAGATTGCTATTGCGCTGAAAAATGTCAGAAATCATTTTAGTGCGTTCGGTTTCTGTATTTTTACGTTCCGTAATATCCTGGAGACTACCATATATCTTGATACATTTCCCCTCAAAAAACTCTCCTTGGCCAATTGTACGTACCCATTTTATTATTGGACAAGACCGATAATTCAAAAAAACAGTCAGTTTTTAATAGTTGGTATTGGGACTATTTTACCCAAAAAAGTATTTCCACCTAATTTTTTCTTTTGAAAAAGCCAAGACTAAAGTCAGGTATCGATTGAATTCAATTGAAATGGGTAGACGAAAACATCAAAATGGTGTACACAACAAAAAAAACCCAAGATGGAAATCTTGGGTTTTTTTTATTATCGAAAAGTAGCGAGAGCGGGGCACGATCCCGCGACCTCCGGGTTATGAATCCGACGCTCTAACCAACTGAGCTACCTCGCCATTGCCGTTTTAAGCGGGTGCAAATATAGAGTTAAATTTCTTTTCAATCAAAATTCAAATGGTAAAAAATAAATTCGAGCAATTATTTTTTTATCTTGGAAAAAAATATATATTGCCCATCGAAAACATTATATAGAATGAGTGATAAAGTGAAGTTTGAAGTTGAGTTTGTGATACAATCATCTCAACCCCTATTATATCAATATATATCTACACCTTCTGGGTTATCTGAATGGTTTGCAGACAACGTAAATTCTAGAGGAGAGTTGTTTACATTTATATGGGATGGGGCAGAAGAAGAGGCTAAATTGTTAAAGAGAAAGAGTGATGAATTTGTGCGATTTGCTTGGGAAGAGGCAGAGGACGATGCTTATTTTGAAATGCGGATTATTGTAGATGAAATTACCTCTGATGTTTCCTTATTCATTACAGATTTTGCAGATGAAGATGAGGTAGACGAATCTAAAATGCTTTGGGAAAACCAAATCTCTAGTCTAAAGCAAGTTTTAGGTTCTTCCTAAAGGTTTTAGACCATAAATCAATATCTTTGCGCCTTTAATTTTCAAGGCTTTTTTTATGGTTAATTTTAATGGTGATATCCTATCCCAAGACACGCTTTATCTCAATCACGAAAATAGGGGGATGAAGTATGGTGATGGACTTTTTGAAACCATTCGCGTAGTTAATGGAAAGATTTTCTTTTGGGAAGACCATTACCTTCGTCTCATGGCTTCTATGCGTATTATGCGGATGGAGATTCCTATGAACTTTACCATGGAATTCTTGGAAGAGCAATTAGCACGTACCATCACTTCTAACGGATTGGATACTGCATCGGCCAGGGTACGTTTGTCTGTTTTTAGAAATAACGGCGGCTATTATTTGCCAAAAACCAATGATATATCTTATATCATAGAAGTGGGGGAGTTAGATTCCCCATTTTATATGCTTCATAAGCAGGATTATGTTGTAGAACTTTTCAAGGATTTTTATGTGAATCCGGATATGCTTTCCACCTTAAAGTCTAATAATAAAGCCATTAATGTTGTTGGAAGCATTTATGCGCAGGAAAATGGATATCAGAATTGTTTATTACTAAACAACCAAAAGCAAGTGGTAGAGGCCTTAAATGGAAATTTGTTTTTGGTAAATGGCAATACCATAAAAACCCCTCCAAAAAAGGATGGGTGCCTAAATGGTATTATTAGAAAGAAACTGATTGAAATAGTAGGAAAACTAGAAGCCTATACTTTGGAAGAGGCCTCAATTTCTCCTTTCGATCTTCAAAAGGCCGATGAGTTGTTTATAACCAATGCTATAGTGGGTATTCTTCCTATTACCAAGTATCGCAAAAAGAATTTTGAAACAAAGGTGGCTGCAGACTTAGTTGGGAAACTTAATGCTGCGGCTAGACTGGGTTAATTAAGATTAGGGTTTTCAGGAAAATTGGACCATAGGACATAATCACCCCCTAATTCAATCATTTTTTCCTTCCAAAACGTTTGGGCAGATTTATGGATAATATCACTCTTGTATTTGTTGTTCACTACTACCCAGGATTTTGAGGTTAGTTCTTGATCTAATTGTAATGAGGTCCAACCAGAATAACCCAAGAAAAACCGAATATCTTTTTCCGTAATAAGGCCTTTATTGATAAGATCCACAATCTTTTCGAAGTTGCCTCCCCAATAGATACCATGTGATATTTCTATGCTTTCGACTATTAGATCGGGTACTTTGTGTATAAAGTATAAGTTATCCTGTTCTACAGGACCACCATTGTACACTTGGAAGGGTACGCTAATTTCAGTGACCAATTCATTAATACTGTACATCAGTGGTTTGTTAAGAATAAAGCCAACCGAACCCTCTTGATTGTGCTCAGCAATCAAAACTACAGACCTGTTAAAGGAAACATCACCAGTAAGTGTTGGTTCTGCGATTAAAAGCTTCCCTTTTTTTGGTTTAATGCTAACCATAACACATGGGTTTTCACTAAAAATAAGACAAATCTTATTAAAAACAAAAAAGCACTCCGTTTTAGAAGTGCCTTTTTCAAATTTATACAATATAAATTAGTTTACTGCACCTGCTAATTCAGCACCTGCTTTAAACTTTACAACGTTTTTTGCTGCAATTTGGATAGTTTTTCCAGTTTGTGGATTTCTACCTTCTCTTGCTTCTCTTTTAGATACAGACCAAGATCCGAAACCAACTAAAGAAACTCTTCCGCCTTTTTTAAGAGATCCTTCAACATTTCCTAAAAAAGATTCTAAAGCTTTCTTTGCTGCCGCTTTTGTGATGCCAGCGTCTGCTGCCATTGCATCGATTAATTCTGTTTTGTTCATAATTGAATTAAATTAATTGTTGTTAAAATAATTTTGTACTCTAACAAATTTATACGGATTTGTGGTTAACGCAAGTAAAATCAAGGGAAATACCCGATTTTGTTGATAACTTGGGGTGTTTGTTGATAAAGTAGGGTTTTTTCTACATTTCATTCAGCCCTTTGGTAGCAAGGGTTTAGCCCATATATGCCTTTTTTGATAATTGAAGTCCATTCAAGACTTCAGAGGTAGCCATCTTTCGTTTTCCAGGTAATTGTATTTCTAGGAGTTGGATGAACCCTCCTTCAACTGCAACTTTTAGGTTTTTTTTATCGAAGATCAACTGCCCATTTTTGAATTGATGTTCCTGTTCTTCCTTAGCAACTGAATAGATCTTCAGGAACAATTCTTCATCACTGTTATGCAGAGTGGTCCAAGCTGCGGGGTAAGGGCTGAGGCCTCTAATATGGTTGAAAATATCAGAGATGGTCAAATTCCAATTAATTTGGCAGGTTTCTTTACTTATTTTATGTGCCAATTTTAAGTTCCCTGTCTCTGGTTGCTTTATTGTTTTAACTTCGCCTGTCTTTAAAAGTTCTACAGTTTCTACAACTAGTGATGCTCCAAGGTGCATCAATTTATCATGAAGCTCCCCAGCGGTTTCATTCGGATCAATGTTCGTTTTTTCCTGAAGGAGTATTTCCCCTGTATCAATTTTATCATCTATATAAAAGGTACTAACTCCTGTTTCTTTCTCTCCATTTATGATTGCCCAATTGATGGGAGCTGCGCCCCTGTATTGGGGCAGGAGGGAGGCATGCAGGTTAAATGTGCCGTATTTGGGCATTTCCCAAACTGCTTTTGGTAGCATGCGAAAGGCCACTATAATTTGTAGATTGGCGTCCAAGGCCTTTAATTCAGTCAAAAATTCCTCACTCTTTAAGTTTGTAGGCTGCAAAATTGGAAGATTCTGTGAAACGGCGTATTGTTTTACAGCAGATTCATTCAATTTTCTTCCCCTTCCTGCAGGTTTGTCTGGTGCGGTAATTACCCCCACTACATTAAGGGAATTTTGGACAAGCTTGTCCAAAATGGCAACCCCAAAATCTGGGGTTCCCATAAATACGATTCGTAATGCTTCCATGTTAAGTTATTTTATATTCATTTTTTGAAGTAATGGAAATATATCCATCTTCCAAGAGTCCCTGTAATACGATCAATATGGTTTCTTCCTTATAGGTAAGAGCCATTGTTAAGTTTCTTGATGTCTGATTGTCTCTACGCAATATTTTCAAGATATCTTCTGCTACTAAATTCTGGATATCGTTATCGATGTTGTTTTTACTTAGACACACATCACAGATGCCACAGGCTTTCCGTTCCTCACCGAAATAGTGCAGCAATTGTTTGCTTCTGCAGACCTTATCGTTATTGACATAGGCTAAAATACTTTCAATATTATTGATTTTGACCTGTTGTTGCTCTTTTACTTTTCTGGAAAACATATTGATTGTCCTGTCATCTTCTCTAGGTGCTAGAAAAATAATTTCCAAATCACTACTCTGTGCCTTGTAATCCACAATCCCATCAGTATGTAATTGTTCTAGTGTTAAAAGGATTTTCTCCTCTGAGACATTAGTTTTCTTTGAAATTAATAAAGGGTTAATTTTGGTGGGGTGTTCAAAAATGCCCCCATAGGTCCTTAGAATAGTTTGGATCATTGGGGCTATAGATTTATGGTTGTCTAAGTAGTAAAATAACTGCGCTTTGGTAGCTATAAATTGTAGGGTTATTTTTTTGGCAAAGGATTCTGACAATGCAATCACCGAATTTTGATCTAGAATACGCAGTCCATTAAAGGTTAGTGCTGTATTTAGGGTATAGGTGTCACAAAATTTATTGAAATGAAACTGAAAAGTTTCTGCACTCATTTCCCCATAGGGGATTTGAAAGTAGTTGTTTAGTTTTCTATACAGGAGCTTTAGAAAATCAACATCTGGAAGTACACTTAAAAATTGCCGTTTTACTTGGTTTTCATCGGCCTTATTTAGTACCATTACCGACTTGGCTGGAGTCCCGTCCCTACCGGCTCTCCCGGCTTCCTGGAAATAATTCTCCAGACTGTCAGGGATTTGATAATGTACCACAAGTTCAACATCTGGCTTGTCTATCCCCATACCAAAAGCGTTCGTGGCCACCATTACCCGAACTTTGTTATCTAGCCATAATTGTAATCGCTTTGTTTTTTCTTTTTTTGGAATACCTCCATGAAAAAAAGTGGCAACACATTTTTGTGTATTCAGGAAGTCAGACAACTCCTTCGCAGCCCTTCTTGTTCTAACATAGACAATGGCGCTTTTTTGTAACTTTAGGCAGAGGTTTTTTAATTGGAATTTCTTATCCTCGCTCCAATGCACGTGAAAAGAAATATTGTCTCTAGAAAATGAGTCTTTATAAATAGCCGCCGCAGATAATTGAAGGTTTTCAATTATATCTTCTGCAACTTTTGTGGTAGCCGTAGCGGTAAGGGCAATGATTGGAGTTTCTGGTAATAGTGCCCTTAGAATATTGCAATGGAGGTAAGCAGGTCTAAAATCATTACCCCATTGAGAAATACAATGAGCCTCATCTATAGCGATTAGATTTACGTTCATCTGCTGAATACGTTCCTGTACCAACTCCTGTTGCAATCGTTCCGGAGATAAATAAAGGAACTTATAGTTTCCATACAGACAATTATCCAGGAGGTCTATGACTTCATCAAAAGAAATTCCACCGGTAAGGGAAAGAGCCTTAATCCCCTTGCTCTTTAGAGCATCAACTTGGTTTTGAATCAAAGCTATTAAGGGAGATACAACAATACAAAGCCCATCTTTTGCCATGGCAGGTACTTGATAACACATAGATTTACCTCCACCGGTGGGGAGTAGTGCAAGCACATCTCGACCTTGGATTACAGTCTCGATAATTTGTTCCTGTGACCCCCTAAATTGAGAAAATCCCCAATACTTTTCTAAAATTTTATGAGGGTCTTTAACCACAATTAGTTTTTTACTTTATTAAGAATAAAGGATAATCTTTCCGCTATAGTGCCCTTAGGAACGTGTTTGGGCTTATAACCATATTTTTTATAACTGGTTTCCAAGCAATCATGTATGCGCAAGGCCTCATCAAAATTTTCATAACGTTCTTCGTCCGTGGAATAGATTTCTTTCCATGGGGGCAAGAGAAATACGTCGTCATAGATATAGTTTTCACAGGCTTCTATAAAGCTATGATCGTATTCTTGGCCAAAACAGTCCATATAGGCAACAACATCCGGTAATCCTCTATCCATAAAAACGTGTTTTACAGGAAATTTGGATGCTTCATGAAACTGATTGATTCTACCTTCTGTAATTTTTTTACTGAATAGTAGAGGATCCGAAACGAATAATTGCTGAATGCCTTGTTCTCTGGCTTCCAGGGTAATACTTCTAGAGATCTCATGAATACATGCATGCCCCATCAACTCTATTTTTTCAATTATGGATGTTTTTCCGGTACTAGGTCCCCCTGTTATAACAATCTTTTTTGGTTTCAATAAAAATATTTTATGGGACAAAGTTAATGAAATAGCTAGTAGCGTAAAAAATTGCAACGGTTACTTTATATTTGCAAAAAGAAAAGCATGGATACTGAAAAATCTGACGAATTTTACAGAAAACTAAAAACACAACTAGAAGAAACTAGTTCATGGCCCTCGGATTACCTCTATAAATTTATTGTTCCTACGGCTGGTGAACGGATTACACAAATCCATAAAATCTTCGATAATACGGGCGCCGTAATTGAATCTAAACAATCCAAAAAAGGAAAATACACGAGCTTGTCAATTACTGTAAATCTTAAAAATGCCGATGCCGTAATTGAGAAATATAAGGAAGTAGGCAAGGTCAAAGGGGTTATATCACTTTAATAATAGTATTTGTACCATATTTTTGCTAATTTGCAGACCTTATAAGACTTACTTCACTTATTATAACTTTTAAGCAAATTCTTTTAATTTGAATCTAGTAGAAAACATAGAGTATAATACTGAGCGTTCACACCTCATTATTCCCGAGTACGGAAGACATTTCCAAAAAATGGTAGATCATGCCATGACCATTGAAGATAGAGAGGAACGAAACAATGTTGCCAAAGCTATCATTAGTGTTATGGGTAATATTCAGCCTCATTTGAGGGATGTTCCAGACTTTCAACATAAGTTATGGGACCAGTTGTTTATCATGTCCGATTTTAATTTGGAAGTAGACTCTCCTTATCCAATTACCAGTAAGGAGGTTCTCCGTAAAAAGCCAGATCCTTTGGCCTATCCGCAAAATTTTCCTAAATATCGTTTTTACGGTAACAACATCAAAAAAATGATTGATGTAGCCGTGAAATGGGAAAAGGGTGATATGAGGGATGGTTTGGAGTATGCTATTGCCAACCACATGAAAAAGTGTTACCTAAATTGGAACAAAGATGTGGTAGATGATACTGCTATTTTCAATCATTTGTATGAATTGAGTGATGGGCAGATCGATTTAAAAGGCGAAAACCTTACCGAAAGTGGACAGTTTCTTAAGAATAGGGTTGCAAAAACCCCAAGAAACAGCAGTCCTAAAAAGAACCAAAGAAGTAATACTAACCGCGGTAAAAAGCGATATTAATATTTTCAACGTAAATGGGAACATTTAGGATTGAAGGTGGGCACCAACTTCATGGTGAAATTACACCACAGGGAGCAAAAAATGAGGCATTACAAATTTTGTGTGCTGTACTATTGACTTCAGAAAGCGTTACCATAAATAATATTCCAGACATTATAGATGTCAATAAACTAATATCTTTATTGGAGGATTTGGGCGTTAAAATCCAAAAAAAAGGAAAAGGATCCTTTACCTTCAAGGCAGATGATGTGAACTTGGATTACCTCCAATCTGATCAGTTCAAAAAGGACGGTAGGGGACTAAGGGGTTCTATAATGTTGGTTGGGCCTTTATTGGCTCGTTTTGGAAAAGGGTATATCCCTAAACCGGGAGGTGATAAAATTGGTCGTCGTCGTTTGGATACCCATTTTGAAGGACTAATTAAGTTAGGCGCTAAATTTAGATACAATAAGGAAGAGTTGTTCTATGGGGTAGAAGCCAAAAAATTAAAAGGGGCCTATATGCTCCTTGATGAAGCTTCTGTAACAGGTACTGCGAACATCTTAATGGCAGCTGTTTTGGCAGAAGGACAAACCACTATTTATAATGCCGCTTGTGAACCGTACTTACAACAATTGTGCAAGATGCTCAATAGGATGGGGGCAAAGATCAGTGGAATAGGTTCCAACTTATTAAAAATTGAAGGAGTTGATACATTGGGTGGAACAGAGCATACCATGCTTCCGGATATGATAGAGATTGGGAGTTGGATTGGTCTTGCCGCAATGACCCAAAGTGAACTAACCATTAAAAATGTGAGTTGGGACAATTTAGGTCAGATCCCCACAGTTTTTAGAAAGATGGGAATTACCTTGGAGCGCAAGGGAGATGATATTTATATTCCAGCACACAAAGATGGGTACGAAATACAGAATTATATAGATGGCTCCATTTTAACCATTGCAGACGCGCCTTGGCCGGGACTTACGCCAGATTTATTGAGTATTATCTTAGTCATGGCCACTCAAGCAAAAGGTGAGATATTGATACATCAAAAAATGTTTGAAAGTCGTTTGTTCTTTGTGGATAAACTGATAGATATGGGTGCTAAAATTATTCTTTGCGATCCTCATAGGGCTACCATTATTGGTCATGACTTTAAATCGACTTTAAAAGCGACTACCATGGTGTCGCCAGATATTAGAGCAGGGATATCTTTATTGATCGCTGCACTATCTGCAAAAGGGATCTCTACGATCCATAATATTGAACAGATTGACAGGGGTTACGAAAATATAGATGAACGTCTTAGGGCTATTGGTGCTAAGATCGTGAGGATCTAGTTTAGGATTGGAATACTTCCAAAACGCTCCAGACAAAAATTAAATTCCATAAAATAGTACGGATCCAATTTCTTTCTTCCAGTAGATGTAAATCTTCAGGTGTAAAGGAGTTGGATCCTATTTTTTCATGGATTGGTACAAATACAGAGAAGGTAATGACCCAAAGGGAAAGCACCAATATAAAGCTGCCTAAAGAATAGAAGGTTAGGGTTTTATAGGCCAAAAAACCACTTACCAGTAGTTGTCCAACCATTAGGGGCACTACAATGTAGGTAATGCGTACCGTATATTTTTGGTGCCATTGGAACAGATCAGCCGAAGTGAAGTATGTAAAACTTGGGTAGACAACAAGTTGTACCATCCAGATTAAGACAACTAGCCCTAAATCCAAGACAAGCCTTAATTCTTCTATCATTTATTCTTATAATTTGTGACTATTTATTTCTCAACCAAGGTGCCATCAGGATAATGGGCGAACCTCCCTTTTTTCCTGTCGTGAACATTATCCGAATAAGGCCATGGCCATCCTCCAAATTGGGTCAATTGATATTCTTGCATGGCCTGTTGTATTTCTTGGTCCGTATTCATCACAAAGGGACCATATTTGGCAACGGGTTCATTAATTGGTTTTCCTTGTAGCATTAGAAAGGAGGCTTTTTTAGCACCATTTTTTAAGACTACTTCCATTTCTGATTGTAGATCCATTCCATGATTGGGAGCGATTTTTTCACCGTCTACTGAGCACTGATCCCCTTCGTAAAAATAGAGGCTTCTGTGTACCTCTTTGTTAGAAGCGGGCAGAGTAAATTCGGTATTTGGTTCCAAATGAATGTTCCAAACTGCTACTTCGTTTTCAGGATCGGCAGCCCAAGAATTTGGTGCCGGTTTAGGCGCCTTATTTTCATTGAAGTTACCTGCCATGACTTTTACTGTAGTGCCATTTGCATTAACCACAGGAATATCCTCATGCCACAACATGGCAAAATGGGGTTCTACAAATTTATTTGCCTTGGGCAAGTTCAGCCAGATTTGGAAAAGCTCCAAAGGATTTTCCGCTTCTGTTTTTAATAATGGGAACATTTCTGAGTGTTGTACTCCTCTACCTGCAGTCATCCACTGTACGTCTCCTTCTCCAAAGCGTCCTGCTGCACCTAAAGAGTCCGAATGATCACAATATCCTTTATTGACAATGGTGATGGTTTCAAACCCTCTATGGGGGTGATATGGAAAACCAGGGATGGTTTGTCCGTGGTACATTCTCCATCCATCTTTAGTGGTAAAGTCATTTCCTAAATTGCGACCTTCAAGGGAGGCCGCGGGTCCCATTTCTTCATTGCCTTTTGGATAATGGTCCAGATGGTACACACAAAATAAAAAGGGATCTTGTGTTTGCCAAGGGAAGCTTAATGGGTATATGTTTTTAATGGAATTTTTCATGGTTAAGAATATTAGAAATGAAGCATAGTAATTTACTGGGCCTTACGGTTAATGTACGGCATCATTAATTTCTATCCAGTACCCTTCTGGGTCTCTCAAATAGATTTGACGTACCCCGTCGGCTCTTAAGGTAATGGCATTCTTGGTTCCTGGCCAATCCTCATATTCAACATTATTTGCATTCAAATTATATATAAAGGCCTCTAACTTTTTTGTGGAAAGACAAAGGTGCATAGATTTATGTTTTTTCATAACTACGGTGTCCTTTAAAATAAGGTGTAGTTGGGTATTTTCCTGCACTTGAAACCAACGAAAACCAGGATCATTGGTAGGATGTGAAATTTCTTTTAACTGCAGCACATTGGAATAAAAGTCACCAGTTTTTTTAAGATTGTTTACTATTAGGGACGAATGGTCAATAGTAAAATCAAAGCTCTGTGCTTTGGTGGCAATCGCCAAAAAAAATAGAATTAATAGAGGAATATATTTCATAAAATCTTTAATTTACTTTAAAGACCCAAGATACTTAAAAATAAGATTAAACTGTTATTTTCTCCATGATCACATATGTTATATTACCTTTGGAAAACGTGGTTGGTGTCTCTGAGAAACCAAATTTGCGGTAAAATTTGGTTTTGTCTTTTCTGGCATTACACCAGATCTTTTTTACTCCTTTTCTTTGGGCCTCTTTTAGTGTATAATTTAATAGTTGACTGCCATATCCCTTTCCCTGTTCTGAAGTTCTGGTGGCCAATTTCCGAAGCTGTGCGACATCTTGTATTATGAATAGCGATACTGTACTCACTAATTCTTCATTAAGAAATAATCCAAAATGTAGACCTTGTTCATCTTTAGGTAATTTGATGTAACTAAAAGGTTTACTTGGCCACATCACGGTATGGCGTAATGGCCAAGTTTTCTCAGCAGAAATAGATTTAATGTGTGTCCCCATGAGTGTCTCTAATTAAACCTCTTATAATTAGATATTGGGCAATGGCGTAGGTGCCCATTACCATTAAATTAGAGTAGGGAAGGGGCGTGATAAATTTATTGATTGCCAAAAAACTATCTGAAATTATAAAACTTAGTGCTCCAAAAAAAACCAAAAGAAAACTGTTGCCCGAAACGTTCCCTTTTCGTTTATAGGCCATTAGTATCATGATTAGAATGGCAAGAATATAGATAGAGACCGGTATTTTAATGTTCCCTAAATAGGAATAAAGAATACTATATAACGCAAATCCATAACCCGTAAAAAGTAGTGTCGTTATCCAAAGATCTAATCCGTTTTTTGAACTGCGTTGAGTATAAAAGCAAAATGCATAAAAAATATGTGCTAAAAGAAAGGAACTCAATCCCAAAATAAAGTAAAGCTCGGATACACTATCGAATAAAAGAAAAACATCTCCCACTAGCGAAAACACCAACGCCATTAATGTAAATTGTGAAGATCTTTTTTGCATCCCTTTTCTATTCAGAAAGAAATAGACTATCAGGGATGTTAGGATGAAGGGTTTGCTGACTATCCTAAAAAAGCTGTGCGAAGTGCTACTTAAATAAATATCCAAAGCCACCAACAAAAAGAAGATAAATCCAAATATGAGATGGTGAAGGGGTGTCTTGGTCACGTTTAAATATATTTTTCGCTGCTCTATATTTTGCTATAATGCCTTTAATGAGTTCTCCTGTTGTCGGAGGTATAGGATATGGCGTTGGCTCCTTTTTCAATTACCATCAAGATGCTATCGTCATTCTTTCCTCCAGTGGCAAGGAAGGCTACCTTGTCATCATATTCCCTTATCCGATGAACGATTTCCTTTGTTTTTTCAGCTCCAGAAACGTTAAAAATATTTACTCCTGCGGCTATCCTTCCTTTTATATCGTCCTTTTCGGAAACAATGGTAATTACTACTGGGATATCAATTTTTTGTTTTACGCGTTTGATCAGTTCATTAGGAGTAGGTTTGTTGAGGACCACACCCAAAGCGCCTTGGTATTCTGCCTGCATTGCTAGTTTATAGGATCCATATGACTTACTTCCTTCTTGGATTCTTCGCATCCAAAGGTGATCCAAATAATGAACAGGAACAGGCATATGGACCTCATAATTAATAGTTTTTTTAATGAATCAAAACATTTTATGTAGACCTCAAAATTAGTAAGCCGTTACGATCTTGAATCTTATGTTAGTTCTTTCCTATTGGCGGTGGCCCATCGGGCACAATAGCTTTATAAACCTCACTGCCTTTTCTCTCTTTGTATTCTGTCTTTACCTTTTCTACCAACTTAGGATTCTCAAAGAGGTCTACCATGGTCATGCCCATTGCTTTGGCTGCATAGGCCATTCCTTTATGGCCTATGCTCATTCCGCCGCAGGCAACTACCGCCCATGAATGCCAAGGTGTGTCCTTTGGGGCAGTGGTTACACCTAAATTGATGTTGGCCACATTCCAGCTTACATCCCCAACATCTGTAGATCCTCCTCCTGGGTTTTCTTTAGTTTCTTCTAAAGGATAAATCTTACTGTCCATCCCAACTTGCTCTTTTCCTGTCCCTTCTTGAATTTTCTTCCCAAAAGCAGTTTCTTCAGCTGTGTACGTAATGGGCCCTAAAAGTTCCAAGTTCTTCTGCATGATTTCACCTCCAGACCGATTGACTAGCGTTTCATAAATACCAGAAATCAAAGATATTTTATAATCCACATTAGCCATGATAGCGGCACCTTCGGCCATTTTTTGAACCCTTTCATATACAGGCATCATTCCACTGCGTTTACTATCGCGTACCCTTACCCATAAACGTGAATAATCTGGAACAACATTAACCACCTGACCGCCATCTTGAATGTGGTAATGAATACGAACTGTAGGTTTTATATGTTCCCTATAGTAGTTGATGCCATTGGTATATAATTCTAAGGCATCGGAGGCACTACGACCATTCCATGGATCCATAGAAGCATGGGCGGCTTGACCATAAAATTCAACCTTAAAGTCTACTAATGCCAATGAGCTTTGTACATCGGCCTTGGTTTCGGCACTAGGGTGCCAGCTGATATTTACATCTACTCCATCCCATATACCTTCGCGAACCATCCATATCTTTCCAAAGAACTTTTCTTCGGATGGGGTACCCATAAACTTAATGGTTCCTTTTAATTTTCCTTGTTCAATCAATTCCTTTGCAGCTATAGCCGATCCAAGCGAAGCAGCACCAAATAGGTTGTGGCCACAACCATGTCCGGCAGCACCTTCATCTAGGGGATCTTTGGTTGGTTGTGCCTTTTGGGATATTCCCGGAAGGGCATCAAACTCACCCAATACGCTTATCACAGGACTTCCGCTGCCGTAGGTAGCAACAAATGCTGTAGGCATTCCGGCAACCCCTCGTTCTACTATAAACCCATTTTTTTCTGCATAGTCGGCCAAAATTTTAGAAGATTGTTGCTCTTCAAAAGCAGTTTCTGCCAATGCCCAAATAGAATCACTAATCTTAGTCAAAGCTTCCTCATGGCGCTCTACGGAGGCTATGATTGCTTTTTTGTTGCTATTCATTTTTTGAGAGAATGCCGAAGCCGTAACAAGCATCGCCATTAAAAATATTGTTTTTTTCATCTGTTGGGTTATTTTATGTATTGTATTTGATGTTAAAGTGAGTATAGGAAATGACAATCAGTTCTTTTAAAATATCGATGTCAATATCTGATAATTTTTTAATATAAAGGCATGATTTCCCTGTTTTATGCCCCCCCCAATTTATGTAGGAGCTCATCGAATCGATCAAAACCGGTCATAATATAGAGGATAAGGTTATGTTTTCTAGGCGAAAATCCAATGAGCATCATATCTCCTTCGCGACCAGAATCGTATTTATAGTGGTAAGAATCGAATCCAACAAGGCTATCTCCCCACATTACCGCAGGCTTTCCATTTTCTCTATAAGAACAAAAGAGTCGTTACGTCTTGTTTCATTTTCAATGGAGTTCAAAAACCGGATGACCGAAGCCTTTGTAGGTTTGGTTTTATTTTCTATCATGGTGCTAACTTTCCCTAAATTTAATAATTAAGGAAGCAATTGAAAAACATGAAACTATAGTAGGTATCTAATTTAGGGAGTGTCTTGGTCATCCCAAACAGGTCTGCCTTCCAAGGTATGCTTATTTAAAATCCGAGTCCCTTCCAATTTTACAGGAGCTGAATTTTTGAAAGTCCATAGGGCATCACTAGCATGTTTTCTTGAACTATGCAGATTAACTATAGGGTTTGGATAGTTTTTTCCCAATTCAAAACCTAAGAATTGTTGTTCCATAAGGGGTATTTTCCATGGTTCATGTAGGTATTGATGAGGTAGGTTGGATAGTTCTGGCACCCATTTTTTTATAAATAAGCCTTCTGGATCGTGATCGATCCCATTTTTAACAGGGTTGTAAATCCTTATGGTATTAATTCCAGTTTCTCCAGCCTGCATGTTCAATTGTGGAAAATGTATGCCAGGTTCAAAATCTAAAAAGTGCTGCGCCAAATGTTGCGTGCAATCTTGCCAAGGTTGCCATAGGAGATGCGTGAAAAAAGAAGCTAATAATGCCCTAAGTCTAAAGTTGACAAAACCTGTTTGGACCAAGCAGCGCATCGCGGCATCTACCATGGGAACTCCTGTTTGCCCATCCTTCCAAGCTTTTTGTAATTCTTGGTTTACTGGTTTTGCAAGTTGATGGTACCCAGCGTTGACACTTACAAATTCCATGCTCCCTTCCATTTCAAATTTTTGAATGAAATGGGCCTGCCAGCGTAAACGGGATAAAAAAGAGTTCAGGTTTCTTTTGTCTTTCACTTTGTTTTTATGGTTCGCCATAAATTGACAAACTTGGCGTACCGATAGATTACCCCAAGCTAGATAGGGGGAGACCCGGCTACTGTGTTTTCTAGAAGTAAAAGGCTTGGAATAATTTTTATTATAACCTTGTATACGCTGGTCTATAAAAGAACGCAGATATTTAACGCCTTGAGAGGTTCCGCCTTTTTGATAAAGGGGACTGTTGCTAGTATGTAGATCGGCAATAACAAAGAGAGGTTCAATGGACAATTGGATTTCTTCTCTAGTAAAGAAATCACCCATGTCCATTATAGGATTTACAAGGTTCTTATTGATAAACGCTACCCAATTTTTTTGCCAGTCGGCACGATTTTTACGACCTCTAAAAACACCGTTATGAATATTTTCCTGCCAATTAACTTGATGTGCTCTGCACCATTGGGCAACTTTTTTATCACGGTCATAGGTCATTTTCATACCCGTTTCTTGATGTGAAAATAGATAGGTGATCTTTTCCACGCCATGCAATTTTTCCAATGCTACAGGGAAATTTTCAGAAACGCAAAGTACTTGGGTGTTGAATGTTGCCAATTGGACATTGATATCAGAAAGGCTTTGTTTTATGAAATCTAGGTGAATCTTACTGTAGTGACCGTCCTCGGTCCACAAGGGTTCAAAGCTATAAATCAATAGTATTTTTTGGTTCTTGGCGATAGCTTGGGCCAAGGGTTCATGATCCATGATCCTTAGATCTCGTTTAAACCAAACAATAACCATTAGGCCAACGCTTCCTTATAGGTGATTAAACAGCGTTCCCTAGCTTCTTTATGGTCTACTACCATATTAGGATAGGAACTCTTTTCCAATTCAGGGACCCATTTATGGATGTATTTCTTTTGCTTATCAAACTTATCAACTTGGGTCATTGGGTTAAAGATCCTGAAATAGGGAGCGGCATCAACACCGCTACCTGCTGCCCACTGCCAATTGCCCACATTACTGCTCATTTCATAGTCCAAAAGCTTTTCAGCAAAATAAGCTTCTCCCCAGCGCCAATCTATCAATAAATGTTTGCATAAAAAACTAGCCACCAACATCCGCACCCTGTTGTGCATGTAACCAGTGGTATTTAGCTCTCTCATTCCGGCATCTACCAAGGCGTATCCGGTTTGTCCGCTTGTCCATTTGTCAAATTCCTCTTCATTGTTCCTCCATGTTATCCTATCGTATTTTGGTTTAAAAGAATTATGGACTGTATGTGGAAAATGCCATAAAATCTGCATAAAAAATTCTCGCCACACCAGCTCGCTCCAAAATACTTCGTTCTTTTCCGCAAGGGCTTTTTTCATCATTTTACGTATAGACACCGTTCCAAAACGTAAATGTGGCCCAAGTCTAGAAGTGCCGTTTTCAATAGCTGGATAGTTTCGGGTGTCCTCATAGTTCTCAATAAGGGTAGGTGTTACGTCATACTCATGAACCTTAATATCGGATTTTTTAAATCCTATATCAGCTAAGGAAAAATTTGGGAGGCTGCTTTGTTGGATTAGGTTATGAAGGTATTGACTAGTAGAGTGAATGGTAAGATGCTCCTTTTCTGAAAATGCGTCTTTCCATTTTCTTTTAAAGGGGGTATAGACCACATAAGGATTTCCATCATCTTTAACTACCTCATTCTTTTCAAAGATAACCTGGTCCTTAAAAGTATGGAATGGGATGTCTTCCGCATCTAAAAGTTTTTCAATGGCCGAATCCCTTTTCAACGCATATGGTTCATAGTCCCTATTGGTATATACTTCAGCGATTTCATTTTCTTTTAAGAGGTTCTGAAAGATTTGATATGGTTTTCCATGATAAATAGCAATGGAACTTCCATGGATATCTTGAAGCTCTGAACTCATTTGTTGTAGGGTTTCATGAATGAATGTTATCCGAGGATCTTGCTCAGGGAGCTTTTCTAAAATTTCACTATCGAATATAAAAATAGGCATCACAGGATGCCCACTTTTTAAAGCTGCCAAAAAACCAACATTGTCATCCAATCGCAAATCTCTCCTAAACCAAAAAACAGAAACTTTTTTATTCATGCGCCATTTTACTTTCTAATTTACATTTAAGGTCGACAGACCACCATCCACACCAATGATTTGTCCGGTCATCCAACTACTGTCATCGCTTAACAAAAATACGGCAATATTGGCGATATCCTCTGGGGTTCCTACTCTTTTCAAGGGATGTCTTTCTGCCATTGCTTCCCTTTTCTTATCGTTATTCAGCAACCTTGAAGACAATGGGGTGTCTACTAATGAAGGAGCTACCACGTTCACGCGTAATTTAGGAGCATATTCTGCTGCTAGGGATTTTGCAAATCCTTCTATTGCCCCTTTTGAGGCAGAAACACTAGTATGGAAGGGCATGCCGTTGGTGACCGCAACGGTACTGAAAAATACCATGCTGGCATTATCTGTCATTTTTGACATGATGGCTTTCAGTACTTTTACAAGACTAAAAAAGTTCAAATGCATGTCTTGTTCAAAGGTATCTAGCCCCATCATTTTAAAAGGTTTTAAATTGATGCTTCCTGGACAGAAAACAAAACCGTGTATCTCGTTAGGAAACTTACTGGCATCTAAATCATCTTTTGTGGCATCAAACTGTATGTGTGTTACATCGAGGTTTTCTAAACCTTCGTTGCTACGTGATGCTACAAATATGTTGTTATCAGGAGCTAATTGGGTGACTATGGCATGTCCTATTCCATGAGATCCTCCAATTAATACGATGTTCTTTTTCATATATTTAATTTTTTAGTAGTTGTTCTTTTTATGGTTTTTAAAATGAATCAAAAATTAATTCGCTAGGCATGTTTTCCATTGTTCCAAATAAATTGGTCAATTTCTCTTCCCTGAATTTAAAGATTTGCTTTAATTGCTTTTTAACAATAATGGGGTGTGCCATTTGTCCCAATATTCCAAGAGGAATCTTGTAATCAATAATATCTTCCATCACCACTCCACCCTCAATCTCATGGATAAAATGTTTATGATGCCACAGGGCATAAGGTCCAAAAAGTTGGACATCCACAAAATAATTCCCGTATTCTACTTGGGTTATTTCTGACACCCATTTAGTAGTAAATCCTGGAAAAGGGGATACTTTATATTGTATGATTTGCCCTGGGAACATGGGTTTGTCACCTCCAGAAAGAACATGAAACCCCATGTGCTCAGGAGTAATGACCTTTAGATTTTTAGGCTGGGATAGAAAGTTCCAAGCTTTTTGCTTACTAATAGGCAAAGACTGTTTTGAGCGTAATTGGTACAATTTCATTGTTTAGGTTTGTCCAAAGATAGGGGTATTATTGTTTAGATAATAATTATAAAAGTTAAACAAAATTAAAATAATATGTATTTGTGTATTGGAAATATTGATTTGAGGTTAACGATATATTGTTCACAGACGGCTTAAATTATTTAATAGGTCCCTCTAATTTTGTACATTTCCCAAAGCACAATAGTCATGAAAATAACTTTTTTAATTTTTTGCACACTACTGTTTTCTATTTTAGGTTTAGCGCAAGATAATGCTAGGGAGTTGGGGATGCTCCCAGAGGCAGTTTTTGAGACTTCTGGATTAATTTTTCACAATAATAAAATTATCACCCATAATGATTCTGGAAATAAGGCCCAGCTTTTCGAACTGGATACGATCTCGTTACAGATTACACGTACCGTTACCATTTCTAATGCGGTTAATATAGAT
Source organism: Sediminicola arcticus (assembly GCF_040566695.1). Lineage (NCBI taxonomy): Bacteria > Pseudomonadati > Bacteroidota > Flavobacteriia > Flavobacteriales > Flavobacteriaceae > Sediminicola > Sediminicola arcticus. The sequence continues at coordinate 89,801 of NZ_JBEXAE010000004.1, read as the reverse complement.
TGGGAAGATATTGCACAGGACGACACTTATATTTATATTGGAGAAATTGGAAACAACAATGGCAGTAGAAGGGATTTGGCAGTATATAGGATATTAAAAACAGATTATGACAGATCGGATTCCGTTACGGCAGACAAAATTAATTTTTCATACCCTGATCAAACCGACTTTACTCCAAGTCCTAATAGTGATTGGGATGCCGAAGCCCTTTTTGTTTTTAACGACAAACTTGTTATTCTAACAAAACAATGGCAGAGTAATGGGACTAAGGCATATAGAATGCCGAAAATACCGGGGAGCTATGTGGCAACCCAAATTGGAAATTATCCCGTAAACGGTCTAGTGACCGGAGCCAGTTTTAATCCTGATACCCGTATTCTATATTTTATTGGGTATTCTAAGTTTTTACTTCCTTTTATAGTTCGGGTGGATGCATTGGAACCGGAAAATATATTTGTAGGAACTGTACAAAAAACTAACCTAAATTTAGGTTTTCTTCAGGCAGAGGGAATCGCGTACGTTTCTGAGAATCGTTATATGTTTTCTTCAGAAAAGTTCACCAATAGCAGTCCCATGATTACTTCGGAATCAAGACTCTTTTTGTTTACTACGGCAGATAAAGTAAAAGAAGAACCTTTGTTGGAAGGAGATAAGCAAGGACTCCTTATTTATAAGCGATTTGGTGCTAGTGAACTGGAATACGAGATTCAGGGAAAAATTCTGGGAAGAGCTATTTTTGATAGCAATGGTCGACGCATACATTATATTCTAGGAAAAGACATAGGCGAAAATATTGTCAACTTGGGAACCTTAAATTCTTCAATTTATTACCTCACATTTTATACGGACAAGGGCATAGTATCTGCCCCATTTTGGATGAATTAAGCAAACTTTTCATTTTTTTATTTAAGGAATTATTAACAAACCTACCTTGTCATTATAAGTAGTTTTGTAAAAACGTATAAATCGTAAAAAAATGAAAAAATTAATACTACTATTATTAGCAGTTGTTGCCACATATTCTGTACAGGCACAAATTGAAACTCCAGCTCCGAGTCCGGCCGCAAAAGTATGGCAGACCGTGGGGATGACCGACGTTACCTTAGAATATTCAAGACCATCCATGAGGGGTAGAACTATTTTCGGGGATTTGGTGCCTTACGATATGCTATGGCGCACTGGAGCCAACGCCAGAACACTAATCACCTTTAGTACTGATGTAATGGTAGACGGGCAAGCTCTTAAAGCAGGTACCTATGCTATCTTTACCAAACCGGGAGCATCTACATGGGAGGTATTTTTCTATACAGATACACAAGGTGGGGGAACTCCTGCAGAATGGGATGAAACAAAAATAGCAGCAAAAACTGTTGTAACGGTTGATGCAATGCCATCGCCTGTTGAAACATTTACAATGACCTTTGATGATTTAACAAGTACTTCAGCTGTGTTGGGTATCCTTTGGGAGAAAGCATATATTGGGGTAAAATTTGATGTACCTACAGATGCAATGGTTATGAAAGCTATTGAAAAAACTATGGCAGGACCAGACGCAGGTGACTATTATGCTTCGGCTGTATATTTTTACAGTGAGGGGAAAGATATTGCAAAAGCTAAGACTTGGATGGATAAGGCAATGGCCATGACCACTAAACCAGCTTACTGGCAATTGAGACAGCAATCTTTGATCTACGCAAAAGCCGGAGATAAAAAGGGAGCTATAGAAGCTGCTAAAAAATCTTTGGCCGGTGCAGAGGCTGCAGGGAATGCAGATTATGTAAAAATGAATAAAGATTCCTTAAAAGAGTGGGGAGCTAAATAATATAAAATCTTTAAATTTTAAGACCCAGCAGTTTAACTGTTGGGTTTTTTTATGTCCTTTATTGAAAATTTCCAATTCCAATGCTCTTGTTACTTTGCTGCACTATCAAGAATTAGTAATATCATAATTCTCTTTCAGATTGTATTTTTTAGGAAGATAACAATTGCACACTATCTCCAATTTCCAAATGGGTATAGACAGCCTCAATTCCTGTTTGAGTCCTGTAGGCTTCTATAATATCTTTTACGGCAGTCGCTAGGTATTCATGTTTGATAAGATTAATGGTACATCCTCCAAAACCTCCGCCCATCATTCTAGATCCTAGCACCCCTTCTTGTTTTTGGCTAATTTCTACCAGAAAATCCAATTCTTTGGTACTCACTTCGTATTTTGTGGACAAAGATATATGGCCCTCCAGTAAAATTGAGCCTACCAGTTGTGCATTTCCTGTTTTAAGGGCATCAATCATTTTTAAAACACGTTCATTTTCTTGGATTACATGGAGTGCCCTTTTGAAATTTGTCTCAGGTAGAAGGTTTTTTATTTTCATTAAATCTTTTATGGAAACATCCCTAAGCGAATTAATTCTTGCGTTGGCCTTTTTTAATTTCTGCACTACTTCTTCACAAGACTTTCTACGGAGGTTATATTCAGAATCCACAGCTAATTCATGTTTAATATTGGAGTTGATCAAAATCCAACTATATCCCTTTAAATTAATTGGGATATAAGCATAACTCAAATCTTTACAATCCAGAAATAATGCATGTGATTTTTTACCAAATAGAACCGCATATTGGTCCATTAGGCCGCAATTCAAACCTATTTTATGTTCAGCTTCTTGTGCAATCAGGGCTATTTCCTCCCTAGGTATTTTAATATCCAATACCACTGAAACAGCATAGGTAAATCCGCAGCAAAGAGCAGCGGAGGAGGATAGTCCAAAACCTATGGGGATATTGCCCCCAAATACGCAGTCCAATCCCTGAATAGGATATTTCCTTTCAACTAGAATGTGAAGGATTGCCTCAAAATAGTTTCCCCAAAAAGAATTGAAACTATGACCTTTACCGTTAATAGATAAGGTAATTTTTTCTGGTTCGGCTAAAAAGGCTTCAATTTGGAAGTATAGGGAATTGTTTTTATTAATAGCAAAGTAGATCGACTTTTCAATGGAAGCAGGTAAAGCATAACCAAGGTTATAATCTGTATGTTCCCCTATAATATTAATCCGACCAGGAGATTTTATGATATAGGGATTGTTAGTATACTGTTTTTTGAAATAAGCCTCTACTATATCCCGAGTCATCTTACATAGAATTTAATATGCGCTAGTTCTCACAGAGCTGTTTATCACGAATTAGTCATCTAATGAATAGCACCTGCACCTCTTGCTAATCAATTCTTCAAAGGACCGTTATATAAATTGGTTTTACTTTATAATCTTTATCTCGGGATAGTAGTGCTTTTCTATATAATTTATAGAGATGGATCTTTTGTAATTAAATTAAAGGTCTTCAGCCTTTATGGGAGGATTTTTAAGCAATCTATCAAAACCTTCCAGAATGTAACCCAGGGTGATAACCAACCCGCAACCAAAAGCATTTAACCATAAATAGGACATCCAATCGTATTTATACCCAATAATCACAATTACTTGGGTAATCACTGCCGCAACAAAAACCCCATTTCCTTTAATAAATTTAAAAAAGAAGGCTATTAAAAAGATGCCCAGCACATTACCATAAAATATAGAACCAATAATATTTACCAATTGTATTAGATTTTCAAATAAATTGGCCACACATGCAATGATGATGGCCACTATTCCCCATAGCAAGGTAAATAATTTCGAAATCTTCACATAGTGCTCGTCTGTAAGGCCAGCAACCCTATAGCGCTTATAGAGATCCAAGGCTGTAATGGTACCTAAGGCATTTAATTCGGCAGCAGTAGAAGACATGGCTGCGGACAGAATAACTGCTAACAATAGCCCAATAAGCCCCTTTGGTAGGTAATTAAGGATAAAATGGATAAATACATAATCCTTATCATTGGTTTCTATATCACTATCGGCCTTTTGAATCATGGCTTTGGCCGCTTCCCGATTATATCTTTCCCTTTTATTTATGGATATGATATTTTGTTTGGCCTCTTCCGTAGCATCATATTCCTTGAGATCCAATGCAGCAGAATATCTGTTCTGTGCCATTTTTTTCTCAACTTCCAATTCCAAATGCCCTTCTTGTAAAATTTTGTAATCATTGGCCAAGGGCGATTCCATAACGGCATTGGTAGCAGCCGGATTGAAGTTTAGCGGAGAGTGATTGTATTGAAAGAATACGAAAACCATAACACCCACCAAGAGGATAAAGAATTGCATTGGGATTTTTAGAATCCCATTAAAAATTAATCCCAATTGACTTTCCCTTACAGATTTGCCGGACAAATAACGTTGAACCTGACTCTGATCGGTACCAAAATAGGCCAAGGCCAAGAATAATCCGCCTGTTATACCGCTCCAAAAGGTATATCTAGTATCGGTGTCAAAATCAAAATTTAATATCTCTAATTTATTGCTCGCTCCTGCAATTTTTAATGCCTTACTGAAATTTATATCATTGGGAAGATATCCCAAAATAAAAAAGAAGGCTACAAACATCCCCGTCATTATAATGAACATTTGTTGCTTCTGTGTAACGCTTACCGCTTTGGTACCCCCAGAAACGGTATAGATGATGACCAGTGCACCTATAATGATATTCAAGGTCCTTAAGTCCCATCCTAGTACGGCAGATAATATGATGGAAGGCGCATAAATGGTAATCCCGGCGGATAGACCTCTTTGTATTAAGAATAGGAAGGCGGTAAGGGTACGTGTCTTTAGATCGAAACGGTTTTCCAATAATTCATAGGCAGTGTATACTTTTAATCTGTGATAGATAGGAATAAATACAATACAGATAATGATCATAGCCAAAGGCAGACCAAAATAGAATTGAACAAAGCCCATTCCGTCGTGGAATGCCTGTCCTGGGGTAGATAGAAATGTAATGGCACTTGCCTGGGTAGCCATAACGGAAAGCCCTATAGTCCACCATTTTGCCTCACTGCCTCCTAAGACATAATCATTAACGCTTTTGCTTCCTCGTGTTTTCCAAACACCAAAACCAACAATAAATAACAAAGTACCCACCAGTATACTCCAATCTAATGCTCCCATATTACTTATTAAAGGTCATTATGAAGTAAAAAACAAGAATGTAGATTACATTTAATATAATCACTGCAGTATATTCTTTTTTCCAATCAATTTTCTCTTGCATGGCTAGTTTTTAAGCAAATTTTCTAGATTGCTATCGGTTTTGCCTAAAGATAACATATTTGCGAATAGTTTATATGCACCAGCAACGCCTTCCGGCAATTCCCTAAAGAAACTCAATCCAGTGTAAATATAGTTACCCTTGCCATAAGGAGCTACTAACAAACTGCCATTTGTTACAGGATCTCCCTTGTCTTGCATGGATAGGATAGGGGTAAACTCCGTACCCCATTCATTAGGAAAATATAAACCTCGCTCTTGAACCCAGCCATTAAAGTCTGATGCATTTATTTTATTAGGTACGTTTACAATAGGATGCTCTTTTGCCAAAATAGTTACTTCTGAATTTTCATCAGTAACCCTGTCTCTAGAAACGGTAAGCTTATAAGGCGCAAGATTGGGGAAATCCAATCCACTCCTTCCGGAGGTATTATATTGGATAATTAAATTCCCTCCATTTTTCACATAGTCCAATAAATATTTCTGTTTAAATCTCAAGGCATCCACAACGTTATATGCCCTTATTCCGACTACAATGGCATCATATTTTGACAAAGTTCCTTCTTGGACACTAATTAGATCTATTGGGTAAACTTTATATCCAATCTGTTCTAAACTTTTTGGTACATCATCCCCAGCTCCCATTATATATCCGATATTTTCGCCTTTCTTTTCAATATTTAGGCGTACCACTTTTACAGACGCTGGTAAGAGCACGGATTGTTTAGGTATGTGGTCATAATTGATGACTACCAACTCTTGGGAATAAACATGTTCATTTACGGTTACCCTAGGTGTTATTTCTCCTTCACTTTCTTTATTGGGGGGTGTAACCTTAAAGTATACGGTACTTTCATCCCCTTTTTGCGCAATGGTAACATTGATTTTAGTAGGATTTACCGTCCAATTTTTAGGGACCTCCAATGAAACAATTCCACGTATATTATCTTGGCCCGCTCTTATTTGGACTGGTATTTCTTTGGATTCAGAATCAGAGAAGATATTGACTTTGTTGTTAATACTGGCAGTTGTTTTAGGCAATACTGCAAATGGCTCATAAAGTTCTCCTTTATCAGGTTTTGAGTAATGGTGAATTATTGGACTTTTTAGAGCGATGGGTGTGCCGTCTATTTCCAGGTTGAAGGTTGTTGTAAATGGAATGGGAGTTTCGGCTTTTCCTATTAATTTCTGATCATCAACAGCATACATTCCTAGACTTCCTTTTTTTGATAACCAGTAGGGACTTGTGTACTTAGTATTTTCAGGAATTTTAAAATCTATTTTGAAATTCTCTTTGATATTGGTTTTTAAAGGAAGGTTAGGGAGTAGGGTAGTAGGTGTACCAGAGATTTCTATACCTTTCAAGGTAATATTAACGGTGCTTCTTTTCACTGCTTCAATATCAATTGTAATGGTGCTGCCTGGAACGGCATCAGCTACTTCTGAGGAAGCTTCCAAATATAATCCTGCTACGGCGCTAATAATATCTTCTAATTCCTTTGTCTTGATGGACTTCCAGTGCTCATCTGAAATATTTTTAAGGAGTTTATAGGCTTCCATCAATTTAGGTAGATGAATTGCAGGGTCCTTAAAGTTGAAGTTGTTTTCAACCTTGTATAAAAGCTCACCAATTGCTTGACCACCTTTTACTCTTGACCAAGAGGTATCAATACCGTCGAAAACATTATTCTTATCTAAGGGGAGGTCTCCCTTAAGCAGTTCAATGTATTCCTCTTCGCTACCTCTGCTAGAAACCCTCCCAAATCCTTGACATAAATGCTGGCTACTGGCCATGGATGCTATCTCATTATTGGAAAGTCCCATTAAAGGATAATAAACACCCACATCTAATGAAAGCATTTTGGATTTATCAGCATTTTTGAAATTCTCTTCACTGCCATAAAACCACCAACTAGTGTTAAAGAATAACCTTTTGGGTTGCCATGTCTCTGTTAGGGCTAATTGTGATGGATACGCATTTTTGTCATTTACAAGGTCAAATGCTTCTACACTTAACATGGCAGATGAGGTATGGTGTCCATGGGTAGAGCCTGGCGACCTATGGTCAAACCGATTGATTATCACATCGGGCTTTAAGTTGCGAATGGCCCAAACAACGTCACCTAAAACAGCTTCTTTGTTCCATATTTCCAAAGTCTCATCAGGATGTTTGGAGTATCCAAAATCGTTGGCCCTAGTAAAATATTGTTCGCCTCCATCTATTCTCCTAGCGGCTAATAATTCTTCTGTTCTGAGAACCCCTAAAAGTTCCCTAAGCTCTGTACCTATAAGATTTTGACCCCCATCTCCTCGTGTAAGGGATAAATAAGCGGTCCTAGCTTTTACTTCATTGGATAGGTATGAAATTAACCTAGTATTTTCATCATCGGGATGTGCGGCAATATAGAGTGCCGTGCCTAAAAAGTTTAATTTCTGAATGGAGTGGTAGATGTCTGAAGTTGTGCTTTTTTTTGGCAGTTGGGCAAGGATCAAATTGGTGGAAAATAATATCCCTGTACAAAATACCAGAAAATGACGCATACTTTTGATTTTAGTTGGTGCTCAAATATAGAAAGATTAACAACGAACCCGCAATTTTTAGAACTTCTTTAACAAGACTAAAGGATACCACTGCCATCCTCATCTAAGTGTACCTGTTTTTCAATAAGAACAACTCCTTTTTGAAGTAACAGGTTATTAGGGTAGGTGATGTGTTCCCCATGATCGTTAATCATATGAAAATAAAACGCTTTGATGTCTATAATTACAGCTTCATCCGGAACCTCCTTGTCTAAAATCCGTATTCTATCCCCAATTTTAAATGGAAATGAAAAGAAGAGGATAACGCCGGCGGTAATGTTGCTTAAAATGGACCAGTTTGCAAAGAGTGCTACTCCTAGAATTGCAAAAACAGAGGAAAGAACCAATCCTAATTCTCTAAAATTTACGCCCCAAACAAAAATTAAAACGCTAAATGCTAGAATGGTGTGTCCTACAGAAACATACTTTATAATCAGGCGTGTTCGCGCTTCATGGATATCCCTTAATTTTCCAACCTTTCGGATGGCCTTTGTACTAGCGAATCTAGAGATCAATAAAATTAAGACACAAATAATGGTACCTAATAACTGTCTCTGATATTCAAAAATTAATTCTTTCATTATTTTAAACCTAAAATATCGCGCAAAAATAGGTCACTGTTATGGTTTTCTTGCCAATAAGGCGTGTTTAATGTCTTCATTTTTGTTGCTTTGGTTATTAGTGGCTTGGCACCACCACCAAAACCGCTTGGAGCTGTTTCGGACCAGTTTTCTATAATATAAGGAAAGTCAGTAGTAAAGTTAATTTCCAAGGTCCGCTCTAATGTTGGGTAATCTATAGTATAATTTGTTAATGCTCCATTATTAGTTAGTCTAGCGATGGCATCATATTCCTTAAAAGTTTTATGATGTAACCTAGTGTATTCCATAGACGGTATCACCTGAAGCGATCCTATTGGTAGACTTCCTGGATTTATGCGAATTTTGTTCCATAGCTCATCCTCCAAAGTGGCCTTTTCTAATTTGAATTCTTGATCGGCCTCACTTTCAAAATAAGAGTGCGATAGTACCTCAAATTTATCCCTATTATTTAATTGGGCATATACATGCCCGCACCACTCCTGAACGCTATTAGAAATTTTTAGAGCATGAGCATTATCATGAACGGAGTAAAAGCTGCTCGTCATGATGGAGTATGGGTAGATTCCGGTTCGGAATTTTTTATTTGTATTTAGTTTAAGAACGGGCACATTATTTGCATTGCTTTGATCTGCCTTTACTTGTTTGTCGGCTAAAAAAGGCTCGGTTACAAATACCAATACAGCTTCTCCTTCCCTAATCTCACCATACCTTGCTTGCTCAAGTTTATAGGAGGTTATTTCTGCAGTTCCTGCATACCAGTAGTCTTTAAATGCTTTGGATACTTCTTTTTTAGGAATATCCTTAATTTGACTCCTATTTTCTATTAATTCTGTGTTCTTTTTAGAGGCTACTTTTTTGCAAGAAGTAAAGCAAAGAGTTGATAAAGTCAATAAAAAAATAAAGGTTTTAAGGTTAAATGCCAATTTCATTTTTCATCTGTTTTTCTCAAAATTACCCAAAATCGTTTAGTTAGCCATGTCCATTAACGTTTTGTAAACGATATGCGTAGGGAGACCCACCACATTGGCATAAGACCCTTCAATTTGTTCAATGCCAATGAGCCCTATCCACTCTTGTATACCATAACCACCAGCCTTATCAAAAGGCTTGTAGTTTTCAATATAATACCAAATTTCATCTTCTACCAGTGGTTTGAATTTCACCCTCGTGATGTGATGTTCAGTTTTTTGCGTTAAAGAGGTGGTAAAACATACAGAGGTAATCACCTCATGCCAATCATCGGATAATGCCTTAATCATCTTAAATGCCTCCTTGGCATCCTTAGGTTTAGCCAATGACGTTTCGTTGTGCCACACCACCGTGTCCGAAGTGATCAAAATTTCTTTTTCTATGAGTTCATTTTTAAATGGTGCCGCTTTTAGAACAGCCAGGTAATCTGAAATTTCGGCACCTCTTAATTCCTTTGGATATACTTCTTCCACAGGCTTTAGGCGGATTTCAAAATCCAACCCCAATTCCTTAAAAAATTGCTGTCGCCTAGGAGACCCAGAGGCTAAAATAATTTGAAAATTTTTCAAGTGGTCAAATAGCATTGGGCACTAATCGTTTCTAGCATTAAAATTTCCTTCCCAGTCGCCCCTTACCTTCAATACCTGTTCAATAACGTCCCTAACGCAGCCATGACCACCATTGATGTGTGAGATGTATTTACATACCTCTTTTACTTCTGGAACAGCATCCTGGGGGCAGGTAGGCAAGGCCACCATTTGCATTACGGGAACATCTGGAAGATCATCTCCCATGTAAAGGATCTGTTCAGGTGTAATGCCATATACATCCATGTATTCCTGTAGGGGATCTTGTTTATAATGGGCTCCCAAATAGATATCTGTAACTCCAAGGTCTCTAAATCTGATTCTTACCCCTTCATTGGTTCCTCCAGAAATAATGCACACATTGTATCCTTTTTGAATTGCAGTTTTAAGGGCGAAACCATCCTTTATATTCATTTTTCGTAACATTTCTCCGGTGGAAGTAATGGTAACCGTGCCATCTGTGAATACGCCATCAACATCAAAAACAAAAGTATTGATGTCTTTTAGATATTCTTTATAACTCTTGCTCATAATCTTTCTGTATTGAATTGCTAAGTAAGGAATAAATTTCCTTGTAGGTTTTATTTTCGAGTAGTCCTAGGTGATTATTGATGGTTGTCATGTCTCCTCTTCTGGCGGGACCAGTTTGTGCCTCATGTGGATTTAGGGTGTTTATTTTGTGCGCCGTTTCCTGTATTAATGGTTGTAAAAGTTCGAATGGAATTTTTTTTTCAGCACAAATTTCGCTTCCGATTTGATATAGATGGTTGGTAAAATTATTGACAAACACGGCCGCTAAATGAATTGTTTTTCGCTGTTCCGAAGAAATGTGGAACACCTTGTCAGAAATCAAATGGGCCAATTGTTGTAAGAGCATAAAATCATCATGATGTTTTGCCTCCAAGCAGATTGGAATCTCCAAAAAATCGACCTTCTTGCCTTTCGTAAAGGATTGCAAGGGGTAAAACACACCTCTTCTTTGGTTTGGAACTAATACATCTAATTCGCAGCTACCGGAGGTATGCGCTATAAGGCCTTTTTTATCCTTGATTTTTTTGGATACTTCTGCTATGGCATCATCACTAACGGCGATAAGGTAGATATCCGCATCCATCAGGTAACGATAATCTGATATTACCTCGGTATGTTTGGAATACGCCAAGAGCTTATCTTCCGTTCTTCCTACCACTTGTAGAATTTTTACATTGTCCGTTATTAAAAAGGCATCGTAAAGATGTTTGGCGACATTACCGGTACCTAGGATTACTATTGAAATCATGTTTCAAAAATACAAATTAATGCAGTGTTGACTTGTGAAATAATTAACAAAGTTGTTTAACTTTTTAAAAGCGGCTTAGACCGTTAAAATCATAAAAAGACCGTATTTTCGCATCCTGTAATAAAACCTTTATCCTAGCGATGACAGAACTGTTTAAAAAGATTTTCTTTTCTACTCGTTTAACAGCCATTCTTTTTATCCTATTCGCCACAGCCATGGCGTTTGGTACCTTTGTAGAAAGTTGGTATAGCACGGAAACTGCAAGAATTTGGATATACAATGCTACTTGGTTTGAGGCTATTATGGTCTTCTTTGTGATCAATTTTAGTGGTAATATATTCCGATATAAACTTTTGAGAAAGGAAAAATGGCCAGTGCTCATGCTCCATCTTTCATGGGTCTTGATCATAGTTGGTGCTTTTGTGACCAGATACATTAGTTTTGAAGGGATGATGCCCATTAGGGAAGGTAATTCTGAAAATGTGTTTTATTCTGACAAAACATATTTGACAGCTTTTGTAGACGGAGATGTGAACGGACAATTGCAAAGGCGAAGATTTGAAGATGATCTAATAGTTACCCCTGAAGCATTGAAGTCTAGCCTTCCATGGAATTTTGACTTTAATGGGCAGGATTTCTCCATTACCTATTCAGGTTTTATAAAGGGTGCAGAAGAGGGGTTGATCCCAGATGAAAACGGGAAGCAATATTTAAAAATTGTTGAGGCTGGGGACGGTGATAGGCACGATCATTTTTTAGAAAACGGAGAGATTACCAGTATTCATAATGTGCTTTTTGCCTTGAATAAAGAGACTCAAGGAGCTATAAACATTATGACCACAGATAGTACGTACCTTATAAAATCTCCTTTTGAAGGTAATTTTATGAGAATGGCAGATCAGTTCCAGGGCCAGTTGTACAAGGATAGTCTGCAAACATTGCAATTGAGATCACTTTATAATGCTGCGGGCATGCAGTTCGTTATACCTGAGCCAGTAACTAAAGGATCTTATGGTGTAGTTGCTCTACCTGAAAACGAAATTACCAAGAACTCCCAAGATGCCATCATCTTGGATATCACTTCCAATGGGCAAACCGTGCAGAAAAAGCTATTGGGAGGTAAAGGTGCCTCTAATTTCTCTGAAAAATTTAAAGTGGGTGGATTAGATTTTTCACTTTCGTATGGTTCTAAGATCAACGAGTTGCCCTTTAAAATTAAGTTGAACGATTTTATTGCCGAAAAATATCCTGGTACAGAAAAAGGGTATGCTTCCTTTATGAGTAAGGTGACCGTAGAGGACGAGCGTCCTTTCGATTACGATATATTTATGAATCACGTCCTAGACCACAAAGGCTATCGTTTTTTTCAATCTAGTTTTCATCCAGATGAAAAGGGAACTGTATTGTCTGTAAATCACGATATTTGGGGTACTTGGATTACCTATATTGGATATTTTCTTTTATATATTGGTTTAATGGGGATTATGCTTTTTGGTAAAACGCGTTTTAAAGATCTAGCACAATCCTTGGATAAGTTAAAAGCAAAAAAGAAGACAATGGCCACTTTACTAGTGGTTGCTTTTACCTTACAGGGGATAGCACAGGAGGCCGATGATCATGATCATACAGTGTTACCTAAGGTTGTAAAAGTAGATTCCATGCTCCAGGCATCGGCTGTTTCTGTTGCCCATGCTGAACAATTTGGGAAATTGGTGATTCAGGATGATGGTGGACGTATGAAACCCATAAATACTTTTGCCGCAGAACTATTACGAAAATTGAGCTTCAAGGATAATTATGAATCGTTGAATCCAGATCAGGTGTTCTTGTCTATGATGGCAAATCCGTCCCTATGGTATAATGCGAAATTCATTGCTTTGGACAAAAAGGGACAAAACGATAGCATCCGCAAGATCATAGGAATTCCAGAGGGTCAAAAATATGTAAAGGCTACTGATTTTTTTGATGCAAAAGGACAGTACAAATTGGCCCCCTTTTTAGAAAAGGCATATGCTACCAATACTCCTAATAAATTTGAACAGGATTTTAAGGATGTAGATCTACGTTTGGGGTTATTGAATAGGGCTTTAAGTGGTGAGATTGTTAAAATATTTCCTTTGTTGAACGATGAGAACAATAAATGGATTTCTACTATAGAGTACCGATCGGGAAAATTTCAGATACAGGATTCACTTTACGCGAATTTTGTTAAAAATGCAATTCCGTACTATTTGATGTCCTTGGATAAGGCTACTACATCTGGGGATTACACAGAAGCAGACAAATTATTGGCTGCTTTTAAGAAAAACCAAGAAAACCATGGAAGTGAAGTTTTACCTTCCGAAAGAAAAATAGAGGCAGAGATTCTATACAATAAGTTGGACATTTTTAATCAATTGTACAAGTATTATGCCTTAATAGGAGTATTGATGTTCTTCTTTTTAATCTTTCAGATATTTAAAGACCGTTCTTTATGGAGGGTGGGCATCTACTTTTTCAAAGGCGCTATTATTCTATTGTTCTTATGGCATACAGCGGGACTTATATTTCGCTGGTATATTTCTGGACACGCCCCTTGGAGTGATGCCTATGAAAGCATCCTTTATGTGGGTTGGGCCACCATGGGGATTGGTCTGGCCTTTGGACGAAAAAGTGATATGACCATTGCATCTACGGCATTTGTTGCTTCTATGTTGTTATGGATAGCCCATCAGAGTTGGGTAGACCCTTCCATAGCTAATTTACAACCGGTATTGGATAGTTATTGGTTAATGATTCACGTGGCTGTTATTGTTGGTAGTTATGGCCCATTGACAGTGGGGATGATTTTAGGGGTGGTTTCATTGATCTTGATAACCTTGACCACGAAGAAAAATAAAAAACGAATGGAGATCAACCTTAAGGAACTTACCATTATCAACGAACTTGCACTTACCTTGGGCTTGATCATGTTGACCATAGGTAATTTCTTGGGCGGACAATGGGCCAATGAAAGTTGGGGAAGATATTGGGGATGGGATCCAAAAGAAACTTGGGCCTTGATTTCCATTATGGTTTATGCTTTTGTTATTCATGGGCGACTTGTTCCTGGATTGAGAAGTAAATGGACATTCAACTTTTTAAGTGTAATTGCTTTTTCCAGCATCATGATGACCTATTTTGGAGTGAATTTCTATTTAGTAGGACTCCATAGTTATGCCAGTGGAGACCAGGTGATAACCCCAACCTTTATTTGGTACACTGTTGTTGCGGTCTTTGTATTGGGAGCAATTAGTTTTTGGAGGTACCGCGTTAATTATGTCAAAAATTAAAAATGGAAACTTTTCATTTTGTAACTTTAAATCTTATAAAAGGTGTTTTCGGATACCTTTATAATTCTAAAATATAGAAGCCATTATGGACGAGAAGATAAAAGGTCTTAATACCATTTGTACCCATTTTGGGGAAATTCAGGATGAACAGTTCAAAGGAGCCGTTTCTCCACTTTTTATGAGTACCTCTTATGCTTTTGAGGATGTAGATGTAAAACGCTATCCCAGGTATTTTAATACCCCAAACCAAGTGGCCCTCTCAAAAAAAATCGCTGCTTTGGAACATGCAGAGGCTGCCATGATCTTTGGTAGTGGTATGGCTGCTATTAGTACTACTTTATTGGCATTTCTAAAGGCTGGAGACCACATTGTACTTCAAAAAACGCTTTATGGTGGCACCTACAATCTAGTGATGGAAGAATTCCACAAGTTTGGGATAGAGTATTCTTTTACTAAAAGCTTAGAGCCAGAAGATTTCCTTGCAGAAATTAAGCAAAACACCAAGGTAATTTATTTGGAGACACCTTCTAATCCTTTATTGACCATTACAGATTTAAAAGCCGTGGCTCAAATAGCCAAAAAGCATGGTTTGGTCTCTATGATTGATAATACCTTTGCGAGTCCGGTGAATCAAAATCCTATCGACTTTGGTATCGATGTTGTGCTGCACAGTGCTACTAAGTACATGGGCGGGCATTCGGATATTTTGGCAGGGGCCGTAGCATCCTCTCAAGAACATATGGACCGTATTTTTCAATTAGCCAAAAATTTTGGTGGAAGTTTAAGTGATTACACTGTGTGGTTATTGGAACGAAGCATAAAGACCATGGGAATACGGGTAAGGGCACAAAATGAAAACGCCATGAAGATGGCTCAGTTCCTCTATGAGCACAACGATATACATGCCGTTTATTACCCAGGGTTAGAGTCACATCCCGGACATGAATTGGCCAAAGCTCAAATGAAAGGTTTTGGAGGGATGTTGTCTTTTGAATTGGACAAAAATCTAAACTCTTCCACCTTCCAAAAATCTTTGCGACTTATAAAATCCTCTATGAGTTTGGCAGGAGTTGAGAGTACCGTACTATCGCCAACCTTAACTTCTCACTCCCTTTTGACTGCAGAAGAACGAGAAAAACAGGGAATAGTAGATGGTCTTATCCGTTTTTCGATAGGTATAGAAGAAATAGAAGACCTCATTGCAGATATAGAACAAGCATTAGAATCGGTAAAAGCAAAAACTACCGCCTTACAGAGCAACGAAATATAAATTTAAATTAGATTCTTTGAAACTAGATATTTTAGTATTTGGCGCGCATCCAGATGACGCTGAACTTGGAGCAGGAGCAACTATTGCGAAGGAAGTGGCCCATGGTAAAAAAGTAGGGATTATAGATTTGACAAGAGGGGAGTTGGGCACAAGAGGCACCCCTGAAATAAGGGATAAGGAAGCTGCTGCTGCTGCAAAAGTGTTAGGAGTTGCGGTCAGGGAAAACTTGGAATTTGCCGATGGCTTTTTTGTAAACGATAAAAAGCATCAAATAGAAATTATCCAGGTACTTAGAAAATACAGACCGGATATTGTATTGTGTAATGCTATAGATGATCGTCATATTGACCATGCAAAAGGGAGCAGTTTAGTGAGCGATGCCTGTTTTTTAAGCGGTTTAATGAAAATAGACACTAGACTAGAAGGTAGTGAAGAATGGCAAAATGCTTGGAGACCCAAGCAGGTGTACCATTACATACAATGGAAAAACTTAAAGCCAGATTTTGTTATTGATGTGAGTGGTTTTATAGATAAGAAAACGGAAGCTATTTTGGCTTACGGTTCCCAGTTCTTCGATCCAAAGAGTAACGAACCAGAAACACCTATTAGCAGTGAAAATTTTATAGACAGCGTAAAATATAGGGCAAGAGATCTAGGAAGATTGGTGGGTACGGAATACGCCGAGGGTTTTACTTCAGAAAGGCCTGTTGCGGTTGGCAGTTTAGACCATTTAATCTAACCCACATTTTTATAGTCCTTTTTTGATTTTGGTAAAGTAAAGTAGAAACAAGTACCATTCCTCAATGCACTTTCTACCCAAATTTGCCCATTATTTTTTTCTACCATTTCTTTACAAAGGGAAAGACCAAGTCCAGTTCCTTTTTCGTTATTGGTTCCATAGGTGGTATGGTTTGAATTAGGATGGAACAATTTGTCCTGTGTGACTAAGTCCATACCTATTCCGGAGTCCTTAACCGATATTTCCCAATGATTGCCTCGCTCATTAGCTTCTATGGTTACCGTTCCACGTTCAGGGGTGAATTTGAGGGCATTACTAATAAGGTTTCTTATCACAATATCAATTTGATTCACATCTGACCAGATTATGGTATTATCGGAAATTTTATTGATAATTCTGATAGATTTGTTTTCTGAGATTTCTGAAAGTAAATTAATGTTGTCCGTAACCAATTCTTCCAAATCAAAAGCACTAGCCTTAGTTACTGCACCCTTCATTTGGGTCTGCCCCCACGAAAGTAGGTTGTTTAGGGTAAAAGATATGTGTTCAACATCATCACGTAATTTAGGAATGAAACCCATAAATTCTGATTGCAGTATTTCTCCTACCTTCAACATCCTTAGCAGTTCTTGAAGAGCGCCTATAGGGCCCCTTAAGTCGTGGCCGATAATGGAAAATAATTTGTCTTTGGTGAGATTGATTTCATTTAACTCTTTTTCTCTTTTTAAAAGGTCGCTCTTTTGATGCTTAAGCCTTTTGTTCAGTTTCTTCTGAATTTTTTGGCCTCTGTATATTAATAAGCTAATGATAATAAAAATCACAATGACCAAAATGGCAGCATACATAAAATATTTTTGCTTTGCCAGTGCTTGCTCATTTTCAATAATTAATACTTTTTGTTCTTGGTCATGATCTATCTTGGTCTTTAACATGGCCAAGCCCCTTTTATTTTCATCTCTGGACAATGTATCCGATACCTGTTGATATATCTCATGGAACATTAGCGCCTCACTAAATTTTGCTTTGCTCTTATTTATCCTATAAAGGGTCATAGCACATTTTTGTATGCCCTCTAGAAAATTGATCTTTTTCGAGATCTCATATGATTCCAAGGCGTATTTTTCTGATAAGGAAATATTCCCAAGACCATAATATGCCTCTGCCATTCCATTGAGCAGATCTATTATACCTCTATCATCATTTATCTTTTTGTGCAATAAGTTACATTGATTGTACCAATGAAGTGCCCAATTGTATTTTTGTTGGCGAAGGTATGTTTTACCTTTTATTTCGTATGAATATGCGAGCCAATCTATGACCTGGTTTTTTTCAAAAATAGTGATACTGTTATTTATATTGAACATGGCATATTCAAAATTGCCCATATCGGCATAAATAGATGCCAGATTACTCATAGACTTGGCGGAATCTACCTCGTTACCTATTTCTTTGTTCAGCTTTTTTCCTTTTTCATAAAAAACAATCGCTTGTTTATAATCTTTTTGGGTGGCATATAAATTCCCCATATTTCCTAGTAATTTGGAATACAAGTAAATATCTCCAACTTTTTCTGCCAATTCTGTTCCTTCTATATAGAGATCTAAAGATTTGGAATAGTCACCGGCATAATTGTACTCTGTTGCCAGTAAGTTTATGATACGTAGTTTTAAATTGGAATCGTTTATTTCATTGGCCATGGTTATGGCTTCCATGAAGTGAGCAATGGCTTCTTTGGTCTCGCCTAAATTGGAATGATAAGATCCCATATTCATTAAAGATTCACTTTCACCAAATTTATAATTAGATTTCCTACTGTATGTTAAGGCTTGTTTTGTAAGTAAAATAAGACTATCGGAAGTATCAAAGGTCAATTCCCACCCTAATTTATTTAGTAGGTTAATATAGGTGGTGTCCGAAGTAGTAAAATTCCGTTTTGCTTGAATTTCTTTGAGCTTCTCCGTTAAACTATCCTTTAGGTTGTTTTGTGCTTCTACAACAGTAAAAGCACCTAGAACAAATATCATACATACGATGATTCTTTTGGATACAAATTTGCAGTTAAAATAAATTGGTCTTAATAAGGGCATTGGGCTCTTCAAATTATTACGGATAAAATTAATATCTTAACGCTGGTATATCTAATTTATGTTGTGAAATCTTAAAAAATATGTGTTTTAATCGTGAAAAACGGTATTTCACCGATTTTTATTGTTAATTGGAGAGTGCAAAAGATCCAATTTAAGATTTTAAACCTTTATGCATACTTAACAGAAACACTATTAAATTAGTAGTAGATGAAGGCTAAGTATAAGAAAGTGTCCTGTCATTTTGAAATATTGGGCGACAAGGATTTTGATCTAGCCATAAAGAAGTTAGTTTTATAAAAGCCTTAACTATCAGAAGTTTAATTTGGTTGTCCCTATCTCCCTCATAAAAGGGGATTAAAAATTAAAAAAAATGGAATATTTTATTTTGAAAGAAGGTTTTAAAAAATTACATTTGCATCCGCATACAAATGGTGGTTGTAGCTCAGCTGGTTAGAGCATCGGTTTGTGGTACCGAGGGTCGCCGGTTCGAACCCGGTCTTCCACCCAGAATTACAAGCCTCGTCTTCATTGGCGGGGCTTTTTTTGTGCTTTCTATATTTTAGAACAAGTAGATCATTATTTTTAAGGTTTCCAAGTTGTTTTGTGCCCTAAATAAAGCGAAAGTTTAATAGTGCATATTACCCTAATAATTCCTTTAAAACTAAAAAAAAAAGCCCCAATCTTTTAGAATTGGAGCTTTGAAATATGTTGTGATATAATTATTTTGTTGCCTTATCCACTACAATGCGATTAGCGCGATTGGCAAGCTCCCAAGCCGTATAAAAAACGAGTCTAGCTCTATTCTCCAACAGGTCATAATTAATTTTATCTGGGGTATCCCCTGGTCTATGGTAATCATCATGGGTTCCGTTAAAGTAAAATATAATCGGAACATTGTTTTTGGCAAAGTTATAATGGTCACTCCTGTAATAAAAACGGTTAGGATCGTTTTCATCGTTGTAGGTGTAATCTAACTCCATATTGGAATATTTTTTATTGACCTCTTCCGATAATTCGTGCAGCTCAGTACTCAATTTATCTGATCCAATGAGATAAATGTAATTTCTATCCCCTTGTCTTTCTGGGTCAATTCTTCCAATCATATCAATATTAAGATCTGCTACAGTTTGTGCCAATGGGAAAATAGGTTCTACATCCGTATAATACATGGAACCTAGAAGTCCTTTTTCCTCACCAGTTACGTGCAGGAACACTACAGATCTTTTTGGACCGTTACCAGCATCAGTAGCTTTTTTAAAGGCTTGGGCAATTTCTAACAAACCTACCGTACCGGATCCGTCATCATCTGCACCATTATTGATTTCACCATTTTTACTTACCCCAATATGATCTAGGTGGGATGAGATAATGATATATTCTTCCGGTTTTTCTGAACCTTTAATGATTGCAGCAACATTCTCTGAGTTCAATTCTATATTGGCACTTTCAACGGATAACACAATATCCATGGGAAGTACTTTTGCAGCGGCAGCATTTTCAATGCTAGGCATTAGGATTTTGGACATGTCCGCATTTATGAAAAAGCTAATAAAATCATCCTCTTTAGAAGCCTTTAACCCCATTCTCCCGCTATCATTTTTCAACATGTAGTCATAACGGGTTTTAAATCGGGTAAAATTATCAGCATCAAAGTACAAAACTCCTTTTGCCCCTTTTTCCAATGCCAATTCCATTCTTTTTCCAATGGATTCCGACATATTGCTCCAAACCGATTTTTCTTTTGTTCCCGAAAGGATATAGTTTCCATTTTTAAGTGTTGGTTCACCTGATTTTATCAATATCATTTTCCCACTTACATCCAAACCGTCATAATCCGAATAATTTTCTTCTTCTATTCCGTAACCCACATATACAATTTCATTAAAGCTTCCTTTTGCCTCCGAAAAGGTTAGGAAGTTTTCTCCCATGGGATAAGCTTTTCCATTAATGGAAATAGTCCCTGTTGGTAATTTGCTCATTTGTAAGGGAACAGTTTGAAAATAGTCCCCATTGCTCTGGGCTGCTTTAATTCCCATTTTTTGGTACTGTGCCCTAAGGTATTCAACAGCTTTCTTTTGACCTGGCTGACCCGTTTCTCTCCCCTCAAACTCATCCGAGGCGTAGGTATACAGGTGATCCTTTAATTCTGTTTCTGTGATGCTCAAAGCATATGTCGTTGGGCTGACCTCCTTTGTGGCCACTGATGTAGGCTCGGAAATGGTCTTTTGTGCAGTATTACAGGCAAAAGCAAGTCCAATTGCTACGAATGCTAATTTTTTCATATTTTTTTCAGTATTTAATTAACTAGTCGACCCAAAAATAGTGAAAAGCTAGCTAATGTAAATCGAAAGTTAACTGTAAATATTTGATTTCTTGAGTTCCTTATATTCAGATGGAGTTGTTCCTTTTAATACTTTGAATTTTCTATTGAAATTAGAAATGGAATTAAATCCAGAGGCATCCGAAACTTCTGTTACGGACAAGTCTCCTTGGTTCAATAACAATTGACAAGCATGTTCTACACGTAATTCAATCAAGAATTGAAAGAAAGTTTTATTGGTTCGTTGTTTAAAAAACCTACAAAAGGCATTTGGAGTCATATATGCAATAGAGGAAATGGTATTTAGGGAAATTTCATTTTGGAAGTTATGTATCACATAGTCAAAGATGGTCCTCATACGTTGCCCTTCATTTAGGGAAATGGTTTTTGGATAAACAAATTTGGTCAATACCTTAGTTTTAGCATGGCATATTTTTTTTAGCAGCTTTAAGAAAAGGAGGAACCTATTGAATTTATCGGTTTCACTTATTTTGTATATGAGATGGGCAACATTTGTTTTTTTGGTCAAAAGTTGGAAACCCGATTCTGCATTGGGAAAAAATTGATTGATTTCCTCCAGTTCTGGATTATTAAAAAACTCTTCCCCAAATGTGTATTTGGTAAAAAAGAGAGAAATCATTTTACAAGAATTCTTTTCTAGACCATTATCTTGGAATAAATGGGGACAATTACGACCTATTACAAATATATCCCCTGCTTCAAATTGATGAATGCTATCTGCCACAATCAACTTGCCCTGCCCTCTAACAATCAAACTTAATTGTATTTCCTCATGTTGATGTAATTTATCATAAAAGTGAATTCCTTCATCAATTTGAAGTACGAGATTCTCGTTTATTGGCTTAGGGATATTAAAAGGATATACTTTCATGGTTGATACAAATAGGCATATTAGGCATAAATATTTTATCTAATTTAGAAAATCAAGGTAAGATAGTCTCAGTATAAGTTAATATCCTTTTAATTTTTGAAGGTGTATCAGTCTATTTTTGTGTGATAACCACAATTAAAAACATTATGAATGTAAAATGGGAAGGGGTAATGCCCGCAGTGACCACAAAATTCAAAGCAGATGATTCCTTGGATTTGGATGCTTTTGGGATAAATATAAGGGCACAATTAGAGGCTGGGGTTAGTGGTATTATTCTAGGGGGTACTTTAGGGGAGGCCAGTACACTTTCAGACAATGAAAAGAAAACGTTAATCACCGAAACGGTCCGTTTGGTCAAGGATCAAGTTCCTGTGATCATCAACATTGCCGAACAGACTACTAAAGGTGCTATCAATGCTGCCATCAATGCCAAAACCTATGGTGCCAGTGGATTAATGATGTTGCCCCCAATGAGATATAAGGCTAATGATTTTGAGACGATGACATATTTCAAGGAAGTGGCCAACAGTACAGATTTGCCTATTATGGTTTACAATAATCCAGTGGATTACAATATAGAGGTTACCTTGGATATGTTTGATGAATTACTAAAGAACAAAAATATACAGGCGGTAAAAGAATCTACACATGATATATCTAACGTTACAAGAATTAAAAATAGATTTAGGAATAGGCTTAAAATTTTATGTGGGGTGGATACCCTTGCCTTGGAAAGTATCCTAATGGGTGCCGATGGATGGGTAGCCGGATTGGTAGATGCTTTTCCTGCAGAGACCGTTGCCATCTATGAATTGGCTAACGCAGGAAGAATTCAGGAAGCACTAACCATTTACAGGTGGTTTTTACCCTTGTTGGAATTGGATATCAATCCTCAATTGGTTCAAAACATTAAATTAGCAGAAGTTGCAACCGGGATAGGAACTGAGAGGGTACGCGCACCTAGATTGCCTCTGCAAGGTTCAGAAAGGGAGCGGGTTTTGAAAATTATTGAAGAAGGTTTAAGAACAAGACCCAAATTACCGGATTATAAGTCGCTCAGTAAAGCATCATTATCTAACATATAGACATTAAATTAAAATAACAAGTAACAGATGATAACTGGCAAAAACTATATAGGCAATACATTATCCTCCCAGGGGAATCAATCCTTTAAGACATTCAATCCGAGAGGGAACGTGGAAAATAATTGGGAATTTAGGGAGGCTTCCAATGTTGAAATAAATACAGCTGTTGGTTTGGCAACAGAAGCTTTTAAGGAGTATAAAAACGTTTCCGTCCATAAAAAAGCACAATTCTTAAGAACGATTGCAACTGAAATTGAGGCTCTAGGGCAAGAACTTATAGATACGTATGTGGCCGAATCTGGTTTGCCAGAAGGTCGCGCTATTGGGGAACGAGGAAGAACAATGGGGCAATTGAGAGCCTTCGCCGATCTTCTTGAGGAAGGTTCTTGGGTCGAAGCCAGCATAGACATGGCGCAACCTGATAGAGCACCTATGCCTAAATCGGATATAAGAAAAATGTTGGTTCCTTTAGGACCAATAGCAGTTTTCGGATCAAGTAATTTTCCATTGGCATTTTCAACCGCAGGGGGAGATACTGCGAGTGCCTTGGCTGCTGGTTGTCCAGTTATAGTGAAGAGTCACCCCATGCATGCGGCAACGGGTGAATTGGTTGCTTCTGCAATCATAAAAGCCGCCGAGGATACTGGCATCCCCAATGGTGTATTTTCTAATTTAAACAGTTCGGGAGTCGAGGTAGGTCAATCCTTGGTGATGCATCCTGGAATAAAAGCTGTGGGCTTTACAGGCAGTATAAAGGGGGGGATGGCCTTGTATAAAATGGCCTCGGAACGCGAGGAACCTATTCCGGTATTTGCAGAAATGGGAAGCATAAACCCAGTGGTTATTTTTCCTTCGGCCTTAAATGAAAAAGGAGATTTTTGGGCAAAACAATATGCTGGGTCCATTACCTTGGGAGCAGGGCAGTTTTGTACCAATCCGGGATTGATCCTTGGAATGGAAGGAGCTGCCTTAGATAAGTTCATTACCTTACTAGGTCATGAAATTGAAATAATAGAACCTTCCTGCATGTTACATCCAAATATCCTTAAGGGATATAGTGAAGGTACAGATCATCTTTCTAAACAGGAAGGGACCAAGGTGGTTGGATATTATAAAAAGGAGGTGGCTCCCAATTATGCACAGCAAAAAGTGATAACCGTTAAAGGTGCCCAATTTTCAGCAAACCCAACACTCCATAGGGAGGTCTTTGGTCCATTTTCTTTGATTGTAAAATGCAAGGACAAACGAGAATTGAGAAACATACTTGATCATTTGGAAGGTCAGCTCACAGGATCCGTTTTAGGGAATAGGGAAGAATTGGAACAAAACCATGAAATTATTGAAGCCTTGACCAATAGGGTAGGTAGAATTATCTTTAATGGTGTTCCTACTGGGGTAGAGGTTTGTCCATCCATGCAGCATGGAGGTCCATTTCCGGCATCATCAGATAGCAGATTCACTTCTGTGGGGGTTTCGGCTATTAAAAGATGGGCTAGGCCCGTTGCTTTTCAGGATTGGCCCAATGAATTGCTGCCAGAAGCATTGAAGGATACGAATCCCTTAGGCATTACTAGGCTATTAAATGGCAAACACACCAACAACTAATTAAATACGATGATATGAAATATAGTAGGGTCTTTTATGTTCTTCTATTTTTTTTGCACCAAGGTTTAGCTCAGAACACAATATCGGATGCTATTGCATCCCTTCAAACTATTATTCATAACTATGAGGAACACAAAGGTTATGATGAAAAGGTATATCCCTTGGGGCTTTTTAGCAAGGAGCATTATGCGTCCGAGGCAGATTTTGCAAAATCCATACTTTTAGCGCTTTCAAAAGTATCATTTGAACTACTTAATGACACTGACAAAATATCTTTTGAGCTCCTCAAATTCGAACTACAAGACGCAATTGATTTTTATGAATTTGAAGGGTATTTAAATCCTTTGCTTTCAGATTCAGGATTTCACAATAACTTGACCTATTTAGTTAGGCCTTTAACCAATTATGAGCAGGTTAGAAATTATCTTTTGAAATTAAATGCGGTTCCAGATTTTGTAGACCAGCATCTTGTGAACTTAAGGGAAGGTTTAAAAAAGGGGGTGTCCCAGCCCAAAATCATTTTTAAAGGATATGAATCTACCTATAATGATCATATAGTTGAAAGTTTTGAGGATAGTTACTACTATTCCCCTTTTAAAAATTTACCCAAAGACCTGTCCGGTACCCGAAGGGATTCTATTTTAAAGGCGGCAAAGGAAGTAATTGAAACTAGGGTAACTCCACAATTTATTCGAATTAGGACATTTTTTGAAACAGAATATCTACCAAATACCCGGACTACCTTAGGCGTATCGGAGACCCCTAATGGGAAGGCCTACTATCAAAACAGAATAAATTTTTATACTACGGATACTCTTTATTCCGCCGATGATATACATGAAATCGGATTAAATGAAGTGGCTAGGATCAAAGTCCAAATGGAAAAGATTGTAAAGGGTCTAAATTTTAAAGGAAGCTTTAAAGATTTTCTACAGTTTCTAAGGACAGATCCCCAATTTTATGCCAAAACACCCAAAGAATTGTTGATGATTGCCCGTGATATTGCTAAAAGAGCAGATGCCCAGCTGCCACGATTCTTTAAAACATTACCACGCAAACCCTATGGTGTGGCACCAGTACCTGATGCAATCGCTCCCAAATATACAGGTGGGCGATATGTAGGCACTTCCAAAAATAGTACAGATCCGGGATACTATTGGGTAAACACCTATGATCTCCCAAGTAGAACCCTATATACCCTGCCTTCTTTAACCGTTCATGAAGCGGTGCCTGGACACCATCTACAAGGAGCTCTGAACCTAGAGTTAGGAGACAGTATCCCAAAGTTTAGGAGAAATTTATACCTCTCGGCCTATGGGGAAGGCTGGGGTTTATACAGTGAGTTTTTAGCCGAGGAAATGGGTATGTACACTACCCCTTATGAACATTTTGGAAAACTTACCTATGAAATGTGGCGAGCTTGTCGTTTAGTAGTAGATACAGGAATACATGCTAAGGGATGGACAAGGGAAGAGGTAGTAGCATTTATGGCATCGAATACGGCCCTTTCAATACACGAAATTAATACGGAAACAGATCGCTATATCTCTTGGCCTGGACAGGCATTATCTTATAAAATAGGGGAGTTGAAAATAAGGGAGCTTCGGAGTAAAGCGGAGTCTAAATTAGGGTCTACATTTGATATTAGGGAATTCCACGAAGTTATTTTAGGACAGGGAACAGTGACCTTATCCATTTTGGAACAAAGAGTAAATGACTATATCAATACATTGACCAATGAGTAGGAAAACATTTTTTTGCATTGATGCCCATACGTGTGGGAATCCAGTTCGAGTTGTTGCTGGTGGAGGTCCAAATTTAATTGGGAAAAACATGAGTGAAAAGCGCCAACACTTCCTAAAGGAATATGATTGGATTCGCCGAGGGCTAATGTTTGAACCAAGGGGGCATGATATGATGAGTGGAAGTATCCTTTTTCCTCCCCACGATCCAAATAATGATTTTGCTATCCTATTCATAGAAACATCTGGGTGTTTACCCATGTGCGGCCACGGTACCATTGGAACAATCACCATCGCCATAGAGGAAGGATTGGTGATCCCTAAAATTTCAGGAAAAATTTTAATGGAGGCCCCAGCAGGATTAGTAGAGATAGCCTATCAACAAACGGGTAAAAAAGTGGATTGGGTGAGACTGGTCAACGTAAAGAGTTACTTGGCTGCGGAAGATTTGACCATTGATTGTCCTGAATTGGGAGAACTGGTTTTTGATGTTGCTTATGGTGGTAATTTTTATGCCATAGTGGATCCACAAGAAAACTTTTCAGGGATGCACAATTTTACGGCCAATAGGATTATTCAATATTCACAGGTCATTAGGGATGCTATCAATAAAAAGTATCCTGATAAATTTATACATCCAGAGAATGGCACCATTAGGGATGTTACCCATATTCTTTGGACCGGAGACCCTATAGACCCATCATCTTCTGGGAGAAATGCCGTTTTTTACGGGAATAAGGCCATAGACAGGTCACCCTGTGGAACGGGCACCTCTGCTCGGTTGGCTCAATTATATGCTAAAGGCAGACTCCAGATTGGGGAAGAATATATCCACGAGAGTTTTATTGGTTCCAAATTCATAGGAAAGGTAGAATCGGTTACTACATTGGATGGAATAAAGGCAATAATTCCAAGTATCCAGGGCTGGGCAGTTGTTTATGGGTATAATAATATTATTATCGATGATGATGACCCTTATGCACATGGGTTTCAGGTCCTATAATTTAAAGATGTGCTTCTGCTTACCAAATAATGAATAGAGTAACAGTTAAGCTGATAATTATCATGGAAAATTAGACCATACAATGATAGCTTTGATTTTGTTTCCCTACTTTTAATTAAGAGGGGAGAGCTCTTGATTAATGAGCCTCATTATACGAAAATTTCAATATGGATTTTATAGATTATTATAAGGTGTTGGATTTAACGAAGTCGGCTTCAGACAAGGATATCAAGAAGGCTTATCGGAAATTTGCCCGTAAATACCATCCCGATCTGAATCCAAATGACAAAGAGGCCGAAAAAAAGTTCAAGCAGGTTAACGAGGCCAATGAGGTTCTGAGCGATTCGGAAAAACGCAAGAAGTACGACCAATATGGGAAAGATTGGGAGCATGCAGAAGCTTTTGAAAAGGCCAAAAAAGAGCGTTCACAAGCTTCGGGATTTGGGGGTGGCGGTTATGAGGGCTATTCCTATAGCGGGGGAGAGTCAGCCGAGGATTTTTCAGATTTTTTTAATACCATGTTTGGAGGGCGAAGCCAGAGAGCAGGGGGTAGGACAGTTAAATTTAGGGGGCAGGATTATAATGCGGAATTACGCCTCAACCTTACTGATGCTTTTTCCACCCATAAACAGACACTTACGATTAACAATAAGAACATAAGGATTACCATACCAGCCGGAGTGGAGAATGGACAGACCATTAAAATACAGGGGCATGGGGGGGCTGGAGTAAATGGTGGTCCCAATGGCGATTTATATATTACTTTTTCTATCAGCAATAATACCGAGTTTAAGCGAGAAGCTGAAAATTTGTACAAGACAGAGGAAATCCCACTGACCACAGCCATTTTAGGCGGGGAGTTAACAGTACTAACATTATCTGGTAAAGTTAAACTGAAGGTAAAACCCAATACACAAAACGGTACTAAAGTAAAACTAAAAGGGAAAGGCTTTCCTAAGTATAAAAAAGAACCGCAATTTGGGGATCTTTTTATAACGTATTCTGTAAAAATACCATCCAATCTAACGGAAAAACAAAAGGAATTGTTTGAAGAACTTGCAAAAACAAATCTTTAACCTTTAAACCGAGATTATGAACACAACATATTATATCACTATAAAGGATTTTTGTGAAAGCCATGAAATTGAGGAGTCATTTATATTTTCGCTTAGAGAGCATGAGTTGGTGACCTTGGAGGTCAAGGAGGAAGAATACTTTATCCGTCAAGAGGAGTTGCCAAAACTGGAGAAAATGATACGACTATCTCAAGAACTAGGCATTAACCTAGAGGGGTTAGAGGCTGTTCACCATCTATTGGAACTAGTGGAGCAAATGCAAGATGAGGTCAATCAACTAAAAAATAAACTACGTAAATGGGAGGATTGATTTGTAAAACTGTCAATACTATTACGGACTTATAATTCTACCATCTTCCATTTCAATGATCCGATCGGTGCGTTTTGCAAAATCATGATCATGGGTCACAATCAATAAAGAAAGCCCTTTTTCTTCCTTTAGTTCTTTAAAAATATGAAATACGTTTTCCGAATTATGGCTATCCAAGTTCCCAGTGGGTTCATCACCCATTAAAATGGTGGGATTATTAATCAACGCCCTAGCTATCGCCACACGTTGTTTTTCCCCACCCGATATTCTGGAAGCTTTTTTTGTGGCCAGTTGCTCAATATGCAACATCTTTAGTTTTTGCATGGCATCGTGCTCTATTTCTTGAACCGATTTTTCTGCCAGTTTTTTTGCTGGGAGCATTACATTTTCCAACACACTAAATTCGGATAAAAGATAATGGAACTGGAAAACGAAACCAATATTTTTGTTTCGGATTCTAGAAAGTTCTTCGTTGGATTTTCCTGTAATCAGCTGTTGATTAAAATATAGTTCCCCCTCATAGTCCGTATCCATGGTAGAAAGGATGTAAAGTAGGGTAGATTTTCCTGAACCAGATTTTCCCATAATGGACACAAACTCCCCATTTTTAATTTGAAAGGAAATAGCCTTTAACACATGGAAAGGCACTGGTTTTTTAAAATGTTTATTAATATTTTTTGACTCTAATACCAGCTTCATTTTTTGATTTTAAGTTCCTCTTATAATACGTACCGGATCTATTTTTTTAGCCTTGTTAGCAGGTAAATAACCAGCAATAAAAGTGGATATTAAGGCGAATACGATTCCAATGACATAGTACCAAGCGTTAAAATTGATGGGATAGGTAGTAATAGTGGGTAATGCTTCCGTTTTAAAGGGAAGTCCATCGATGAAGGTAGTAAGTATATACCCAATACAAAGTCCGGTTATACCTCCCAGAATACCTATGATCATAGCCTGACTCATAAAAATGAGTTTTACGTCCCTCCCCGAAAAACCGGTTGCTTTTAAAATGGCTATATCTTTCATTTTTTCATAAATGAGCATATTTAAGATATTGTATATACCAAATCCAGCAACGATCAAGAGCGTGACCGAGACTGCGTACGTTATTAGGTTTCTAATATTGGAGCCTGTTTCGAACTGGGCGTTGGCCTCATTGATATCTGTGGCTTTTACATTAAATTGGTGCTCTAAAGTTTTAGCCATCGGTGCAGCCAAATTAATATCCAAGAGCTTTACATTAATATCGGTAATGTAGTTTTCGGCTTCCCCTAAAATCCGTTGCACAGTTTTTAGGTTGGTGTAACTCTGAACATTGTCAATATCCGCTATACCACTTTGGTATAGTCCAACTATTTTTAAGGGAAAAATAGTACCAGAAACTGTGCTTATCTGTACCCGATCCCCCGGTGAGAGGGACATTTTTTTGGCCAGGCCAGCTCCAAGTAAAATCCCATTTTCGTTATTTTTTAAACTAGTAGGAGTACCTTCGGTAATGTAATCCTGCATGTTGGAAAGTCGTACTTCTTCCATGATATCTATTCCCGTAAGCCTACCCCCAAGTTCTATAGATCCAGATAAATAAAAGATCTGTGCTCCTAATTGGGGTGTAGCTCCCAAAACATTTTTATCGGCCTTTAAATAATGTAAAATGGGGAGTGCATTATGAATTTTTCTCTGGTTTTGTTTTGGCTTAATAGAATGCACTGCATTAAAGGATCCTTCGAATGACTGGTAAAGGTCTATGGGTTGTTTTTCACTAGGTTGAATTTCATTGTAAATATGAATATGCGGAGTTTGGTTGAGGATTAAATCATCTAGCATTCCATTTAGTCCTGTCATAAAACTCACCAAGGTAATATAGGCCGCTATTCCGAAAGTAACCCCAAGGGAGGCCGTAATGGTAGATTTCATCTTGGTGATAAGATGTGTCTTGGCAATGTTTAGTATGACTTTCCAATTGGTCATTTTTCTGGCTTTTGCAAATAGGTATCTTTAGTAATTCCTGATAAGATTTCCACCCTGTCCAAATTTTGAAGACCAATAGTGACATCCATCAATCCGTCAGAGGTATTAACCTTGTTTCCTTCTATTAAATATTCCTTGGGTATCGTCAATGTTTTTTCCTTTTCTGCGATTATGATGTTTCCTTCTCCGGACAGTCCTGGATATAGGACTTTGGGTGGAGCGGTAAATTCGGCTTCTATTATAAAGGTTTGGGAACGTTCATCTTTTCTCGGGTAAATTTTACTGATTTTGGCTTCAAAAACGTCAGACCCGTATGCGTCTAGCGTAATGAGAGCCTTTAAACCCAGGGAGATTTTTACGATGTCAACTTCGTCTACCAACATTTCTATCAAGAAGATATCCTCTTTGCCAATAGCGGCTATAGGCTCCATAGTATTGACAAGCTCCCCTGGATTTTTTAAAAGTGCATAGATCTTTCCGTTAATTTTACTGTCCACAGTAAAATCCTTCGTGTTTATCAATGACGTTTTATAACTGTTTTTTGCTTGCTCCAATTGGGTCTTGAGTTCATTTTTTGTTCTATTGTATTTTGTTTTTAAAAGTTGTAGCTGATTCGTGGAAAGCTCAAAATTTAATTTTTTGGTATCGTATTCTAGTTTCGAACCAATTTTTTGTTTCCAAAGGTTCTCTTGTCTGTAAAAATTAATGGAGTCGTTCTTGAAACGAAGGAGTGCTGCATTCATTTCGTCTTCTATATCCCTAAGAATAGCAAAGCTTCCTTGGTAATTTTCATTTGCCAATTGCACATTAAGTCGGGCATTTTCTGTATTTAATTTTGGAGAGGTATTGATGATCTGTAGTATGGGTTCTCCCTTGGCTACTAGATCGCCTTCCTCTACCAAGTTAATATCCAAAATACCATTAACAGCTGCATATACCTGGTATAGGCTATCGGGTTGTATGGTGACAGAAGAATAAACGGATTCTGTCATTTTTGTTTCAAGTGGGAGAATGGAATCTTGTTTTTTACCACAGGAAACCAATACTAGTAATAAGGGTATGGCTCTTTTAATAAATGTCATGGTTACTTGTATGGTTCGGATTTAAAAACAATAAATTCACTGATGTTGGTCATATCAATGGCCCCTACCACTTCATTTTTACTGGTAACTGGAAAAAAGGTGTTCTTTTCATTTCGGATATATTCCAGAATCGTGGTAATTGTTAAGGAGACATCTACAGTTCTGATTTTGGTTTGCATAACATCCTTAATTAAGATTGACGGATTATGGGCATTTTTAATGATATCTTTTTGATATAATACTCCAGCTATTTTATTGTTTTCTAGTATAACAAAGTCTTTTTCGGTACTGGCCAGAACCGTATTCACCACTTCTTCCATAGTGTTTGAAGGATGCAAGAAGGTGATTTTGGTAAGCATGGCCTCTTTAACAATATGGCCTTCCAAGATGGACTGCTGTTTTACCATTTGGTTCTCTCCATAGGCTCCTACAAAAATGAACAATGCTATCAATATTAGAAAGGGATTGAAAAGAACGCCTAGCATAAAAAAAAGAATAGCCAATATCTGTCCCAATCCAGACGCTATTTCAGTTGCTTTTACACGTCCCAACTTAAACGACAATAAAGCCCGGAATACCCTGCCGCCATCCATGGGAAACGCTGGTATCATATTAAATACCGCTAACATAATATTGGCTATAAAAAGGAAAAGGAGTAGACTTTGGAATCCAGTGGTGTTCAAAAACCCCTCTAATCTAGAAGGATCCATTCCAAAATAGGATTTAAAAGGAATAAACAAGGACAGGAGTATGGCAATTACAACATTTACTGCCGGTCCGGCAAGGGCTACCAATAGTTCCTGCCCTGGTTTTTCTGGCATTTTATCCAAGAGAGCAACACCTCCAATAGGCAAGAGGGTTATTTTTCTTGTTCCAATTCCGAATCTTTTGGCCGTTAGCGCATGCCCTAGTTCATGAAGCACAACGCAAAGAAAAAGGATTAGAATTAGGAGTACATTTAAGAGTGCCGAATTAATGTTACCTCCTTTTTGGATATCCAGAAATACCACCCATATTATTAAAAAGGAAAAAGTCCAATGTATTTCTATTTTTATTCCAGAAATAGTTCCGAGATGTAGTGCTCCTTTCATAAAAATCACTTTTTTAGTGAAAGTAGATACAACCACTAATGTTGGAAATGACAACCGTCATATATAAGCCATAAGGATAGGGATACTTTTGTTTAAGCTAGTAGGCTTGGAAGCCAAATAGCTTAAATTTATACTCCGGATTATATGAAAAGAATACTTACACTTACTGTAAATCCGGCATTGGACAAGAGTACCTCGGTTTCGGGGGTGGTACCATATAAAAAGCTGCGCTGTGAGGTTCCCATCTATGAGCCGGGAGGTGGAGGAATTAATGTTTCTAGGGCCATCAAAAAATTAGGTGGTTCTTCTATCTCCATATATCTTTCTGGTGGACCTACTGGTGCCTACATGAAGACACTATTGGACATGGAAGGTATAGTACAAAAAATACGTGTAATACAAGAATGGACCAGGGAAAATTTGGCAGTTACAGATACCATAAACGAACAACAATTTCGATTTGGAATGCCTGGGCCAAAGGTCCAAGACGCCGAATGGCAAGGGGTGTTAAAAGAATTACAATTGCTCTTAAGGGAGGATGATTATTTGGTTGCCAGTGGAAGTCTGGCCTTAAATATCCCAGATGATTTTTATGCTCGGGTGGCTAAAATTGTAAGAGACAAGAAAGCTAAGTTGGTATTGGATACTTCTGGTGAAGCTTTGGATAAAGGGGCAAAAGCCGGCGTATTTTTATTAAAGCCTAATCTGGGGGAACTCAGTTCCCTATGTGGGGTTTCTTCCATAACAACCCAAAATCTGGAGCCCTTAGCCCTAAAATTTTTAAAGGAACATAACTGTACGGCAATGGTCGTTTCCATGGGCCCTAAGGGAGCGATGTTGGTTACTGCAAAAGGAATTGAACATATTTTGGCCCCTACGGTTCATCACGTAAGCAGTATTGGGGCAGGGGACAGCATGGTAGCCGGAATGGTGCTTCGTTTAGCTAATGGCGATTCCTTTAGGAATATGGCTAAATATGGTGTGGCGTGTGGTAGTGCAGCAACCATGACCCCCGGAACACAGCTATGTGTAAAAGAAGACGTAGATGGGTTATACCATTGGATGACTACACAAAAAACTATATTTTAGTCACATTTTTTTATAAAAATACGTGAGCCTTGAAGCTATAATTTTAGTATCTTCTATGCTTTTGGCGTACTATAAAGTGTCTAAAATTTCAAACAATTGAGTATTTATGAGTAAAGCAATTTATATAGCCACTACCGGTCCCAATAGTGGTAAATCTATCATATCCTTGGGCCTTATGCAAATGCTATTGGGCAAGGCCGCCAAAGTAGGCTATTTTAGACCAATTATCGATGACTTTCTTCCAGGGCAAATGGATAATCATATAAAAACTATGATTACCTATTTTGATTTGGAACTAAAGTTCGAGGATGCTTATGCCTATACGCGAAGCCAGATGATACAGAAAAAAAATAAAGGCAAGGAAGATGAGATCATTAGCAAGATTATCGGGAAATATAAGGCTATTGAGGACAGGTTCGATTTTATGCTGGTAGAAGGTACCGATTTTTCTGGGGAGGATAATATTATAGAATGGGATATTAATGTATTAATGGCCAAAAATTTAGGTATTCCCACTATCCTATTGTCCAGTGGGGTAGGGAAAACGGTAGAAGATTTAATTGGGAACCTACAAATAGCCTATGATTCTTTTAAGGAAAAGGGAGTGCAGGTTTTGTCTGTGGTAGCAAATAAGGTAAATCCGGATTATTTGGATGCGGTAAAGGATGGTCTTATAGAGCATCTTCCGGCTGGGGTTTTGGTGAATGTAATTCCTCTAAATCCGGTGCTCGCCAATCCTACAATCAAAGAAATTGTAGAAGAATTAAATGGTAAAGTGCTTTTCGGTGAAGCCTATTTAAATAATCAAGCCGGCTTTTTTAGTGTTGGGGCCATGCAATTACGCAACTATTTGACCCATTTAAAAAAGGATAGTTTGGTTATAACTCCAGGAGATAGGGCCGATATTATTCTAGGGGCTCTACAAGCAAACGTTTCAGCCAATTACCCTATGATATCCGGAATAGTGCTTACGGGCGGACTTCTGCCTGAAGAATCCATAATTAAATTAATAGAGGGGCTTTCGGAAATAGTTCCCATTATCTCTGTGGAGGGTGGCACATATTCTATAACCAATCAAATTGGGGACATTAGGCCTAGAATGTACGCTGAGAATTTACAGAAGATTACTACTTCTATACACACTTTTCAAAACTACGTAGAGGTAAATGCCCTTGAAGAAAAGTTAATCACCTTTAAGCCTTCAGGTATTACCCCTAGGATGTTCCAGTACAATCTGGTAAAAAGAGCCCAATCCCTTAAAAAGCATATTGTTTTGCCAGAAGGTCTGGACGATCGCATATTGATGGCCACAAAGGAATTGGTAGACACCAATACAGTTAATATTACATTATTGGGTGATCCAAAAGAGATTAAAGAGAAAATCGTAAGAATGGATTTGGGATTGGACCTAGAAAAAATTTCTATTGTCTTACCTACCGAATCCCCAAATTTTGAAGATTATGCAAAAACCTTATACGAGTTGCGCAAACATAAAAATTTAAACTTGGCAATGGCACGCGACCTAATGGAAGATCCATCTTATTTTGGCACCATGATGGTCTATAAGAATCATGCAGACGGGATGGTTTCGGGAGCGGTGAACACTACCCAACATACCATTAGGCCAGCGTTGCAATTTATTAAGACCAAACCGGGAATTTCTGTGGTGTCCTCAGTCTTTTTTATGTGTTTGGAGGATAGGGTCACGGTTTTTGGTGATTGTGCTATCAACCCCAATCCAACTGCTGAAGAATTGGCACAGATTACCATTTTATCTGCGGAGACAAGCTTGGCATTTGGAATAGAGCCAAAAGTAGCCATGCTCTCGTATTCCTCCGGTGCCTCAGGTATTGGTGAAGATGTAGACAAGGTAAGAAGAGCAACAGAACTGGTCAAAAAATTGAATCCCGATTTAAAAATAGAAGGCCCCATACAGTACGATGCAGCTGTGGATAGTAAAGTTGGAAAGACCAAGCTGCCCGATTCTGAGGTTGCGGGCCAGGCCAGTGTATTTATTTTTCCCGATTTAAATACAGGAAACAATACCTACAAGGCAGTGCAGCGAGAAACTGGCGCCTTGGCTATTGGACCGGTACTACAGGGGTTGAACAAGCCGGTAAATGATTTGAGCCGTGGTTGTACCGTAAATGATATTTTTAACACTGTAGTGATCACTGCCATACAAGCGCAGGGTTTATAAGAACGTTAGCACATGAAAATATTGATATTAAATTCAGGAAGCTCCTCCATCAAATACCAATTGATTAACATGCCTTCAAAGGAAGTAGTATGCAAGGGCATGGTGGAAAGGATAGGCTCAAACGAAGCCATATTACAATATAAAACGGATAAGGTAAGCATTGAAGAAACTCTGGAAATAAAATCACATAGGCAAGGATTACAACATATAGTAGCATTATTGGTGGATTCAAAAAAAGGCATCGTAGATAATGCCAACGAAATACAGGTTATTGGGCATAGGGTGGTCCACGGTGGCACCACATTTTCAGCCCCAACGATGGTGACACCCTTTGTAAAAGATAAAATAAAAGAGCTTTTTGCATTAGCACCATTGCACAACCCTCATAATTGGGAAGGATTAGATCTTGCAGAAGAAATTTTTCCTCAAGCGAAACAAGTTGCCGTATTTGACACGGCCTTTCATCAGACGTTACCATTAAAGGCCAAGAAGTACGCCATACCAAACCATTTGTTTGAAGAACATAAAATTCAGGTCTATGGTTTTCACGGAATAAGCCATCAATATGTATCAGAAAAAAGCATTGAACACCTTAAGAAATCTAAATCAAAGATCATATGTATCCATCTGGGTAATGGATGTAGTATGACTGCAGTATTAGATGGGGTAAGTGTTGACCATAGCTTGGGTTTCACACCTGCAAACGGGCTCATTATGGGATCTAGAAGTGGGGATATAGACCACTCCATTATATTTTATTTGGTAGAAACGTTGGGATACGATCTAAAAGATGTAAATCGTATGTTATTGAAAGATAGCGGAATGATAGGTCTTACGGGGTTCAATGATTTAAGAGATGTGCAGGCGGCCGCTGAAAATGGGGATATGGCATCTAATCTCGCTTTGGAAATGAATGCCTATAGGATAAAAAAATATATTGGTGCCTATGCTTCCGCTATGAATGGCTTGGATGCTATAGTTTTTACTGCTGGAATTGGAGAAAATTCTAGTGAGTTAAGAAAACGGGTATGTTCAGAAATGGATTTTCTAGGCATACGTTTGGATAACCTAGAAAACGAAAAAAGAGAAGTGGGAATCCACGAAATACATACGGGCGATTCTCTGGTAAAAATTTTGGTTGTACCCACCAATGAGGAGTTGGAGATAGCCAAACAGGCCTTTCAATTGGTTTCCGCTTTATAGAGTACTACTTAAAAATAGTCACTTATTAATCCTCTGACCTCGATTAATTCCTACATATTAATATGATTTTTATCATTTTAGAGCCATTCAGTTTAAAATAGCTTTGGCCATTAAGGTAGGGTTAATTAGGATTATTAGTTCTT
This sequence comes from Sediminicola arcticus, assembly GCF_040566695.1. Lineage (NCBI taxonomy): Bacteria > Pseudomonadati > Bacteroidota > Flavobacteriia > Flavobacteriales > Flavobacteriaceae > Sediminicola > Sediminicola arcticus. The sequence continues at coordinate 52,421 of NZ_JBEXAE010000004.1, read as the reverse complement.
CAGGTTTGTTGTGCTCATAAGATCTTGCCTTCTCCTTGTTTCCGCAATAGTTGGAAACAAAAGACGATGTATTCTATTTTAACCTATAGAACGAAAGATGGAGGATTTTATCATACATAATGAGCATCTACAGCTTACCCAAATAGAGTTTTTATACAGAATGTTGGTGGCTGCAGGCATTGGTTTTGTGTTGGGATTGGAACGGGAGTTTTCTAAGCATTCTGAAAAAGAAGAACTTTTTGCTGGGGTGCGCACGTTTACTATTGTTTCTCTTTTTGGTTTTATTGCTGCCCTTTTGAGTTTTATATTGAATGAATGGGTATTCGCCATAGGATTCTTCGGGGTTGTTTTTTTGGTGGCCATAGCTTATTGGATAGATGCCAGTAAAGGAAAGACTGGAGGTACTACCGAATTCGCTACTATTTTTACCTATTTATTGGGAGGACTTACGCTTATGGGGTTTTTAACAGAAAGCCTTGCTTTTATGGTCATTGTTGTAGTTATCCTATCCCTAAAAGTTAAATTGAAAAGCATTATTGGTCAGTTAACGCAGGAAGAAATTTATGCATTTGTGAGATTCGTGGTAATTGCTCTTTTGATTTTACCCTTTTTACCCCATAAAAATTATGGACCGTTCAATGTAATCAATCCAAGAGAAATAGGGTGGGTGGTAGTATTGACCTCTGGCATCGGATTTATTGGTTATATCCTAATGAAATTTCTAGGTACGGATAGGGGGATATTGTTAACGGGTATATTTGGTGGTATGGTATCCAGTACCGTTGTAACATGGACCTTTTCAAAGAAAAGCAGGGAAGTGCCCTCTCTGTCCGGCAATTATGCCATGGGCATATTCGCAGCTGCTACAGTCATGATCCTACGGGTAGCCGTACTGGTTTTTATCTTTAATAAAGCCTTGTTGAAAGAGTTATTAGTGCCTTTATTAGTACTATTGTTTACTGGACTTGCGGTTACTTTCTACTTCTATAAAAAACGAACCTCCAATGAACGGCTTAAAGAGACAATTCCTTTAGGCGAGCCCCTCAATATTAGGGATGCCCTTTTTTTTGGGATTTTATTTACAGGAATCTTAATTTTGGTAAGTTACGCTAGTACTGAATATGGTGATAAAGGAATCTATTTTTCAAGTGCTATAAGTGCCTTGACAGATATTGATGCCATTACTATTTCGGTATCTAAATTGGGAGGGGACACCCTTGCTGTTTTAACAGCACAGATTGCCATTATCCTTGCAACTATTTTTAATACGGTGGTAAAAATTGGATTGGCATTGTGGTACGGTAGCCCATCACTAAAAAAACATGTACTCCTTGGCTATGGACTTATAGGTGTATCTGGGTTGATTGGCTTCTTAATCCTAAACAGTTAAAAATAAAAACTACATGACTAAAACAGTTTTAATATGAATATAGGTCTGGTCCTATCTGGTGGTGGTGTGCGTGGAATTGCACACATAGGGGCTATAAAGGCCATGGAAGAAATGGGAATACATCCAACCCATATTGCTGGAACTAGTGCCGGAGCTATAGTAGGAGCCCTTTATGCAGAAGGCCATTCCTGTGAAGAAATATTGGGATTTTTTAAAACGGTGGATGTGTTTTCCATCAATACCTATGCTCTCGGAAAACCTGGTTTTGTAGATTCTGATAAGTTATTTGAAGTCTTTAAAAAATATATACCCCATGACACTTTTGAAGGCCTAAAAAAAAGATTATTTATTACCGGAACCGATATTTTGGAAGGAACATCCAAAATATTCCATAAAGGTCCACTGATCAATGCAATTTTGGCATCAGCAGCATATCCCGGCGTTTTTACCCCGGTAAATATCAACGGGAAGTACTATGTAGATGGCGGTATTTTGAATAATTTTCCGGTAGATGCCATTCAAAAGTATTGCGATACTGTGATTGGGGTATATGTAAATCCCTTTGATAAAGTAAAGATTGGAGATTTAAAACATTCCTACAATGTAATGGATAGGGCTCTGCAAATAAAAATGAAAGATGGACTCGCAGCTAAATTCAAAGCTTGTGATTTACTGATTTATCCCAAAACCCTCACTAATTATGGAACCTTCTCCTTCAAAAATGCAGATTTGATTTATAAGTTGTGTTATAAAGCAACGAAGGAAGCAATTCAATCAGAAAAAGGTTTGCTAATTTTAAACAAGGTTTAAGATTGTAATTAAGGAAACAATGATTTTTTTAGTGTTGCTTATAATTTCAACCCAAATGACAGGTCACCTGCATCCCCTAATCCAGGAATTATATACCCGTAGTCATTAAGTTCTTCATCAATGGCGGCAATCCATAGATGAGTATTTTCGGGAAAGATGCTATTTGCATAATCAACTCCCTGTTTAGATCCAATTACAGATACAATGTGTATTTGTTTTGGTTTGCCATGGTCTTGCATTGCCTTGTATGTGTTCTCCAAGGTTTTACCAGTAGCAAGCATAGGATCTATAAGGACTAAGGTCTTGTCTGTCAAGGTAGGTGCAGCTAAATAGTTAACAATCACTTCAAAAGCTTTATCTCCGTTCAAATGGTTTCGATAGGCAGAAATAAATGCATTTTCGGCTTTATCAAAATAATTTTGCACACCTTGGTGCAAAGGGAGTCCAGCCCGTAAAACTGCGCAAAGCACAAGATTATTAATGGGTAAGGCTATTACTTTGGATCCTAAAGGAGTACTGATGTCTGTATCGGAATAGAGAAAACTTTTACTCATTTCATATCCCAATATTTCTCCAATCCGCTCTATGTTTTTTCTAAACCTCATGGAGTCCTTTTGGATATCCTTATCCCTCAATTCTGCAATAAATTGATTCAAAATGGTATTGTTTTCTCCAAAGTTATGGATGGTCATAGTGCAATTTATTTACTTTAAAAGTACAATTTTCAATCTAGTTTAAGTACCATGCTTTCATTGAACATATAGATTATTCATTTATCAATTTAATGTGGTTTCTAAACAGTGCTACTTGTCCCATATTTTCCAATTTTTTTAATAAACGGGAAATAACCACCCTAGAAGTATGCAGTTCATAAGCAATTTGCTGATGGGTGCTATTGATGGAATTATCGTTTGTTACCCGTGCTTTGTCTTTTAGATATTTTAAGAGTCTCTCGTCCATTTTTAGAAAAGCGATACTGTCAACTGTATGGAACATGTCATTGAGCCTCTCATGATAGCTCTTTAGGATGAATTTTCGCCAACTGTGGTACTTGGCCATCCATTCTTCCATCTTGTGGACAGGAACCATGATTAATTTGGTTTCTGTTTCTGAAATTGCTCTTATTTCACTTTTGGTATGCCCCATACAGCAGGTAAGTGTCATTGCACAAGTATCTCCTTGTTCCAAAAAATAGAGCAGAAGTTCATCACCGTTTTCATCGTCACGAAGAATTTTTACTACTCCGGAAACAAGAAGAGGCATAGATTTTATATAATTACCTATTTCCATTAGCTTGAAACCTTCAGGAATTTCCTTATAGGTCCCCACTTGGTTAATTTCTTCCAATAAGGCTTCCTCAAAAATATGTTGGTAGTTTTCTTTTAGTTCTTTAATCATATAAACTTTTAAAATAATTTCTTTAAAGGTGCAACGTTTTGGCTAATTATAAAACCCCCAAAGCAATTTCTATCATTTGGCGAAAAGATGTTTCTCTTTCCAAGGAAGTTGTTCTTTCTCCAGTGATCAGAGAATCCGATATTGTAAGAATAGCCAAGGCTTTTACATTGTATTTGGCAGCTACGGTATATAAGCCTGAAGCTTCCATTTCAACGCATAGGACACCAAATTCGGCCCATTTTTTATAAGCATCGGGATCATCTTCATAGAATTCATCTGATGAAAGAACATTGCCCGCCTTAATAGGAATCTTATGTTCTTTTGCGTACACGGCCGCCTTCATAAACAGATCAAAGTTGGCGGTAGGGGAATAATCGGCATTAATGAACCTGCAATTGTTGATTCCCGAGGTGGTAGATGCTGCCATTGCCAAAACAATATCTCTAATGGTAACGTCTTTCTGATAGGAACCGGCAGAGCCAACACGGATCATATTTTTAACTCCAAAATCATTGATGAGTTCATGATAGTAGATCATAGCTGATGGGATACCCATACCACTGCCTTGTACGGATATTTTTTTGTCTTTATAGGTGCCCGTGTAGCCGAACATGCCCCTTACTTCGTTATAACATATTGGATTTTCCAGAAAAGTTTCAGCAATCCACTTTGCTCGTAAAGGATCCCCTGGTAGGAGCACGGATTCAGCAATATCACCTTTTTTTGCATTAATATGTGTGCTCATTTTTAGAGATTTAAGGAACGTTTAAGATAGTTACGCCCGAGGAGGTCCCTATCCGGGACACACCCAATTTAATGTATTTTAATGCAGTCTCCCTATCTTTTATTCCTCCAGAAGCTTTTATTTTAATTTTGTTTCCAACCTTCTCTTTCAGTAAGATAACATCAGTAAAGGTGGCCCCCTCAGTTCCAAATCCGGTGGATGTCTTAACATAATCAGCTTTTCCTTTTATGATTAGTTCACATGCCTTCAGCTTTTCATTAGTTGTTAGGTAACAGGTTTCTATGATCACTTTTAAAACCACTGGACCACAGGCTTCTTTAATCTTTGTGATCTCTTCTAGCACCAATCCATATTGCTGGGATTTCATCCAACCTATATTAAGGACCATATCAACCTCATCCGCACCATTTTTTATACTATCCAGAGCCTCCAATATTTTTGTTGCAGTACTCATGGTACCCAAAGGAAAACCTATTACCGCAACTAATTTAACGGGGGAGTCTAGGAGCTCTTTTTTTGCTAATGAGATATGGCATCCGTTTACACATACTCCGTGAAAACGATGGGCTTTTGCCTCCGAGCATAAATTGATAATATCTTCTTCTGTTGCAGTTGGTTTTAGGATGGTGTGGTCTATATAACTTTCAAGGCGCATAGGTTATTCTAAGCTTTTAAGAAACAACTTTAGTTTGGCCAAGATAATTAATTCCGATTTGTTCTTACCAGCAAAAGATGCTGCAATAGCTTCTCCGGTTTTCCAAATTAAGGTACTAATTTTAGGGTTGATCATATTTTTATGTTCTTCAGCAAATTCCTTGAACTCATCAAAATAGAGTTGACCGTCTTCTTCCTCTTCCTGTAACCAATCAAAGACAATTTCAATTTGATAGGCTGCATCGGTCCCAAACTCGTCCTCTATCTCATCTACATCCAACCATTTTTCCTTTACCGTTTCTTTTAGCCTTTTGACTTCAATTGGTCGTATGTCATTGTCAGCCATTGCAATGGCATAAAACAGTTTACCTAGTTTCTGATACAGTTCATTTCCTATTTTCTGTGAATTCAACATAATGGAGCGTATTGAGTTATGTTCAAAATTAAGGTTCTTGTTTTCCCTATTTTATGATTATTATCAGTTGCAAATAATGGTTTTTGCATAACAATCCATTTTATCAAGATTATAAAAAACTAATAGTATTACCTCCTTCTTAGCCCATTAAGATGCCATTTTCAAATTAAGGTTAGGCCGTATGAGGCATGACCATGGTCATTTTTATGGAAAATAAACGATGTTATATTTGATATAGACCGTTAAACTTTAGTATAGGATCATGAGATTTATTACTCAAATAAAAAGTGGGATTCTAGAGTTCTTTGATCAGATAGGGGATCTTTCTTTTTTTTCGAGACGATTTTTTCGAGAGTTTTTAAAACCTCCCTACGAGTTTTCGGAACTATTGCATCAATGCTATAGCGTAGGTAATAGATCTTTACCTTTAGTTGGGATTACCGGCTTTATCATTGGATTGGTATTAACTTTACAGACCAGGCCAACCTTGCAGGAGTTCGGAGCTGTCTCTTGGATGCCCAACATGGTAGGGATATCGATTGTTAGGGAAATTGGTCCGGTGATCGTAGCCCTTATCTGTGCTGGGAGAGTTGCTTCTGGTATGGGAGCTGAACTGGGATCTATGAGGGTTACGGAACAAATAGATGCGATGGAAGTTTCTGGGACCAATCCTTTTAAATATTTGGTAGTAACCCGGATATTAGCCACCATGCTGATGGTACCCATTTTAGTTGTGATAGGTGATGCTTTTGCGCTTTACGGGTCGTTTTTGGTAGAAAATCTAAAAGGGGAAGTATCCTTTGCGCTCTATTTTAATAAAGTTTTTGAATCCTTGGGGTTTAGTGATCTAATCCCGGCAGTGACAAAATCTTTTTTCTTTGGTTTTGCCATTGGATTGGTTGGGTGTTACAAAGGGTATCATTGCAAGAAGGGAACTGTTGGAGTAGGGGTGGCTGCCAACACCGCCGTGGTAATGGCATCCATGTTAATATTTATTATAGATTTTGTGGCGGTATTTATCTCAGATATTTTTTATGATCTCTAATGCCTATGAATGATACTACCAATAGTTCGAATGTGACAGATACAAGGGAAAAGGTAATTGATATAAAGGATGTCAAAAAAAGTTTTGGTGACAATCATGTGCTCAATGGGTTTAAAATGCAACTTTACAAAGGAGAGAACTTAGTAATTATGGGCAAATCTGGTTCTGGAAAATCTGTTCTAATTAAGTGTTTGGTTGGATTGGAAACAGCAGATAGTGGGTCAATTAATATTATGGGCTACGAAGTGACCCAATTAAATAGGACTTTGTTGGACAAGTTGAGGGCTGAAATTGGGTTTCTGTTCCAGGGTAGTGCTCTTTATGATTCCATGACCGTAAAGGAAAATTTAGAATTTCCGCTGAGACGACATGAAAAGAGATTTGAAAAAGGGATGGATTCCAATGCTATTATTTTGGAAGCCTTGGAAAATGTAGGGTTGGCTCATACCTTGAATATGATGCCGAGCGAACTTTCGGGAGGAATGAAACGAAGGATAGCCTTGGCCAGAACATTGATTATTCGCCCTAAAATCATATTGTATGATGAACCAACGAGTGGATTGGACCCCATTACTTCCAAGGAAATTATTGAACTAATGCTTAGGATCCAAAAGAAATACGAGACCTCTTCCTTAATCATAACCCACGATGTGGATTGTGCCAGGGTCATTGCAGATCGTATGATTCTTTTGGTAGACGGCATTAATTACGCGGAAGGAACATATAATGAACTAGTAAAGGCAATAGATCCAAAAATAAAGGCCTTCTTTAAATAATAGGACCATGGTAAAATCAACTTCACGAAATAATATAAGATTAGGGTTCTTTGTAATTATTGGGACCATCCTATTGGTTGTGGCGTCCTATTTAATTGGGAACAATAAAAGCATGTTTAGTAAAACATTTTCCCTTAGTGCAAAATTCAATAATGTTAACGGCTTAATTTTGGGAAATAATGTACGGTTCTCGGGAATTGTAGTGGGTACTGTAAAGGCAATTGAAATGGAAAGCGATACACTTATAAGGGTTCGCATGGCCATAGAGGAGAAAATGCAGCAATATATTAAAAAAGATGCCATTGCGACCATTGGCTCCGATGGACTCGTGGGAAGTATGATAATCAATATTATCCCTGGAAAAAACAACGCCCCTTTAGTCCAGAATAATGATGAGATTTCTTCCTACAGCAGAATAGCCACTGAGGATATGTTGAGTACTTTAAATGTGACCAATGAAAATGCTGCGATGTTGACGGCAGATCTACTAAAGGTATCCCAATCCTTGACCAAGGGGAAAGGAACCATGGGCCTTTTATTGAACGATACCATAATGGCTTCTAATCTGGAGAAGATAATTATGAATCTTAAATTTACAAGTGAGCAAGCCAATATTGCCTTTGCTAAGTTGAACAGTATGGTAAATTTGATTGATTTAAAAGAAAGTACAGCCGGGATACTACTTAGTGATACCATCTCTGGTAACCAAATGAAGCAGGTTATTCATAATTTACAATCCACTAGTTTAAAAATGGAAGAGATTACCAAAGACGTCCAAACCTTGGTCAAAAATATAAAAGAGGGGGAGGGAGCCTTGGATTATTTGACCACAGATTCCCTTTTGGTCAAAAAATTGGACGCAACTCTTATAAATATAGAATCGGGAACAGAAAAATTTGATGAAAACATGGAGGCCCTTAAGCACAACTTTTTATTCAGGGGCTATTTTAAAAAATTGGAAAGAAAAAGACTTAAAGAAGAAGAAAGGGATGAAAATTAATATTAATGTACCTTAAATCTTAATGATATCTGTTGGGGTTTCAATTAGTATTGTATTTTTTCCTCTAATGGCGATGGGCTGTTTCATGATATCTGGATTGTGGCGAATCATTTTAATCCAATCGTCATCCGAAAAATCGTGGTGTTCCTTAAATCGGGCTTTGTAAATAGGATGGTCTTGGTTTACCAAGTCTTTAATTTCCATTTTTAGCCTATCTGCAATCTCTGCAATTTGTGTTCCGGTCACAGGGGTCTTTAAAATATCTATTTCATGTATTGGAAGTCCTTCCGCTTTTGCATACGCCAAAGTCTGCTTCGCACGATTCGATTTTGAGCTGTAATACAAAATAATCTGTCGCTCTGATGTAGCTATTTCTCCCATGAAAATACTTTTAAGTGGTCTTGATGATTGTTTTGTGTGTCTCTATATGGTGCTTTAGCAATTGTTTTAAACTTTCCAAATATGCACTCATTGCATCTTCATCAATATTTGGATGGTTTTCAGTGGGTAGGGTCACTGGATTTTCATCCAAAAACCGATATAGTTCAGGGTAGTTGGTTTCGATATTTAAAGTCAATTGGGTTATTTTTGTCAATATGGACTTAGAATTGATCATGTTCGTGATTGTTTAAGATTGTTTTGGTTCCATGATGTTATAAAAAGCTTCACTATCCATAATATACTCGGTTATGGCAAAGACTTCCTTTCTATTGAGCCGAAAGGTTTTTACAAATGTAGTTATTTCATTTTCTAGGTGTTGGTGTTCCATGGTAAAAATTCCTGAATCTTCCCTTTTTTGGTTTTCTACTAAATATCCCAATTGAATGATATGTTTGCCTACTTTCTCCAAAAGATCACCACATTTTATTCCCAGATCAAAAAGATCGACCTTAATTTCTTTTACCATAACAAGGTTTTCCGGCTTGGTGATCCAGATGAAATATTTGTCAATAAGATGATGTAAAAATAGAAGGTCATCTTTGTAAAAAAGCAGATCAGATTTCCAATGTTCCGTTAAAACGTATACTTCTTCCCAGTTGTTTTTGGTGTTCATGGCCTTTATGGTATCTATTGGGTTAATTTTTTAATTTCTAGCATATTGTCTTCATTGCGCACAGCTATCAAATTATCATTGAGTAATTTGGTCCTAAGCCATGGTGTTTTATATCTTTTAGAGGTCATTTGGATATTGGTAGGCTTGGCCAAATATTCTACGATGTTTCCGGACGAATCCATGAGTACCTCATGAAACGTATAGTCATAGATTTTTAGTTTGAATTCGTTTTCACCCTTTAATGTTTTTTCGAAAATAATGCCCGTGAAATATCCATTTTCATATTGGGCGACATTTAAAAATTGATAATCGATTACTAATGTGCCAGAAGTATCAATGAATCCATAGTAAGGTATTCCTTCTACCATTTTTTTGACAGGGCATTTTCCTTGTTTAAAAGTTGGATGTGTTAAACTCATGATACCAAAGGATGAGGTGTCACCCGTATGATCCCATACCAAATCGTCCCTGAAACCAATAACAAGGTCTCCCTTGGTGTTCATAAAGCCCCATTGTCCGCCTTTTTTTATTGCTGCTAACCCTTCGTTGTAGGGGGCTATTTCATCAATTCCCGTCAATGCCTGTGCTATGGTAAAGAATGGGATCATTAGAAAGATGCAGACGAATGTTACTTTATTTTTCATGATGTTTTATTTATAGGATACTGCCAAAGTATTATAAGAGCTACTTATATGAAATGATAATTATCAGTTATACATAATGGTAGTTCCCTGTATTATTGTACAAATGACAATAGTCATAGTAACTTGTTCTTAAAGTAATTATTTTTATGGAAGGATATATCATTTTGAGGGTGAATGGCTGCGGTCACTAAATAGGTGACAAGCTTAAAAAGGACCGATATTGTCTGTAATAATCAGAAAGACAAGTGATTGTAAATTATAAAAGATAAATATTCTAAAAATACATAAATTATGACCATTAATATTCAATATGTTAAAATGCCTACCAGTATTGCAATGACAGAATTTGTGACCAAAAAATTGGATAAGTTGGGGGATCGTTACAATTGGGTGATTTCTGCCAATGTATATTTTAAATTGGAAAACGATCCAACGCAAAAAGGCAAGATCTGTGAAATTGAACTTAGCGCTCCTGGGCCAAGGTTGTTTGCAAAATCCAATGAGACACATTTTGAAAAAGCTGCTGTTGCAACCTTAGATGATTTGGAAAGGCTGCTTAAAAAACAAAATGAAAAACGAAACAATAAATTTAAGATCATTAATTCCAATCCTTAACCCATATTTCATTGCTTTCTAATTTGGTAGTTCTAGATTTAAAGCTACTATGGCCACAATAAAAATAACCGTATTATGAAAAAGATATTGGTTCCCGTAGATTTCTCTGAATTTTCAGAATATGCCTTAGAAGTTGCGGCAAGTCTCGCAAAAAAAAATAATGCTGAAATTTTAGTATTTCATATGTTGGGTTTATCAGAGTCGGTATTTGCGGCTAATGAAGCTATAGAAATGGCAGAGGCAAAGTATTATATATCTTTGGCTAAAGAACGCTTTAGTACATTTTTGGAAAGGGATTATTTAACAAATATTAAAATCACAGAAATAGTACAAAATTTTAAGGTTTTTAGTGAGATCAATGAGTTGGCCAAAGAAAAAGAGATTGACTTGATTATTATGGGGTCCCATGGTTCGAAAGGGTTGAGCGAATTCTTTGTCGGTTCCAATACCGAAAAAGTGGTAAGAACGTCATCAGTCCCTGTTCTGGTCATCAAACAAAGATATGCTCATTTTAAATTGCGAAAGGTGGTCTTCGCTTGTGATTTTAAAATTGAGAACCTTTATGCCTTTATCCATGCCGTTAAATTATTTTCAGATTATGAGGCAAAAATTAATTTGGTCTATGTGAATAGGCCCAATGAATATTACATCACCAAAGCTGACTTGGATAAAAGGATAACCTATTTTATGTCCAAAATAAGGGACCTAAATTTAAATAATTTGGAAGTGGCTTACGTAACTGATTATTCCATTGAACACGGGATTTTAGATTACTGTAAAAGTATACATGCAGATCTGGTAGCCATTCCCACCCATGGTAGAAAAGGGTGGGCTCATTTTTTTGTAGGCAGTTTAGGAGAAAACATGGCCAATCATGCTCATATTCCAGTTATGACCTTTAGGATTTAAAGAAGTAAGTGTAGCATCTAATACTATAGTGATACTTAAAGATTTTTCAACACTTTTTCCAATCGCGGTCTTTTATGCCTACTTATGGGAAGTTCCCTACCATGCACTTCCACTATTTTACTATTAAAACGCTCTATCTTTTCTAAATTTACGATATAGGATTTGTGGATGCGCAAGAATTTATCCTTTGGTAATTTCTCATCAAAAGCCTTCATCGTCGAAAGGACTATGACATTTCTTTCTTTGGTGATCAATTTAATATAATCTCCTAAAGCTTCAATCCATTCGATATCATCCATAAAAATTTTTCTTTTTTTGAGATTGGTTTTCACAAAAAAGAATTCTTTGTCTTCTTCGTTCCCATGAATGAGCTTATAATTGTTAATTGCCCTATCTATTGAAGCCTTAAAGCGGCTTTGTGTGATCGGTTTATGAAGGTAGTCGGTAACCCCATATTCAAATGCTTTGAACGCGTAGTCCTTTTTACCGGTAATAAGAATAATTTGGGGTCTTCTATTTAGGGATTCCAAAAGGTCGAAACCATTGATAATAGGCATTTCAATATCCAAAAAAATCAAATCTACCTCTAGCTCTTTAATTCCCTTGTTTGCCTCCATGGCATTGCAATATTCGGCTAAAAGAATCAGTTGGGGATGGTTTTTTATAAGCTTGGCAACTGCCAAACGTTGCATGGTGGAATCGTCGATAATGATACTTTTTAATTGCATAGTATTGGTTTTAAAAAGTATCTCCAAAGTACTCTGATAGGCAACAAATGGTCATTTTTTTGGACGTAACACTATTGGGTTCCAATAATTGTTAAAAAGGGACCAATTTATAGGGGGAATTTCATTTGTTGATCATATTAGAGTAATTATGGCTGGATACTTTAAGTTGTTTAGTATTGATTTCAAAACTAAAATATGTGAAATTATTCGGTGGATAAATGATGTAGATCAGTTTTAAAATAAAAGTAGGTGAGATTTAATTTTTAGAATTTATATTCAATGGTTGTTTTAAAATAAACCATTGCTCCTAAAGAGTTCTTTATGCATTCTCTTACTTCAAGGAATTATAAGTTCTATCACCACCCTGTTCTAAATCTTTAGCACCAGAAATGCAACTGATATTTATCATTGTTTCCATTAGGTTGTCATGCTACTTTTAAAGGAAAGGTTTAAAAAGATAATATGAATACAATATTGATACCTACCGATTTTTCCGCCAATGCTATGAATGCCGTAAGTTATGCAGTGAAATTTTTCAAGTACCAACGTTGCGAAATATATTTAATGCACGCGTATGCCGATGAGGTTTACAGTGACACTGTTGCTATGTCTACTTCCGATTTTGGTAACTTTAAAGCAAAAATTGAGAAGGGGGTAGACGATTCTTTACATAATTTACTAGGTAATATTAACGAAATTTCACCGAATCCAAGGCATCAATACAAGACCCTTTCTGTTTTCGGATCCCTTGTAGATTCTACTAATGATTTTGTAGAAGAAAAGAACATCGATATTGTCATTATGGGTACCAAAGGCAAGACCAACGACCAGAAACTTACCTTCGGATCCCACACCTTACAGGTATTGAAATATGTTCAATGTCCGGTATTGGCAATTCCCGAGAACTTTGAATACGTAAAACCAAAAAAAATACTTTTTCCAACAGATTACATGGTCCCTTACAAAAAAAGAGAACTTAAACTTTTATGTGAGCTCGCTTGTTCCTACAGATCGGAGATTCATTTTTTATACCTATCCAAATTTAAAAAATTAGCTAAGAGACAGGAGGATAATAAAATATTTTTAGAAGCAGCTTTACAAGATTTAACGCTCATCTTTGAAATTATAGATAGTGAAGAAAGGTTAGAAACCATTCAGAAGTATATAGAAATTAATGATATACAGTTATTGGTAATGGTTAATTCCCGTCATTCTTTTTTAGAAAGTATGCTTAGCAAATCTACGATAGATCAATTGGGATTGGCTATAAAAGTACCATTTTTGGTTATGCAGAATTTGGTCAGATAATACAAAAGAGACCCTATGAAACGTATTTTATTACCTACCGACTTTTCTAAAAATGCCATGAACGCTATTTGCTATGCGTTGTCTTTCTTTAAAAACGAGGTGTGCACGTTTTACATTTTACATGCCTATACTCCCTCCTTCTATAGAGTTGATTATATGTTGGGCGGACCCTCCTTCAGTGCCATACCGGATACAAGTGTAGAGGCTTCTTTAAAAGGTTTGGAAAAAACGCTTAGGGATATTAAGAAACCACAACCCAATGGCAATCATACCTTTGAGACCTTATCAGCCTTTAATATTTTAACGGATGAGATCCTTGAGGTAGTAGATAGTAAGCGTATAGATTTGATAATAATGGGTACGCAGGGAGCTACGGATAAAAAAGATTTGTTTATCGGCACCAATACCATTCATGTATTGCGGAAGGTAAAAATTCCTGTATTGGCGGTTCCAGCGGGTTATACGTTTAAAGAGATTAAAAAAATGGTTTTTGCCACAGATTATTGGACCCAATACAAGGAAGAGGAAATAGCCCCATTAACTTTTGTAGCAAAAATCCATAAAGCCAAAATTATTGTTTTACATGTAATGGAGGAAATGGGGCTTTGGGACAATCAGGAAGAGAACAGAAAAGTTCTAACAGATTATATAGGTGACCTCCTGCATACCTTCGATCAAGTAAAAAGCACCCATGTGGCCGATGCCATACAGGAATACCTTGAAAGCAGCCAATTGGACTTTTTAGCCATGCAAAACAGAAAACACCATTTTTGGGAGCGTTTACTCACACGCCAAAATGTAGATGCCATCGGTTTTCATATTAAGGTGCCATTTTTAGTACTAAGAGATACAGGCAATTCCATTAAATAATAACAACATGAAAAATATTCTTATTCCCACCGACTTTTCAGACAACGCATGGAATGCTATTTTCTTTGCCCTGAAGCTCTATTGGGATGTGGAATGCACATTTGAGATATTACATGTCTACGAAGTAAGTGCCTCCCAGATAAAAGGCGCCCGAGATTCCCAAAAAGCAGGTAAATTATATGAAAACTTAGCCCTGGAATCTGAAAAAGGACTTTCTGCTATATTGGATTATTTGGACAAAAACCATAATAATCCTAAACACACCTTTAACACCATAACCGCATCCGATCATCTTCAGGGTGCAATTAAAGAACTGCTTTTTGAGAAAACCAGACATATGATTGTTATGGGGACCAAGGGAGCTACGGGAGCTAAGGAAGTGTTTATGGGCAGCAATACCGTGAACGTCATTAAAGCTATTAGGAACTGTTCCATTGTGGCGGTTCCTGAAGAATTTAACTTCCAGAAATTGGAGAAAGTAGTTTTCCCTACTGATTTTAATAGGTTTTATTATAGATTCGAGTTATTGCCATTAGAGGAATTGGGAATTGCATGGGACACCACCATACATGTTTTTCATGTTGCCGAGGAGGTAGAATTGAAAGAGAAACAAAATTCCAATCGTGAAATTTTGAAAGAGCGACTAAAACAACTGAAAATAATATTCTGTGAAAGGAATACCCAAACGACCATTGCGGAAACCATTGTGGAATTCTCTATGGAAATAAAAGCGGACATGGTAGTGTTGATTCATTACCAACATACTTTTTTAGAACAATTGACCCAGGAACTAGTTGTAAAAAAAATAGGGTTCCATACTACTGTTCCATTATTGGTGCTTCCAGAATTGTCGTAGGAGGGCATTGCCAACTAAAGGGCCAGAGGAAAAAAAGAAGATAAATACAATCCAATACAATCCAATGAAAAAGATCTTATTGCCTACCGATTTTTCAAACAACGCTTTAAATGCCATTAACTATGCCATTTATTTATTTGAAAAAGAGGAATGTACCTTTTATATTTTCCATACGATTCAAATAGGCCCATCTGGTTATAGTAGTTCTTTCAATAAAGGAAGGAAGACTAGACTTTACACAATAACCAAGGAGGAAGCTAAGCACAATATGGATGCCTTAAAGGAAACATTGGAAGCCAAAAAGAAAAACTCCCTGCATACTTTTAGTACCATTATCCAATCAGATACTTTGTTGAATGCTATTGGTAAGGACGTCGTTAATAAAGATATTGACTATATTTTTATGGGAACTAAAGGAGCTTCTGGGGTTAAATCAATTTTTCTGGGAAGTAATACGGTAAGTGTAATTAAAAATATTACATTTTGTCCCTTGGTCGCGGTACCAGATGAGTATAGCTTTGACATACCGGGTGAGATTTTGTTTGCTACTGACTTTAGGCACGACTATAATAAACTAGAATTGGAGCCTTTAATCACCCTTTTAAAATTATGGAACTCTAAATTAGTGGTTGTATATTTTGGACTTACAGATGCCTTAGACGAGCAGCAGATAGAGGCCAGACAAATTTTGAAAAATCGACTATCGGATTTTTCGCATAGGATAACCCAAGGATATGCCGACATTTCAGTTGCCGATGCCATTAACGACTACGTTGCAAAAAACAAG
The DNA here is from genome assembly GCF_040566695.1 of Sediminicola arcticus. NCBI lineage: Bacteria > Pseudomonadati > Bacteroidota > Flavobacteriia > Flavobacteriales > Flavobacteriaceae > Sediminicola > Sediminicola arcticus. The sequence continues at coordinate 36,417 of NZ_JBEXAE010000004.1, read as the reverse complement.
GCTATAGGCATGATTGCCATGATGAATAGAAAGCATGGTTTTTTTGAAAAATTAACACGAGAACCGATTATAAAAAGAATTGCTTTTGATACGGAGATACCCTTGTTTATTTACCCAAAACTTGAATGATGTGAGGTACATAGCAACGAGTTACGCAAGTTCATAATTGTCACTTGTGTGATGATGTACATAAGGATTTTGAGCAGTAGGATATCTACATGATTTAATGGGGAATCCTATTCTCCATAATTCCTGTTTTACCTTTTGAAAAGTCAATGGGTTTGGGTAAAGGAAGAAGATCACTTGATTTTCTAAATCAATATCCAATATCCTCACATTAAGAACCCTACTTAGGTTTCTGGTTATGATTCTTTTATCCTCATCACTTTTTAAATGAGCTAATTTTGCAATTGCTTTCATGGCACTTGTTTTTGGGTTAATTTCAAAATTATTCCATTCTAAATTAGAATAAAATGATTTAAGTCATGTCAAGTAATTTTATGATCATTTAAGTTTAGTGCTGTAATCAGATAAATTAATCTGTCGCGGAGTACATAGAAAAATGGGACCGTCATCAAAAAAAATAGAAATAGTACTTGCAATAGATATTGGTGGCACCTATACCAAAATTGGATTAGTGGAGAAGAATGGCACCATAAGGGGCAAGCGTGTTTTTAGTACTGGATCCAAACATTCCTTTCAAGGGTTTGTATTAAACTTGGAAGATGAGGTAGCCTTACTCTGTGCCGAATTGAAAAATAAGATTAAAATAGTTGCAATTGGCATTGGCGCACCTAATGCAAACTGGATTACTGGAAAGATGGAACATCCACCAAATTTTAAATGGGGTGATTTCGTTCCAATTTCAGAAACTATTTCTTCATTGTTCAAACTACCGGTGGTCATTGCGAACGATGCTAATGCAGCTGCTGTAGGGGAACAGACATATGGTATGGCAAAAGAGATGAAGCATTTTGTTGTATTGACTCTTGGAACCGGACTTGGAAGTGGAATAGTGGTAGATGGCAAACTGGTAACCGGTGCCAATGGCATGGCAGGAGAACTTGGCCATGTAAGCGTAGACCCTGAAGGTAGGAGTTGCAATTGCGGACTGAAAGGGTGCTTGGAAACCTATGCTTCTGTCACAGGAATCAAAAGAACCGTATTTGAATTATTGGCAGAGTTAAAGGAGGATTCTTTTCTTAGAGGTATTAGTTATGATTCAATGACCGGAGAGATTATTTCTGAGCAGGCGCTTATGGGCGATGTAATAGCTCTAAAGGCCTTTGAAATTACAGGAAAAATCCTTGGAAGCAAAATAGCCGATACTGTGGCGCATTTAGATCCAGAGGCATTTATCTTAAAGGGCGGATTGAGTAAGGCAGGTGATATTTTATTGGAGCCAGTGGTAAGAAATATGGAGAAAAATCTATTTGCCGCCTACAAGGGGAAGGTTAAGATATACCTTTCCCCAACAGATAGTTCTAATGCCATTCTTGGCTCTGCAGCCCTTTTTTGGCAAGGAAGGATGTAATGGGTACAACACCAAAGGGCCTTGACCAGTCTTCTGAAGATGATAATAATCATTTTTCACGGGTATTTTTGAGTCTACTTTTAAGGCGACAATTAACATAAAATAACCATGAAGAAGATTTTGATACCCACCGATTTTTCTGAGAATGCCTGGAATGCATTAACCTTTGCCTTAGCCCTATTCGCTAAAGAGAAATGTCATTTTCTTTTATTCCATATAAACCCTATTGTGTATACTGGTGCCGAGAACTCTGTCATTGTGCCTCATCACCTTTTAAAAGAAAATGTGCTCAAGGAAAGTAAGGAAAAGTTGAAATCTTGGAAATTTAAAATCGAAAAAACTTTTACTAATAAAAATCATCATTTTGAAAGCGTGGCGGTATATGATTTTTTCGTCGATGCTATTAAATTACAGCTAGAAGAATCTGGAGTAGACCTTATTGTAATGGGGACCAAAGGCGCATCTGGTTTAAAAAAAGTCACTATTGGAAGTAATACCGGCCATGTGATCACAAAAATAAAATGTACTCTATTGGCCGTTCCAGAAAATGCAAAATTTAATGCATTAAACAATATTTTATTTCCTACAGATTATCATACAGGAATTGATATTGAGGTACTGGACCATTTAAAGGCGATAATGACCCTTCACAATTCAAGTTTATCAATAGTTTACATGGCCTCAAAAGAAGATGAGGCACTTACAAAGGAACAAGAAAGGAATAAGGATTTTCTTGAGGATTATTTTTCAAATTCAAATCAAATTTCTCGAAGGATTATTGGTACCAAGCTAGAAGAAGTTATACAGACCCTTGTAGAAAGTGAACAAATGGACATGATAGTAATGGTAGCTAAAAATCAGAATTTTATTCAAAGAATCTTGTTCCGACCTTTAGTGGAGCAAATTAGCTATCACATCAATATTCCATTTCTTGTGCTACATGAATAGTTATAACCTTCACCGTGGGCAAGGATTAGATCCTCTTTTTAATAACTGATGGATATCATGGTTTTAAGAGCATAAAACTGGTATTTTCAAATAATAAAATAAATTTAAAATGAAAAAAATACTTATTCCAACTGATTTTTCGGCAAATGCATATAATGCTATTAGTTACGCGATGAAGTTATATAAAAATGAGGAGACTACCTTTTTTTTGATGAATACATATACACCAGCGGTTTATCAATCGGAATATTTGCTATTTAGTCCAGGTCAGATTGGTCTAGGGGACATCTATCAGGAGAATTCTGAAAAAAAATTAAATCAAGTCAAGCGGTGTATTGAAGAAGAATTTAACAACCCCAAGCATTCATTTATAATTCATTCCGCATTCAACACCTTAGTTTATGAGGTTGAGGAAACCGTGGAAAATGAAAAGATTGACGTTGTAGTGATGGGAACCCAAGGCGCTACTGGTGCCAAGGAAATTTTGTTGGGGACCAACACGGTACACGTAATTAAAAATGCCAAGTGCCCAGTTTTAGTAGTACCGCCTAAATATTCCTATGTAGCTCCAAAAGAAATTCTTTTCCCTACAGATTATGAGGTGGACTATAGTAAAACACAGCTAAAACAACTTATTGATATTGCTAGGGCCAATAGCGCTAAAATAGAGGTATTATATGTGTCCTCTGGAAATGAATTGACAATTGATCAATTGGAAAACAAATCTAAATTAGGAGAACTACTAGGGGATCTTCCACATCGCTTCCATGATGTAACCGATCAAGAAATCATCACCGCTATTAATACGTTTCAATCAGATCAGAATATAAATTTACTGACCATGGTTCGAAATAAACATACTTTTTTAGAACGCTTGTTTATAGAACCCATCATAAAAAAAATTAGTTTTCATGTAAACATACCTTTTTTTGTGCTTCCTCATAATTAAGTTATTTGTATTTGCTATATAACGCTCTTATTAGGTTTCAAGGTTACTCATAAATACCCAATTTAAGATGGATCGTAAAAACGTATCATTTTAACGTTGTGTTTTTTGACGGATGTAGTTTTGAATGGATTTAAAAATGGTACTCAACTGATATTAATCATGTTATGATTTTAGGAGATTTATTAATTTAATTCTCTGCTTTTAAGGAAGATGGTTCCTTTGAAGGGATATAATTTAAAAGAAATAAGTTATGAAGATTAAAGAACATGAAAAAAGCTATGTTAAATGGTTAAGTCCAGAAGAAATGCATGACATGTCTAATCAATGGTTTTCCGAATTAATATTCATAAAAGATGAGCAACTTTTCCTAAATAATTTAATTAAATCCCATACTATTCAATTAACGGATAAAGCAGTTTTTGAGAGGAGCAAGGAATTGGTAGATGAACTTCTTAGGGCCGAAAAGGAAGTGGTCCCCTTAATGAAAAAAGTACAGTTGCATAATAACCAGTTAGATGTTATGATAGACGAAGTGGATCAGTTAAAAATGGAAAAGGCTTACAAGGAAACCCATTTTGATTTATTGTCAGCGGTTAATATGTACGGCAACCAATATAGGGCCTTAAAAGAAAGATTGTTCAAATTGGTTTCTAAGGTTATGAAATTGGACAAACAAAAAAGATTGTTGAATTAGTCTGATTTTAGTAAATCGGAATCTTGAACCGATTTACTAAAATGGGCAACCTAAAAGGTTGCCCATTTTTTTTTGAATTTTTGAATAAGGTAAAGCTTATGAACAAGAACCATATGTGTTACTATTTTTTCCGATAGAAGACAGCTAACAGTATAAAAATTAACACCTTGAAGATTCAATAGAACTATCTGAAGAAGAGTAAATGCATACCGGAGGAAAGAAACGGGTAGGATAAAAGGGACAGAAACGATTAAATTTCAGTATAATGAAGGCCAGCTATGAAGATTGAATAAAAGCCTATCAACAATCCCTGATTGATTGTCAAAATTGTCTTAGGATACTGGCATGGAAATAAAGTATGAACGACTGTCCTTATTGTTGTATGCTGTGTATTGACGCATGTTTATCTTGTTTAAAATTCATGGTAGCAGATAGTCGTTTTGCAAAACGATATGGCCAATTAGTATAGTATTTTATCGGATAAGATTTACTATAATGTTTAATAGGTAATCTATTTAATAGGTAAATAGATTACCTATTAAATAGATTGACTCAAAACCAAGAAAATATGACTATAGAAGATGTATACACCACGGTTAGGACCTTGGCAGAGTTCAGAGATCTTTTTGAAAAATCTATTAAGAAGGCAAAATTGCAAGATGATAAGCAGATGTACAGTGAATTGCACAAATATTCCGCTTTATTGGGGAGTTATATGGAGGGATTACTGGAAGAAGGAATGTTTCCCACTGATCGTGAACACCTGTAGTTATTTTAAAATATGACCTAAACAGAAATATGTTTAGATCCCAGACTCTTTAAAGTAGGGATATTATCCATCATTCCTATCTGAGGATCCACTTATTTGAGATGAACTCCACCTAAATAGAATATGTGAAAACGTATCTAAACAAACGTTCACCAGTGTAATTTAGGTTAGACGATTCTGAACACATTTTTAGAATTTTTTTTAGAGTGTTTAAGGCTATAAAGTTTAACTTGCGTACAAATGTTATATGTAGACCAATATATTTTAGTCCAAAAAATAATGTAGATTTTTTTTAATTTTATAAGTAACTAAAAGAATATGATGAAAAATATAGGAATTAGAATTTTATGTGTAGTTCTATTTGTCTCGGGAGCAACTATAGGCAATGCCCAAGAAAAATTTGGGGGATTAGCACTGTATACTGTAAGGGATCATATGGGCATGGATGCCAAAGCTACACTTCAGGCAGTTGCTAATGCAGGATATAAGAATATTGAGTCGGCTGGTTATGCCGATGGTAAGTTTTATAACATGTCTCCAGAAGATTTTAAGGCGATGCTTAATGAGCTTGGATTGACCCCAATTAGCACCCATCAAGGTTCTGTAACCCTAGAAAATGCTGACAGCATGATTGCCGATGTAAAAGCTGCAGGATTTGAATATTTAGTGATACCGGTGCCGCCAATGGGACTTTTTACTGTTGACCAAGAAACAAGAACCATGGGGATGACAGGAGGAGCCAAAAATTTAGGTGCTATTCTTAACACACTAGGCGAAAAATGTGAAAAGGCCGGGTTGAAATTGTTGTATCATAACCATGATTTTGAATTTATTGAGGATAAAGATGGTATAGTGACCATTGATTATCTTTTGGAAAATACGAATCCCAAGTATGTGAATTTCCAAATGGATCTTTTTTGGGTAACCAAAGCGGGTGCAGACCCTTTGGCCTATTTTGAAAAATATCCTGGTCGTTTTATTATGTGGCACGTTAAGGATATGGATGATCAAGGTAGGTTTGCTCCAGTAGGTAAGGGTACCATTGATTTTGCTAGGATTTTGGCTAAGAAAGAACAATCTGGAATGAAATATTACATGGTAGAGCAAGACATGACCTTTGACGGTATGAAACCGTTAGAGGCTATAAAAATAAGCCATGAAGGAATTAAGAATATTGGGTTTAATTAGAAAAGTAAAAATCCATACTCCCAAAGGAGAAATATATTCATTGTAATGAAAAAGAAAACCCACAACAGAAGTTGTGGGTTTTTCATTTTCGGTTATAGATTTAGGATATTTTTCGAGTCATTCTACCTCTTCCATATTTAAAATAAAGAGTTCATTTGTTCCCAATTGTGACCTATTTAGGGAATTGAGCCATAAGTAATTATAAATGTCAATCTAATCAAAGAATCGTCATTGAGATTAAATTTTTCCAATATCCTAGGTTCAATTGCCGCAAACAATAGTTTACTCTGGTCCAAGCGATCATAAAACAGATAATCCACTTCCTTTTTACTATCGAAAGTGGCAGTTACGATATGGGTGAGCTTTTTGTCCCCTTCTTGTGAAAAGGCAAAGCCAAAAAGGAAACTCAAAACAATGGTAATGATAATTTTTTTCATATGGTTTTCCTTTAAAGATATTAAATTACTTTTTCAGAATAAGTTTAGAAATAATCTCCTCCCTTTGTACCTTGATCTTTTTTAATATGTTGTTGTAAATGAAATTTTTAACAAGATCAGTTTGCTGAAACCCAAAATCGGCCCATTCGTGACCACCTTCTGGATCAGAATACAACTCGTAAGAGGTATTCAATGACCTTAGTTTTTTAACTATTTCGGAAGGCCCGTCCAATATGAGGTAACCGGGGGTGTTTGAATTACACAAATGGTGGGAAGCCGAGGCATATGGAACCTTGTTATCCATTCTTCCGTGGATAAATAGCATGGGAACGGCATTTTCTGAAGTTAAATAATCAGCGTCCAAAGTAGCACCTGAAAAACTAATGGCGCCAATTATTTTTCCTTGTTGGATGGCTACAGGTTTAAAGTTAAAATTGTCTTTTAAGATAAACTTATTTAATATTGTTTCTGCCCCTGCACTGCTTCCTACTAAAATTATATTGTCTGGATCTATATTAAATTTTGTAGCGTAGGTTGTTAAATAGTAAATAGCTTTGTTAAGATCATCTACAGCTTCCACATAGGTCTTGACCTTAGTTGCTGCTGGACAATTACAGTCAAAACCTTTTCCTTTCCTTGAAAGTCGATAACTTATAGAAGCTACGGCGAAACCTTTTTTTGCAAAGGTTTCGCCGAATGTAGTCTCCTCGCCTCCATTTCGCTGTCCAGCAACAAAACCACCTCCATGTACCAGAACTATTAGAGGCTTTATACTGGCTGTATCTAATTTGGAATCGTAAAAATCTAATTTTAAGGTGTCTGCATAAAAATATGTTCTTTTTCTTATGTTGGAAAAGAGATCATCTATGTATCTTGTCTGAGCATGGATTTGTACATTTGAAATAATGAAAAGGAAGAATAGAGATGTAAGAGTTCTTAAAAAAGGCATTGTGCTAAGTGTTTATTAAATATTCTACAAATTGGCTACGTATAGCACTCAGCCTGTATTTACTCACTAAAAAGCTTCTAAGCTAGTCTATTATGAAATCCCCCGAATTTGTAAGACTCTCCTTTTTAAGAATAATTCATAATTCATTACTCAATTTAGAAACGAGTCCTAGTAAAGTACTACTTTTTTATGGATAGTACCACTACTGCCACCCTCCACCTAGAGCCTCATACAAATCCACGACCGCCTGTAATTGATTATTCTTAGAATTAACCAAGTCCAAACTAGAGTTGAGAGCATTTTCCCTAGCCCTCAAAACTTCAAGATAGTTAGCAAGTCCATTGTCTAATAATTCCTCAGAATAGCTGGTTGCTAAATCATAGGCGTTAAATTCTTTTTCTTTTATCGTAATCTTTTCCGTTGCCGCATTAAAGGAATACAGGGCATCCGAAACTTCCTTCCCTGCATTGAGCAACGAAAATTTAAAAGATAATTTTGCTTGCTCCTGCTTTGCTTGGGAAACTTCGTATGCTGTTCTTATTTTGCGTCCATTGAAAATAGGTTGGGTTAAACCACCAATTACTGTTGCAAACAAAGAGGTTGAACTTAATAATTTATCAAAGTCCAAACTCTGAAGACCCCCATTGGCGGACAGGGTTAAAGAAGGATAAAAATTACTTCGGGCTACGTTGGTTAATTCAAAAGCATTGATCAATCGGTATTCTGCAGACATCACATCAGGCCTGTTTGCTAATAATTGTGAAGGCACTCCAGTGGTCAACGTAGTGGTTATTCTTTGATTTTCTAGTGAACCCCGGAGGATGGTTCTGGAATCGCTTCCTAACAATATAGACATGGAATTCTCTAGGAGTCGCACGTTATTTTTTAAATCGATTAAAAGGCCTTGGGCATTATATAGCTGTGCTTCGGTTTGTTTAACACCTACTTCGGTTACATTTCCTGCTTCTTTTAAGGCTTGGGTGGTTTTCAACCCATTTTCCCTAGTTGTAATGGTTTCTTCGGTGATTTGTATTTGTTCATCCAGAGCCAACAACTGATAGTAGGTAGATGCAATATTGGCCACTAATCTACTTTTTACAGCTTTGTGGGCTGCAATAGTCTGTAAATACGAGGCTTGAAATGCTCTTTGATTGCTACGTATCTTACCCCAAATGTCAGCTTCCCAGGATAGACCACCACTAAGCTGGTATTGATCTAATTTATCAAACTGCCCTCCAAATTGGCTATTACTAGAAAGTTCGGAATGGATGTATTGGGCTGTTGCATCAAGGGTAGGGTAGTAGCCTAATTTTCCTTGCTTAACATACGCTTCAGAAATTAATATTTGCTGGATGGCAATACGAATGTCTATGTTGTTGGCAAGCCCTTCTTCAATATATGTTTGCAAAACGGGATCTGTGAATAATTCCTTCCAAGAAATTGCTGCTATGGAGACACTATCTTTTGACAATTGATCGGTACGGTAATAATCTGCTGTAACAACCTCTTCTTGAGGACGCACATAGTCCTTTGCTGCAAAGCACGACGCTAGTAGCAAGGGCACAGAGACTATGAATAGATATTTTATTATTCGTGATGATTTCATATAGTTATGCTTCTTCAGAATTTGCACTATTTTTTGTTTGTGGTTCCCCTGTTATTTTTTCTTGGAGCCATTGAAATAGAATAAAGAGAATTGGAATAACGAATACCCCCGTAATTGTTCCTATCAATAACCCACCTACGGCCCCAGTTCCTATAGATCTGTTTCCTGCTGCACCAACACCGTTTGCCAAAACAAGAGGCATTAAACCAAAGATAAAGGCGAAAGAGGTCATTAATATAGGTCTTAGTCTGGCTTCAGCACCTTCAACGGCTGCTTCTAAAATTGAAGCTCCATTACGTCTTCGTTGTAATGCGAATTCCACAATAAGAATAGCATTTTTTGCCAAGAGTCCAAGAAGCATAATAAGGGCAATCTGGAAATAGATATTGTTTTGCAAACCGGCTAATTGAGTAGTGATATAAGCTCCAAAAATACCCAATGGTAGGGACAACAATACTGAGAATGGTATTAGATAACTTTCATATTGTGCCGCTAACAAGAAGTACACGAAAACCAAGGATAAGAGAAAAATAGTGGTCGTCTGGTTGCCTGCATTGACCTCTTCACGCGTTAGACCAGAATAGGCGGTGGTATAGTTACTTGGTAACGTGGCAGCGACCTCCTCCACCGCTTTAATAGCATCCCCAGAACTAAAGCCAGGATTTGTGGCAGCCGTAATATTTGCGGAATTAAAAAGGTTGAACCTAGTTACTGATTGTGGTCCGTATACTCTTTTAAGGGTTACGAATTCCGTTATAGGTGTCATATCTCCACTACCAGTTCTTACATATAAATTATCCAAATCATTTTTGTCTGCCCTATCTTCTGGCAGGGATTGCACATAAACGCGGTATTGTTTTCCAAATCGAGAGAAATCGGCGGCGAAAATACCACCAATATAACCTTGAAGGGTTGAAAAAATACTGCTAATAGGGACGCCTAATTCTTTTGCCAAAGGGGCATTCAATACCAATTCATATTGAGGGTAGGCCGTGTTGAAGGACGATTGTGCATAGAGTATCTCCGGACGTGCCGATAGTTTTGCAATAAAGTCTTGATTAGCCTTGTCTAAATCAGTAAAACTACCCCCTGTTTTATCTAATAAGTTTACTTCTACTCCGGCAGAGCTGCTAAAACCAGGAATACTAGGTGGCGCAAAAAAGATAATATTAGCTTCTGGTATTTGGGCCGCTACACCAAACATTTTAGCAGTGATACTTTCTATGGACAAGGAATCTTCTTCGCGCTCATTCCAATCATCTAGGCGAATAAATCCAAGACCAAAGTTGCTACCAGCACCCCCTAAAAAGCTTCTTCCTTCTACAACAGAACCTTCTTTGACGCCTGGAATTTGCCTTAATTTTTTATACAATTCAGCATTTACTTGATGTGTACGGTCAATGGACGATCCTGCAGGTAGTTCTACGTTGAGAAATATGATTCCTCTGTCTTCATCAGGTACAAACCCAGTTTTTACCACTGTAGAGGACCACCAAATACCTAAAACAGCAAGTGCAAGGATACCCCCGGTTATCCATTTGTGGCGATACAAAAAGTGTACAGATTTCCCATATTTCTTTACTGTAGCACTAAAGCCACGATTGAAACCGTCAAAGAATTTTTGGGCATAGCTTTTCTTTTTGCCGTTTACCTTTTCATCATGTCCTTTAAGAAATAAGGCACATAAGGCCGGACTCAAGGTCAATGCATTAACAGCAGAAATAATAATTGCAACAATTAGTGTAATTCCGAACTGTTCATAGAAAACCCCTGTAGGACCTTTAACAAAGGTAACGGGAATAAAAACGGCCGCCATGACCAACGTTATAGATATGATGGCACCTGAGATTTCGTGCATTGCCTCTACGGTAGCTTTTTTTGGATCGGATTCTCCTTCATCAATTTTGGCGTGTACCGCTTCTACAACTACAATGGCATCATCCACAACAATACCAATGGCCAATATCAAGGCAAAAAGGGTCAGGAGGTTAATGGAGTACCCGAATAAATTGAGAAAGAAAAACGTACCGATAATGGAAACAGGAACCGCAATTGCGGGTATCAAGGTAGATCTAAAGTCCTGAAGGAAGATAAATACAACCACAAAAACTAATAGAAAGGCCTCAACCAAGGTCACTACTACTTTTTCAATGGAGGAATTTAAAAAGTTATTCGTGTTGTAGGGAACAAAGATCTCTATTCCTTTTGGCAGATCTTTTTTAACCACCTCTAATCTAGCTTCAATTTCTAAAATAATATCTCGGGCATTAGACCCTTTGGTTTGAAAAATCCCCAAGTTTACAGCAGGATTCCCAGCTGTAATGGAACCCCCAGCATAGGATTGGGCACCCAATTCAATATCGGCTATATCCTTTAATCGTAAATACTCTCCATTTCCAATCGCTTTAATAATGACATCACTGTATTGGGCCTCAGTTTTAAACCTCCCGCCGTATTTAATGACATAACTAAAGGCTTCTCCACTATTTTCCCCTAAAGCACCTGCAGCGGCTTCTAAACTCTGTTCCCGTAAGGCAGCGGTAACGTCTGAAGGAATTAATTTATAGGCAGCTAATTTCTCGGGCTTTAGCCAGATACGCATTGCGTAGTCTTTGCCACCAAAAACACTAACATCTCCAACACCATTAACCCTTTGAAGTTCGGGAATAACATTAATCTTTAGATAATTTTGAATAAACGTCTCATTATAGTCAGGATTACTGCTGTAAAAGGACATATACATTAACGCACTCGTTTGTTGCTTTTGAGTAGTTACCCCTGTTTGTAAAACAGCTTGGGGCAATAATGGATTGGCCCTTGCCACACGGTTTTGCACGTTAACAGCTGCAATATCTGGATCTACTTCCTGATCAAAAAACACAGTAATAGTAGCGGTCCCAGTATTAGTGGCTGTAGACGTTAAATACGTCATTCCTTCCACTCCATTGATTTGTTCTTCTATGGGAATGATAACGCTTTCAAGAATGGTTTCAGCATTGGCGCCTGGATAGCTAGCACTTACGGTTACCGTAGGAGGGGCAATATCTGGATATTGCGTAATTGGTAATTGTGAAAGTCCCAAAACACCCAATATGACAATAATAATGGATATTACGGTAGATAGGACCGGACGATCTATAAATATTTTTAACATAATCTATATTCCTTCAAAAGGTTATCTAAATACTTGTTTGATGGGCTTGGAAATACTGTCAAATGGAACTTCCATAGGTTTTATTTTTGTAGTGCCCCTCAGTTTAGCCACACCCTTTGCTACTATAAAATCCCCTTTCAGAACGCCATTGGAAACCACATATAAATTGTCCACTTCGGTCGCAATAGTAATTAAGGAAGAAATAGCCATGCTATCTTTACCAACCTTATACACGTAGGTACTTCCTTGCTGCTCGTAAGTAGATTCTTTTGGCACAACGATGGCATCTGTATAGATTTTTGGAATTTTAATTGTACCGCTATTGCCATTGGTAAGTAATCGGGAAGGATTATTGAAAACGGCACGAAAGGAAATGGACCCAGTATTTACATTTATCTGTGAGTTAATGGTTTCTATGGTCCCTTCTTCTTTGTATTCGCTTCCATTGGCTAAGAACAATTGAACCTTGGGTAGATTTTTAATTTTTTCAGAAATATCCTTTCCTTCAGCATTTTGTATAAAGTTCAAATACTCTTTTTCGTTCATAGAGAAATAGGCGTAAACCTTACTTATTTCTGAAACCGTTGTCATTGGTTCTTCATTTGTAGGACTCACCAATGCACCTTTCCTGAGGCGAATAGCACCAACATATCCATCTACCGGACTTTTAATATTTGCGTAATTGATATTAGCATTGATACTGTTGTAACTGCTTTTTGCCTGTTGTAATTTGGCCTTAGCCGTTTCCAATTGTACATTGCTTATTATATTTTTTTCTACTAAAGGCTGCAATTTATCCACTTCTACTTGAGCAGCATTTACATTGGCCTTGGCTGCGGCTGCATCTTGGTTGAGCGATTTGGTTTCTAGTTTAAAAAGTAGTTGTCCTTTTTTTACTTGTACACCTTCATCCACTAAAACATCTGTAATATACCCTGCTATTTTAGCTCGTACCTCACTATTTACGATACCTTCAATACTAGTTGGGTAGGTTTCATAAGACGTTATGGTTTTGGTTGGTATTGCCAACACTTGAAAAGGTTTTGGACCTTCTGGCGTAGTTGCTTTTTCGTTATTTCCACAGGAAATTATTAAAAAAACCGAAGCAAGGATTACGGGAATATATTTCATTTTATTCATAGTTTTTGGCGCTAATTAAAGCCCTTTGTCCTGATTCTGGAAGGCCTTTAATTTTTCAAGTGTTTTTTTTATATTCTTTTTTTGGGTGGTAAGGTAATCTTGAAAGAAAACACCCATAGACTCGTTTTCCACAAATTTTGTTGGAGTGTGTTCTTTATTGAACTGGTTAATCTTTTTTACCAATTTTAATTCTTTCTCAATAGCTAGTAAATACTCTTGTAAGGTAAGTTTTAGGTAATTATTAGTACCTCTAAAATAGCGTTTACGATCCCCAGATTTAGTGTAAAATTCAACATAATTCAGTTGTACTAATAAGGAAATATTGGTAGAGACAGAACTTTTACTAGCTTGAGTAATGGACATGATTTCTTCAAACGAAAACCCTTCTTCCGACGAAAGTATCATAATGGCATATATGCGTGAGGCTAGGGGTGTAAGCTTATGACTGCTTTCTAAATGAAGCCCCACTTCCTCTATCAAAGTCCTTTTCTCTTCCGAACAAATCCCCATAGCATGATTGTTGTAGTTACAAATGTATGATTTAGTTCGGAACTTTCCGAACAAAGTAATCTTAAAAAATTGCCAAAGTTTTTCATAAGATAGATGGAGATATGTGGATGTAGGAGTGCTAAGCAATACTTGCCCCTAAAATTCCATTGATAATTGGGGTATATGCGCTTTGGTATTGCTACTGATACTTAAAAGTAAACTTGTTCCAGATATTTAAGCACTTCGCTTTGCTTAGTTAAAATTTCAACAATTAGTAGCTGTTCCCTAGTTTTGTATCTAATTTTGAAGATTAAAAAGGTCGTACTGTTTCTAAATTAAGTTGCAATCGATGCCGATTTCTTTTTTATCTAATTAAATCCCATTTTTGGGCGCTATTGCTTCATGAGTCAAAAACTTCCAAATTTTGTATTGTATTTAATGAGCGTCTCGGCCGGACTGGTAGTAGCTAATTTGTACTACAACCAACCTTTACTAGGCGAAATAGCTAAAGATTTCGGGGTATCTGAATCTGCGGTGAGTAACGTTGCACTAACGACTCAATTGGGTTACGCTTTTGGACTTTTATTTGTTATTCCATTGGGAGACATGGTTTCCAACAAGAAGATTCTTCAATTTGACTTTTTGGTGATGATCATATCCTTACTGGCGGCCGCTATATCCAATTCACTAGTGTTATTGATCATCAGTAGTTTTTTTATTGGGTTTACTTCGGCTATTCCTCAATTATTTGTGCCCATGGCGGCTCAACTCAGTGACAAGGAGGGGCAAGGTCGTGCTATTGGAATAGTAATGAGTGGCTTGTTGGTAGGAATTCTGGGAAGTCGTGTCATCAGTGGGTTTGTAGGTGAGCAATTTGGGTGGCGAGTGATGTATTATGCTGCAGCTGCCATGATGGTGGCGCTTTTTGGCTTACTCAAATTTAAACTACCCAACCTTAATCCGTCTTTTGATGGAAGCTATGGTAGCCTAATGAAATCGTTGTGGTTCTATTTAAAGTCAGAATCTACCTTAAGATTGGCAGCCCTTCGAGGCGCCTTGGCATTTGCAGGATTAAGTGCATTCTGGACCACCTTAGTATTTTTGATGGAAGATTCTTTTGGTTACGGAAGTGGAGTTACTGGTGCTTTTGGCCTTCTTGGGATTGTAGGTGCCCTTGCTGCCGTGGTGGTCGGTAAAATGAATAATAAAATTAGTAGCTATAAAATTATTTTGTTTGGGTCTCTTTTGCTCATTCTTTCCTGGGTTATATTTTTAGTTTCGGCAAACTCCATATTAGGTTTGGTCATTGGAGTTATCCTTATTGATATGGGCCTTCAGGCACTACACATCACTAACCAAAATATCATCTTTTCCAATAATCCAGAAGCACGAAATCGTGTTAATACCATATATATGGTCGGGTTCTTTATAGGCGGAGCAATTGGAACAACCTTAGGTGCCATTGCTTGGGAGCAATTTAAATGGACAGGAGTGGCGGTATTGGGTATCTTCTTGTCTGTGGCGCTATTGGCGGTGCATTTGGCGTTTAGAATTAGGGTAAAAAGGTGATGTCAGTTTGGTAACCATTTACCGTGCATTATCTTTTTCTGCCTTGTATTATTTTAAAAATAGGAATTGGGTGCCGTCATCTAAGGTCAAAATAATGTCCAACTTAGCTTTAGGCTAGATCTTAAAGATGCTAAGAGTTGATCTTAAAATAGCACAAAAAAGCATTCTGTTCAACATAAACAGAATGCTTTTTAAAACTTATTATTAAAGTATTTTGATAAGTTTATTAATCGTCTAAAAGGTCTATTGCAGCCTTAATGTTATTTTTAATAGATTGTGCTATAGCATTGTTGCCATCCTGATCTATTGGGCTTATTTCAATAATACCGTCACCATTACCGTCTGCAGCTTTTGAAAGATCAACTCCCGAAGTTACATCGAAAACCAAGGACAAATCAAAATTTAGAATAAGTTCATTTGTGTTATTTTGAATAACAATATCCAATTGGGAATCTTCAAAATCAACTTCTACTTCATCTTCAAAATTATGCCAGAAGATAAATGGGGTGCCGTTTACAGTCCCTTGTATTAGAACAGATTTCCCGAAAAGATCACTATTAGGATCGGTGCTTTCATCAAATTTGAACTCCAATTCTTCATAAATTCCATTGGGGATTTCTACTGATATAAAAGAAACCTGACCAGCCAGAAGATCTAATTCAAAAGGCCCTTCTAATTCTATTTCGTCTTCAAAGTCGAAGTACCCGTCATCGTTCCATTGCTCATTATCGCTATCTTCGGTATCGTCTTCTTCGTTATCATCATCCATTTCCAACTCAAATTCACTTAAATTCATTCGAAAATCAGTAATTGTGACATCGGAGTTTAATGATTTTCCAGTTAGGGATGCCTTGCTTGATGTTGATGAAACCATACTTTTAGCGGTGATACTCAATTGACCTTTTCCTGATGAGGAGTCCTCTTTGGAACAGCTAACAGCGGTTAAGAGGGCTAGAATGGCCCATAGTCCATTTTTTAGTGCACTTGCAAGATTTTTCATAAAATTTTAGGTTAATTTAAATTTGTTCTTTTTATAGAAAACAACTAACTAGGAGAATACCCTACTTCAAAAACAGATTTATTTAATGTTTATTATTTTGAAGTAGATTAATATCAGACGATTTGGGAGAATCATGCAAGATTTTTTTTGATAAGTATATGTCAATTTAGTTGAAATAATAGGTCTTATGTATCATGACTAAATCCCGTTTAGGCCATAAAGAGGCTTCTTTTTGGGATGTGGGTTCTGTAGCATCCAATGATGACAGCATATCTTTCTGGAATTATAGGAATATGTCATCGTCTTTTAGGGAAAACAATTCCATTTCTACTTCATTTTTCGTGAGGTCCGCTTTTGGAAGCTCCAGTTTCAATTCACCCAACAGTACATCCGCCACAATACCAACAGGAATAGAATTGTTATCTATATAAACATTATTTATTTTTAAATTATTGACCACAAAAAAGGTAGTTGTTCTCTGTATTATTAGAAACAAAAGGTTTGCTCTGTTTATAGCGAATTTTTGTGTTCGATAATTTCAGTTTGTCACTCTCGTAGTACATGGTTTCTAGATCCACCTTATTGACATTCACTACTAATTTCCCCATACTAAAGGTAGCAGGCATACCTAAATAAGCATCATTGTAGTGTTATTGTAAAATCTGATAGATCAAATGTACTTAGGGTTACCTTAAATGGTTCAGCTATTGGCTGTAGGGGAACTGTATTTTTTGATAACAAAGCCTCTAAAAGAAATTCGCAATTAAATTTCTTCAAATCTGAATCTCTTATAATATTAGCTGTTAATCTTTTCTTTTTTACCCTCCAAATAAGCATCCCCAAAAAAGGTTATAAAAAGTTGGTTTATTTTAACTTTGGTGTTGGTCTTATAAGAAATGTAATTGGTGGCTTTTCCGGCTATAAAATTTTATCCCCATGGACTTCTAATAAAAAGGAGCAATAGGAGAATAAATAAAAAAAGTGGCAAAATAAATTTGACCAAGCGCCTTAAGAAACGATATTTTACTTTTGTTTGTCATTTATTGAATGTCAAATATCATCAATTAAGCAATGTTACATGTGCTTTTCCGAATCTTATTCTAACGTATTAAATAAATTTAAAAGATTTTATGGGGATTAATAATAAGGTTAAGATTTAATGCTTAAGCGTTAGTTCTAAAGCGTAATTTTCGCTAAACTTGTCTTTGGAATTAAGGGGTAAAGAGATTAGGAGTATTTTTCATAGGGACTATACACCATGATAAAAGGGCCTATTAAAAAGAAGAAAGATAATTTTATATAAACCTATAATCAGGTAAACATATATGGCATCAGGATTTTTCGCATTATTGGATGATATTGCTAGTCTAATGGACGACGTTGGGGCTATGAGTAAAATAGCCGGTAAGAAAACAGCTGGTATTTTAGGAGATGATTTAGCGGTAAATGCTGAAAAAGCCTCTGGTTTTTTATCCTCTCGTGAAATTCCTGTGTTGTGGGCAATTAGTAAAGGGTCTTTGCTTAATAAATTAATTATTCTACCCTTGGCCTTTTTGCTCAGTGCCTTTGTTCCACTGGCGATTACGATTGCATTATTGCTAGGAGGTTTCTATTTGGCGTATGAAGGGGCAGAGAAAATCTATGAATTTTTTGTGCCCCACCAATTTCCAAAATCCGAAAAAGTGAAAACTAACTTAAGTAAGGAGGAAATCTTGTCATTGGAAAAGGGAAAAATTAAGTCGGCCGTTGTAACTGATTTTATTCTCTCCATTGAAATAGTGATTATTGCTTTGGGAACGGTAGTAAAAGAACCTATTTGGACCCAGGTTTTTGTGGTTTCCATTATAGCATTGGTTGCGACGGTAGGAGTTTATGGCATTGTTGCTATGATTGTTAGAATGGACGATTTAGGTTTAAAACTCATTAAATTCAATGGAGAGGAGAGCAGTCTGTCCTATACCATTGGGAAATTTTTGGTAGCCGCCTTGCCAGTGGTCATAAAAAGCTTATCTGTGATTGGAACGGTTGCACTGATCTTGGTAGCAGGCGGCATATTTGTGCACAATCTTGAATTTCTCCACGATTGGCTTCATGCGCTACCTGCTATTCTAGGCGAATTTATAGCTGGGTTGCTTATAGGTGGTATTTGTTTGTTGGGAGTTCTAGTAATTAAGAAAATTTGGAAGGCTATTAAGCCAGATGCGGAGTAGTCCAAAACCCTTAAATAAATCGTTTATATTAAAAACCCAACCCAAAAAATCATGTGATTTTTTGGGTTGGGTTTTTAGTTTTAATAAGGGAATAGGTTACGGTTTTAATTCATGAGGTAATTATTAAAACATAAGGTATAATAAAAAGAATAATAATTTTCTTATTTAGGTTATATTTCTTGGTGTTTAATTTTTGGCATATATTGATTTTTAAATAGTTTGTAAAGGCACAAAAAAGTAACAGTATCCGTCATTAATATGGTATTTCCGTAAAGATTTTTTAAATGAATAATACAAAAAAACAATATTTCTGAGAATAAAGATGTTTCCAAAATGTCTTTGCCCTATGAAATAATGGATACGCCTTCGGAAAAGGAATATGATGACATCGCAAAACTGGCTTCCATCATCTGCGATACCCCCATATCCACAATTACCTTTTTTGATGAAAGCAGACAATTTTTTAAATCCCATTACGGACTGGAAATGTCGGAAGCACCTATAGAGGATTTTTTTTCTAGGCATGTCATTGACAATCCAGATGAGTTTATGATTATTCCTAATGCCCAAAAGGATGATAGGTTTAAGGATAAACCTTCTGTAGTTGATAATCCTAAAATTGTTTTTTACGCCGGATATCCGGTAAACAATGATAAAGGAGTTCCTTTTGCCACTTTTTCTATTATAGATCAAAAGATTAGAGAACTTACGGATACTCAGAAAGAGGCAATAAAATCTCTTGCCAATCAGGTTGAGCAACTTTTAGAACTGCGTAGGACCAAATTGGTGTTGGAAGCTAAAAACGCTTCAGTTGCTCAGGAAAAAATAATCTTGGATGCTATAATAGAAGGTACAGATGCAGGTACGTGGGAATGGGATATAGCAACGGATGAAGTATTTATCAACGCAAAATGGTTTCAGCTTTTAGGATATACTTCAAAGCCTTATGAGGTATTTACCATGCAAAATTGGAGAGAATTGGTTTTTCCAGATGACCTAATTCAATTTGAAGTGGGGTTAACTAATTGTTTGTCTGGAATTTCTGAAAAGTTTCACCTGAAATATAGGGTAAAGCATTTACAGGGCAATTGGATTTGGGTAGAAAATAGAGGAAAGGTTGTAGATAAGTCTAAAAACGGAAAGCCGTTAAAAATGTTTGGTATTCATTTGAATATCGATAAAGAAAGAATGCAAGAAAATCAATTCCTTGCTATTGCCGATAGTGTCCCAGGGGTAGTTTTTAGATCTGAAATGGCTAAAGACGGCACTGCTAATCTATCTTATGTTAGTAATGGGTTTTTAGATTTATGGGGAGTTTCTTCAGAAATAGCTATGGAAGATAATAACCGTATTTGGAGCTTAATTTTGGATGAAGACTTACCAAAAGTCCAGAAATCCATAGAACAGTCTGCCACCCATATGACTAATTGGGTTTCCGAGTGGCGTATTAAGCAAGCTAATGGTGCTGTCAAATGGCATAAAATGATAGAATCCCAATAAAAACCTAGATGGAGGTATTTATTGGGATTCTATCATTTTAGATATCACGGAAGAGAAACTAATATCCGAAAATTTAGCAAAGAGGAATGAGCTTATAGAGGCAATTTTAGAGAATTTACCTATTGGTATTGCAGTTAACGATATGGTAACAGGTGAAGCGAAAATAGTTAACCATAAATTTTCAGAGATATACGGATGGCCTTATGAAGAACTTTTAGATATCAATACTTTTTTTGAAAAAATCTATCCAGACAAAGCTTATAAGGAAGAAATAAAGAACAGGATAATATCGGATATCCAGAGCGATGATTTAGAACAGATGTCATGGAAGGGTATTATTGTTACTGGAAAAAATGGAGAGTAAAGGATTGTGGAGGCGAAAAATATTCTACTTTTTGGTCAAAACCTAATGATATCGGCAGTTCTTGACCATACGGATCATAAAGATTATGAAGAATCTTTAAAAGCACTAAACAATCAATTAACGGTCAAGGCGAAATTATTGGAGACATCCAATGCAGAATTAGAGCAGTTTGCCTCTGTGGCTTCACATGATCTTCAGGAACCGTTAAGAATGATTGCCAGTTTCCTTACTCTTCTTGAAAATAGATATTCGGATAGAATTGATGATAAGGGAAAGCAGTATATTAACTTGGCCTCAGATGGGGCTGTGAGGATGAGGGAGATTATATCGGAACTATTGAATTATTCAAGAGCGAGTAATATGTCCGAAAAGATAAAGGAACTGGATATAAAAGCCCTAGTTGAAGAGGTTACTATTTTACACAAAAAACAAATAGATGAGAGGGGAGCTCAAATAATTACTGATAATTTGCCAAATATAAATGGATTTAAATCCCCTATGCGCCAAATATTTTTAAATCTTATCAGTAATAGTGTTAAATATTGTGATAACGATAAAACGCCAAAAATAAATGTGACTTGTTTTTAAGAAAAGGATTTTTGGAAGTTTTCAGTTAAAGATAATGTCATAGGGATAGACACTGCGCATTTTGATAAGATTTTTATTATTTTCCAAAGACTCCATAACCGAGATGAATATTCTGGGACTGGTATGGGTTTGTCTATTAAAAAAAAATCGTAGAGACCTTGGGAGGGAAAATATGGGTAGATTCTAGTGAAGGAAAAGGAAGTGCTTTTACGTTTACTATTAAAAAAATTAAATTAATAAAAAATTTCATGTCATGACAATAGCCAATATTAGCCAATCTTTCATCTCATATTTCCATATACTCTCTAAATCCTTTGAATTTGTTCCTTTTAATTCTAAGACACCAAGGGCAAGATTATTTTGCAATATTGCCCTATCAGCTTTTCGTGTATTTTTTTTGGTTATTTGTTATGGTGACCAAATCATAATCAATCTGTTTATTAAGAAAATTATTCCCACCAATCAACTAGGAGAAATTAATTGTTGCAGAATGCCTAAATAACACTTATAAATTGTGGGTATCAGCATTTCTGTAAAATATTCTTTTACTTCAAAAACAATACTTGAGACTAAAATTTACGTAAAAAATTATTTTCTCACCAAGCACCAAGCAATCTTAAAATAACATAATTTCACCAACTTAAATTTTAAGTTATGTTCATTAGAATATTAAAAATAAGCATCATCCTTGTCCTTGTGATAGGGTTATCTTCAGGTTGTAAATCCACTATTCATTTGAGTGGGAAAAGTTCCGCCCCAGGACAGGTCAAAAAGGCAACTGGCAGCAAATCGGCCAAAGCCTATGCCCCTGGACAGCAGAAGAAAAAGAAAAATTAAAGAAAGGATCCTTTATTTTATGTTAACCGAATTAAGTTCACATCCAAAAAAATACAGGAATTAAAAAAGGTGGCCTGTTGCCGGACTACCTTTTCTTCTTTTAATAGTTCTACTTAGTAATTTATCTACGTCAATTATTGATAATAAACTACCAAGTTGTCGGAGTTAATTATCTCATATAAATAATTAGTTTTAATTACATGCATCATTAATATCACTTACGGTATTTCTGAAGTCAAAATAGTTAGAAACTATAGTAGCACCTCTTATGCTATACTCTAAATAATCACTTCCTACTAAAATTATAACACCTTGAAAACGATTAGCAAGAAATTGTGATTCAATTTCTTCTCCACTTAAGGGAATACCATCATCCGTTTGGCCTCTCACAAAAAACCTCTGAACAAATGGTATTCTCAAAGAATCTAATTTTTGAATCTATGAGCCTAGAATAATAATGTCTCAGATTAAAGAAGAATTTGTTTGTATTTTAGCTCAGTTCTTTGTTGCAATCAGTTATTTATTATCCTTTTTAAGAATGTAATAATTGTATATCTTATCGACACGATACTTGTTATTTTCTATTATGATTTTATCGTTTCCATCCATCCACGTATTGTTGCCAACATATACTTTTAAGGTGTCTATTTTTTCTTCTCCCATGACCTGTCGGGTAATTCCATTTTCTATAGACTTAATCTCTATGGCTTGTTTGCCATCTGAATCTTTGCCGCCTCTTGTTTGTCCAGTGTATATGCCTTGGATGGCGTTGGTGTCAATATCCAACGTAGCTTGTTCATATTCCTTTTTGTCCAGTAATTTCCAAGTAATTTCATAGCCAAAAAACCGCCCTGTTTTTTTTGGCCCTATTGTGTTTACTAAAGTTATGATGTATAAATCATCGTCAGGATAATATTGCACGAAAGAAGAAAATCCCGCGATGGCTCCTCCGTGAGAGATTTCTTTGTATCCGTAATTCGAGAAATTGACCAATCCTTTAGCATAACTTACAGGCGTACCGTCATTCAATTTGCTTGGACTAATCATTGATTGATACATTGGCTCGGAAAGCACTTTGCCATTATGTAATGCTCGCGTCCAAATGAGTAAATCTTCGTTGCTACTTACAAGCGAACCAGCAGAATAGGGTATGTAATAATTCAGATAATCCATTTGTTGAAGGCCGTTTGGGTCATAATTATAGCCATTCACTTTATTTTTTACTACTTTGGAATTGGAACCAAAAGAGGTGCTATGCATTCCTAAAGGGTCAAAAAAGGTCTCTTTTAAATAAGCTTCATAGGGCTGTCCGCTTACTTTTTCAATAATCAAACCTAGGAAAACAAAAGCGACATTGTTATAAATTAAGGCCTCTCCTGGCTCATGTAAAAATTCTTTTGGTTCCACCAATTGCACTGTAAGCTTATGAGGGAATTCATCGAAAGTCATCTGAGTGAACTCATCCTTACCAGTAGGAGATTGTGCAAGTCCAGAGGTATGGTCAAGTAATTGAGCAATGGTAATTTTCCGACCTTTAGTATCAAATTCGAGATATTTTGTAAAGTCATCATTTAATGAAAGCTTACCAGTTTCTACTAATTTTAAAATGGCAGCAGCTGTGAATTGTTTGGTTACAGAGCCAATATCAAAAATACCATTACTTGGAATTGGCGCAGCAAGTTCCAAGCTTGCATATCCATAAGATTTATTTAACAGCATTTTATCTTTTTGAAACACTAAAATTGAAGCCCCTGCAATTTGTGCACTATCAATGCTTGCTTGAAATAATGAATCGGCATAGACTTCTAAAGATGTTGCATTAGAATCTTGCTTCTCATTCTGACAACCTGTTGCTGCTAGTGCTAATGTCAAAATCAATAAAATTATTTGTTTCATATTCGGTTTTTTTTAATGAAGGCTAACAAAGCCTAAACTGCGTTTCAATGCAGTTTAGGCTTTGTTAGCAACGGTATTATTAGCTTATAAAATTTCCTTAGGGATAATTTTTCTCGTCCAAGTTTTTAAACGTTTGATCTTATTAACTTCCAAATCGGGATTATAGTCTAATGTTGTTTTCCAGGAGTTTTCAGGGCGGAATTCTTCTTCCATTCCAACTAAGACTCCTTTTGAAATTTTATAGGATTGAACAATAACGATACACTCCGTGTTCAAATTGGCACTTCTAGGATCAAGATTAAATGTTCCAATAACGGTTGTTTTTTTATCAATAACCATTGATTTTGCATGAAGTCCAAATATTGGTTTATGTTGCAACGTTTCTTGAAGTTCACCGGTCATTATTCTAGTTCGTTCTTCAGCATCTGGGCGAAATTCATATATGCTAACCCCTGTTCCTAATAATTTTTCTCTGTCACTTTGATAGCTGCTAAAAGCCTCAACATTGTCTGTTGACGCAAGACTATTAGTGAGTATTCTGATTTTCACTCCACTTTCTACGGCTTCTCTGAATAAATTTCGACTTAGCTCTGTTGTAATTAAATAGGGCGTCTGAATATCAATAGATGATTTGGCATGTTTAATCAGATCAATTAAGGCATTGGTTGAAACTCCACCTCCTCCCAAACCATTTTTGCCATCATTTTTGCCTGGCTTGTCTGAAATGAACTCAACATCATCCAACCAAACCAGATCACCAGAGTTCTTTATTGTATTGAATGCAGCTGGTAAATTCGCTATCCGTTCTCTTACTTGTGGCCAAAAATTATCTGGATTACAAGCGTATTCATGAAGGTTGTCGAATCTATTTATTGGATAGACTATATCAGAATCTTCTTTTATGATATCAGTTACATTTTTACTCAATGAGCTATTCCAAAATTCATTAAAGGATTTATTTACTTGTTTTGATCCCTTACCTAACAATAGAATATCCCTATCCCGAAAATTATATTCATGATCATAGTCAAAATATTCATCAGCAATATTCCGACCGCCAGTGATTACTATTTTACCATCCACAACGAAGGTTTTGTTATGCATCCGTTGATTGGCAGATCTAAAATCTGATGTGAATTTCTTGATTTTATTAAAAATGTTCTTACCTAAATTGACACCTGGGTTATATATTTTGACTGTAATATTTTCATGAGAATTAAACATTAATATATCTTGAATGTCGGCATCAACCATAATATCATCAACAATTATTCTTATTTGAACCCCTCGATCAGCAGCTCTTATCAAATAGTCACAAGCGATAAGTCCGACATTGTCTATTGAAAAAATGAAATATTGAATATCTATGGTCTTTTCGGCATATTCACTTAACCATGCCCTGGCCACCATCGAACCACTACCATCTTCCAGGACGTAAACGCCCGTCAGGGTATCCATTAGACCTTTTATATCTTCAAGTTCTTGGGAAAGGGATAACGTGTCATTCCTATGAATACTGGCGCAAAAATCTTTTTCTTGTTTTGTGTTATTGTTTGAATTACAAGAAGTCAATGCAATCAAACCAATCATATAGCAAGTGCTCAATTTCAGAATTGATTCGATGCGATTTTTCATATTTGATATTGTTGCTAACGGTTAGGCTATAATTCCGTTGTTGAGATTTGATATTAATCAAATCGAGCTGTGAATCGTGCCGGATTAAATGTACGAAAACTTTTGAATTGTAGTAAATAAGCTAAAAAATGTATTATAGGCCAGTTATCGTATGTGGTTTCGCCCAGGCCATAGTGAAGGCGTTATGATCACCTTAACTCCCTTAAACCTTTTATAAATTGCCTTTTATTAGTCGGGCTAGGGGGTGAGTGCGTTCTGCATGCGCAAACATTGGTAGGCAATTTAAAAAGGATTGGCTTTGCCCGAGCCTTGGTCTAATTATTTATTTAAGGTTCCCCCTCCGTACTGCTTGGATTATTTGCGCACCATTGGTGCTAACGGTTTGCACTATGAATAGTAGTCGATTGCTGGAAACCTATCTGTTTAGCAAAACCGAACATAGTGTGGGCTACAACATTTGAATTTACTGCCATCCGGCAATTATTTATGAGCGCGTGTTATGATAAGTCATTTTTAGAATTTTTTATTTTTTGACATGTGTTTCAGATATTCAATTATTAATTTAACATCATTATTACTTAAGTCGTGTATTGTTGGCATTTTACTATTGTATCTGTATTTATCTGGATTTAGAATAAAACTCTCAAGATGCTCAATTTTCCAATATTCCGTTACATTCATTGGAGTATTTAACTCTGGACCAACTACTCCTCCTACCTTATTTATCGGATGGCACTTTATGCATTGCTTTTTAAAAATTGAAAATCCTTTATGTACATTCTGTGTGCCATTTATGGGGTTTGCATCCTTATATTCTTCATTAATATCCACAATTTTTATTTGAATTATTCCATAAGGAAAGCTGAAATTATTTTCATCCTTATCAATACTCCAAACCAAATAACAAGGAGTAAATTTTTCATCAATCTCCTCATCCCATTGGAGTCTGGCATCTACATCTTTATTAACAAGATACCCTTTTTCAGTCAATAATTGATAAAATGGAACCCTAGCAGAATAACCGTCTTTACATAAAAAAATAACCTCTTTATTTGTGGTATCTATTTTGTGATTCGTAATTAATTTTGAAAATAAATACTTCGTTGATACTCCTTTATATCGTTTATTTGCCTTCTTTGTGACCCAATCGAGCTTTATCTGGATTGTATCAAGTTTTTCTTTGTTTAGAAGTGAGTCAATATCAAAAATTAGTTTAGTCTCGTTAACTTGATTGCTTCCTGATTTGGAGATACTTTCTGAATTGTTGCTGGGCGAACAACTCATAAAAAAACACACGATCATAATTAGTATTGAATTAATTTTACTCATATGAAATCCGGGTTTTGATTTTGCATAACAATTATGTATATAACATATGTTCTATACATTTCAAATATAGAATATATATAACATATGTTATATATATCTTTTATAAAGAAGTTGTTTCACCATTTATGCTTCGGGAGATAAACACTTTTGATTGTTTTTTAGCCCTGGGCTAAATTCTAGGAGTAGTTTTAATCTATTATATGTTGAATAGGGGATTGATCAGTACTTCCAAAATTCAGTAATCAAAAAATCAATTCCTAGCTAAAGGAAATAGGGGGGATTGTAGGTATTAACAAATCTATAAGTCACCATAGCTAGAAAGACATTTGCGTCCACTATGTTGCTTTACAATGATGTTCCTATGGAGATTGTTAGTGAACTTTTGGGACATTGCAGTATAAAGATTACACAAGATTACTATGGGAAGATTTTACAGAAAAGAGTTAGTGAGGAGATGGAAAGGATTTCTAGAAAACTTAGGTAACGGTAAGTATATGAAAAGTAGGGGATTTGGAAGCACCAAACTTTCGGTTAAGCACAAACTTTGATACAAGCCCAAAGCCTTGGATTTAGAACTATTTCACCAATTTTTTATCCTTTTCCATACCCAAGGAAGTTCACAATTAATTGATCTCCAATAAAAATTAAAACTATTATAACTAGAACTATTGAATATTTAAGGGTTTTTTCCTTGGATGATGTCTTAAGCTGTACTTCAGTACTAACCAGTTCTATCAAAATATCACTCATTTTTTCCTTATTGATTACAACGATTATAAGTAGCATTAAAAGATATAATGTTGCACCTGCTAATGCTCCATATTCGTCAAGGAAAAAAATATCGAATACAATTACGTTTACCATTATTGGGATTAATATAAGGGTTCCGACTAGTTTGGTTTTATTAAAGAGTAGTAAAAAAGCCCCAATAATTTCAGCTAGAGCAATGAATAGAATATATCCATATGAACGACCCATGAAAACCCAAGCCAATTCAAAGTCTGGCACTAGTCCGATCGGCATTTGAGCTATTTCATCTGGTATTCTTGCCGCTGTGTAAAATTGACCTCCAATAACCTTTCCTATCCCATAAACAGTTAAGAAAAAGAATACATAAAGACGACAAGTAATTTCAAGAATTTCTTTAAAATCAAATCTCTTCATAATTAGTTTAATTGATTACAACGTTTGGTATATAGCGCGTTTCAATGCGCTATATATGTTGTTGTGTGCAGTTTTTAGCAGCATTAATAGCCAGCTAGTTTTATTATTTCATTTGGCATAAGCTCACTTAATTCTAAAATAGTTTTTCCAGAATTAATCATAGCTTTTCTTGCCAAAAAATTTCCAGTTCGATAGCCTATATAGGTCCTGCCATCAGGGTGTTCTCCCATTACCCAATCTGAGTAACTTGCATCGAGTGGAAGGGCTAAAATCTCTTTTACCCAATTATCGGCCTCATCTGTATAGGCTTCTGCCTCATTTTTGCTTCCTGTATATATTTCTGTAAATGCAACAGCTAATCCTTCATTAACCATTGCATTGGGGATTCCATAACTAAATTTGTTGTCCTGTATTGCCCAGCCGCGGGATAAGTGATGGAATTCGTGAAAAATGGTAGACTTGATACCTTGATATGCCGAATCAATTACTCCTCCCTTGTAATTGTGTGATATTTGAACGAGAACCAGAGGTGGAGAATTAGTCTCTGCCCTTCCAGTTACTCCGCTAACAAAATCAAGATTCCAATCCACAGCCTCAACAATCACTTTTATACTATCCGGAAGTTTTGGTAGAAGTTTTCGAACTTCCTCTTCTGAATTGCTTATCACCTCAAGGATGAAAACTTTTTGCGATTCCGTAAATTTGAGAGAGTCTTCTTGAAAGACAACATCCACGTTTACTATTGACGATTTCTTCGAATTAGAATTACAGGAAATAATACATAATACTGGAATAATTAAAACAAGACTTCTAAGTATATTCATTTTATATTTTTACAGGAAGACGACACATAAGATTTAATGTTACGACAAAGACTAGTTGTTCTCAAATTGTACACAACGGTTTGGTTATGGTTCGTTGTTGATATTTGATGTTAATCAAATCGAGCTTGGGATCATGCCGTTCTAATGTACGAAAACTTTTGAACTTTAGTAAATATGCTAAACAATGGATTATAGGCCTTGTTGTAAAACGTTTTTTATTCTTTATTTTTGATCAATTCCCCACCAAAATATAACATACTTATGCTTATTAACAGACAAGGAAATAAGCCAGAAACGAATCCAATCGAAAAACCGTGTAATATCATAACTAGAACAAAATAGACAATATAGCCAAACCCGAATTTTAACAAACGCTCCATTCTGTGCATTGTTTTTGTAAGTGTCACAATGAAAAATGGTAGTAAGATGCTCAATAAAAATCCAGCGAATTTACTATTCAAATTTGCCTCAGAATCTAATGTCATAAATCCAATTACTCCTAGGAGAAGGATATTGATTATAACAAGGAAAAGGCCATTGACGATTTTCATACCGAGCTTAAAATCCTTTTGCGAATTATTTCCAGGCATTAATTCACTCACGTCCAAATGTAAAACATCGCAAATGAGATTTAAAGTTTTACTTCTTGGTTCACTTTCGTCATTTTCAATTCTTTGAATAGTCCTTAGATTGATATTAGATCGATCAGCAAGCTCTTCTTGAGTTAGACCTTTAATTTTACGGGCTTCGCTAATTTTTTTTGCTATTAAATTCATTTGTTTTGTGCTTTAAATCCATGCTAAAATATGTATTTAGAAATTTAAATTCAGCGACTTTAGTAAGATTTTTAAACGACATTTTAATTGTCATTGAATGTCGTAAAGATTTGGTAAATGTTTTACAACGCTTAGTATAAGCGGGTGTTTTAATGCCGTTTATACATTGTTATAGGCTTGATACTTTGACATTTATTCTAGCATGTTTAAATATGTCTTATTTTCTGAATCATTTAAATCTACTTGCCATTGTTTCCAACGGCTCGTATATGTAATGTAGCAGTTTGATAATAGAAATCTTTTATTTATTTCTGGAATGTATTAAAAAAGCACAAGCTTTAATAACTTGTGCTTAATAAGCTATGGCTTGTATGCGTTGTTGTACATAGGCTTTTAATGTGCTGTCTT
This sequence comes from Sediminicola arcticus, assembly GCF_040566695.1. Taxonomy (NCBI): domain Bacteria; kingdom Pseudomonadati; phylum Bacteroidota; class Flavobacteriia; order Flavobacteriales; family Flavobacteriaceae; genus Sediminicola; species Sediminicola arcticus. The sequence continues at coordinate 6,460 of NZ_JBEXAE010000004.1, read as the reverse complement.
TACTCGGTCTCTCCAATGACTACATTTGTCAATTCAATGATTCCAGTTCTGTCATAATATAATAATGCATGGCTAATTTTTTTATTCTCATCAAACATGAAGACGATATGCTGTCTAACAGAGGTCGATTTATCCTGAAGAGAAATTGTTAAATCAGTATAGGCAAGTACACCTGTACCTACCAATTTATAGTAATTTGATGCTGTGTTTATTTTAATAGGTAAAAATGTATTATTTGTAAATGATATTTGCCCACCAGTGGTCTCTTTCCAGTTTTTCCACCACGTTATAAGTTCTTCTTTACCCTTAATAGTATTACGAGTTTCGGAGTTTCCATCTGGCCAATACCACTCTACATCATCAGCTAAATATTCTTTCCATGTTTCTAAATCGAATTCTGACAATAGTTCAAGAGTTTTCTGAGCAAGATCAGCGTATTCTTGAGAGGCTGCCTCTAGCATTGGGATTTCTTGTTCAGCCATCACAGAATCTTCTTTTTTGTTTTCGTTACAACTTATAAAAAGCAGAGCGCAAAATATAAATCCAGTCTTTAAGAAAATGTTGTTTAGTGTTCCCATGTTGTTGTTGTTTAGTTAGTTATGAATATCTTATAGCTAATATATAAAATATAATTTATATTCTGTCTTTTCTAGCTTGTGTACAACAATTGGATAGCATCATTGATGATATCCTACTTATATAGACTAAAAATAGCCATTCTAAGAACAAAGGCTACCTATTAAAACCTCTGAATTTCGGAGGTTTTCCTGATTTGTCCAAAATATCTAGAATTTCACTCCTTTTATAATACACCCTATTCCCTATCCCATAAGGTTGACAGTGATATTTTAAGGTATTCTGGATGAGCCGGTCGAAGTATACAAGGTGCGCCGGATTAAAGTGAGCATAGTAATAATTATTGTAAACCCTTTTATAACATAGTCTGAAATGATTTTTTAAGTGGCTCAAAAAATTCCGTTTTCAGTGGTTCACTTTGATCGTTTTTTGCAGCAAGCACAATAAGGCCTGTAAAGCGGTTTATGAGCGAATCGTTACCAAAGGGAAGAGTATTGCTGTAGCTAACAAGCTTCTTAAACAGTGTTTTGCTATTGCAAAAACAGGAAGGCCATACGATGACACCTACGTTTCGATATTGCCAAGATAAATAGAGTATAAATACAATAAAAAAGCTCTAAGAATAAAGTTTATGAATCTATAAGCCTAGAATTATAATGTCTGAAATTAAGGAAGAATTTACTTGTTTTTTATCTCAGTTCTTTGTAATAGCCAGTTATTCTAGTATTTTTTCTTTGCTTGCTCCAAGCCATTGCTCAATAAAAGAATCAAAAGTAAAAATTAAAACGATAACTAGTAGTGTAATGCCAAAAGTGATAAGTCTTCTTTTTATTAGAACTTTAGATTTTATTGGAAAGTTAGTAAGCCCTTGGATTACCTCTATAATCTTTTCTTTATTGAAAAATAGAATTAACAATAACATTAAAAAAACAATAATAGCATTTACTAATGCAGGATAGACATCCAGAAAAATGATGTCAAATATTATTATGTTTATCATTATTGGAATTAATATCAGTACTCCTAGTAACTTTTTTTTATTCCATAAGAGAAACCAAGCACCAATGAGTTGGGTAATGCCTACAAATAGTATATAAGAGTAGGAGTGTCCCATAAATGTCCAAGCCAACGAAAAACTACTTGCTTCTTCTAAAGTTGTGCTAGCAACTTCAATAGGTAATTTCCCTTTCATATAAAATTGTCCGCCGAATATTTTTGATAACGCATAAATATTGACAATTATAAAGACACACTGTCTAAAGACAAGCTCAAATATTTGTTTCAAATCTACTTTTTTCATTTGTAAAACTATTTTCTAATTGGCTACAACGTTACGTATAAGAATAGTGCGGTTTTGAGTAGGAGGATTTTCCGAAGAAAAATCAGAAGCTAACAAAGCCTCACGAAATTTTGATTAAGCAACTAATTTAGCATTATTTTTATACATTGTTAGGGTTAGTTTTTTATCCATTCAATTGCATTTTCGGACATCTTTTTATAGTCGTGACCTACATTTTTTAGGGTGTCTATTGTCCAGTTAAATTCCCAATTGTTTTTGTTTTTTAATTTCTTATTTGCTTTATAAAAATTAGCACCGCGTTCTAATCTATACGCTCCTTGTTCCATTGCTAGATCAGTCGTTCTGAAAGTTCCCAAACTTGGGTCATTATCTAACTCTCCCAATAAAATAATCAATTTTTTTTATAAGCTTTTTTTAAGACGGGTTTTAAATCTATTTCTGTGTTTTTGAAACCATAAGGAAAGTCAAGGTACTCGTTAGGTAAACTATAAAAGCCTGAATTGGCTGAAATAGCTGTTCCAATTCTCGATTCTGGCATTAATAGTGTCATTCTATGAACAAATTGCCCGCCTGCAGAATGCCGTAGTTTTCATTTGAAATATTATTGACCGATTTAATGTGGTCGAATATGTTTTCGACAACCCTGTACGCCCATTCTTCCTTTGGGTTTTTTGTTCCAAAAAACGTAAATAAATTTCCTTCTTGATAGTCGTTGGTTATATATTTTACGAATTTGTTTTTAAATTCAGGGGTAACTATGAGCACAATATTTTTTTGAGCTATTTATGCCCAAGCATTTAGATAATCCTCGGCATTTCTGCCTCCACCGTGCATAACAAAGACAATTTTATTTCCAGTTTCCATTCTTGCGGCTTGTAAGTCCAAACCTTAATAAATTTTCTCTCACTCTCCTTGTATACGTACATTACAAAAGAATCTTTTTCGTTTTTTAGAGGAATTGTGTCCGTAATTTTTGGTCCTTTTGGAAGTATGTAAAGATAAATATAACCTGAAATTGTAAGAAGCAGAATTATTGAGAAAGTGTAGAGTATTGTTTTTTTAAAATTCCAATTGTTTTGTTAATTAGGTTTGGTTAATTTGTAATTTCAAATCTAAACTTCTTTGCTCACTTTGTTAATCTTTTCTTACTGAACTGTGATTTTTCAAAGATGAATTGTTTTCTAAATTAGCCCTAATGACATTTGTATTAGTATTAGCGCATTAATTTGTACTACTATTAAAAATAGCAAGATCCTCTAATAAAATGAAAGCGGGTTGAGATTGTTTCCCACTGCTTTCATTTTGTTGGCGTGTCGTTTTTTTATTTTTTCTCCAGTTTAGTTCTATCCCATTCAGAAATTTTGGTTGCAGCTTCATAGGTTGTTCGTAAAAAATCGTGCAATGTTTTTTCTGGATTTTCTGAGTTTTGTACATCTTCATATTTTAAGAAAAACTCTCCCATTTCCGGACTATAGAAAGCCTCTTTTGGTAAGACTTTCTGCTCTCCAAAACTTGCATCACTAGGGTATGCATAGGCATAAAAAACCGGCATGGGAGAATCTTTGGATCCAGGCCAAAAACCGGCACTGCTTACTTCTTGCGAATAGGCTTCCTGCATCACTTCCAATGACATATTGGGGATTCCGCCTTGATGAAGCGGGGCTGGATTTCCTGAGAATCGGGTAACCGCCAAGTCAAATGCGCCCCAGAACAGATGGACCGGACTTGCTTTACCAATAAAATCACTTCTGAATTCGTTAAAAACCGCATTAGTTTTTAACATGGCCTGCCAAAGCGCATTCGCTGCATTTGGATCGTATGATTTGTTAACTGTGTTTTCAGAGAATGGAATTGCAGGATCCATTTCATTTGGAGTGGAGTGAATTTTTACTTCAATCCCAAGACCGGACAACTTTTCAAACAGCTCGTTATAAAAGCTAGCTACAGTTTTTGGTTTTAAGTCTATCGTAATTGTTTCTGCATTTGAACATTGTAGAAGAAGCTTATGTTTTTTGAAGTTAAAATCTATTTGGAAGATTTGTCCTTGGTATGGAATTCCGTGGGTTGAATAGCCACTTGGTGTTACGTAGAGTGCGGTGTGCCAAGAATGATTTTGCCATGGCATTGTCTTTAGACGTATTTTCCCAACGATTTGAATCCACTGGTGAAGTGTTTCAATGGTGTCTTGCATTTCTGCAAAATTCAAAACTGGCCAATTTTGTTCATTTTTCATTTTCCTTATTTAATTAATGTTCGTTAAGATACATAGTTTACAAAAGTTATAGATTAGCCTTTACACTAAATTAGTTTCTAACCTCACTGATTGTTCTTTAGTTCTTAATTCATTTTCATTAAAGTATCCTAAAAATACATTTCTATAAAATACTCTCCAAATACCATTTCCCATTTCTAAAGCACCAATATATTTTCCTTGTAATGATGCTGATAAATAAACTCAATTATATGATCCCCATCGTACAGATCCATTTTTAGTTACTTTCAACACTCTCATTTCTGGGTCATAATCAAAGTTAGGTATTTTTTCAGGATATAGTCTTGCATTGAAGTCATGCACAGAAGCAGGTGTTTCCATTCCCAGAGCTTCATGTGGTCTTATGTGGTTATACTCCTTTACAAAGTGATTCAGACGTCTTTGTTGCGCCTTTAGATCAAAGGCTGAAGGTTTGGCACAAGCTGCCTTCAGATCGCGGTGCATTCGTTCATGCCTTCCGTTTTGTTCCGGATGGGCAGGATCAGAGAATACCGGCATAATCCCCAGTTCGATAAACCAATATGACAACCTGGTAAATCGTTGTGTTGCAGCTACAGATCCAAAAGGACTTCCATTATCTGTGTGGATTTGGTTAGGGATACCATATATTCTAAAAACCCTTTTGAACTCTGCTTTTGCTGAGGCCAGATTTTCTTTATAATGACCTTTTGCTGTAAATACAAATCGACTTTTAGAATCAGCTATTGTTAATGGATGACAGTATATCTTATTGCCCATCAAGAACTTTCCTTTGTAGTCTGCACTCCATACTTCATTGCACACTTTTGGGTCAAATATGGGATGAATCGGTTTTACTCTTCTTAATCGTTTTTGGGGACTTACCAATCCATATTTTTTTTGCACCCCACAACTTATACTTTTCTTTCAAATTGAGAATGCTCTCTACTACTTTTTCATTGGTTGCATTAGGATGCGATCCTCTCGGTTTTCTTGATAATTCTCGAAGACCTTCATAACCTTCTTTCTCAAATCGGGCTATTATTTTGTAAGCAGTAGGGCGTGATATGTTAAACCCTTTACAAAGTTCCGTGATGGTATGGCTTCCCGTTCGCCATTCACAGATAAATTCAATTTTTTGTTCCATAATCGTTGTGTCTTTCCAAGGCATAGCAATCTGAATTTGGTTCAAATTGCAAGTTAAAAAGTGTAAACGATGTATCTATAACTTTGTAAAGGATGTTTGTATAATGTACCTAATGCACGCCAACGGTTAGTATATGAAGCGTGGCATCCCGCAGGGTGCTATGATTTCATATACAGTGTTATGCGTTCGTTCATACTTGAACATACTATTAGGCTTTATCCAACATTTTACGTCCAATTTTTAAAACTAAGGCTCTTGGTGCAAATCTACTAGAATTAGACATTATAGTATTCATAATTCCGTGTATTGCTACTGTTTTTCCTTTTATCATTGAAGAATAACCATATTCAGCAACCACCTTAGCCGATGGCAATTTTTTACCTTTGAAAAGGTTGCTTTCGTCCATCGCTGCAGCAGCTTGGAATCCTGTTTCAGTCGGACCTGGACAAAGAGAAGTTATAGTAATTCCTTTGTCGCTTACTTCATTACTAACTGCCTCAGAAAAACTTAACACAAAAGCTTTGGTTGCACAATATACTGCCGCTGTTGGCCCAGGTTGAAACGCAGCCGTAGAAGCTACATTCATTATCTTGCCGCTTCTTCGTTTAAGCATATCTTGTAGATATAATTTTGTGAAATGTGTCAGAGTAGTAATATTCAAATTAATCATTTGCAGCTCTTTGCTCCAGTCTGTTTCTGTAAACATTCCAAAATCGCCAAAACCTGCATTGTTTATTAGATAGACAACTTCAATATTTTGTCTGTTTGTCTCATCATATATTTCTTGTGCCGCGTTTGTTTCAGAAAGGTCTTTACCTATGGTATAAACAGAAACCTTAAATTGAGTTTCTAACTCTGTTTTAAGTTCATCTAATTTAGATTTGTTTCTTGCTATCAAAACTAAATCACCTCCTTTTGAGGCGTGAATTTTAGCCAATTCTAATCCAATTCCGTTTGATGCCCCTGTTATCAATGCTGTATTTTTCATTTTCTATTTATTAGTTTCAGTTGTCTTTTTTTTAGAATGAAGCACAACGGTTAGTATATGAAAAGTAGGCGCTTAAGAAGCACCAAACTTTCGGTTAAGCACAAAGTTTGATACGAGCCAAAAGCCTTGATTTTAATACTGTTTTGCCTATTTTTTATATACATCTTAAGTTTGATTCTCTTTAAATTGATAGTATAATCAGAAAGAACAAAAGAGAGA
>NZ_JBEXAE010000003.1:0-558600 GCF_040566695.1 Sediminicola arcticus | reverse complement strand
ATTTGTTTCCTAATATTTTAAAGAAAAAACTTGTTTTTTAACACAGTACCTATGAACAGTACGGGAGCGAACTAGCGTTTGCTTTCGGCACTCACATAGCGAAATCTTTTGGTTTTCTTTTTTTCTTTGTCACTCTAAAAAGCAAAATCCAAAAGATTTTGCGGTCTTCATAAAAATACACAAATCCTGCGAATAAGCCGGCTGCCCTCATTGTTTATAGATTGTGTTGTGTGGCGTTTATTTTAATTACCGCTTTACATTTTTTAATATTAAATAAAATAAAAAACCCTGTCAAGAGTCTTGACAGGGTTAAATATAAATCGTTTACTTTAATTAATTTCCTTCGCTTAGGGAGAAACTACCGTCACCATTAAAGTCAGTAACCTGAATATTTACGGTCCATATACCCGAAGTTCCTGATGTTGTAACCCCACCTATAGTATCAGGCTCAGTACCTCCGTCAATGGTACGGTCAAGGACCGTAGCTCCTTCGGAATCCTCAACAATAATTCGAAATGTACCTTGAGCATTAGCAGTTATGTCTGCATTATAGTCTGCTGTATTAAGGTTGTTATTCCAGCTAAAGGAACGAGAGGCAGAACCGCCGCTACCTGTAAAACTTGCATCAATATCTCCGTTAAAATCTGAACGGTCTCCAACTAGCAAAGTACCATTTACAGTTATATTGGCGAACGCGTCATCATCTTTGTTACAGCTAACCATTGAAATAACTGTCATTAAAAGCATAGCATTTTTTAAAAATCTTACATTTTTCATAAATTTTTTATTTAAATTTTATTTTCTTAAAACGGAAAAAATGGGAATAGCTTGTATTAAATATTCTTATCAAATTGATAAGAATATTTAATACATAAGAATATTACGTCTGGAATTAAGATTCTCCGCAAAAGGTCCTTAACAAATTGTGAATATTTGTTTTAAACCTAATTTAAAGAATCACTTAGGTTTTTTAAAATCTTCAGAAAAATAATAAGGATAAAAGAAATGTTCTTTGCGCCTAAATAAAAACTAAAAGCTTAATATTAATGTGGTCTCCTTAAAAGGAACTGACCGTACCTTCATCGTGCCACCATGCAAATGCATAATCTGTTTTGAGAGGCTTAAGCCAATACCTGTTCCCGTATCTTTTGTTGTGAAAAAAGGGACGAATATTTCATCGATTAGATCCTCAGGTATTCCCGGCCCGTTGTCGGAAACCGTGATGTGTTTTTTCCCATCATGTGTGGCTTGGGCGAGGATTGTTATGCTTCCATTCTCAACATTGCCAATAGCTTGAAGTGCATTTTTGGTCAGATTGATCAGAATTTGCGAAATCTGTTTTTCATCTATAAACAGTTCTAAATCTGTTGGTACTGCGACTACTTTAAAATCAATATGTTCGTTCTTGTTTTCTTGATTCATCAATACTTTAACCTTGTCAAGAAGGTGTTGCGCGGAAACAATCGCTTTATCCGGTTTGGGCAAACTCAAAAAGCTTCGATAAGATTGCACGAACTGCATCAGATCGCCTCCTTGTTCTTTGATGACTTGTAAACCCTTAATGGTACTTGAAACATGGTTCTCATTTAGTTTCATGGGAGATTTCCCGTCAGGGGATATGAAGTATTTCAGAATGGATTCCGAAATTGAAGTTATCGGTGTAATCGTATTCATAATCTCATGTGTAAGCACGCGAATCAGTTTTACCCATGAATTAGTTTCCTTTTCATCGAGCTCCTTATGAATGTCGTTTACTACCACCAAAAGCAACCGTTCTTCCTCAATGTTGATTGTTGTACATTTCAAACTTAACTCTCTTTTTCCACGTTCGTTGGCCAGCTGATAAATAGTATTTTCGAAGGGTTCCAATGCTTCAAATAATTGATATAGCTTTTTATCTACCTGATTTAGCTGCTTGACATGATTTAAAGGGTGGTAGTTCAAAAGATTCTGTACCGTGGGGTTTGCGTAAAGAATATGCCCTTTCTGATTGATGGTAAAAATACCGATATCAGCTTGCCTCAATATTTCCTGGTAATATTGTTCCTGTGCCTGCTTTTTTAAATGGATATCTTGGATCATTGAGTTCAGCATGTTCAAGCTATGGTTCAATTCTTCCAAGGATTTCACACTTAATTTTTCAGGAAATCGTAATGTGAAGTCTTCATTTTTAATAGCATCGAAGAAATAGGCGATTTTTCGATTGGTCTGATTGACGAACGAAATCAAACTCGCGGTCTGGACAATTAATAAGAGAATTAATAATGCGCAGATTATATAGCGATTATCAAAATAGCAATATGAAGCTATCGCAGCGGTAATCGTCAGAAAGATGACCCGTATGACTAGTTGAAAATAAATGTTTCTGCTGACCATTTTACGTGTTAAAGTTCAAATTCATCTTCAAATGTATCTGATTTAAATTTTTAATCAAGGATTATCCATAACCGAATAAATGTCAACCTTCACTATTTTTTACATTTATAACGACTATCAACTGACTACCTCCCTGTTTTTTTTAATTTATTATAAAGCGTTTGTCGCGATATACCCAATTGGTCCGCTGCAGCACTATAATTGCCATTGTGCTGAATTAGGGCGTTGTTGATCATCAATAACTCCATTTCTTCGAGCGTATCCGGTCCTGAATCAAGTGAAATTCCCGATTTGACTTCTAAAAGGAAATCGGATGGTTTCAATATATTTTCTTCGGAGAGAATTACCGCTCGTTCTATGGTATGGAGCAATTCCCTGACGTTTCCGGGCCAAGGGTAAGTTGCTAATTTCTCTTGTGCTTGTTGATTGATTCGTAACTCAGGCTTCCCGTATTTGTTCATGAATTTGTTCAGATAAAAATCCGCCAATAGCAGCACATCACCATCTCGCTCCCTTAATGATGGTAATTCTACATGAATGGTGTTTATACGGTACAGGAGATCTTCCCTGAAAAGTCCGTCGGAAACCATTTTTTCCAAATTGCTATTTGTGGCGCAAATAAGTCTAATATCTACCGGGATGGGCTTATTCGAACCGACTCTCACAATGACCCTATTTTGAATTGCTGATAATAACTTCGCTTGAGTCTGAAGGGATAGGTTTCCAATTTCATCCAGAAAAAGCGTACCCCCGTTTGCGGCTTCGAACTTACCTGCACGGTCTTCCTTTGCATCTGTAAAAGATCCTTTGGTATGTCCGAAAAGTTCACTCTCAAAAAGGTTTTCCGAGATGGATCCCATATCAACCGAAATAAAGACCTCTTGGCTCCTAGCGGAAGATTTATGAAGCTCACGAGCGATAAGTTCTTTACCAGTTCCGTTTTCCCCTGTTACCAAAACATTCACATCGGTTTTCGCAACTTTTTGAACAAGGCTTAGCAAGTTTTTTAAAGCTTTGGAATTGCCTATTATGTAATCTTTGTTTTGGTTAATGACCTGCTTTAGATTACTTTCCTTTTGCTTTAGTTGTTGTACTTCTTTTTGCGATTTTCGCAGATCATAGGCCGATTTTATCGTGGTCAATAGTCGCTCGTTGTTCCAAGGCTTAAGAATAAAATCCATTGCACCTTCTTTCAACGCTTTAACAGCAAGATCTATGGCACCATAGGCCGTCATCATGATAACAGAGATATGGGGGGCTTTTTTTCGTATTTCACTCAGCCAATAAAGTCCTTCATTTCCGGTATTCACACCAGCAGAAAAATTCATGTCTAGAAGAATAATATCGATTTCATCAAAGTTGGGAAAAGACGAGATCTGATTCGGGTTCGAAATTGATTGTACACTCTTATACTCAAACTGCAATAGAATTTCAAGCGCACTCAGTACACTTTTGTTGTCGTCAATGACAAGTATTTTTGCGTCGATCATCTTTAAATGTAATATGTGCCTATCATTATTGGAATGTGCACCTTTTACTTATAAAAACAAGCCCTATGCCAATTCGTCTTTGATAAGATATCACTTCCATATTAGGGCTTAGTTTTAATTTCACTAATTTCCAATTCGTAAGCTTTAGTGCTTCCTGATTTTTGGTACAGCCAGTGTTGAATAATTTAAATACAACGATTTCAAAACTACAATAAGAAGTTGGTTTTTTTTAGAAAGTGTCCAATATTTTGACAATGTCTGTACAAGAATTTTACACTTTTTTATAGCGATACTTTTATTAATTACTTAAATATCTGATAATGAGCATTTTGAATTTTTGGCATAAGAGTAGTATACTGTTTAGTACATCAATATCAATATGAATTTAAAAATAAAAATAGCGACCGTTTTCTTTTGCCTTGTTACCGTTTCATTTTTTGGGCAAGAAAAATGGACTTTGAATGAATGCGTGACGTTTGCACTTCAGCATAATTTACAGCTCAATGATTTTAAGTATACCGCCCAATCAGGTAAAGAAACATATCGTCAATCCATTCGCGAATTATTGCCAAGGGTAAATGCGGCAACGGACTATGTGATTAATTTTGGTAGAAGTACAGATCCTTTTACCAATGATGTTGTTACTACCGATTTCTTTTCCAATAGATATACGCTGCAATCTTCGATTGATTTATTTCAAGGTTTTCAAAAACTAAATACCATTAAAGTCTCCAAATTTTTGAACAAAGCGACGCAGGAGGAAGCCTTGCATCAAAAGTACCTTTTGGCATTTCGTGTTATGCAGGCGTTCTACGATATTCAGTTTTTTGAGGGATTAACGGCTATATCTAAAGAACAATTGGCCGTTTCACAGTCCAATTATGATTTGGTAAAAAAGCAGATTGAATTAGGGCTAAAAGCCGGAGCAGATCTGTACGAAGCGGAGTCTCTTTTATTGACAGATAAACTGAACCTGACCCAGAGTGGGAATAACTTGGTAGGGGCTAGATTGAAATTAGCCCAGGAGATGAATTTGGAAGGTGCAACCGATATTGAGATTCAAAACGGATTGCCAGACGCTCTCTATAAATCGGAAAGCACGGTCATGCAATCGGATTCCATTTTTAATGAGACCAAAGAATTCCTTCCTATTTTAAAGGCTTCTGAACTTCGGGTAAAAGCGGCTAAAAAACAAGTGGCAGCTGAGCGCGGGGGGCTTTACCCTAGCTTGTCCCTTTTTGGGGGAATTGGCACCGGTTATTTTGAGACCACACGAGACACTCTGGGTGCTACCGTTCCGTTTCGGGACCAATTCAACGATAACACATTCCAGTATGTAGGGCTCAGTTTGAACATTCCTATTAGCAACGCATGGTCAGCGAGATCTCGTGTCAAACAACAAAAAATCGAATACTCGCGTGCACAGAATAATCTAGATATACAGGAACAAGTCGTATTTCAGGCGATACAAACCTTGGTACAGGAATACAACTCATTACAGGTAGAATACGAACAGAGCACACAAAAAACCAAAGCACAGTACCTAGCTTTTACCATTGCACAAAAACGATATGAGAAAGGACTCATCAACGCATTGGAATTGTTTACTGCCAAAAACCTTTTTGCCAGCGCGCAAAATGAAAATTTACAGGTAAGATTACGATCGGAAATAAATAAAAGCACATTGGATTTCTATAGAGGACTTCCCGTATTTAACATAGAATAAGAAAGAAACAGGATGATAGCGCCAATAGTCAAGACAAAAAACAGTAAGCAATGGCAGCAGGCAGTAAAAGTGAAAATTAAATACTAAGAAAAGGTTGAAATAAAGGCATTCCCCTTTGAAGGCCTTTACTGAGCGCAGTCGAAATAGGCTAGGGGGATGTTTTCGCCAGTAATAGTTAAAAGAAAAACAAAAGATTAAAATGGACATACAATTAGAAAAGAAAAAAGGATTAAGACCAAAACACTATGCTTATATCGGCATTGGTGTAATAGTACTTTTTATAGGGTATCAGTTATTAGTTGGTACTTCGGCTTCAACCTTTCGTACAGAGAAAGACAAACTTTCTATTGGTGAGGTTACTCAAGGCAAGTTTGACGATTATATAACGATTAACGGAAGCGTGGCTCCAATAGCTACCATATATATGGACGCATATGAGGGAGGAAGAGTCAATGAAAAATTAATTGAGGAAGGGGCAATTGTAAAGAATGGGGAGATTATCCTGAAGTTGGAAAATAGCAAGCTGTATGAACAAATATTGGCAAGTGAGAGTAATCTGGCATTAAAACAAAATGACCTACGATCAACTAAATTAACTTTTGATTCTCGTCAAGTAGAAGGAAAAAGATCTTTGGCAACTGCAGAGTATGACCTTCAAAGATTAAGACGAAATTACGATCAGAACCAGGCATTATATGATGATGAGTTAATTTCGAAAGAGACGTATCTATTGTCTAAGGAGAGCTATGAGTTATCTAAAAAGCAATATGATATTATAAAACTACAGACAGAGCAAGATGATGCCCTTCGCATAACCTCTTTAGCTGGTTTGGATACTGACTTAAGCAGAATGCAAAAAACATTAAGCATGGTTTATGAAAGGTTAGACCATTTAAATGTGCGCGCCCCGGCCGATGGGCAGTTAGGATTCTTAGATGCTGAAATTGGTCAGAATATTGGTCAAGGGGAAAGAATTGGCCAAATCAATGTTCTTACAGATTTTAAAATTGAGGCCGAAATAGACGAACACTATATTGATAGGGTAAAGCGCGATTTAAACGCAACCTTTGAGCGAAATGGAGCGGAATACGAATTACGATTACGAAAAGTTTACCCTGAAGTTCGAAGTGGAAGATTCAAAGTTGACCTGGTATTTACAGGAAGCAAACCAGAGAATATCAGGGCCGGTCAAAGCTATAATTTAAAATTGCAATTAGGAGAATCTTCCGATGCGTTGCTATTACCAAAAGGGAGCTTCTTTCAAAGTACGGGCGGCCAGTGGATTTTTGTAGTGAACCCATCAGGTGGAGAGGCATTGAGAAGGGATATTCGAATTGGGAAACAAAATTCAAGATATTATGAGATACTCGATGGGTTAGAGCAAGGAGAGGAAGTGATAACAAGTAGCTATTCAAGTTTTGGAGAAGCAGAAAAAATTGTTTTAAAATAAAAGAATATAAACTGACACATTTTAGATACAATGATGTCTATAATATTAATAAGTAATTCAATCAAAAAATGATAACAATTAAAAATCTGAAAAAAAGTTTTAGAACCGAGGAAGTTGAAACCTTGGCACTGAACAATGTTAACTTAAATGTAGCCGAGGGAGAGTTCGTAGCAATCATGGGACCTTCGGGCTGTGGAAAATCTACACTTTTGAACATTATCGGCATGCTCGATAATCCAACTGAAGGGAGTTACAATTTCGCGGGCAATGAAGTAGGCGGACTAAAGGAGAGTCAACGCACGCAATTGCGAAAAGGTAATCTTGGTTTTGTTTTTCAGAGTTTTAATTTAATTGACGAGCTGACAGTCTATGAGAACGTGGAATTGCCACTTATTTACCTTAAAATGAGTAAGAGTGAACGAAAAGAAAAGGTAATGAAAGTGCTTGAGCGAATGAAAATAGCGCACCGTTCTAAGCATTTCCCGCAGCAATTGTCTGGTGGTCAGCAGCAAAGAGTGGCCATATCAAGGGCTGTAGTCACTAACCCGAAATTGATTCTAGCCGATGAACCTACTGGGAATTTGGATTCAAAAAATGGTATAGAAGTAATGAACCTTTTAACTGAATTGAATCAAGAAGGAACCACTATTGTTATGGTAACACACTCAGATAGAGATTCTCATTATGCACATAGAATAGTCAATTTATTTGATGGTCAAATTGTCACAGAAAGTCAAAACAGGGCAATGGGTGCCGTAGTTTAAAGAGGAAGTTTATTCAGCAATCAATATTCAACTATCATGTTTAAAAATCATTTGAAAATAGCCTGGAGAAGTTTAAAAAAACAACCTTTTATTTCTTTCCTAAATACTTTCGGACTTGCCATAGGAATCGCAGGAGGCTTACTTATTTCATTATACATCCATGATGAATTAAGTTATGATACAATGTTCGCCGATGCTAACCGCATACATAGGGTTCATGCTGACATTAAATTTGGCGGAGAGGATCGAAAGTTTGCTGTGACACCAGCTCCTATGTCTGAAGCTGTTCAAAATGATTTTTCCGAAGTAGAACTAACCATGCGGTTTCGAACGCAAGGTAGTATGTTACTTCGTAAGGCAGATACAGAAGCCAATATAAAAGAATTGCAAACAACTTTTGTAGATTCAACTTTCTTTAAAATGTTTGGGTTAAACCTGTTAGCTGGAGATATAAAAACGGCTTTAAGATCACCCAATACCTTAATATTGACTAAGTCAGCTGCTGAAAAGCATTTCAATGCCAGTGACGCTGTTGGTCAAATTATGATTTTGGATAATGATAATTCTTACACGGTTACAGGGGTAATAAATGACTTTCCGAAAAATTCATTTCTAAGGGATCATACAGTTTTTATGGCCATGTCTGGGTACGAGGATTCAAGGATTGTGAATTGGGGAAGTAATAATTACCAGACGTACATAAAACTTATTCCATCGGCCAATATTGAGGATATACAACAACCATTAAGAGGTTTTTTGAGCAAGTATGTTATACCTGGTGTTCAGCAGTTTATGCCAGGAATTACAGAAGAGCAATTTAAGGCTGCAGGAAATCATTTGATATATAGTACAATGCCCATGACCGATATACATTTAAGATCGGACAGGGTAGCCGAAATAAGCGGAAATAATGATCTCCAGAGTATTTATATACTTTCTTTTATTGCCATATTCCTTTTGGTTTTGGCATGTGTTAATTTTATGAATCTTTCAACTGCACATTCTCTTAAGAGGGCCAAGGAGGTAGGTATTAGAAAGACTTTAGGATCTAATAGAGGCGAGCTTATCAGACAATTTTTGATAGAATCTGGCTTGGTGTCCTTGGCGTCATTAGTGTTGGCTGTTATATTGGCTATCATACTGCTTCCATTATTTAATGATTTGGCAGATAAGGATATTTCAATGCCTTATGAAAATCCATTTTTTTGGCTAACACTACTTGCATCTGGGATTGTCCTTGGGCTCATTTCAGGAGGTTATCCGGCTTTCTTTATGTCAAAATTCATTCCTGTAAAAGTACTTAAAGGGACTAGCAGCAATAGTCTTGGAGGCGGTAATGTTCGAAACGTATTGGTTATTTTTCAATTTACCATTTCAGTATTTTTGATTATTAGTACGTTGGTTGTATATCAACAACTGGATTTCATTCAAAATAAGGACCTTGGCTTTTCCAAAGATCAAGTCTTGATAGTGAACGACGCATTTTCTCTTGACAATAAAGCTACTTCCTTTAAAGAAGAGGTTAAAAAACTGAGCTATGTTAAAAATGCGACCTTGAGCAGCTTCTTTCCCACACCCTCATCTAGATCAGATAGTACTTTTGCACCGGAGGAAGGACTTACCGACCAAGAAAACGCCCTTAGTATGCAAAGATGGGGAGTTGATTTTGATTATGTGTCTACAATGGATTTTGAAATAATTGCGGGCAGGGATTTTGATCGTGATTTCAAGAATGATTCTACCAGTATTATTGTGAATGAGTCTGCGGTATCCGTAATTGGCGTATCACCACAAGAGGCCATTGGGAAACGCTATACTCCCGATGTTAGCGACGAAAACCCAAAGTATTATACAATTATTGGTGTTGTCAGAGACTTTCATTTTTCACCTTTTAGGGCTGAAATAGAATCCTTGAGTCTTCATTTAAGCGACAGGGCATATGCACTTGCGGTTAAATTAGAAACGGGAAATTTTTCAAATGCCATTGCAGGTATCGAAGGGATTTGGAATCAAATAGCACCAGGGCAACCCTTTGATTATTATTTTATGGAAGACGCCTTTAATGACACCTATCAGTCAGAACAACGATTAGGCAGAATCTTTTTCATCTTTACTGCATTGTCTATATTAATTGCTTGCTTAGGGCTATTTGGTTTAGCTGCATTTAACGCGGAAAAGCGTACCAAGGAAATAGGTATAAGAAAGGTAATGGGTGCAAGTGTAAGCCAGATTTCTTATAGACTTTCGGTAGATTTTTTAAAATTGGTGGGTGTTGCAATTTTAGTTTCGCTTCCGCTAGGCTGGTTCGCCATGAATAAATGGCTCGAGGATTTTTCCTACCGCATTGAAATCGGTATTTGGGTTTTTGTGGTGGCGGCATTCCTGGCTGTTGCAATTTCAATATTAACAGTTAGTTATCAGAGTATTAAAGCAGCTATAGCCAATCCTATAAAAAGTCTACGTACAGAATAATCATCTATCAAAAAACAATCAATCATGTTTAAAAACTATATAAAAATCGCTTGGAGAAACCTTATAAAAAATAAGGCCTATTCCACCATAAATATTGGCGGACTGGCATTGGGCATGGCGGTTACGCTAATCATAGGGCTTTGGATGCAAGACGAGTTATCACATAATAGCTATTTCACAAGTAAGGATAAGATTGCGCAGGTATTCCAGTCACAGACTTTTAATGGAGAGACAGGAACAGGGCCTGCCATCCCACGACCTTTGGAAAAGGCGCTAAGAGAAGGTTATGGTGATAATTTCAAGCATTTGATTATGGCCACCTGGACCAACGATCGATACCTTAAATATAAAGAAACCAGCATATCTAGGTCTGGGAACTATATGCAGGAGGCCGCTCCGGAACTATTTAATCTGGAAATTATTAAAGGCGAGAAAGATGGGCTGAGAGAGATAAATTCCATTATGCTTTCTGAATCAACCGCTAAGACGCTTTTTGGCAGTGAAGAACCAATTGGAAAAGTAGTTGTGGTTAATAGCCAATATAATCTAATGGTTTCATCTGTATACAAAGACATTCCGTTTAACAACACTTTCAATGACACAGAATTCATAATTCCATGGGAACAATATCTTACTGCAAATGAGTGGGCTAGAAATGCTGAAGATAATTGGGGAAACAATTCGTATCAGATGTTTGTACAAATTGCTGATAATGCCAATATGGAGCAGGTTAACGCCAAGATCAAGGATGTAAAAAAAACCCTTAACGAAGATTCAGCAGAGTTTAATCCACAGCTCGTTCTGTTCCCCATGAAAGACTGGCACCTTAGAAGTGATTTTGAAAATGGAAAGCAAGTGGGCGGACGTATAAAATACGTATGGTTATTTGGCATCATTGGTGTTTTTATATTGCTTTTGGCCTGTATTAATTTTATGAACCTAAGTACCGCACGTTCCGAAAAAAGAGGGAAGGAAGTTGGTATTCGTAAGTCTATTGGTTCCCAAAGAGGACAGTTGATATATCAATTTTTAAGTGAGTCGTTTCTCGTAGTAATGTTTGCATATGTCCTTGCTATTGTACTTGTGCTTTTATCCATTAACGGATTTAATGATTTAGCCAGAAAAGAGATTGCCTTTCCATGGAGCTTTCCTGCTTTTTGGGCTATTTCATTACTATTTATTCTTATTACAGCATTGATGGCAGGGAGTTATCCTGCCTTATATCTGTCTTCATTTAAACCTGTAGATGTTTTAAAGGGAACTTTTAAAGTTGGAAAATATGCCGGATTGCCCAGAAAGATATTGGTAGTATTACAATTTACCGTTTCTGTGGCTTTTATAATAGGTACAGTCATTGTGATGCAGCAGATTAATTATGCAAAAAACAGACCTGTGGGGTATGATAAACAGGGATTGATTCAAGTTCCGGTTATGAGTCAGGATTTCATAGGAAAATTTGAATTGATGCGAAGTGAGTTTATTGGATCAGGAGCAGTGTCACAAATGTCTGCGTCTAGTGCACCGACAACTGCAGTTTGGTCTAATTATAACGGATATACATGGGAAGGAAAACCAGAGGGATTTCAAGAGGATTTTGCCTGGGCAAATGTATCTCCCGAATTCGCAAGTTCATTGAATCTAAAAATAATGGCAGGGCGCGATTTCTCCAGGGAATTCGCTACCGATTCCAATGCAGTTCTTATCAATGAGACAGCAGTAAAATATATGGGTCTTGCAAATCCGGTAGGCAAATATCTCAAAGATAGTAATGAAGAGGATCCAAATGAGCCATTGAAAATAATAGGTGTTGTGAAGGACATGATAGTACAATCTCCCTATGAACCAGTCAAACAAGCTGTATATGCCTATGATAAAGATGATAATGCCAGTTATTACAATATGAGATTGAACCCCAATCGAAGTGCTGGAGAAAACCTGAAGGTAATAGAGCGGGTGTTCAAAGAGCATTTTCCCAATATTCCATTTCAATATGATTTTGTAGATCAAGAATATGGTAAAAAGTTTGCAGCAGAAGAAAGAATAGGAACCTTATCAGGGATTTTTACGGCCTTGGCAATTCTAATTAGCTGTTTGGGGCTGTTTGGCTTAACCTCCTTTGTAGCAGAACAGCGTACGAAAGAAATAGGCGTTAGAAAAGTTTTGGGCGCTTCGGTTTTCAATGTGTGGAATATGCTATCTAAAGACTTTTTAAAGTTGGTGCTAGTCTCATGTTTTATTGCAGTTCCTATAGCCTATTTCGTAATGAACGGATGGCTTCAGGAATACCCGTATCGTGTTATTCTTAAATGGTGGATTTTTGTTTTGGCCATTGCAGGAGCTATGTTGGTGACCGTTTTAACAGTAAGCTTTCAAGCCATTAAAGCGGCGAGGGCCAACCCGGTGAAAAGTTTGAGAACGGAATAAATCCTATAATACTGTCCCCTCGAGCGCAGTCGAGAGGTCACCTTACCACGTGCCGTTTCGGGGCGTTATTCTCCAATAGTACCTAAAGAGCCTTTAGAGTTATTTACAATTGAAGCTTTTCTGATTTGCACACAGACCATAGTCAATATTAGTTTTGATATCATTTGGAACAAACTTATGTGTATTTGATAAATCTTTATTTTGCAGAATGCATCATTCATAAAGAGGCTCTGCTAAAGGTCATTCATTGTCTTTCCCTTTTCAAAAACAAAAAATCGAATGATAAATTGAACATTAAATCTTTTTTAATCCTCTTTAATTTTAAGCGGGATATTGGTTTGGACGTTATCTTTTAGCAAAAAAACATACATACAGTAAAGAAAAGTCATGTTCTGATAACCCAATAGGTTAACCTCTAAAAATTCTGCAGCATCATTAATTTAAAACCGTAATTTCTCAAAATTCGAAGTAATAATATGGACACACCCATTTTGGTTTGTCTTGTAATCAAAGGCTTGTTTCCAGATCCTCTCTAAATCCTTTGTATTTTTTATTCTAAGACACCAATAGCAAGATTATTTTGCAATATGACCCATCAGCTTTTTGTGCATTTTTTTTTGTTATAAATTAAGTTAATGGGGTTTTGGTTGGTGAATGTTTTATCCTCCTCTTACCATAACGACCAACCACAATAAAGCATTTAAAAACCACTGTATTTTAATTAGTTAGGCTATTTTTTGCTTTGTGAAGGTGAAAGCGAAGGGCTAACCACCACCCGGCACCAAGATGGATTTAACCTCCTTTAGTCTCGGAAGATTTCGCTGTGATATGGGTAAATTAATGCTCCGAAATATAAACCTTATCATAATTCTTGTTTCCCTTAACTGTAATAAGATTATAATCTATAACTTCGAAATAAATGTTTAAAAATATAACTAATAATAGTTATAAAGTAAAAAACCAAATCGCTAAAAAATATCCGCTGGTTATTTGAATAAATAACATTCATTAGTTGCGTTTATTTCCAATAATAGTGGAATAAAATTAACTAGTTCACTTTAGCCGAACGTTAGTGTTAAATTGAATTTAGCAAAAGAATAAAACTTAAAAGTATGAATTTTAAAAAACTCAAGATTCCCTCCATCATTTTATTGCTGATTTTAATAGTCGTAGCAATAATCTACATTCCTACGATTAGAAAGGCCATATTATTTAAGAAAGCAATGGCTTTAGATAATTTGGAACATACATTTATTAATATGGATGAGCATATTCCTACTAAGAAGGTTGATAAGGCTGGTAAACCCTTTGTATTTCCTCGCATAAAGAACATTACACTTCCATCAAATTTTGTTTATAAGGAATCTGAATTTGATACCAAAAAGTATATTGACTCTTCTTACACACAAGGATTACTTTTTATTCAAAATGACACCATTCAATATGAGAGTTACTGGAGAGGACAGCAAGAAGATACAAAACATATTTCTTGGTCAATGGCAAAATCCTATGTTTCTGCTTTATTCGGTATTGCAATTGAAGAAGGCTATATCAAAAACATAGATCAAACTGTGGATGAATATTTACCGGAATTTAAAGGCTCTGGATATGATAATGTTAAAATTAAAGATATCTTACAAATGTCTTCAGGTGTTAAATTTAATGAGGATTACAGTGACCCAAATTCAGATATTAATAGGTACTGGGAAGGTTTTGTGTTTGGAGGGTCTCAAGACGAATTTGCCGCTACTTTAGAAAATGAAAGACCACCAGGTACTTACAATAAATATGTAAGTATAGATACACATGTATTAGGTATGATTATCGTTAAAGCTACAGGTAAAAGCTTAACAGACTATTTGGAAGAAAAAATCTGGAAAACTATTGGCAATGAATATGGTGCGTATTGGCTAGCCGATGAATACGGAATGGAACAAGCTAATGGAGGGCTAAATGCTGCTCTAAGAGATTTTGCTAAATTAGGTAGACTATATCTGAATAAAGGAAATTGGGAGGGTAATCAAATTGTACCTGCAAACTGGATTGACAAATCTATCATTATTACAGAGGAGCATTTAATGCCTCAGAGCGAAAACTCTGCCGACAAAGGTTTTGGTTATGGATATCAGTGGTGGATACCAGAGGGGACAGAAGGAGAATTTATGGCCATTGGTATTTTTAATCAATATATCTATGTCAACCCAACAACAAATACCATTATCGT
This sequence comes from Sediminicola arcticus, assembly GCF_040566695.1. Classification (NCBI taxonomy): domain Bacteria; kingdom Pseudomonadati; phylum Bacteroidota; class Flavobacteriia; order Flavobacteriales; family Flavobacteriaceae; genus Sediminicola; species Sediminicola arcticus. The sequence continues at coordinate 543,674 of NZ_JBEXAE010000003.1, read as the reverse complement.
AAAAAATTCAGCAAACGAAAATTATTATGATGGTACTAATCCATATAGTTCAACATTCGTTCATATCGAATTATTCAGAAAATTAGCTCATATGAACGAATAGAACAGAATATAATACCCGAGAAAGAGACGAAGTTGAAGTTCTTAAATATCAATATAGAAACGACAATTCAGCATTCTTGATTTGTCCTTATAGCTATTAATAATTTTAGGATTTAATTGTAATTTATCTACGTCAATTTTTGATAATAAACCACCAAATAGTAGCAGTTGTAGCGCTCTGCAGTTCCAGGAGCAAAATCTTTGCCCACTAAATTTTCAATTTTGTCATTGTGATTTTGGAACTCCTTTAAAACCATTTTATGATTTTGTGTTTTTCCGGTATAGATATTTCGGATTCATAACCTTAACCTGTATTCCTTGCTCATAAAGGTATATAGCCAAACATTGATGATAACTCCCTGTGGCTTCCATAACACACCAATGAACAGATGATAATCTCTTCTTAAATAAAGTGAAACCCTTCATGTCATTCTTGAACTGAAAATGACCATCCATAGCATCATAGATATCGAAAGTGTCTTTAGAGATATCTATATCAATAAAAATTGTACTTTTATTCATAGTAAGAATTTTTTAAAGAACAAGATTAATGCAATACATCATCCTAGAAACAGGTTCTAAAGACCTAATCGTATTTGATTAGAAAAAGAGCAGGGATTTTCATTGTTGACGGAATCGGAAGTTCCTACGGCTATTATAACCTTAATCTGCTCTTTTGTTCTTTTATTTAACAATTGTAAATTAATAGAATTCAAACTTAGGAAGGCTATAAGTTATAACTGTTTCATATGTTAATTGTAGTACTAATCATCTCCGCCAAATCTACGATTTGACTATTTGAATTGGTTATAGATTTGGCTTGTTTGGTTAGCGAACTGAAACCGCATTAAATCACAATGCAACTCATAATCCAGTCGTTATAGGACTTATGTAATAACAATTATTTATTAATTTCCTGAAACATTTTACTTCAATCACTAGCTATGCTTGAAAAAACTACACATTTACAATTCTCGAAAACCTTTTGCCTTGCGATCTTAGCTTTGCACATGGCATTTCCCATAATGGCTCAGGAAAAACCGGAACTCAAAATTGGCGGTGCATTGCGTTTCAACTATAATATATCCTCCTGGAAAGATGGTCAGAAAAAACGCGGTGGAGATTTTGGATATGATATGTTCAGAATAAATGCCGAAGCTGCTTATAAAGGAATATTTCTTAATGCCGAATACAGATTGTATTCGGAAGGTTTTGGAGGTGGATTCCTAAAGCAAGGTTGGGTAGGTTACAATTTCAATGAACTGAATCAAATTCATATTGGTTTAACTCAGGTTCCTTTTGGAATTCAACAATACAACTCTCACAACTGGTTTTTCAACCTGACTTATTATGTAGGACTTGAAGATGACCATGATATGGGTGTGAAATACTTGCATACAGGAGAAAAATTTGAATATCAACTGGCGATCTTCAAAAATGCGGAAGAATTGAAATTTGGGAACAATACTGAAACTTCTCCAAACCGATATTCTTATGACGTCGTAGGCAGAAATAAAGAAGTAAATCAATTCAACGGAAAATTTATCTACAAATTTGGAAAAGAATCTGCAAGTAGACTGGGTGTTTCTTTGGAATATGGCGGCCTATATAATCTTGACACCGAAGAAATGGGTGATCACAGTGCTTTTGCCGCTCATTACGAAATAACCAAAGGGAAATGGAATGGAAAAGCACAATTTATTACTGCTTTCCATAACCCGGAGAATGCTGAAGGAGAACCTACAGATGTAGTTACGATGGCTGCCTATGGAGCTCCTTATGAAGTTGCTGCCGATTTTAATATGTATTCTTTGGCGATCTCCAGAAATGTTCCCGTAGAATGGGGACCTGTTACAAATTTGCAGTTTTATAATGATTTTGCTTTTATGCAGAAAAAAGCTTCAGGATTTACCGATTCTTATATGAATGTAACCGGAGTTTTAGTCTCTGCCGGAAGTGTATATACGTATATAGATTATGCCGCGGGATACAATCATTCTTGGTTAGGCGGAAATTTCGTAGACGATTTCGCCAAAGGGAATCCGGATGCCAAATGGGAAGCAAGGTTTAACATTAATATCGGCTACTATTTTTAGGGTTTATATATAGGAGGGTTTCACACTCTCAGAGAAATTAAATTACATCAATAAACAACAAGCTTTATGGCTAAGAAGATTATAAGAAGTGATGAGAGAAAATCCATTTTTGGATTAGAAGTGAATGGTCCCGTGTTTTTCACCTCAGCGATCATCATCATCATAATAATAACACTAACCCTGATGTTTAAAGACAGGGCAGAACAATATTTTACTGCAACCCAGGATTTTGTCGCAAACAAGGCGGGTTGGTTTTTTGTATTAAGCGTAAATGTTTTTCTAATATTTATGATTTATCTGGCCTTTAGTCAATTTGGGCAGTTAAGGATTGGAGGACAAAATGCGAAACCCGAATTTAAAACCATGTCCTGGTTCGCGATGCTATTTAGTGCGGGAATGGGAATTGGATTGTTGTTTTGGAGTATTTCAGAACCAATTTATCATTTTCTGAGTCCCCCAATGGCAGAAGGCGGAACTGCCGAAGCAGCCAAGGAAGCTATGAAATTTACCTTCTTACACTGGGGTTTTCACGCTTGGGCAGTTTATGCATTGGTAGGATTATCCCTGGCGTATTTCACTTATTCCCGCGGACTTCCACTTACCATCAGATCGATCTTTTATCCTTTTTTAGGAGATAAAATATACGGAAAAATTGGAGATGCCATAGATATCTTCGCTGTCCTTGCCACTTTATTTGGTCTTGCCACTTCTTTAGGAATGGGCGTTCAACAAATTGCAGCAGGATTAAATCACCTCTTTGGAATAGATAGCGGTGTACAAACTCAAATTTTTTTAATTGCCGGAATAACCGCAATTGCTACCGTTTCAGTTGTTTTGGGAGTAGATAAAGGAGTAAGGGTTTTGAGTGAATGGAATATGAGAATAGCGGTGTTTTTTCTTCTTATAGTGTTGATATTAGGACCAACGATCTTTATTTTTAAATCCTTCGTGCAAAATACAGGGAATTATTTATCCGGTTTTCTTCAAGTTTCAACCTGGACAGAAAGTTACACCGGTTCCAATTGGCAAAATGCCTGGACAGTTTTTTACTGGGGATGGTGGATTGCTTGGTCACCTTTTGTAGGAATGTTTATTGCCCGTATTTCCAAAGGGCGCACATTGCGTGAGTTTATTTTGGGAGTTTTATTAGTACCTTCCATTGTAACTTTTTTCTGGATCTCAGCTTTTGGAAGCACAGCGGTACATCTGGCACTTCTTGGAGACGATACTATTGTAAATGCCGTGAATGATAATGTTGCCACTGCCCTGTTTGTGTTTTTGGAAGATTATCCTTTAGCATTTATTCTTAACATTATTGCCATAATTTTAATTGCAGGATTCTTTGTTACCTCTTCAGATTCCGGATCTTTGGTGGTAGATAATTTAACCTCTGGAGGTAAAATAGATGCGCCTGTAGGCCAAAGAATCTTTTGGGCCATTGTTGAAGGTAGTGTTGCTGCTGTTCTTTTAATAGGCGGCGGATTACAGGCACTTCAAACAGCCACTATAGTAACAGGGTTGCCCTTTGCCGTGATTTTAATAATTATGTGCTTTTCACTTTACAAAGGTTTAAGTGAAGACCTGAAGAAACTAAAGAACCGGAAATCCCAAAAAGAACTTGAAAATTACGAGGAAATTGTTTCTGCCATCGTTAAAAAACGAAATATTGATCAGCAAAACAACATTAAATAATTCTAATAATGACTGAAATAAAAAACATCCTAGTCGCCTTAGACCTTTCAGATATTGATAGCACCTTAATTGAGTATGCATCATTTATTGCAGAAACCCTAAAGGTTAAAAAAGTGTACTTTGTCCATAATATCAAAAAATATGAGATCTCAGAATTATTTGAAGAACAGTTAAGGGATCTTAACCTTGACGATATAATTGGGGATGAGTTAAATGAAAAGGTAGAAGAAAAATTCACATCTTCAGCAGAATGGGAAGTGCTTATTTCAGAAGATCCTTATACTGAATCCCTCATCAATTATATTGTCAACAAATATGAGATTCAGCTCGCTTTAATCGGAAATAAAAACAAGTCAAATGGTACCGGAGTCGTTAGCGGAAAATTACTACGTATGCTTAAATGCAATATTTTATCTATCCCTAAAAATGCGAAACCGATTATTACCAATATTTGGGCGGGAACAGATTTCTCTAGTGCCTCCAAAAAGGTTTTTGAAGTTGCTGAAAATTTACAGAGAACCACAGCGGCTAAAGTAAAAGCGGTGCATGTATACAATGTACCGGTTCAATTCTCTCCTTACATTCCAAAAGAACATCTCGATCTGAAGATAGAAGCTCATTTAAAGGAAAAATATGAGAAATTCATAAAAAAGCTTGGATACAAAGGCGAATTAGCCACTGAAATTATTCCGGGAAGAGATAGCGGGGTTGCAGATAGACTGCGTACCAAAGCCCAAACTTCCAAGGTAGACCTCATTATTGTTGCAGACAAAGGTAGAAATACCTTCTCATCCTTACTTGTGGGAAGCGTTACCGAGGAGCTTTTTAATCAGGATATGGAAGTGCCTTTATGGATCGTAAAGTAGAAATCTGAAAAATATTGCGTTGAGAATTCAGAAACTTTAGGACTAAAACCGAAAAGAAGAAATAAAAAATATATAAAAAGGTTGGTGGAATTGACAAAATACTTTGCAAAAAGGAAAAATTAATTTTTGGAACAAGAGATACTACTTACGTAAACTATAGAATAAAATTAAAATTGACTCTGTTACAGGTTTAATAAGAAGACGCGTAATTAAATATGAAGAAAAAATAATAGAATATAAAAACTAATGCTAACAAAGAACTGAGCTAAAAATCAAATAAATTCAGCTTATTCTACCGACATAATTTCTATCATAATTTAATCCTGATTTGGATATTCCATAAGCTTGTTTTATAAGTTTATTACAAACCGCGATCAAAGCTAGTTTTTTGCTTTTCCCTTTTATAACTATTCTATCGAATAGTGCCTTGCATTGAGGATTATGAATACAGGTTGTAAAACTGCATAGAAATAGATGATTTCGAAGCAAGGGATCACCTATTTTGCTAATTCGGGATTTACCCCGTGTGCTGCTGCCCGAGCTTCTTTCGTTAGGTGCCAATCCAAAAAATGAGCATACCTGAGCTGCACTCTCAAAATCGCGAAAACCGTTGTTATATACAATTAAAATCATAGCTGTTTTCTTTCCTATTCCAGGTATGGTATTCAACCGTGAATACAGGTCTTGTTCATTTGCCCTTACCAATTCTTCCATTGATGATCAAGACACTCTCCAACCTTTCATGTTTTTTATATTAAAATGTGCTGCATTGGTGTTTCCATTTGAAACTACTCACCGAATTCAGTCCTTTTTATTTGATATTATATGCATTTATTTGGTATCGGAGAAAATGAAAAAAGCCTGTGAAAATATAATTCACAGGCTTTTGATAACAATTGACACCAAATAGCATCAAATTTAAGCGGAGAAAGAGGCTCCATAATTTTCAATTTAAGTAACTGATAATTAATATATTGTGATTTTTATTAGTGAAATACGCACCGAATTACGCACCGAATGGATCTCTTTACTGTTTTTCCAATATCTCCATCAGCTGATAATTGAGATATAATTTTTCCTTACCCACTTTTACAGATTTTAGGAATCCTTCCCTTTCAAGATCCCTTAAATAGTTCCCTACGGTTTTTGGGGTTCCTAGATTCCCGTTAATTAAATGTTGTCTCTTTATATAGGGTAATCGGAATAGTATTTCTATCAGCTCCTTGGAATATGCTTTAGGCAACTTGTTTTTTACTTCCTCGGTCATGTTATCCATGAGATCGATAATATTTCCAAGACTAAGAAGGCCTTTTATTGCAGTGGTTTCTATCATGTCCAACATAAACAATATCCATCCTTCCCATTCCTCTCTTTCTGTAACCAGTCTCAATTTCGCATAATATGCCGCTTTATTATGGATGATATAATCGCTTAGATAGATAGCAGGGACATCCAATAGTTTTTCCAACTTGAGATATAACAACAATAGAATCCTACCTGTTCTACCGTTTCCATCTGCAAAGGGATGGATGGCTTCAAATTGATAGTGCATTAAGGCCATTTTTATCAACGGATCCAGAGGACTTGGTCCGTTCACAAATGTTTCAAGGTTGGACATTTTATCCCTTATAATGGATTCGCCGGAAGGGGGTGTGTAAATTGTTTCTCCTTTGTTAGTGGATAATGTAGTACCTGGTGTTGTTCTTATTCCAGAAGTGTTTTGTTTGATTCTCTGGACGATCTCAATACATAAATTTGTGGTTATAAAGGGCTTTTTTTCCAAGTGTTCCAATCCATGCCATAGTGCTTCTTTATAGCTTATAACTTCTTTGGCTGCCGGGTTATCAAATTTTTTATCGGCTACTATGGCTTGGTATAGGTCATCATTGGTTGTTATGATATTTTCAATTTCTGAACTTGCTTTTGCTTCTTGTAAATGAATGGTGTCTAAAAATAACTGAGGGTTCGGTAAATTTGTGATTGCTCCGTTCAACTTAGACAAGGCCCTACTAGCTGTAATGGTTTTTCGCAAAATGGTCGTGGTTTCAATATCTCCGATAGGAGGGAGCAATGGTAAATCGTTATATGGTTTTTCTTTGTCGAACATGGCTACTTGATGAGGGTTAAATTTACACTCGTTTTAAGTATGAGGGTAAATATATAAATAAATTACCCTTATTTTTTAAATAAAGGTAAATATTTGCATAAATTACTCTCGTTTATATAATAAGGGTAAATAGTACATTGGTTCAGATATGTTCTATGTTAATATAATTCTAGTACTAAAATACATCTCTCGGCTTTTTTATAAATTACTGTAAATTATTTCACTACTTAAATACTCATGGTATGGAGAATAAAATTTCAGTAAAACAGATACTCATTGATCTGCTTTCTATTAGGGAACAGGTATTTAAAAAGTATGGGGGCAACGATGAATATAAAGATCTTTTGGATTTTTTAATGGCCAAGGATTATTACAATGATGATGACCTGCCATTCCCGACCTTGAAGCAGATCGAGGAGGCAACTGGTCTTGGGACCTATCGAACCAGAAGGCAATTGGAAACCATTTACCTGGAATTATTTGATGGGTTTTTAGACTTTAAAAACGTGGTCATTAACTTTAATGTAGAATACTTCAAAACCTATGGATATTTTAAATGTTCCAACTTAACTTATATTCCTAGAATTGGCGAGAATATCCGGTTGCCATTCTTTACGGCTAAAATGGGGACCGATTTCTTTTATGTCACTGATATCAGGCATACCTTCGAAGGAAATACGCAGCACATTGAAATAATTCTAAAAGGAGGGTTTTATAATGCTTATTGGCACTATAGAAAGCATAAGGCCTTAGAAATGGGAGAAATAGGCTTGGGCGAACAATATAATTTATATGAACACCAAATGAAGCGAAGGCTTGGATTAAAGGGGAAACAGTAAGTAGCTTAAGTCGCTGTTTAAAAATAAGACACCTAGATGTGAGAACACAGCTCCACAACCTAACATTTTATTTCCCTTAAAATGTGCTGTTTTGGAGTTTCAAGGTGAAGCTACTCACCGAATAGAGCACTTCTTGATAAATTGAGCATTAAATCTTCTTTAATCCTCTTTAATTTTAAGCTGGATATTGGTTAGGACGTTATCTATTTACAAACATAGATACAGTAAAGAAAAGTCATGTTCTGATAACCCAATAGGTTCACGAATAATTCTATTAAAAAAGGAGTTTGAAACTGCTCTTCCTTAGAATTACGTATGTTTTCATGAGTAATTTAATTTAGGAAATAATTTGAATACGTTTTATAGACTTAGGATCTGGTGCCACGAGGTTTAATAGTTCGAGTCTCTCCGCATGTACTAAAAGGAAAAGCCGACTCTTAGGAGTTGGCTTTTTTGTTGTGGGGTAACATATTTCGTGATTTATTGATAAAGGGTTTAATGCAATCCTTTCTATTGATTAAAAATTATTCACCAATTACCGCTCGTGGCTATAATTACATTTAAAAAACTCAAAGCGCTTAGGATTTTAAAAATTTTCATAAAAGATATATATAACATATGTTATATATATCCTATATTGAGATGTATAATGAACATATGTTCATTATACAATTGTTGTAAGTAATTTGACGAAAATCGTGACAAAAAGAAGAAATTAACAACTAACAGATAAATTTAAATAATGAAAAAAATAATTTTAGTGCTAATCGGAATTTTAATAATAAGCTGTTCAAAGGAATCCGAAACAAAATATTCAACCGACTCTGAGAAAGTGTTCTTAATAATTACGGAAAATACTACCGAAATTGAATTAGCGAAAATCGCATCTGAATTTAAAGCAGAAAGGAACATAACTGTTGACTTTTCAAAAACCGAATTTTCCGAAAATGGAAAAATCAAAAACTTGAATTTGGAAGTAGATTGTAACGATGGTTTTAAAGGAATAGCAAAAAGTTCGGGAGTGATTTTAAAAGCTAAAAATTCTGGTTTTTCAAGAGATTATTCTGAAAATTCTAAAGTTCCATTTGTGATTGGAGCAATGTAATTTGAATAAAAAAACTACTTACAACATCGTATAAAAACAATTGCGGTTTAGTGCTTAATCAAAGGTCGTTGCGTGTTTGTAACGTCTTATTTTCCTTCGGAAAATCCTCGCATACAAACCCGCAACTATTCTTATACATAAACGTTGTGCTTCATTACCAGAAACCGCTAACCAATGATAAAATTCTTTAGAAAAATTAGACAAAAAATGTTGACTGAAAACAAATTCAGCAAGTATCTACTATATGCGATTGGAGAAATTATTCTTGTCGTGATTGGAATTTTGATAGCATTGTCAATTAATAATTGGAATGAAAATAAAAAAAGTGAAAATCAACTTAATAATATTTACAATGAAGTTGAATCAAACCTAAAGTCTGACCTCTCAAATATAGATTATGTTATAAAACAATATGAACAGTTAGAATTAAGACTTGAAAAAATGATTATTGTAGAGTATTCAAGTATTCCCTTGGATTCAATTAATGCTAATAATTATTCGGATTTTATTCCGAGCAAAAGAGATATAAATAATTTTATTTCCTTTGAAATCCAAGATAAAGGTATAGGATTAATTAAAACATATAATGACTTTAACACAAGCGGAAATAAAGACCTTACAAATGAAATTATTCAATTCTATAAAATTGCGGAACCTTTAAATATGGTACTTGACAAATTAAAGGAAGAGTCATTTAATAACATAAAATATTTTGAGCAATTCCCTTGGTACCCTGACTATATGAATATCAAATACAATCCAGGAACGATAGAATTTCTTGCAAAAAATGGAATTTTCAAAAATAAGGTTGTCACGTATAGAATGATTGCGATTGAAAATTTTCTACCATTATTAAGGGAATATAAAAAATCAGCATCTATATTATTAGAAAAAATAGAAATAGCTGATTAAAAATACCGAAAGCACAACAAAACCTATAAACAATATGGGCTTCTGGCTTAATCGAAGGGGTTGCGTATTTTTATAGAGACCGCAAAATCTTTTCGATTTTGCTTTGACAAGGAAAAGAAAAACAAAAAGTTTTCGCTATGTGCGTGGCCGAAAGCAAACGCTAGTTTGCTCCCGTACTGTTCATAGCTAAACCGTTGGCAAAAATAAATGAGAAAGACAATTTACATACTAGTATTAATTACCTTATTTTCTTGTAGTAAAGGGAAAACAACTTATTATAAAAACATTAATTCGGGAGAAATTTTCACAGAATTAGAATATTATAGTTTGGGACAAAAAATTGCTGAAAAATATGGAAATGATTCTATAGCCTTAAAAATTAATTATAGTTTAAAAGAAAAACATTCATCTAAGGATTCTTTAATTCAACCTTTTGGACTCGATGTCAGAATTGGAGAAAATTATATTATTTCATCCTCTGATCGTGATAAAATTTACGAACTTATAGGGAAAGACCTGCCAGATTTTGAATTAAATACTATTGATAATGTTTTATTTAATAAATCAAATCTTTTAGGGAAACCAAGTCTAATAAATTTTTGGTTTACTTCCTGTAAGCCTTGCGTTGAAGAAATTCCAGAATTAAATAAATTAAAAGAAAAGTATAAATCCAAGGTGAATTTTATAACGATAACATTTGATAAAAAAAATGTTGTCGATAGATTCATTGATAAAAATAGCTTTGATTTTATTCATATTGTTAACGCACAAGATTACCTTGACAGGGTTGGTGTTAAAGCATTTCCGAAAAATGTATTTATTGATTCGAACGGAAAAGTACGAATAGTGGAAAATGGACTTAATGGAAATGTAGATGAATTTGAACGTATTTTGAATAATTTACTTTAGTCAACAACGCATATAATTTATTGCTAGTTCTAGCCTACTTACGAAAATCCTCGCGGATTTTCTATTTGGTTTGTATTTGCTAAATTAGGTCCTTAAATACGCAACTAATCTTACACATCAACGTTGTGTGCATTTTGAATAATCTTAATATGGATAAAGAACAAGCACAAAATCTTGAAGAATTGCAAAAGCTAAGTAGTGCAACAAAAAACCTTGGAAAGCAACTACATGCTATTACACCTAACTTTTATCCTTTCGACCTTTTTTTAATTGCAGCATTAAACAGGACAATCAATTTAAATAGAGCATTTATTGAACTTTCTAAAGAAAATAATTTCATCGCAGCAGCTCCATTAGTTCGAATTAATCTTGATACCTATTTACGTCTATATGCTCCCCGCGTCTCAAATTTGGAATTTAACGAATTTGCTAGTAAAGTGATTTTTGAACAAAAAAAAATAAATAATCTTAAATCCACTGAACGGACGGAAAACGGAAAATTGAAAAGCTTATCAGATAACTTTCTCAAAAATTCAATTTCACAAATTGAAGGTTGCGAATGGGTGGCAAAAATATATGATGCAGGAAGTTCATTTATTCATTTAGACAGTAATATGTTCTTCGCATCAAGAAAAGTTAATTCAGAAGAAGAAAAAACTATAAGCTTAACAATAGGTTACCATGATTCATTTGTTCCCCAAAGTGAAAAAACTGGTGCTGCATTTTGGATGAATAAAATAACTGAAGGAATAATTGAACAAGCGATGCTTTGGATAGCTGAAAAGGCAAATGATTTCGGTTTTGACATAAAAAAATTAAATAATCTTGATGATTTAAATAATCAAAAAGAAGAATAAAAAACTGCACACAACAATGCCTATAATCCATTGTTTAGCATATTTACTACAATTCAAAAGTTTTCGTACTTTTAAACCAGCTAGAATCCAAGCTCGATATGATTAACATCAAATCTCAACAACGGAATCATAGCCTAACCGTTACCCAACATTTTAAAAACATCAATCCATGAAAAAAATTTTAGTGATATTTTTATTAATCTTCCAAGTTTCTTTTTCGCAAACTAAAGAAGAAACCATCGAATGGCTGAATTTGAATCTAGAAAATTACGGCGATAATCAGATTATGGGCACATATCAAATAGAAACTAAAGTTGACCCTAACTATGGTGAAACTATATTATTTACTCAAAAAAGCTGGAATCCTTTAATGGAAAAAAACACTTTTGACTATTTTTCATTTAAACCAGATGCAATTTCATCTATATACTTATCCGGAAAAGGAAGAACTAATAAAACATTAGATATTTATATTAAATCAGAATCAAACCGAATATACGACAGCGACGAAGAGAAATTTCTAGGCGAGTTTAGGATTAGCATGAAAAATGGATATAATGATAAAGCAGAGCAATTGCAGACAGGGTTGTTACATCTTTTTGAACTCATGGGTAATAAAATAGAAAAACCAAAAGATTTATTTAAAAACTAAATGGATAAAAAATCAACTTATGGTAAATGGGAAAATTATAGAATCACCCAATTAAGTTTCATCAACAATTTTGTAATTGTACTTTCTGTTGCCTTAATTGGATATGTGTTTGATTTTATAAAGCCCTCAAATATTATATTTGATTGCACACAAAAATTCTTCTTTTGGGTTGGGCTTTTATTAATTATAGTTTCTGTATTTCTTGGTATTTTGGCTGCAATAAATAGATTAGAAGATTTTAGATTAACAGCAAAAATAGCGCGTAACAGAGAAAAGGATAATCGAGAAAGCATTAAACTGGATAGGAATAAAGCCAAAATAATCGGAAAGAAAACTTGGCGCCAATTTGTTTGGCAAATTACAACTTTTGGAATTTCATTTTTATGTTTTTCTGTAACAATTCTAATCGAATATTGGACTAAAATAACGTAGAAAAACGTTGGGTAACAATGGCTATAATTAATGTGGGGTTTAGGTTTTTACACTAAGGCTTGTGTATATTTACTATGTCCGCAAAATCTTTTCGATTTTGCTCTGGCGAAAAAATATAAATCAAAACAAAAAGCTTTTGCTAAGTGCGGAGACAGAAACAAAAACGTTTCCTTGCCTCCGCACTACTCATAGCTGAAGCGTTACAAAACATTGGATGAAAAAATTGCTACTATTCTTAATTTCAACCTATACGTTTAGTTCTTGTGCTCAAGAAAAGTCAATTGACTTTGTTCAAAGTGCCTTAAGTAATTTGAATATTAAAATAGAAAATTGTTTATCGGAATTCATAATACAAAAAGATATCTCGGAATCTGAAACAGTTATTGTCATTCCTGAAATTGCCCATAAAGGAGATGGGTATATGACTCTGAATGGCCACCTATTGATTTTAAATAGAAAAAACGGAAAAATTAAATCTCGATTCTCAGAAAAAGACTCTTGGAATAGTGATGCTATTAAATTGGAAAATATAGAAGTTGTTTATCAACCCTATCAATTGACTAAAAATTCTGAAACTATTGGAGTCTTAATTGAATACAATGGCGGTAGCCGACCTAATCCTTATTCTTCAACAGAACTTTCGTTATTTATTAGAAACGGGGAAAAACTAGTATGTGTTTTAAAGGATTATTCTATTTATAGGTTAAACGGAGAAACTGACGGAATGAGTATTGGAGAATTTGTTGAGCATAGACTAATTATACGACCAAATCTAAATTCAAAATCTGAATTTTACGATTTAAATATTATTGACTCAATCATAAAAATACAATCAATGGAAGGAACTGAAAAAATAATTGAGAAATCGAAAAAAATTGAAAATTTAAAATACGAAAACGGTAAATATAAAAACGTTTTGTAACAATGGCAATAATTCATTGTGGCATCATGCAAAAAACTAAAATAGAAACCATCAAACGGCCTGATTTCGTTGTGGGAAAAGTCTACGACGTTTCCCACAACGAAATCATAGCCTAGACGTTGGCACAAAGTTAAAACTGAATCGATAAAAAACAAATGATAAGGAATTTTATAAAGATATTTCTTGATAAAATGAAAGGAATTGAATTTGGTCCAAAAATTAACAAGGAAATTACGTTGAATGAAAAAACAACTAAAGATGAAATTAAATCTTTTGTTTCAACAATGGGAAACAAAATTATTTTGAGTTTTTACGACGCATTTCATAATCTTCATCCAACTGAAAAACCTTGGGCTTTAGGAGATTCAGGAGCCTTCACTGCTGTTCGAGTTGATAATGAAAAAATAAAAGTAAAACGTGGGAATCATGGCTGGATGGATAAAGAATGGTCTGAAATTTCAAAAATGGAATTAATCGACATAATTTTTAAGAGCCGGAATTTTAACGGAGGAAATATGAGAATTGAATCCAGAGTTGCCAGAAAGATTTGGAGAATAGATGAAAACGGAAAATCATTAATTAATTTTTACCATAAAGTTCCTGAATAAAAAAAACCATGTGCCAACACCGTATAAAAATAATTGCGGTTTAGTGCTTAATCAAAGGTCGTTGCGTGTTTGTAACGTCTGATTTTCCTTTGGAAAATCCTCGCATACAAACCCGCAACTATTCTTATACATCAACGTTGGCGGTAATTAGAACCAATAGTATTAAAAATTGAAAGATTTAATCAATAAAATACAAAGCAGCATACATCTAAGCTCAGAAGCGGAAGAATATCTTTTTTCCATTTCGAAAGAAAAAGCACTTCCTAAAGGAGAAGTCTTAATCCGCCAAGGACAAGTTGTGAAAAAAACATTCTTTGTTACAGAAGGTTGTTTAAGATCTTACTGTATAGATGAAACCGGGAGAGAACACACCTTGCAATTTGCAATTAAAAACTGGTGGATCAGCGATTACATCGCTATTCATAGTGATGAGCTTGCAACGCTTACCGTAGAATGTTTGACCCAATCGAAAGTTATTGAATTCAATACCAAAGAACTGGACGGAATTCATTCACGTTTCCCAGAATTAGAATCTTACCAAAGACATAATTTAGAGCGTCACCTTGTTAGTTTGAATAAGCGCATCTTGAATCAACTACAATTAAGTGCTCCGGATAGGTATGATTTATTTTTAAAGCAATATCCCGACATAGAGCGGCATACTCGAAATTTTCATATCGCATCTTTTCTAGGTATAACGCAACAAAGCTTGAGTCGTATAAGAGTTGAAAAAGCAAAAAAATAGCTTTCTTACCATAGGGTAATTTTTCCTAGGAATGCTCCCGCTACATTTGTTTCAAATTAATAATCAAAGAAATCGATACAGATATGAAAGCATTACAAATAATAAAATACGGTGAAATTAAAGACAGTTTAGCCTTTAATGAAGTTAGCAAACCGACAGTTCAAGCAAATGATTTACTTATTGAAGTTAAGGCTGCTGCCATTAACCCTATAGACAAGAGTATTATCCTTGGAAATCTACAAGGGATGCTTCCAATCCCATTGCCAAGCACTTCTGCTTATGACGTAAGTGGCGTTGTAATCGAAAAAGGAAGCGAAGTAAGCAATTTTGAAATTGGAGACTTAGTGTATTCAAGAGTTCCTCAAGAACAAATGGGCACGTTGGCTGAATTCGTTGCTGTAACTAGTATTGCAGTTTCAAAAAAACCTGGCAACATTTCTTTCGAAGAAGCGGCAAGTTTACCATTAGCAGGACTTACTGCCTTACAATCCTTGGAATACGCAGGTATAAAAGAGAACGATAAAGTGCTTATACATGCTGGTTCTGGCGGTGTCGGAAGTTTCGCCATTCAGTATGCCAAAGCAAAAGGAGCTTATGTTTATACTACCACCAGCACAAGCAATGTAGAATGGGTAAAAGCCCTAGGTGCAGATAGAGTAATTGATTACAAAACGGAAGATTACAAAAGCATAGCTAAAGATGTAGATATCGTTTTTGATACACTTGGTCAAAACTATTCTCTCGAATCTTTTGAGGTTGTTAAACAAGGCGGAATAGTAGTTAGCATTGTAGGACCTTTAGATGAAGCAAGTGCTAAAATGTTCGGTATGGCCGATTATAAATTACCAGAGGAATTGGCGAAAGCAAGTAGTGAAAAAGACGCTGAATACAAATTCATTTTCATGCACCCCAATGGCGCACATTTAAATGAAATTAAATCAATGATTGAAGATGAAAAGATCAAACCAATCATTGACAAAGTGTATCCATTTTCCGAGAGCATCGAAGCATTCATACACCTTGCATCAGGAAGAGCAAAAGGAAAAATTGTGGTAAAGATTAAATAAACTACTTACAACATTAAATGAAATTAAGAACATAAAATGAAAGCATTACAAATAAAAGGATACGGAAATATTGAACGTAATTTAAATTTTAACGAAATAGAAAAACCCACTATTTCAGATGATCAAGTATTAATTGAAGTTTATGCTGCGGGTATAAATCCCATTGATTACAAAATTATTGAGGGAGCAATGAAGCAGTTAAGTAAACTGACTTTTCCAGCTCCCATTGGCTTTGATGTTTCTGGAGTTGTAATTGAGAAAGGCATTAAGGTAAATCATTTAGAAGTTGGAGATGAAGTGTACTCCAGAGTGCCCTCTGATTCTCCAGGAACATTTGCGGAATTCATTGCAGTTGTTGCTAATGTAGTTAGCCTCAAGCCTGCCAACTTAGATTTCAATGAAGCATCTAGCTTGCCTTTAGTTGGCCTAACGACAATACAATCTTTTGATAAAGCAAATTTAAAATTTGGTGACAAAATATTGATCCATGCGGGATCTGGAGGCATAGGAACTTTTGCTATTCAATATGCTAAAAGTAAAGGAGCATATGTCTATACGACTACAAGTACTAAAAATGTTTCTTGGGTTAAAGAACTGGGGGCAGATCGAGTTATAGATTATAAAACGGAAAACTATCTCGATATTGTAAAGGATATTGATATTGTATACGACACGCTCGGTGGAAATTATACGCTAGAAGCATTTGACGTAATAAAGAAAGGAGGAAAAGTGGTTAGTCTTAACGGAGAAGTTGATAAAGAAACTGCAAAAGAACTAAAACTTAATGGAATCATTCGTTTCATATTATCGTTAAAAAGAAGAAAAATCACAAAGAGAATCAAGGATAAATCAGCCTATTACAAGTTGATTCTTATGCAGCCAAATGGAAAGCAACTGGCTGATATAACAAAACTTGCAGAAGCCAAGCTGATTAGACCTGTAATAGATAAGAAATTTCTATTTTCAGAATCAATAGAAGCTTTGCAGTACCAAAAATCTGGTCGTGTAAAAGGAAAAATAACAATTAAGATGAAATAACTAACATTAGGAATAATTCAAAAAGGTAAAACGAGAAATGGAACTAAATAATTCAAGAATTTTAATTACTGGAGGAAGTTCAGGAATTGGCAAAGAAACAGCAAAGCAATTTATCCAAAGGGGAGCTAAAGTTGTGATCACAGGGCGAGACGAAATTAAATTAAATCAAGTTGCTACTGAAATTGGGGCCATTCCTTTATTATTTGATATAAGCAATTTAAATACGATTAATGAAATGGCTGAAAAAGCCATATCGCTTTTGGGTGGAAAAATTGATGTCTTAGTAAATAATGCAGGAATAGGCGTTTTTTCAAAATTGGGTGAAATAAACGTAGAAGATTTGCAAAGCATATTTACGACTAATGTTTTTGGACTTGCTCTACTTACACAAGAAATTGTAAAAACATTTAAAAAACAAAATTATGGCAACATTATAAATATCGGTTCTAGCGCAAGTCAAAAGGGGTTTGCGGGAGGAAGTATTTATGCTGCTTCAAAATTTGCCTTAAGAGGAATGACACAATCTTGGCAAGCTGAATTACGTAAATTCAACATACGAGTTTCTTTGGTTAACCCAAGTGAAGTAGCTACAGCTTTTGCCGACCCAAAAAGAGAGGAACGAGAAGAGATGCCTAACAAATTAGGTCCTGAAGAAATAGCTCATTCCATTGTGTCTGTTGTTCAAATGCGGGATAAAGGGTTTGTACAAGAACTAAACATTTGGGCAACCAACCCCTTTTAATAAAAAAACTATCGCCAACAATGTATATAAAAAATAGGCGAAACAGGTATAAAATCAAGGCTTTTGGCTCGTATCAAACTTTGTGCTTAACTAAAAGTTTAGTGCTTCATAATCGCCTACTTTTCATATAGTAACACTTGTGTGCCATTAGGGCAAAACTGTAACAATTACCCTGTTACATCGTCAAATTTTAGTATGAATTACTAAAAGTAAACAAATATGAGTGTAAAAAGGACCTCTTCCAAATCATTGACCAATTACAATGTTAACATCAAAATTAAACTAGCAGCACTCTGGACTGCATTAATGTTTTTGTATATATATGCTGACTTTTTTCAGCTGATGACACCTAAAAAGTTAGAGAAAATGATTGATCTTCAAACACCAATGGGACCAACATCTCCTGAGATTTTGGTTATTTTTTCTGTGATTTTAATTATTCCTTCGTTAATGATCTTTTTGTCCGTTTTTCTGAAAACACAAATTAATAAATGGTTGAATATTTCTATTGCAGCCTTATATGCAAGCATGTCTATTTTAATTATCGTTTCTACTTTAGGTAGTCAATGGCACACATTTTATATTTTATTCAATCTTATAGAAGTTTTTGTTTTTGCAATGATTATTTATCAAGCATGGAATTGGCCTAAAGTGGAATAGTGTTACATGTAACAGGAAGTTATAATAATAACTAAATTTTTAAATTCATTTTTTAACAAACGCAAATAATCTATGAGTGTAAATAAAAAACAAAAGCAATTGATTAAAACTGCAAGAACAACTGGCGTGTGGTATTTAATGATGGCCATTTCAGGAATTTTAGGGTTTATGGTCTTTCATTCTCAAATATTTGTGTCTGGTAATCCTGAACAAACGCTAACGAATTTGATAGAATTAGAATCTACTGCAAGAATTAGGTTGCTGTTAGAGTTTGCTATCGTAATATCTCAGGCACTTACCGCAGTTTGGTTTTTCAAATTATTTAAAGATAATTATGAATGGGAGGCTTGGACTCTAGGTATATGGGGAATGGTGAATGCTTTAGTCATTATGATAAGTGCAATTTCAATGGCCTCCGCAATAGGTATTGCAAATTCTGATATAAGTGCTATGAAAGACAAAGTTGTACTAATTCAGGTTTTTCAAAATATAATATCAAATGCTTGGGGTATTGGTGGTCTATTCTTTGGGCTTTGGCTGTTTCCAATGGGATACATAGTCATCAAATCTAAAAGAATGCCTGTCTGGTTAGGGAGAGTTATTATTTTAGGGGGTATAGGCTATCTAATTACCACCGTTATCCGCTACACAGGAATTGATATTAGTTTCAATAGATTTCTTATTCTACCCGCAACCATTGGAGAATTTTGGATGATTGGTTATTTGCTAATTTTTGGGATAAGACCTAGTAATGAGTGAAATTAAATTAAAACGGCATACAACAATGGCTATAATTCATTGTGCATTATGCCAATAACTGAAATAGAAACCATCAAACGGCCTGATTTCATAAGTGGAAAAGTCTACGACGTTTCCCACAACGAAATCATAGCCTAGGCGTTGGCAATAATTATGAAAATTGTGTAACCTATTTTGAATTCTTCACGCCTTACTAAGAAATTAGAAATCATAATGAAAAAAACAAGTCTTATCTTCTCGACAATTGCATTAATAATTCTTGGAACATTAACTTCAAATGCTCAAGAAGATTTAAATTCGAAAAACACTTTTACTAAAATTGACAATTATTTGAGTAATGGAACTACCAATGGGTTTTCAGGAGCAATTCTAGTTATTCAAGAAGGAGAATTAATTATTAACAAGGGTTATGGGTGGGCAAACAAGGACAACAAAACTCTTAATAACCCAAACACTATTTTTGACATTGGTTCTAACACAAAACAATTCACAAGTACAGCAATTTTAAAACTTGTTGAACAAAACAAACTAAATGTTACGGATTCATTAAGTAAATATTTTACTGAGCTACCAATTGACAAGCAAAGCATTACAATACACCAATTGTTAACTCACTCTGCAGGCTTTGTAGAATCTCTTGGAAGAGATTTTTCAGAAATCTCGCAAAAGGACTTTTTTGAGAAAATTTTCGCGAGTAAATTATTAGCTGAGCCTGGTGAAAAATATTCTTATTCTAATACTGGCTATAGCATATTGGGAAGAATCATTGAATTAGCTTCTGGTCAATCCTACGAAGCTTTCTTAAACGAGCATCTTTTTACACCAGCAGGAATGTTACAAACAGGGTATCTCCTGCCTAAATGGGATGCAAAACAGCTGTCTCATGGTTACAACAGAAATATAATAGAAACGGAGTCAACGGTTACTCGTTATCAAGAAGCTGGAGCTGTCAATTGGCACTTAAAAGGGAATGGCGGTATTAATTCAACTCAAAATGACATGCTTCTTTGGTATAAAGCATTGAAAAAGAATAAGATATTAACACCGGAATCATTCGAAAAATTAACAACGCCTTATGTTTCGTCTTCCAATAGTACTTATAGTTATGGCTATGGCTGGGGGGTTAAAAATATAGAAAACGATAGATTACGAATATCTCATAATGGCTCTAACGGACCTTTTGCACATTCGTTAATATGGTATCCTAAGGAGGATATGTACATAGTATATGCTACAAACGCAAATAGCGCAAGAGTAGAGGGCATTGCTCGTGTTGTTGAAAAAATGATTTTGGACAAAACCTATGTCCCTGAACCTATAAAAGACAATATATACTCCTTTATGATGAATTATATAAAACAACATCCAACAGATAAATCGAATGAGCTCGTTATATTACTTCAAGAAAATTACGCTGATGATTTTACAGATTCAGGGGCTTTAAATACAACTGGAAATCTAGTATTAAAATCTAATGAAAATTTGGAATGGGCTTTAGAGTTATTTAAAATAAATGTTCAAATATACCCTAACGATGGTAATCTTTGGGATTCATTAGGTGATGGATATAAGGCAAATGACCTAAAAAAGGACGCAATAAAAAGCTACCAAAAAGCAATTGAACTAGGATATAAAGATTCACAGAAAAAGCTAACAGAATTAATTAAGAACTAGTATAACAACTATTGCCAACAAAACCTAAACTGCATTGAAACGCAGCTTAGCTAAAACGCTATAAGTAATGCGGAATTTAGTGTTTAATTGAAAGTAAGCGTATATTTACTATGTCCGCAAAATCTTTTCGATTTTGTTCTGGCTAAAAAATATAAATCAAAACAAAAAGCTTTTGCTACGTGCGAAGACAGAAACAAAAGGCTTCCTTGCCTCCGCACTACATATAGCTGAAACGTTAGCAACAATTAAAACAAAAAAATATGAAATATTTAATTACAACATTATTTCTCTTAATTTCTATCAATTCATTTTCTCAAACAACTTACTACACTACTGATGGAAAAAATCGAATTACAGAAGCTGAAGCGAATAAAATGCTAACTGAACAAGTTGCTAAAATGAGTGACGTGATGAAAAAACAGTTATATGGGAGTTTTACTATCAATGACACAGAAACTAAAAAAGATTCTATAATTTCAAGAATAACTTTTGCTATTAGTGATAAAAAGTCTGAAAATCTAATGAATTCTGGACCATTGTCTGAATATAAAAACAAGGAATTCCTAAAATTTGACTTAAATACTTTAGTGGATAAAAACTTTAATTCAGAAAAACTAAAAGGTAAACCAACTATGTTAAATTTTTGGTTTACAAGATGTGCACCTTGCATAGACGAAATGCCAGTCTTGAATAAGATAAAAGAAAAGTACAAAGATGACTTTAACTTTATTGCAATTACTTATGAACAAAAAGAAGATGTAACGAATTTTCTAAAAAAGCATCCGTTTGACTTTGAACATCTAATTAATGCTAAAGATTTTACTGACCAATTAGGAATTCAAGCGTATCCGATGAATTTGTTTTTAGATAAAAATGGCGTCTTAAAATATGTGAAAGGTGGAATTCCATATGAACGTAAAGAAGGAGAAGAAGAATTGAAAATGGGAGAGGGAAATGAAATAATTAAGATTATTGAAAAGCTAAAATAACTGTTGCTAACAATACCTATAAGTAGTGCGGGGGTTTGGTGTTTAATCTAAAGTAAGCGTATATTTACTATGTCCGCAAAATCTTTTCTCCCGAAGCGTCGGGATTGCTCTGGCGAAAAAATATAAATCAAAACAAAAAGCTTTTGCTACGTGCGAAGACAGAAACAAAAACGTTTCCTTGCCTCCGCACAACTCATAGCTGAAGCGTTGTGCTTCATTATCAGAAACCGCTAACCAATGATAAAATTCTTTAGAAAAATTAGACAAAAAATGCTGACTGAAAACAAATTCAGTAAGTATTTACTTTATGCAATTGGAGAAATAATCCTTGTTGTTATTGGAATTTTAATTGCGCTATCAATTAATAATTGGAATGAAAACAGAAAAGAGTCTAACTTGGAATTGGAAATATTATCCGGTCTTTATAACGACATTGCTAATAATAAAATCAAGATAGATAATTTGATTTCGAGAGACTCAATAATAATTACAGGAAATCAACACATTCTTTCTTTATTAAAAGATAATAATTCAACCTTTAATGATTCACTTCAATTTAGTTTTGGAAACATTAATCGATATGAAGTATTTTTTCCTCAACAAATGGCATATGAAACACTTAAATCGAAAGGTCTTCACTCTCTAAAAAACGATTCATTAAGAAAACAAATTATTGAATTATATGATGAGACGTATTTAGTTAATTCACACATCAGAGATTTAAAAAGTGAGGTTTACTCGAACACATACAATATGCTGAATAAAAGGCTTTTTACAACAAAAGATATTGACCATAAAATACCGAACAATTATAATGACTTGAAAGGAGACACAGAATTCCTGAATACATTATCCCATATTACAGCTGAAAACGAAAACTTTCAGAATTACTCATATATGATGTTGGAAAAAACTATTACAGTTATAACCGAAATTGATAAAGAAATTAAAAGATTAAAAAAATAACGAAAGCACAACAACGTATATAAAAAATAGCGCGAGTCGTTGCTAACACGAAGGTTCGGGCATTTTTAGGAAGTCACCAAATTTTTAAATTTGACAAATTTCCAAAAATAAAATAATTAGTAAAATTTAAAAATTCGGCTTGTGTTTCATCCGAAAATTATCGCTTATTTTCAGCGCTACTTTTCATATACAAAACCGTTGTGCGTCATTTAAAAATGAAAAGCTGAAAAATAAATAACAACCACTAAAATTGAATAATACAGACTTTAAAATTGACATCAAGACTGTTTGGTCTTTAGTAATTGGAAACCTATTGCTTACAATCGTTGGTGCTTTAGCTAAAGTTCAACATTGGGAGTTTTCACAGATATTTTTAACTGTCGGACTAATACTTTTCTTTTCGACCTGGATAATCGTATTTAGTGATATGTTGAAGAACAATATTTATAACAAGTCATTCTGGATTATAACTATGTTCATAATGCCGAGCATCTTGACAATATTTTATTTGATTCAAAGAAATAAACTAATGCGACTCGGACAGAAATTTTCTAAACGACTAAAAAAAAAATCAAAAAACGACTGGACAACATGGGCTATAATTCATTGTGGCATCATACATAAAACAATAATAGTAACCATCAAACGGCCTGATTTCATAAGTGGAAAAGTCTACGACGTTTCCCACAACGAAATCATAGCCTAAACGTTGTGCTTCATTAAAACCAACCGTTACCTAATGATAAAATTCTTTACAAAAATTCGTCAAAATATGATCACTGATAATAAATTCGGCAAATATTTGATATATGCTGTTGGTGAAATAATTCTCGTTGTCATTGGAATTTTGATTGCTCTACAAATTAATAATTGGAACGAAAATAGAAAAGCAGAAAAAATTGAATTGACTTATTTAATCAGGCTCAAAAATGATCTTGAAAAGGACACTTTGTATCTAGAAAATAAGATGCAATACTTAAAAGGTGAAAAGGCTAAGATTTATCAATTTGTCCATCAATTATATAATGTTCAAAAAACAGAAAAGGAATTCAAACAATTATATATTTTACAAAGTTATGTTACGGAAAGTTTAGTGCTGCAGACAAGTACTTATGAGGAATTGAAAAACACTGGATTAACAAATATATTTCAAAATGAAAGTTTAAAAATAGAAATACTTGATTTATATCGCGAATATCAGATTGCAGCGGACCATTTTATTGAAATAAACAATTTTACTGCTAGAGAAATATTCAGTAAATCAGCAAGTGTTGGGATAAAATATTATGTTCCTGATTTGTATGATGAAAAAAGGTTATTTGAAGGGACAAATTGGGAATTTATAAATGACCCTAATTCAGAATCCTTCAAACTCATTGAAGACACGCAAATAAATTATTATATCAAGTATGGTTATTTGATTGGGCACTTTGAAGATTTATTAATAAAATCAAAATCTTTGTTTTTCAAAATCAATAAAGAACTTTCAAAAGAAGAAGATAAAGTTTAAATTAATAAAAAAACAAAATCAAGGACTCAAACAACTAAATGAGAAATTAACTGAACTAGTTAAAACAGATTCAATAAATTAAATGTATGTATATATCAAAAGTTTGGATTCATAAAAGTGTAGAGGAATTGTCTAATAATAGTGGTCGCTTTTGGATTAACTATACTTTTTTAAACGAGCCAAAAGCTGGAGATATTATAAAAGTGACTAACGAAATGGCTGAAGACATTGCGGATAAGGAACTTTGGAAAAGAGAATATGGACCAGGAAATTATATAGTGCAAACCGTAGCTAATATTTTCGACGAAAAAATTCATGATGAATTTTCTTTCTGCTTAATGATTCTGAAAGAAAAATAAAAAACTGCTTACAATAAGGGCTATAATTTATTGTTTAGTTTATTTACTACAATTCAGAAAGTTTTGTACATTAGACAGGCATGAACCCAAGCTCGATTTGATAAATATCAAATCTCAACATCGGAATCTTAGCCTAAATGTTGTGAGGAATAAAAACTAAATAAAAGAATGAAAAAAAGGAATAAAATTATATTGATAATATTGTTAGTAGGAATTGCTGGATTCTTTGGCTTTCAAAAACTGGCTATTTTAGAGATAAATAATGCTGTTTTTAAAGTGGTTCCCGAAAAAGAGGGAATTCTTGAGGAAATACCTTTTGTCAACTTAAAAATTTCTTCAAATGACCGTCAATTGAATGCAAACTTTTTAATTACATCAAAGGGGGCTCCATCCGTTTTTATTTGTACTGGAAATGCCGAAGCCTTATATGAATGGAAGGAAATACAAGTCTATCTTAAGAGTAAAGGCTTTTCATCTTTTGTATTTTCCTACAGCGGATTTGGCAGCAGTACCGGTTCTCCTAGTATTGAGAATTTAAATCAAGACATCCTGGCTGCTTACAAACAATATATACAACTTACCCCAGAATCTTCTGAACGTATTGCTTTATCGCATTCATTGGGGAGTGGTCCTTTGCTAGAAATGGCCAACAAACTTATTCCAGCACCTTCAAAATTATTAGTTCACGCTCCCTTTTCTTCAATCAGAGAAGAAGCTATAGCGAGTGGTGATCTTCCAAGTAGTTTGTCATTTTTATTTCCTGATGTTTGGAATAATATGGAAAATGCAAGTAAAACAAGTTTACCATTGTTTTTAGTTCATAGTAGAGCGGATAATAGGCTTCCTTTTACTAACAGTGAGAAAATATTTAAAAATGCTGGAAACAATGCTCAATTATTATTAATTGATAATTATGGACACAATGCAATCTATCAAAATGTAAATGACGATTTTATGATTCCTATTTTAAATTTTATTAATAATTGAAGTTAACCCATAGATATTACTGAAATAAACGCATAACAACAATGTATATAAGCCATTAGAACGGCTCATAGACTAGACGTTAGCAACTGACCCGTCCTGAAATATGTATACAAAAAATCAATTATACACGCATAAAAAATGGGCGTATGATTTAGGCAAGTAAAAATAGATAAAGATTGAAATAATACAGGCGTGTTGGAATTGGATGACATGCCAGAATTAGGATCTTGTGTGCTTGGTGTAAGAGCTAGATTCTCCAAGGATTTACTTACAGTCTTTCAATTAGCAGTTAAAAACTCCTCAGTTTGAGGGCTCTTTTTATGCTGGGAAAGCATAGGTGAAACATTTTGATTTGTGCTTATAGCCATTAATAATTTTAGGATTTAATTGTAATTTATATACCTCAATTCTTGATAATAAATCACCAAATAGTAGGAGCAAGTAAGACACTCTCCAACATTTTATGTTTTTTCTATTAAAATGTACTGTTTTGGTGTTCTCATTTGAAACTACTCAGCGAATTCAGCCCTCATTAGAACTTCTTACATTAAATCCATTCCATCACATTGCCTCTCCATTCTGCTTCGCTCCATGTCGGTCAATGCGCTTCATGAAAACGTCTTGGACACTAGGCATTATTGAAAAATTTGATAGCTTTAAACTGGCTGTAGTATATCAGTATTTTAAGTGCTAAATCGGTGAGTAATTTTTTACAAATTTACTCACCGAATACCTCACCTTTTATTTGATATTATATGCATTTATTTGGTATCGGAGAAAATGAAAAAAGCCTGTGAAAATATAATTCACAGGCTTTTGATAACAATTGACACCAAATAGCATCAAATTTAAGCGGAGAAAGAGGGATTCGAACCCCCGGAGGTGTGACCCTCAACAGTTTTCAAGACTGCCGCATTCGACCGCTCTGCCATTTCTCCAGATAATCTTAGCGCGTGCAAATATATAAACCTTTTTTGTAATCCCTAAATATTTTTTGAGAATTTTTATAGATGAAATTATTACCACATTCAATATTAGAATTACGGACCATTAGTCTATACTTAGCTTTATCCGTTTGTATATTTGTAACACACCAGTTCTTTTTTCCAGTATTAAAAATAAAATTGAGAAAATAGTAGTAATTTTGACAGTTGGTTTCGTGGTAGAAGTGTAGTTAAAAGATAGAAGCTGTTACCTAATAATGGAGAAAATAGAATTTCAACATACACAATTTTGAAGCATCGCTATAATAGAAGAGAAAATGAAGGATAGTATTAAAAATTTAGAATGGCGTTATGCTGTTAAAAAGTTCGACTCAGAAAAAACACTTTCAAACGAGAAAATAGAAAGATTAAAAAAAGCATTCAATCTAACGGCCACCTCATATGGATTGCAGCCTATTCGAATGGTAGTATTGCAGAACAAGGAGATGCAGGGAAAATTGGTAGCCAGTTCTTATGGACAACAACAGGTATTTCAAGCTTCCCATGTTTTAATCATTTGCATAGAACGCGTAGTTGATAAAGATTTTATTTTGGAATATTTTAATAGGGTAAAAAATATCAGAAAAACTAGTGAAAGCATTATCAATCCTTTTGAAGATGCCTTAGTAAGTTCATTCTCAAAAAAAGACTTCAAGGAAGTAAAGGATTGGGCTACCAATCAGGCCTATTTAGCATTGGGAAATTTATTGACGGTCTGCGCTTTTGAAGAAATTGATTCTTGTCCCATGGAGGGGTTTGTACCCTCTGCCTATGATGAATTATTAGAGTTAGAGGAATTTGGACTTTCATCTGTGCTGGTATTGCCTGTTGGATATAGGGCGCAAGACGATATGTTTGCAGAGATGAAAAAGGTAAGACGCCCATTGAAGGATAGTATTATAGATATTATTTAAAATTGGTAAGTCCCATATAGATAAAATATTCCAAACCGAATTAGATTAATTTTTTACGATTTATATTTTATGCCAGGATTTGAACTTTTTGGAGATAAGGAAAGAGACCAAGTTAATGATGTTCTCAATTCCGGTGTTTTAATGCGTTATGGTTTTGATGGTAAGCGAAATGGCCATTGGAAAGCTAAGGAATTGGAGAAGGCCCTTGCAAAAAGAATGAAAGTGAACCACGCTCAGTTGGTAAGCAGTGGTACGGCTGCCTTAACAGTAGCCATGGCTAGTGCTGGGGTAGGAGCAGGGGATGAAGTGATCATGCCCACCTTTACCTTTGTAGCTAGTTTTGAAGCGGTACTAGCCTTGGGAGCGGTTCCTATTTTAGTGGACATTGATGATACCCTTACCCTAGAACCTAAGGCTGTAGAAAAAGCCATTACAAGCAGAACCAAGGTGATCATGCCAGTGCACATGTGTGGTTCCATGGCTAATTTAAGAGCATTAAGGGATCTATGTAATAAACATAGTATATTATTATTAGAAGATGCCTGTCAAGCCATTGGAGGCACTTATGAGGGGAAACCTTTGGGGAGTTATGGGGATTTGGGCTGCTTTTCTTTTGATTATGTAAAGACCATAACTTGTGGTGAGGGTGGCGCCATTATTACTAACGACGAAACTTATTATAAAAATGCTGATCACTATTCTGATCATGGCCATGACCACGAAGGTACCGATAGGGGAGCAGAAGCCCATCCTTTTTTAGGATATAACTACCGTATTTCTGAGCTACATGCAGCTGTTGGTGTGGCGCAATTGAAGAAACTAGATACTTTTTTAGGCATACAAGAAAAAAACTACAACACAATCAAAAAGGCGTTAAGTACAATTCCTGAAATCACCTTTAGGACAGTGCCTGAAAATGGCATTGAAAATTATTCTTTTATTAGTTTTTTCCTTCCTTCCGAAGAACAGGCCAGAAAGGTACATGGTTCGCTATCCAAAGCAGGAGTAGACGCTTGTTTTTATTGGTACGATAACAATTGGCATTACCATCGTAAATGGGCACATTTAAAGCACTTAAAAACACTTGGGTATCTTCCTTCAAAAGTCTACGACCATCTTCCTAATTATGAAAAGGCAGATTTTTCAAAATCAGATCATTGGATGGGAAGAACCATATCATGTTTAATCAAACTGAGCTGGACCAAAGAAGAGGTGAAACAGCGCGCCGAAACGATGGCCAAAACCATTCGCGAAAATCTTTAACTGAATATTATTTTAGTAAGTAGAAGAAATTAGTATCCCACGTATTCCTCTATGGTTAGGCCGTATCCTACAATTCCCACTCTCTTTGTTTGGGCAGAATTGGTCAATAATTTAATCTTAGCAATATTAATGTCATGCAATATTTGGGCCCCAACACCAAAATCTTTGGCATCCATATCTATTTTGGGTGCTTTTAAAACTCCTTTTCGTTGCAGGTCCTTCAACTCTGAAAGTCGACCCAATAGGTTCAAGGATTGAGATTCCTGATTGATAAAGACAAAGGCACCTCTCCCTTCAGTATTGATGGCATTAAACATATCCTCTAATTTCTTATCGGGATTATTGGTTAATGTTCCCAAAATATCATTGTTGACCAAGGTTGAATTTATTCTGGTAAGTACTTTATCATTTTTGGTCCAGGACCCTTTGGTAAGAGCTATATGTATTTGGTTGTTGGTGGTCTGTTTATAAGCTCTCAATCTAAATTCGCCAAATCGCGTAGTGATATTGAAATCCTCCTTTTTCTCAATCAGGCTGTCGTGTTCCATTCGGTAAGCGACCAGTGCTTCTATGGATACAATTTTAAGGTCGAACCTTTTTGCCACTACCATCAATTGAGGTAATCTGGCCATGGTGCCATCTTCGTTCATGATTTCTACGATAATACCCGCAGGCTGCAGTCCGGCTAAGCGAGCAAAATCAATGGCTGCTTCCGTATGTCCTGTTCTTCTCAATACACCACCTTCTTTGGCCACCAATGGGAAAATATGTCCTGGTCTTGCCAGATCATGAGGTTTGGTATCGGAGTGGGTCAATGCGATAACGGTTTTAGAACGATCAGCGGCCGATATCCCAGTGGTAACCCCATTCCCTCTAAGATCCACAGAAACTGTAAATGCAGTTTCCAAAGGATCTGTATTGTTGTTCACCATTCTATGAAGCCCTAGCTCCTTGCAACGCCCTTCGGTAAGAGGAGCACAGATAAGACCTTTGCCATGGGTAGCCATAAAATTCACCAGTTCTGGAGTGACTAGTTCTGCTGCAGCTAAAAAATCCCCTTCATTCTCCCTATTTTCGTCATCCACAACGATAATTACCTTACCGTTTTTAATGTCTTCAATAGCTTCCTCAATTGTATTCAGCTGTGTCTTATGTGTCATAATGGGTATTAACTTTTTTTGCGATAGTAAAAATTTTCTTGAAAAACTGTTTGAAAAAATCAGTGATATTTCCAAAAGTCATTAATCCTTTGTCGGCCGTGGCCCTTTTGGTCAAGTATACACCCAAAGGCAACATAATCAAGGTAGATAGCCAAGCACCAAGGATCGGATTTATATTCCCTTCTTTAGCATAGTTTCCTGCAAATACCCCAATAAAATAGTAGGTTAGGAACAAGATGATTGCAATAACCATGGGCAATCCTAGTCCGCCTTTTCTTATAATGGCGCCTAATGGTGCTCCCACAAAAAAGAGAATTACACAAGAGAGTGCCAAAGCATATTTTTTATGTAACGAAAGGATATGAAGGTTGTATATTTTATACTTTACTTCTAGCTCTTGTTTCTTGCCTTCCACGGATGTTAATATGTTATTGCTAGAGTTTTTGGCTGAGCTTAGTAGTTGTGCCTTTTGCCATTGAGGGTAAAGATCTATCACCTTTTCAATATCTGGAGCCTTAGATTGATCTGCCATCAAGGGAACAAAAAGACTGTCCATTGGTTTTTTACGAGTTAGACTATCCATTGGCCTTGAGAGAGGAATAAACGCTCCCATTCTATTAGCTATGCTCTTAGAAAAGGTTTCAACGGTTTTTATATTGTCTTCTCTTAAGGAATCTATATCCTTACTGAGTCTGGATATATTTTTCATTTTATCAGTGCTCACGTCTCTTTCTTCCTCCATATCCACATTATTGAGTTCGGAAAGATCCATATTTATGGTATAGGTCTCAAAATTTGATTTGGCAAAAGGATGTTTTTTGCTGTCACTACTGGATCTTGTTTGTACATCTTCGTAATAATGTCCGTCCCGCAGCACTAATTGTAAAATATCCGAATCCTCACTGCTTACTAATTCTCCTGTTTTGGCCTTGATGACCGTATTGTTGATATTGGTTCTAGATTTCTTATGGATAATAACGTTTTCTAAAAATCGGTCATTCTCCCCTGATTTTTTGTCAACCTTAATATTCATGCCAGTACCTTCAAAATCACTGAAGACCCCTTCCGAAATGGCCACGGCGGGTTTCACCTTAGCGATGTTCTTTCTTAGATTGTAAATTTTTTGTTCAGAGGCCGGAATAATATTATTCGCAAAATAAAAAGTCACACCTCCCAAAAACACCACTAAGATAATAAGGGGCAACATGGCTCTTTGTAGGGATATTCCAGAGGCTTTCATGGCAGCAAATTCATAATTCTCGGCAAAGCTCCCGAACGTTAAGATGGACGAAAGTAAGACGGTAAGTGGGAGTACTTTTTCCGTAAGATTGGGTATAAGGTAAAATAGGAATTTACCAATGATGGCAATATCTAAGCCTTTACCAGCCAAATCGTCAATAAAGAGCCAAATAGTTTGAAAAATGAAGATAAACATCAAAATGACAAACGAACTGACAAAATTAAAGACAAACCTCGATAGGATGTAGCGGTCTAGTATCCTCAACTTTCTAATTTCTTATAATGTAGTACCCTTCGTTCTTGTACTTGCTTTCATCAAATGTAAATAAGGTTTTTGATAAAGGCTGGTCAGTTTTAAAAGAATTAACAGTGATGGTGGTCTTTGTACCATTCTTTCCTGTTTCAATGAGTCTATAGATGTGTTTTGTCCCAATATCAATGCCCAATAAGATGGTTTTAATTTCTGAGTGGGTATCAATAGGGGTCAATTTAACGAACTGGATTTTTCTTCCTTGTATATTTTGAAGCACATCCCAATCATAATTATGTCCCGATTTATAAAAAGTTAGCATTTTGGAAGGAGTCACGGTATTTACGTCCTCAGACTTGTTCTCTATGGTTACTTCCTCATTTTCAGGGACAATGGTATATACTTTTTTACCATCAAACAATTGCTGTGAACCTAAGTAATTAAACAGGTATTTATCCCCTTGAAGGGTGACATCACCTCTAGTTTCTTGATTGATGTTGGCTTCGGTGTTTTGAAGCGCATATTTAAATTCTACATGGATGTTTTTATAACTCTGCACCTTATTATAAACTTCGTCCAATAATGACTTTGCCTTTGCAGCGTTTTGTGCCATGGAAAAGCTGGAGGTCAAGACAAATGCCAATACAAATAATTTTTTCATCACTTTGTTATTTTTTTTCATTTTCTAATAGTTGATCTAACGCATACATGTCTTGCACCAAAACCTGTCTGGCCTTGCTACCTTCAAAGGAACCTACGATTCCGGCTGCCTCTAATTGATCTATGATACGCCCTGCACGGTTATAACCTAGTTTAAGCTTTCGTTGTATCAATGAGGCGGAACCTTGTTGTGCCACCACAATCACCTCTGCAGCTTCTCTAAACATGGCATCTCTTTCCGATATGTCATTATCAAGACTTGTGCCAGAATCATCTCCACCTACATATTCAGGTAACATATGAGCATCTGGGTATGCGCGTTGGGAGCCTATATATTCTGTTATTTTGGCTACCTCTGGAGTATCTACAAAGGCACACTGAATTCTTGTAACGTCATTTCCTTGGGTGAACAACATGTCCCCTCTACCTATTAATTGGTCGGCTCCTTGGGCATCTAGTATGGTCCTAGAATCTATTTTAGAGGTAACCCTAAACGCAATACGAGCGGGGAAGTTCGCCTTGATGATCCCTGTGATCACATTAACGGATGGCCTTTGTGTGGCAATGATTAAATGTATCCCTATGGCTCTTGCCAACTGTGCCAATCTTGCAATTGGAGTCTCTACTTCCTTGCCAGCCGTCATAATAAGATCTGCGAACTCGTCTATAACCAATACGATATAGGGTAGAAATTTATGTCCGTCGTTAGGGTTTAATTTTCTAGCCTTAAATTTTGTATTGTACTCCTTAATATTTCTGACCATGGCAAGCTTCAAAAGCTCGTAGCGATCGTCCATCTCAATACAAAGTGAATTTAATGTATTGATAACTTTGGTGTTATCCGTAATGATAGCTTCTTCTACATCCGGTAATTTGGCTAAGAAATGTCTTTCAATTTTATTGAAAAGAGTTAATTCTACCTTTTTGGGATCTACCAATACAAATTTTACCTCGGCAGGATGTTTTTTATATAGTAATGAGGTCAATACTGCATTTAATCCCACAGATTTTCCCTGTCCAGTGGCACCTGCCATTAATAAGTGAGGCATTTTAGCCAGATCCACCACAAAGGTTTCATTGCTAATGGTTTTTCCAAAGGCAATAGGCAGTTCCATTTCTGCTTTTTGGAATTTCGGAGATGCAATCACAGATCGCATGGATACGATGGTAGCATTTTTATTCGGAACTTCAATACCGATGGTGCCTTTTCCTGGGATTGGTGCAATAATTCTGATTCCCAATGCCGCTAAGGACAAGGCGATATCATCCTCTAGGTTTTTAATTTTTGAAATACGAACCCCAGCTTCTGGTACTATTTCATACAGGGTTACTGTTGGCCCTATGGTTGCTTTGATCTGTGCGATACCAATCTTGTAGTTCCGCAGGGTCTCTACAATTTTGTTTTTGTTTTCTTCTAGTTCCTCTTGATTGATGGTGATACCTCCACCAACGCCATGTTGGTCCAGTAATTCTATGGTAGGGAATTTGTAGTTCCCCAATTCGAGGGTTGGATCAAATTCTCCAAAATCCTCCACCAATTTATTCGACAAAAGATCGGTATCTTCAACTTCTTCTTTGATCTTCTCCACTTCCATAGCGATATCATCCTCCTCATCACTTTTGCCGACTTCTACCTTAAATCCATCTTCAGTATCATCTAGTTGTAATGGGGGTATATCTTTTTTATGGGTATAGGTATCAATGACCTGAGGGGCTTCTTCTTTCTCTGGTAGTACTTCTGCTAAGTCACTCTGATCTATTGCCTTAGAAGGCTTTGTTTTTAAGTCGGTCCCCAGGGAGCTACTTTTCTGTTTAAAGTAATTAATGATGGTTTCTGGAGTAAATTGGAATAAGCGGACAAAGATAACCGTTAAACCAAACAACAATAGAAGGAACACCCCAATTTTGCCAGTATAGTCTTGTAGAAAATCATTCATTTCGTATCCAACAATTCCTCCCAATAAAGGCCTTTTTTCTGCAAAGAACCCAAGTGTAATGGATATCCAGATGATAAAGATTAGGCCCCAGATCCATTTCCTTAACAACCCTTTTTTATCGAGGCTAAGAAATAGGTGCAATCCAGTAATAAAAAACAGAAAGGTGAATATTAAGGAAGCCAAGCCAAACCCTTTATACACAAAAAAATGGCTAATGGAGGCCCCAAATTTATTTAGGAGGTTTTTCGCTTGCTCGTTTCTGTCCGAAAACTCACTCAAGAGGCTTTGGTCTGCCTGCCAAGTAAAATAGAAGGAGACAAAAGAAAAAAACAAGGCTATACTGAAAAGCATCAATAAGCTTCCCAATATTATTTTATTTTTTTTGGACAACTTTAGTGACCGTCCTTTTTTTGTAGCGATAGGCTTTGACTTTTTTACCTTCTTTGCCATTAAATCTTATATTCTTAGCGGCTAAATTACAAATTTAGTACGGAAGCCGATTCTACAATAGTTTTAAAAAATTTTTGGACAATAAATAATGAGACCTATTATAGATGCTGCAATGGATACCAACATAACTGCACCTGCTGAGACATCTTTTATAAATCCAATTTTAACGTCATATTTGGGTTGAACAAAATCGGCTAATTTTTCAATAGCAGTATTGAGCCCTTCCACCCCTAAGACCATGGCGATAGCGAAGATCTGTAAAATCCATTCCGTGTTTGAGATTTCAAAATAAAATCCGGCAGCAGTCATCAAAAGCCCAATAAAAATCTGAACCTTAATACTCGCTTCCGTCCGGATAAGTAATAAGGCACCACGCAGGGCAAAACCTACCCCTTTAATTCTATTTTTCAGAAACGATTCCTTAGGCATTCATAAGGGCTTCAAGGGCAGCACCATAATTGGGCTCATCCACAATTTCAGGTACCTGCTCGTTGTATACTACTTGCCCATTTTCATCTATAACAACAACTGCTCTAGAATGTAGACTTTGAAGTGGTCCGTTCGTGATTTCCAAGCCATAGGATTTTCCAAAACTACCTTCTCTAAAATCAGAAAGCATTTCTACGTTATTAATTCCTTCTGCTCCACAAAAACGAGCTTGGGCAAAAGGGAGGTCTTTAGACACGCATAAAACCACCGTATTATTTAATTTAGCGGCCTCTTCATTAAACTGTCTTACCGACTGGGCACATGTACCTGTATCGATACTTGGGAATATATTTAATACCACTTTCTTTCCTTTATAATTGGTAAGGGCTGAAGGTGACAAATCTGTCTTTGTCATATTAAAATTTGGAGCTGTTGTTCCTATTACTGGAAGTTCTCCCAAGGTATTGATATTATTTCCTTTTAAAGTAATTATAGCCATTTGAAGAAGTTTTAAAATTCGTGGTGAAATTATAAAATATATGTATTAAAGTGGAGGATTTGACCACAAAAAAAGTCCTTCAAAACATTGAAGGACTTTTTTTAAAGTGATTATATTATTTTTTGTCTATTGCACCAAGTACGCGCTGCATAAATTGGTTCAATGCCTCTTTTTTCGGGGTGCCCTCTTTTATAGCTTTGGCAACATCCAATGCTCCGTACATATTGGAAATAAGCTCTCCAATAACATCCAATTCTTCATCTTTTAAGGAGGGTAATTCGGTAAGTGCTTCCAAAGTCTCAATGGTCTCAATCACAAAATCCTCGTCTTTCTCCTCGATGAACGTGGTGAGGTGTTTAATTATAGGTAATTTCACTGATAAGTTCTTTTAAAACATCGTATTTATTCGTTTGAACCTGATTCTTTAATTTCCCCCCAGTAAAGGCTGCAAAAGTTGGTAAATTATCAACATTAGCAAGTTTTCTTGATTCGGGAAATTTTTCAGCATCCGCTATAACAAAGGTTATATTTTCATTTATGGAAGCCTCTTTTTTAAATTTGGGCTTCATGATACGGCAATTGCCACACCAGGTTGCCGAGTACTGAACTACAACATTTGTATTGTTGTCCAATATCTCTTGTAAATTATCTTTTTCTAATTCTAATATCATAACTATTGCAATTTTTTGAGTGGATAAAAATGCTTGGAGCAATCGCTCCAAGCATATAATTTAAAATATCTAACCTAGTTTGCGTGGGTAGAAAGATAATTGGCAACCCCCGTTCTATCGGCGGACATTGCATCCTTACCTTCTTCCCAGTTTGCAGGACAAACCTCTCCTTTTTCTTGAACATGTGTGTATGCATCTACCAAACGCAAATACTCGTTTACGTTTCTTCCCAAGGGCATATGGTTGATCCCTTCATGGAATACGGTTCCTTCCTCATCAATAAGGTAAGTAGCCCTATAAGTCACATTGTCACCATCAACGGTTACAACACCAGTTTCATCATCATACTGTTCGTTGGTAATGTCCAAGATACCCAATGTTGAGGCCAAGTTTCTATTGCTATCCGCTAAGATAGGATAGGTAACCCCTTCGATACCTCCGTTGTCTTTTGCTGTACTCAACCATGCAAAGTGAACCTCTGCAGTATCACAAGAAGCACCTATTACCAAGGTATTTCTTTTTTCGAATTCTCCTAAAGCAGCTTGAAAAGCGTGCAATTCTGTTGGACAGACAAATGTGAAATCTTTTGGGTACCAAAACAATAACACCTTTTTGTTATTGTTTTTTGCCTCTTCTAAAACATTGATCTTGAACGTATCACCCAATTCATTCATCGCGTTCACTGATAAATTCGGAAATTTTTTCCCTACAAATGCCATATTTTCTTTTTTTAAGTGTTAATTTTTTCCACAAAATTACATTTAAATAAGGCTCTTCTACGGCAGAGGGATTGGAAAATACTATGCAAGAATAATATTTATAAATACCAAAGGAACAAAGCTAAAATCCTTGACGACACGTTATTTTTAAGGAGTTTATTTTAAGAAAATACTAAAATTTACGCAAAGTAATTATGAATTTCATTTTTATGAATTTTCAAATAATCTAATTATTTTCAAACTCAATCTTGGAACCGAGTATAAAATTAGATTTGATAGACTTTTAATGCGCAAAAACTATGCAGGCTCTGTGGTCGATAATTGCTTGATTTTAATTTTTAAAGCAGCAAATAGCAGCGTCATAAATGGACTAAGCCAGTTGAAGATGGCATAAAAGAAATATTCACCAACACCAACACCCAAAACACCACTATGATAGGCCCCACAAGTATTCCAAGGGATCAGCACAGAGGTTACAGTACCGGAATCTTCCAAAGTCCTACTTAAGTTCTCTGGGGCCAGTCCTTTGTCTCTATATGCCTTTGCAAACATTTTACCAGGAACAACGATGGCCAGATATTGATCGGAAGCTGTAACGTTCAAAGCCAAACAACTGGCTACGGTACTAGCAAATAGACTAAAGGTAGATTTGGCCATGCCTAAAAGAGCGCTACTTATTCTGGCAAGGGCTCCAATACCATCCATAATACCTCCAAAGACCATGGCACAAACAATCAACCAAATAGTGCCCAACATTCCGGCCATGCCTTTGGACGAAAATAGGTCATTAAGGGCTTGGTTCTCTGTTGCTATATCTGTACTAATAGTGATAGCATTCATAATACCTTTATAGCCGGCTTCAAAAGTCATTTTAGTCGCTCCGGTTATTCCCATTACTATTTCGGGCTGAAAAATTAAGGCGAACACCCCTCCTAATAGTGTACCTATCAATAAAGCCAATAAGGGTGGTGCTTTTTTTAAGATTAGCAATATAACTGCTACAGGTACCAAAAACAACCATCCGTTTATATTAAAGGTATTGTCAATAGAATCTAATATGGCTTGGGTGTCGGCTGTGCCCGTCGTATCAATAGTAAATCCCATAATGATAAAAACTAAAAGGGTAACAGTGATGGTAGGGATGGTGGTAATCGACATGTATTTGATATGACTGAACAATTCACCCCCGGCCATAGCAGGCGCTAAATTTGTTGTATCACTCAATGGGGACATTTTATCCCCAAAATAGGCTCCTGAAAGGATGGCTCCAGCCGTCATTCCCAATGAAATTCCTAGGGTTTCACCAATACCAATCAAGGCAATTCCCACTGTTGCCGATGTGGTCCAAGAGCTTCCTGTAGCCACAGAAATTACGGCACAAATTATGACGCAGGCTGCTAAAAATATGGTTGGGTTTAAAACCTGCAACCCATAATAAATCATGGATGGAATAATTCCACTGATCAACCAAGTTCCAGAAAGGGCCCCGACCATTAATAAGATCAGCAGGGCCCCAGTGGTCGATTTTACATTTTCAGCTACCTCTGCCAGCATTTGGTCATAGGATACCTTATTAAAGACACCAACTATTGCCGCTACTGCGGCTCCCATAAGCAATATAAATTGGTTAGAGCCACTAAGGGCATCATCTCCATAAACAAAGACATTATAAGCTAACATCCCTACCAGCGCAAATACTGGAATTAGGGCCTCCCATATGTTTAATTCTTTGTTTTCAACTATATTTTCATCTTCTGGTTTAAGTGAATTAATGTCTTGACTCTGCATGAAAGGTATGTTAGTTACCTCGTAATATTACGATTTTGGGAATTGTTCTGCAAGTGTTTTGAATTTTGCTTATTTGCTCAATTTAGCTTCTTTTAAGATTCCCAATTCTAACATGCAGTTTTTCATGGTCTTATATGTTCTGTGGATATCATTGTCCAAGCCAATAGAAAAACGGATCAATCCATTGGATAAGCCCATTTCTTCTTGTTCTTCCATTGGTATCTCGGAAGAAGTAGATGTTCCTGGGGCACTGAACAAGGTTTTGTAAAAACCAAGACTCACCGCTAAATAACCCAAATTCTTTTTTTGCATCAATTCCATAAGAGCGTTTGCATTATCTAAAGAACCAACGTCCAACGTTAAGATCCCTCCAAAACCATACTCCTCCGTCATTTGATCTTTCATTACCTGGTAACTAGGATGTGATTTCAATCCCGGGTAAACTACTCTCAATCCGTCTTCAGTAAAATTCTCAGCCAAATAGATAGCATTTTCGCTATGTTTTTTCATGCGGATATGAAGGGTTCTCATGTTTTTTAAGATAGAAGCTGCCCTTAGGCTATCCAAAGTACTTCCCAATAGCATAGCAGCACCATTGTTCACATCTTTAAGACTAAGGCAAAAATCTGTAGTACCACATACAACACCAGCTACACAGTCACTACTGCCATTTATGAACTTGGTTAAACTGTGTATCACGATATCTGCACCTAATTTAGCAGGAGCAATGGAAAGTGGAGAAAAGGTATTGTCCACGATAAGTGGAAGATTGTATTTTTTTGCAAGTTTGGAAAGCGCTTTGATATCGGCTATTTCCAACAAAGGGTTACTCACTGCTTCACAGTAAATCATTTTTGTTTTGGGGGTAATGGCTGCCTCAACCAAAGCTAAATTGGTAATATCTACAAAAGAAGTTCCAATTTTAAACTTTTTAAGGAAGTTCTTCATAAAGGCATAGGTGCCTCCATAAATAGTCCTGCTACTAACGATATGATCTTCCGAATCGCAGAGTTGAAGAATAACAGCTGTAATAGCGCCCATACCGCTGGCAGTTACATTGGCAGATTCCGTACCCTCTAAAGCGGCCAAAGCCTCGCCTAAATATAAATTGGATGGGGTAGAGTGTCTGCTGTACAAATAACATCCTTCCGTATTTCCCTCAAAGGTGTCAAACATGGTCTTGGCTGACAGGAATGTGTAGGTTGAAGAGTCCGAAATAGAGGGGTTTACCCCTCCAAATTCGCCAAAATATTGCAAATCTTGTACACTGTCTGAAGCTTTGTAATCCATATAAATTTATTTTTATAGTTTAAAAGTAAGAAATACTAGTTTTGTTGTCAATGTTTATTAGTTTTATTAGAAAATAAACCTATATAATTACTATCTAGTAGATTTTAATGTTACTAATTATTGATTAGCGTACGTAATAATGAATAAGAATCGGAATGAAATTTGACGAAATTGATGTGAGATTATTGGGGCTTTTGCAAGAGGACAGTAAAAAGACCACCAAAGAGTATGCAAACCAATTGAATCTATCTGTTACGGCAGTTTATGAGCGCATAAAGCGTTTGGAAAAGACAGGGTGTATTACAAAGTATGTAGCCTTGGTAGACAAGAAAAAAGTAAATAAATCCTTTGTGGTCCTCTGTCATGTGAAATTGGCACAACACACCAAAGAGTTTGTGACCCTGTTCGAAAGGGAAGTCCTTAAGCTTCAAGAGGTGGTGGAGTGCTATCACATCAGTGGGGATTATGATTATATTTTAAAAATACATGTCAGTGATATGGAGGCCTACAGAGACTTCATGGTAGCGAAGTTAACGGCCATCAACCATATAGGAAGTACTCAGAGCTCTTTTGTGATCACAGAGGTTAAACATACCACCGCAATTCCTATGTAGTAACCCCTAAAAAATAGAACTTTGGAAGCTTCAAGGTTTCTAAATCAGAAATTAATACTAATTTTGTGATGTTTTAAAAATTAAGAATATTTATGAGTTCATACGACGTGGCCATTATTGGTTCAGGCCCAGGAGGATATGTTGCAGCTATACGTTGCGCACAATTAGGAATGAAAACAGCAATTATAGAAAAGTATTCTACTTTGGGTGGTACTTGTCTTAATGTAGGTTGTATACCTTCTAAGGCCTTGTTAGATTCATCCCATCACTATGAAGATGCCGTAAAGCACTTTGAGGAGCATGGTATTGAGATACCTGGGGAGATAAAAGTGAACTTGGAGAAAATGATTTCTAGAAAACAATCCGTCGTGGATCAGACCACCAAAGGGATACAGTTTTTGATGGATAAAAATAAAATCGATGTTTTTGAAGGAATGGGGAGCTTTAAAGATGCTACCCATATCAATATAAAAAAGAACGACGGTAAGTCCGACACCATAGAGGCTAAGAACATAATTATTGCCACTGGATCCAAACCTTCAACTTTGCCATTTATTAAAGTGGATAAGGAAAGGGTGATTACCTCTACAGAAGCATTAAAACTAAAAGAGATTCCGAAGCACATGATTATCATTGGCGGTGGTGTTATTGGTCTAGAATTGGGGCAGGTGTATAAAAGATTAGGTGCTGAAGTAACCGTTGTGGAATTCATGGACCGTATTATTCCGGGTATGGACGGAGCACTTTCCAAAGAACTGACCAAGGTTCTTAAAAAGCAGAAAATGAAGATCAACACGTCTCATAAAGTAAAATCTGTTGAAAGGAAAGGTGACGAAGTAATTGTTAAAGCCGATGATAAAAAAGGAGAAGAAGTAACCTTTACGGCCGATTATTGTTTGGTTGCCGTAGGTCGTAGCCCATATACTGCTGGTTTGAATGTAGAAGCAGCAGGAGTAAAATTGGACGAAAGAGGTAGAGTAGCCGTGAATGATCATTTACAGACTAATGTTTCAAATATATATGCTATAGGAGATGTGGTTAAAGGTGCTATGTTGGCGCACAAAGCTGAAGAGGAAGGAACATTAGTTGCTGAAATTTTAGCCGGACAAAAACCACACATCGATTATAATTTAATTCCAGGTGTTGTATATACATGGCCAGAAGTGGCTGCTGTAGGAAAAACGGAAGAGGAGTTAAAAGAAGCTGGTATTGAATTTAAAGTGGGTCAATTTCCAATGAGAGCTTTAGGTCGTGCTAGAGCGAGTATGGACATAGACGGATTTGTCAAAATTCTTGCAGACAAGAAAACAGATGAAGTATTGGGAGTACATATGATAGGTGCTCGCGTTGCAGATCTAATTGCTGAAGCGGTCACTGCTATGGAATTTAGAGCCTCTGCCGAAGATATCTCAAGAATGAGCCATGCGCATCCAACCTATGCGGAGGCTGTGAAAGAAGCTGCCTTGGCCGCCACGGGGGACAGGGCCTTGCATATTTAAAACACACCTGATTAAATAAAAAAATCCCATCAAGAAAAACTTGATGGGATTTTTTTATTAGTTGTTATGTGATCCGTCACAATAGGGCGGATTGTTGGTCTGTTTACAAGTACAGAGATATGCTTTTTTATCTTCCTCTACGGCAAAACCTAAAGAAGGGGTTGCATTATGTGCTCGGTGTGAACCATCGCAAAAGGGTTGGTTGCTACTATGACTGCAGGTACACCAGGCATATTTTTTATCTTTTTCTAATGCTACGGCTATTGGCGCGTAAACTTTCTTTTCGCTCATAATTATTTTTTAGAGCATAAAAGTAATGGAAAGAGAACCAGTGAAAAATAGAGAGGCTTAATTTTTAACCAATCTAAATAGCTTGATGATGGTCACCTTTACCTTAAATAAAGTGTCCTTGATCAATCTATAAGAGAATGTAATCCATGGGTCTGCATTCGCTGTGAATTGTTGCGCCAATTCCCATGCTTTTGATTTTATGACCACCTTATTGTCTTCGTATTTTAAAGCGCTGTAAACACAAGCAATCATAAAGAATAAGGCTCCTGGAATTACAATATACGGAGATAAGGAGTGGTGTAAAAAGGCGTAAAAACCTAAGCCAGTTAAACTGCCGTATAAAATCACAAAATGCGACATATATATAGATAGGGTAC
This sequence comes from Sediminicola arcticus, assembly GCF_040566695.1. NCBI lineage: Bacteria > Pseudomonadati > Bacteroidota > Flavobacteriia > Flavobacteriales > Flavobacteriaceae > Sediminicola > Sediminicola arcticus. Next base: position 501,046 of record NZ_JBEXAE010000003.1, on the reverse strand, counting down.
TAGAACCAATTTTTAGTACCGTACTGTTCAACATAAACCTTCTTAAGGTCATAAATACTCCAAAAACAACAAGGACGTTTCCTAGTCTAATAAAAAGATAGTTATTCTTGAAGAGCTCCGCGAACAATTGTAGGCCTGTGGTCTGTGCTAAATAGTTGACAAAAATTGAAGAATAAAGGATAAGACCAAAGCCAGTGGTAAATGCTGTTGTGATGGCAACAGGATATAAGTATCTGCTATCTTTAAATCTGGTAAAAATTAAGGAAAGGAAAGCACCAAAGGTGGCATACCCGAACCAAGGGAAAATGGTAAATACAGAACCATTAGCTTTTGTAAAATAATTCGCCAACATATCTGGTAAGTAAATGTGATCCATAAACTTATACTGTGGTTCCAAAACAAATAGAATAATTGTAGTGGAAAACAGTATCAATGGAAGTACAAATTTCTTTTTGGTACTGGAAAACAAATAAATCCCAATGATTCCTAAAATGGATAATCCAATACAATGCAAAACATCTACCAGATAGAAAGTACTATAAATTTCGCCTTTCAGTAGTCCAAATAGATTTAACCTAAGGATGTATCCAAATAACAACAATTGAAGCCCTCTTCTGATTCCTTTTTTAACCCTAGGGTTTTCAAATCCTTGTTGATCTCCTCTTACCAATAAATAGGTAAAGATAAAACCAGAAACTGTAAAGAAGACTGGTGCAGTTATACCCCTGAAATACTGCCAAATAGAAAAAGCCAAATTGGAATTGTCTCGGTAAGCGTTATCTAAAAGTCCATCAACAAAATGGCCTTGCAACATCATTAAAATAGCCCAAGCGCGCATGGCATCGACGAAGTATAAGCGGTACTTATTGTCTTTCATTTAAATCACGAGTATCAATTACCCTATATACTTGTTTAACAGGGTGTTTGGATGTTTCCGACTGCAAAACTAGATAAAATACTCGCACGTTTGCCTATTTTAGGGTATTTTTGTAAAAAAAAAATCTATGGCAACCATTTTGGCATTTGCGGGAAGTAATTCTTCTAGTTCCATAAACTTTAAATTGGTAAAATACACAGCAGATTTAATTAGAGAAAAGAAGGTAAAACTAAAGGACCTTTCCGGTTTCCCGCTGCCTATGTACAGTGACGATTCGGAGAATGAAAATGGTTATCCTGATGAAGTTGTCGGTTTCCAAAAAGATATTAAAGAAGCAGAAGGATTGATCATTTCTGTTAATGAACACAACGGCGCACCATCTGCTTATTTCAAGAATTTAATGGATTGGTTATCCCGTGTTGATAAGCGATTTTTGGAAGACAAAAAAATCTTTCTGATGTCTACCTCCCCCGGGAAAAGAGGTGCTATCTCCTCGTTGACTTATGTAAAGGATACACTTCCTAGATTTGGAGGCGAAATAATGAATACTTTTTCTTTGCCTTCCTTCAATGATAATTTTGCTGATGAAAAGGGAATTTTGGATGCGGCATTGAAAAAAGCCCACCAAGAGACCTTAGAAGGTTTTTTAAAAACATTATAACAGACTCTTGCGTACAGAAGTCAATTTTAAAGTTGCCGATATCCCTAAATTTAAAGAGGCCTTATTAAAATGGGCCCAGCAGTTCTATGAGATAGTATGGTTAGATAGTAATGAGCATAGTGGAGCCTACAGTTCCTTTGATGGGCTTTTAGCCGCAGATGCACTTACTTCTATGGTTACAGACCAACACAACGCCTTTGAGGAACTAAAAACATATCAAAGTGGGAGTGGGGATTGGCTTTTCGGTTACTTGTCTTACGACCTAAAAAATGATGTGGAGCAACTTTCATCATCTAATTTTGATGGCCTTGGCTTTGCCGATATACATTTTTTCCAACCTAAACGCATTATACGAATTCAAGGAGAGCAAATTAATTTTTGTTACCTGAATATGGTGGCTGATGAGATACAGGAAGATTTCAGTGCCATAACAAATCAAATTCACTTCGAAGAATTCGAATCGTCCATTGAGGCAACCATTCGCATAAAATTGCGAATTTTTAAGGATGACTATTTCAACAGAGTTAAGCAATTATTGGAGCGTATACACAGGGGCGATATTTATGAAGCTAACTTTTGTCAAGAATTTTATGCAGAAGATACAAATATTAATCCCTTGCGGACCTTTAAAAAACTGAATGCCATTTCCAAGCCTCCGTTCGCAGTCTTCTTAAAATTTAATGAAAGTTACGCGCTTTCAGCATCGCCTGAGCGCTATTTAAAAAAGCAGGGGACTAAAATTATTTCTCAACCCATTAAGGGCACAGCAAAGCGGTCTTTCGATATAGAGGAGGATGAGAAGTTGAAACTATATCTAGAGAAGGATCCAAAAGAAAGGGCTGAAAATATAATGATCGTTGACCTTGTGCGTAATGACCTATCTAAAAGTGCTCTAAAAGGGAGTGTGATTGTTGAAGAACTATGCAAAGTCTACTCCTTTGAACAAGTCCATCAAATGATTTCCACAATTTCTTCTAGAGTGGATGAGGATAGAAATCCAGTGGAAATCATTAAGGAAACCTTTCCAATGGGCAGCATGACAGGAGCTCCAAAAGTTTCTGCCATGAAAATTATAGAGGAATTGGAGGCTACCAAAAGAGGACTTTATAGTGGCGCTGTGGGTTATTTTACACCAGAAGGAGATTTTGATTTTAATGTGATTATCAGAAGCATTCTCTACAATGCCTCAAAAAAATACGTTTCCTTCTCTGTTGGCAGTGCCATTACTGCAAAGGCATCTCCTGAAATGGAGTACGAAGAGTGCCTATTAAAGGCCAAGGCCATGAGAATGGTTCTGGAAGGCTAGTGTTAGTTGGTGACAATTTCAAATTATTTGTTTATTTTTAATTCACGACCAAACAAAAATGCACCAACAATACAAGCTACCTTTTAAAAAATATAGTATTTCCATTATGTTTACCCAACCCAAAGAAATCTTGGGAGTGGTTGTAGTATGCCATGGTTTTGGTGAGCATTATGGGAGATATGTGCAAGATGTGATTCCTCAGTTAGAAGATTTGGGACTTGCCGTGGTGGCCTATGATAATATAGGTCACGGACAATCTTCGGGAAAACGAGGTCATTGCCCCAATTATAGCACCTTATTGGATCTTTTGGATGTAGTCATTGAAAGGGTAGAATCACGCTATCTAGACAAACCTTTATTCTTATACGGCCATAGCATGGGTGGAAATTTGGTTTTAAATTACGCCTTAAGAAGAACGCATCATATTCGTGGCATAATAGCAACAAGTCCTTATCTCCGTTTGGCATTTTCCCCTCAAAAATGGAAAATGATCTTGGGAAAGGTCATGCTCAAAATATACCCATCCATAACACTATCATCGGGGTTAGATCCAATGGGTATTTCACGAATTCCAGAAGAAGTAGAGAACTATAAAAATGATCCTTTGGTGCACGATAAAGTAAGTCCTATGTTTTCATTCCCAGTCATGGAGGCAGGGGAATGGGCTATTAAGAACAGTAATTTACTAAAGGTAAATACCTTATTGTTACATGGAACTGTGGATCCAATAATAGATTATAAGGGGACCGAAGCCTTTCACCAAAATGCGAGTACTACCACACTAAAACTCATGGTAGGGGGCTACCATGAGCTACATAAAGATATATGCCGTAATGAAATGTTGGAGTATATCAATAATTGGTTGGCGCAGCAACTTTGAGTACATTTATGGCGTGTTAGAAGAATTCAAAAATCATATTAACTCCTCTTTTTTCCACTTGTTGGAAGGGAGGTTTTTATTGGCCTGTAGTGGAGGGCTCGATAGCGTGGTACTTGCCCACCTGTGCCATAGTGCTGGTTTAAATTTTGCAATGGCCCATTGTAATTTTCAACTTAGGGGAGATGCAAGTGATAGGGACGAAACTTTTGTGAAACAACTAGCTAAGAAATTTAATAAAGAGGAACATGTAATTAGCTTTAATACAGCAGATTACATGAGTAAAAATAAAGTTTCTCTTCAAGTAGCAGCGCGTGAGCTTCGCTATGATTGGTTTTATGCTTTAATGGAACAAAAAGGATGGAAGACTTTGGTTACGGCTCACCACGCCGATGATGATTTAGAAACGTTTCTTATCAATCTATCTAGGGGTACAGGTATTGATGGACTTACTGGAATTCCAGAAAAAACAGAAAGTATTTCAAGACCTTTATTGAAATATTCACGGGAGCAGATAGCCGCATATGCCAAGGAAAAAGGATTAGAGTGGCGAGAGGATAGCTCTAATTTGGAGACCAAATACCTCAGGAATAAGATTAGACATCAAATTGTTCCTCTCTTGAAGGAGTTGCATCCTACTTTTCTTTCGAATTTTAATCAGACGCAACATTTTTTAAGACAGTCATCAGGGATTGCAGAGGACTATGTTGAACAATTGAAAAGAAAACTTTTTATCAAGGAAACGGATGTTATCAAGATCTCGATCTCAGAATTATTAAAATTGAATCCCATAGAGGGCTATTTATATGCTCTTTTCCATGACTATGGTTTTGTTGAATGGAATGACGTACAGTCTTTAATGACAGCAATGGGGGGTAAGGAAGTACGTTCCAAAACCTATAGGCTTTTGAAGCATAGGGAATATTTACTTTTAGAGGAAATTTCAATTCCTTTAGGATTGGAATATGAGATACAGGAAGAGGAAAAAAAAATAGAGGAACCTATAAAAATGTCTTTAGCTATTGTTGATAGCATTGAAGAGACAGGTAATACCATACTTTATGTAGATAAAGAAACGTTAAAGTATCCTTTGATGGTAAGAAAATGGAGAAAAGGAGACTATTTTTATCCCTTCGGCATGCGCGGAAGTAAAAAAGTGTCTAAGTATTTTAAAGATGTAAAAATGGACCAGATTTCCAAGGAAAAACAATGGTTATTGTGTTCCAAGGATAACATCGTTTGGATCATGGGAAAGAGGGGAGATGAACGATTTAAAGTAACTAAAGGCACTAAAAAGATATTAAAAATTAGCATACAAGAATGAAGAATTTTATTTCTGGGATACTAGTAGTACTTGCACTTACATCTGTTTTTGCTCAAACGGAGGATAACCCAGTAGTCTGGTCCTACGAGGTGAATAAGATTTCAGATACAGAATATGACTTGGTGATAAAAGGGGATATTCTTGACGGATGGCATATATACTCCCAATTTACTCCCGAAGGCGGATCACAGCCAAGTGAATTTACTTTTGAGCAAGCAGGAGAGTTCTATGAATTGGTAGGGGAAGCAAAGGAAGGAAAAACAGTTAGAGAATACAGTGAGATATTTGAAGTAGATGAAATTTTCTTCAAAAATAAAGCCCTTTTTACCCAAAAAATCAAACTGATAGATCCCGGTGTAGACCAATTAGAAATTTCCTTATTCTATCAAATTTGTAAAGAAGTATGCATTCCCAAGGATGAAGTTTTTAATATTTCCTTGAGCGGTAAGAAGGTGATGGTAAATGAAAAAGCGGTAGACGAACGAAGTCAAGCCCTTAGTGAGGCACTGATATTGGACCTTAAGAATGAGCATTTATTGAACGGGGATGCCGACATCGTCGATATAGGAAGCAGTCTATGGATGATTTTTGGACTTGGATTTCTGGGAGGGTTAATAGCTTTATTAACGCCATGTGTTTTCCCGATGATCCCATTAACGGTTTCTTTTTTTACCAAACAATCACAACCAAAAGCAAGGGGTATCACTAATGCCATGTTGTATGGTTTTTTTATTGTTCTCATCTATTTCTTATTGAGTTTACCCTTTCATTTGTTTGATTCGGTAGATTCGCAGATTCTGAACACCATAGCTACCAATGTTTGGTTAAACCTATTTTTCTTTTTGATTTTTATTTTCTTTTCGTTCTCTTTTTTTGGGTATTACGAATTGACGCTACCCAGTTCTTGGGCCAATAAAATGGATTCTGCCTCCTCTAAAGTAGGGGGTGGTTTTGGTATCTTTTTTATGGCCGTTACCTTGGCCATTGTTTCCTTTTCTTGCACGGGACCCATCCTTGGAGGATTATTGGGAAGTACGGCTCTAGCTGATGGTGATGTGGCCACAAATTTAACCGTCGGAATGTTAGGTTTTGGTGTAGCCTTGGCCTTACCTTTTGCTCTTTTTGCCTTATTTCCTGCATGGTTAAATTCTCTTCCTAAATCTGGAGGTTGGATGACCACTGTAAAAGTGGTACTTGGATTTTTAGAGTTAGCACTAGCCTTTAAGTTCCTATCAAATGCCGATTTAGTTGGGAACTGGGGAATTTTTAAAAGGGAAATATTTTTAGGAATATGGATATTATTATTTTTATTGATGACCTTATACCTTTTTGGGATATTTCGTTTTCCGCATGATGGTTCAAAACAAAAAATATCTAAAACAAGATTGGGTATTGCCATTTTGAGCGGCGCATTTTCCCTTTATTTAATGTTAGGATTGGCAAAAGTGACCGATCTAAAACTTTTGAGTGGTTTCCCCCCTCCTGAGTTTTATAGTGTTTTTGAACAAGAGAGCGATTGTCCTTTGGGGATTGATTGTTTTAAAGATTTTGATGAGGGGTTGGCTTATGCCAAACAAGTAAATAAGCCTATTTTATTGGATTTTACGGGTTGGGCCTGTGTCAACTGTCGAAAGATGGAGGAAACCGTATGGAGTGAGCCCAATATTTATCCATTATTAAAAGAGGATTATGTTTTGATTTCCCTATATATAGATGATCGAAAACCGTTACCAGAACAGGGGCAGTTTGATTTTAAATATGAATCAGGAAGGGTAAAGACCATTAAAACAGTTGGAGAGAAATGGGGAACTTTCCAAACTTTGAATTTTAATGCTGCTTCCCAGCCTTATTATGTTTTGCTTTCACCTAATTTGGAAGTTCTTAATTCTTCCATTCAATATACAGATAAGGAAACCTATTTAACTTGGTTGAAAACCGGTTTAGAAAACTATAGGTCCCTAGCATCAGATAATCCCTTTAACCAAACTAAAGCTCTCAACTAATGAAAAAACATCTAATTCTTCTTTTTGCCATGTTTCTGGCTATTTCCTGTAGAAATGTAAAAGTCCTTGAAAAAGAGATGCCAGGGGACGCCAAAACATCCTCGGTAGAAACCTATGTAGCAAAGGAACATTATACCAAAAAGGAAGTGACTATTACCATGCGTGATGGTATTAAATTACATACCACTATTTATTCCCCAAAAGACACTTCAAAAAAATATCCGATCCTTTTTCAACGTACCCCATATAGCTGTAAGCCCTATGGTGCAGATGAGTATAAGGCGCAAATTGGTCCCAACATGAAAATGATGATGGAAGGCAATATTGTGGTTTATCAAGATGTTAGGGGAAGATGGAACAGTGAGGGCGTATATGATAATATGAGAGCCTTTATTCCAAATAAAAAGGAAGGAGAGATAGATGAAGCTTCTGACACATACGATTCCATAGATTGGTTGGTGAAAAATGTTGCCAATACTAATGGAAATGTTGGGATATGGGGTATTTCTTATCCTGGTTTTTATTCCACCTATGCGTTATTAGATGCCCACCCTGCCTTAAAGGCGGTATCGCCCCAGGCACCTATAGGTGACTTTTATTTTGATGATTTCCACCACAATGGTGCTTATCTTTTGAGTTATTGGAGAGCAACTTCGGTATTTGGTTATATCAAGGATACGCCCACCAAGGAAGAATGGTATACCTATCCGGATATTGGAACCCAAGACCAGTACCAATTCTTTTTGGATAATGGCCCACTTTCTAATTTGGACAAATATTATAAGGAGGACAACGTATTTTGGCAGCAATTGAAAGAGCATCCAGACTATGATGAATTTTGGCAGAAGAGAGGAATTATCCAGCATTTGGAAAATATAAAACCTGCAGTTATGGTTGTTGGAGGATGGTTTGATGCGGAGGACCTTTATGGACCGTTGACGACGTATAGTACCATTGAAAAGCAAAACTCTAATTACAATACTATTGTAATGGGACCATGGAGTCATGGGGATTGGGCTAGGAATGATAAAAGGCAAGCTATTGGGAATGTTTATTTTGGGGATGATATTTCCAAATTCTTTCAAGAAAATATAGAAAGTAAATTTTTCAATTATTTTTTAAAAGGTGAAGGTGAACAAGGAAGTGAACTTCCTGAGGCCTATGTGTTTGATACTGGTACCAAGGATTGGAAACAGTTTGATGCTTGGCCACCAAAAAGCACCAAGAAAGAAACGTATTACTTGCAATCAAACCAAAGCTTGGAAAAAAATGCAATTAGTGGCACTATGGCTGAGGAGTTCATTAGTGATCCAAAAAAGCCGGTGCCCTATTCCGAGGATATTAAGGTAGTTTTTACGCCAAGGAAGTATATGACAGATGACCAACGCTTTGCCGCTCGCAGGCCCGATGTGTTGGTTTTTGAAACCGATGCTTTACAAAATCCGATAACGTTGGCCGGAGATATTATGGCAAAATTGAAAGTAGCCACTACGGGCACAGATGCCGATTGGGTGGTTAAGTTGATTGATGTATATCCAGCAGACCATCCAGATTACGAAGAAACGCAAGAGTATTTAAAAATGAGCAATTACCACCAAATGGTTCGCAGTGAAGTGCTTAGAGGACGTTATAGAAACGATTTTTCCAAGCCAGAAGCTTTTGTACCCAATAAGGAAACAGCCGTAAATATAAAGCTTCAGGATGTAATGCATACTTTTAAAAAAGGGCACAAAATCCAAATCCAGATCCAAAGCACCTGGTTTCCTTATATCGACATTAACCCACAGACGTTTGTGAAAAATATATTTTATGCCAAGCCAGAAGATTTCAAGAAACAGACGCACAAGGTGTTCAATAGTTCCCAGATAGAATTTACTGTTTTGGAGTAGTATCTTCCATTAATCAAAATAGAAAGGTTGCCCATTGGCAGCCTTTTTTATTTCCTAAAAATAAGGCTATCTTTCATTCTAAAAATAGGAAGTGAACAGAACTAAAAAAACTATAGGAATTATCTTCTTAGTATTGGGGGTAATGGCTTTAGCCTTGGTGATTTTTATCCAAAATCTAAAACCAGATTACAAAGGAAAAAAGGAGCTTAACGGTATATCTGAATCGGTCTCTGTATATTTTGACACCTATGGTATTCCGCATATTTACGCCTCCAATGAATTAGATGCCATCAGGTCTTTAGGATATGTACATGCTCAAGATCGTTTGTGGCAAATGGAACTTTTAAGAAGGATTGGGAGTGGTGGATTATCGGAGGTTTTTGGTGAAGATTTGGTAGGGACAGACAAGTTTTTCCTCTCCTTAGGCATAGATGATGCCTCTGCAGAGTCGGTTATATCATTAGATACTAACTCTAAAGTGTATCAATTGGCAGAAGCCTATTTGGATGGCGTAAACCAGTTTATAGAAAAAGGGCAGACCCCTATAGAATTTTACCTTACCGGACTCCAAAAAAAACCCTTCCAAATTAAGGATGTTTATAATACAGTAGGATATATGGCCTTTAGTTTTGCCATGGCTCATAAGACAGACCCATTGTTGACCAATATTAAAGACAAGTTAGGAATGCCTTATCTGGTTGATTTGGAGGTTGGGGTAGATGCCAATACAGAATGGATAAAAAACTATAAGAGAAAGACCTCGGATTCTATTCAGAACAGGGTGGTTACCTTGCTAGAAAATTCACTAAAGGATTTACCATTTCCGCAGTTTATAGGAAGTAATAGTTGGGTAATAGCACCTGAAAAGACCAAAAATAACAAGGTGATTTTAGCTAATGACCCCCACATTGGGTTTGCGCAACCTTCCGTTTGGTATGAGGCGCACTTAAGCACACCCACCTACGAGAAATATGGGTACCACATGGCTGGCATACCATTTCCACTTTTGGGACATGACAGAAAGTTGGCCTACGGGCTTACTATGTTCGAAAATGACGATGTAGACTTTTATTATGAAGAAACCAATCCTTTGGACAGTACTTTATATAAAACAAAAGAAGGATGGGAAAAGTATCAGGTTTTCAATAAGACCATCAAGGTTAAGGACGGGAAGGACGTTTCCTTTACCTTTAAAAAAACAAAACATGGACCAATTTTAAATGGAATTGCGGATCAAGTTAAGGGGCAGCGTCCCATTGCCATGTCTTGGATATATACCAAAGTTGAAAATAAGGTGATGGATGCTGTGTACGGGATGAGTCATTCAAAATCTTTAAACGAGTTTCAAGCTGCCTTACCCGATATTCATGCCCCAGGACTTAATATCATGTACGGAGATGCTGAAGGCAATGTGGCTTGGTGGGCTTCTGCAAAGCTATATGAGTTACCAGATACTACTAATACAAAATTTATCATGGATGGATCTTCTGGTAAACAGGAAATTTCTCATTATCTGGATTTTAAAGAAAATCCCCAAGCCATAAATCCTCCTTGGAACTATGTGTATTCGGCCAATAACCAACCAGATTCTATTGCAGGGATGCTATATCCAGGGTATTACCTGCCAGAGAATAGAGCCAAACGCATTGTACAGCTATTGGAACCAAAAAACGATTGGGATATGGCCGCCATCCAAAACATGCTGCTGGATGTAACTTCTTCAGTTGATACTGCTATTGCGCTAGATCTTATAGAGTCAATGGATATATCCCAATTATCCCAAGATAAGAGTACCCTACTGTCGTTATTGCGCCAATGGGATGGAAGTTATTCTCTTAAAATGGTGGAGGGAACAGTTTACAACAGATGGGTCTATTTCTTCCTTAAAAACGCTCTAGAAGACGAATTGGGAGAGGAGATGTTCCAGCAACTATTAGAAACCCATATGATAAAACGTAGTATAGCACCTTTGGCTGCCAAAACAACATCTGTTTGGTGGGATAATATACGAACTAAGGACCGTATAGAAACCAAAGAAGAAATTGTTAAACTTGCTTTTGAGGAAGCCATTACATCCTTGAAAGCTGATTTAGGAGTGGATACTACCCAATGGACATGGGACAAAGTACACACTTTGGAGCATGGTCATCCTATAGGAAAGGTAGCCTCTTTGCGCAGTTTTTTTAATGTAGGTCCTTTTTCCGTAATTGGGTCTAGAGAGGTTATCAATAATATGGAGTTCTCCTTTGATAACAGCGGGTTTTATAAGGTAAGTTCAGGACCATCAACCAGACGAATTATAGACTTTTCGGATATAGAAAATAGCATGAGTATTCTCCCAACGGGACAATCAGGTAACCCATTTAGTCCGCACTATGAGGATCAGGCAGAGATGTTCATTCATGGGGAATTCCGTAAAATGATGATGAATGAAGAAGACATTAAGAATACATCCAAAAATCTATTGATTTTTAAGGCCAAATAATTTTTGGCATAATTCTAAATATATTATGATTAGTTCATTTTTTATAGAAACCATAAAACTTTATTTGTATTTATAATATTTCGATTCCCCTTTTATTTTTGCTATTTTTAAACGGATTACCAACCCTATGAAAACCAATACAATAATTTATTTGTTATTGTTTACCATGATTTCTTTCAAATCAATGGTGGGCCAAATAACGCAAAAGGAACCTGACTTCTATAACTGGTTCGACGATAAAGTAAATAGATTTAATACCGGTCTTTTTAATGGGCTTGAATATATAGAACAATATAGGACCATTAATAATAGGTATAAATTTTTCAAGAGCAGTGAGTTCCAAACAGGATCAATAGTCTACGATGGTCAGTTTTATGATAAGGTGCTTTTAAAATATGACTTAAACACAGACGAACTTCTTTTTAATGTTGGGTATAACTATCCCTATCCAACTTTAATTTTATTTAAATCCAAAGTTAAAAGTTTTAAACTCGGTGAAAATGATTTTGTTCATATTGCCAGAAGTGAGGGTAGTAATCAAATGACTGGTTTTTATGAGCTCTTATTGGTCAGGGAACCTATAACACTCTTGAAAAAGAATAAAAAGAAACGCTTTAAAAGAATTAAAGGCAATACGGTGTATTTCGAGTTTGGTCACGAGGATGAATATTTCATAAAGTTCCAAGGAAAATACCATGAAATAAGAACTAAAAAAGACATCAATAGGTTATGGCCAGATAAGAAAGAATTTATTAATGACTATTTTAATCCGGTATTAAAAAAACACAATCAGGACACTTTTTGGTCTAGTTTCTTTTACAAATTGGCCGATACATTTATTTCCGAAAAAGTGAGAGAAGATCTATGATAAAATATATACAATTGCTCATTCTGCTTATAGGACTTCACGTTTTTGGGCAGGAAAAAGAAAAAGTATTTAATTTTGAATTTGAAAATAAGGATATCTTAGAACTGCTATTAGACATTGAAAAAGAAGCAGAAGTCACATTTTACTTTGATAAAAAATGGGTAGATGGAAAAAGTTACTCGGGTAATTTCACCAAAGCAACTCTTGTTCAAATTCTAGGAGAGGTTTTTGAGGATACAAATCTAAACATTTTCGTACTTAATGATTCCAAAATAATTCTGACCCAGAATAATATTATTTATAAAGATTTACCAGAAGGTTTCTTTGGGAAAAAACAAGTAGACTCCATCATTGAAAACACCAATCATACTAGAATTTCAAGTAATCCAGTATTCTCCAATATTGAGGCCTCTACTAAAAGTGCAATTACCAGAACAGTAAGAATTGGCAAAGAAAAATTAACAAATACTCGAAGTAACTATACCATAAGAGGCTATGCCAAAACTACAGAACAAGGTCAAGCAATCTCTAATTTATCTATTATAGTAAACGGAAAAAATTCTGGATCAGTCACAGATGATGATGGATATTATGAATTAGAAGTGCCAATGGGAATAAGTATTTTCAAAACAAGTTCTCTAGGTATAGAGCCAAGCACTACAAGAGTTATTGTTTTTAATGATGGTGAGTTGAATTTTAACCTAAACGAGAGCGTAGAATTTTTGGATGAGGTTATTGTCCAAGCCAATGCCGCCAAGAATGTTGAAGAAGCATTATCTGGTAGTACCGAGTTGGTGGTAGAGGAAACCAAGAATATTCCTTTGGTACTTGGCGAACGGGATGTATTAAAGGTGGCAACGACCCTACCTGGCATTTCCACAGCAGGTGAAGGCGCAGCAGGGTTTAATGTACGGGGCGGTAGTACGGATCAAAATCTTATTTTATTAGATAACGCCGTAATTTATAATCCTTCCCACTTTTTTGGTATTTTTCAGGCATTGAATCCTTTTACCACTAAAGATCTTAAGATTTTGAAAGGGGGTATACCGGCTGAATATGGTGGGCGTTTATCCTCTGTTTTTGATATTACTTCCAAAGATGCTAATACAGAAAAAATATCTGGAGAGATGGCTGTTGGCCCCGTAACATCTAACGTGACTTTGGAAATACCTGTGGTGAAAGGTAAATCCGGACTGATAGTAGGCGGAAGAGGCACCTATTCTGGATGGATATTAAGATCTTTAAAGGATGAATCACTTAATAATAGCAAAGCTTCCTTTTATGATGCTATTGCAAAGTATACCCATGTTATCAATGACAAAAATACGGTAAGAGCTATGGGTTATTATAGTAATGATGCCTTTAGTATTACATCAGATTCGGTATATGGCTATAATAATAGATTACTTTCCTTTCAATGGGACCATAAGTTCAATGAAAAAAATACGGGAAGTCTAATTTTGGCCAATAGCAATTATAAATTCAATATTGCTTATGAAGGAAATTCAGATAGCAATTTTAATTTAGGCTTTATTGTTGACGAAACGGAGGCCAAATTTAAATTTACCTATCTGCATAGTAATGCCCATAAATTTGATTACGGTCTTTCTGCAAAATTATATAACGTACAACCAGGTAATTTAGAGCCTAATGGAAGTGGTTCTATCGTAGATTCCAAAAATATACCTACTGAAAAAGCGGTAGAGGCAGCACTTTATGTATCGGATAACTTTAAAGTGAACGATAAACTATTAATTGATGTGGGTCTTAGATATTCCATGTTCGCAACGTTGGGACGCACAGAAGCGCGTATTTATGAGGAGAATATGCCAAAGAACGAGGAAACATTGGTAGAAACTGTTTCTTATGACAAAAATGAAGTTGTAGATACGTATGGCGGACCAGAAGTAAGGCTTTCTGCGCGGTATTTATTAAGTCCTAACCTCTCTTTAAAAGCCAGTTATAACAGTACCTATCAATATATTCATAGATTATCCAACACGACTACGATTAGCCCAATCGACACATGGAAACTATCTGATAATAATATAAAGCCCCAAAAAGGAAGACAAGTAGGGCTCGGTTTATATAAAAATTTGGAGGGTAATCAGTTTGAAATAAGTTTGGAAGGCTATTATAAGGAGGCCGATAATTTGTTGGATTTTAAAGTAGGTTCAGAGCTTTTACTGAATGAAACCATTGAAACGGAGACCCTACAAGGAGATGGCCAGGCATATGGAGTGGAATTTTTGATCCGTAAAAATTCGGGAAAACTTAATGGCTGGCTAGGGTATACCTATTCACGTTCCTTTTTAAAATTAGATAGTGAATTTGCAGAGGAACGCGTAAATAATGGGGAATTTTTCCCTACCAATTATGACAAGCCACATGACTTTAGTGCGGTTTTAAATTATAAGTTAACCAAAAGGTATAGTCTTTCGGCAAACTTGTCCTATCAGACGGGAAGACCTGTTACTTATCCCGTAGCACGCTATAATTTTAATAATTCAGAATATGTGGTCTATAGTAACCGTAATGAGTTTAGAATACCGGATTATTATAGATTGGACCTTGGGATTAACATAGAGGGCAACCATAAGCTTAAAAAATTAGCACATAGTTTTTGGAACATATCCGTATATAATGTGCTTGGGAGAAATAATCCGTATTCTGTTTTCTTTGTAACAGAAAACGGGGAATTAAAAGCCTTTCAAAGCTCTATATTTTCAATTCCAGTTCCAACAATCACTTATAATTTTAAGTTCTAATACAACATGTTAAAGTTGATAAAAATAATTAAATATGGTTTTTGCGGTGCTAGTTTACTTTTGTTACTAAACTGTATAGATCCGTTCGAAATTGAAGCCACGGAATTTAAAAGTGCTTTGGTAATAGAAGCGACCATTACAGATTGGGAAGAAACCCAACGAATTAAGGTTTCCCGAACGTTTCCATTGGACACCGATCTAATTACGGGAGTGAGTACTGCAACGGTATCGGTTTTTGATAGTAATGGCAGTTTTTATGGATTTAGTGAAACTTTCCCAGGTGAATATTGGTCCAACAGTCCATTTGCTGCGGTATCGGGGCTAACCTATACCCTAAAGGTGGAGACTTCGGATGGTAACATTTATACTTCGGAGGAGACATCGGTACCTGCCAAAACAACTATGGACAACTTGTATGCTGCAAGGGGTTTTAAGGATGGTGGTACAGAGGAAGGTATGTTCATTTATGTAGATAGCTTTGATCCCACCGGGCAATCCAAGTACTATCGTTATGAATATGAAGAAACATATAAAATAATTGCGCCCTTTTGGAGTGCAGAGGAAGCGTACATCGTTTCCCCTTTACCCAATCCGGAAGTGGCTACAAGAGCCAAGACAAGAGAGGAACGGGTTGCTTATAATACAAATCTCTCGAATACCATTATCCAAGAGAATACTACGGAATTTGGCGAAGATCGTGTCAATAAATTTCCAGTACGTTTTATTAATAGAGAAAATTATATACTATCGCACCGCTATAGTATTTTAGTAAGGCAATATGTGCAGAATAGAGCCGCATTTTCCTATTATGAAACCTTGGAAGCACTATCAGGTACAGAAAGTCTTTTTTCACAAAGACAATCTGGTTTTTTAGAGGGCAATATAAAATCCGATTTAAACCCTGAAGAAGAAGTAGTCGGTTTTTTTCAAGTAAGTACTGTTTCTGAAAAAAGAATATTCTTTAACTATACCGACTTTTTTCCAGGTGAAAATTTACCAAAATATCCTACTGATTGTTTTTTGGTGTCTCCCCCTATTATTACAGAGACGGGAGCCTCACCATTGCTAATAGCTATAGAATTGGAAACCCTTAAATATGTAGAAGATTACGATCAACAAACCAATCCCAACAACTTTAGTGAATATGGGCCATTCTTAATGGTACAGACCCCGTGTGGGGATAGTACGTTTTATGGCAGTAATTTGGTTCCTGATTTTTGGGAAGAATAAAAAGTAATGATATGGAGGGAAAGATAAAAGTAGTTCTTCTTATTTTAGTTCATTTTGCTATGCTGCAAATGAATTCACAAGGAACATCGGTCAAGGATTTGAACAACGGTCTAATGGTTCCAAATCAAGAACAGGTTTACCTACATGCCAATTCCAGTCTTGTTTTTGTGGGGGAATATCTGTATTACACGATTTACTGTTTAAAAAATAATACAGGCCAATTGAGCGATGTTAGTAAAATTGCTTATCTAAAATTGATAAACCAGGATAAGGAGGTTGTTTTAAACCATAAAATTGAATTAACGGATGGTATTGGGGATAGTAATTTTTTCATTCCGTCCACTATTCCTTCCGGTAACTATAAATTGATTGCGTATACGCAATGGATGCTCAATAATGGAAGGGAATATTTTTATAGTGAGGATATAACGATATTAAATCCGTATACCAGTGATCAAGCTATTTTTAGAAGCAAAAACAAGAACGACTCCGTTGTTTTTATGTCAAAAGTAAGAAGGAATAGCAGCCATACCTTTTTAGGTAATGCACCCCTTCAAATAGAATTAAATGAAACATTTTATGCGCCGCGAGAATCCATTTCAATAAAAATAACTTCTCGTACAATGGAAGGTTTAGGTAATTATTCAATTTCGGTCAGAAAAGTTGATGAATTGGAAGCCAAGGGCAAAACTTCTGCGGAAGAATATCAAAAGGTTTACCCTCAGAAGAATAACATCGATAAACTCATTTTACCAGAACAGAGAGGTGAACTTTTAATGGGGGAGCTAATAAACTCAGAGAATGATGTTCACCTTGAAAATAGGGCCATAGCAGTTTCATTTCCAGGAGAGGATTATCTTTTCAAGATAGTGACAACAGATAGAAAAGGGCAGTTTTTTATAAATGTAAATGAGGATTACAATGCGGAAGAGATATTTGTTCAGGTCTTATCCAATGATGTGGAAAAGTTTAGAATAGAGCTTAAACCGGAAGAAAAGTTAGACCTGGCTGATTTAAAATTTGAAGCGTTTACATTAGACAGGAACATGGATTCGATAATTAAAGAGCGAAGTATATACAATCAAATTGAGAATGCATACTATAGCAGTAAACCGGACACCATTTTAATAGGAAAACCCAATGAACGATTTTATGGCAATGGTACCATTGAATTTGTTCTAGATGAATATACCAGATTTCCATCAATTAAGGAAACCTTTTTGGAGGTTATAGAACATGTATGGATCCAACAAAACAAAGATGGAAAACAAGAATTTCATGTACGGCCTATAGCACCTTATGTAGAGTCGGGCAAATCACCTCTGGTATTTGTAGACGGTTTACTGATAGTAGATCATGAACGGCTTATAAATTTATCGGCCGCTAAGGTAAAGTCAATTAACATCTCTAGAAATCAACATTTTTACGGAACAATTACCTTTCAGGGTGTGGTAGATGTAACCACTTTTAAATCGGACTTTTTTAAAAATTATTTTGCCGATAATTTATTGTCCCACAAGCTTTTTAAGCCCAATGAAAGCAAGAATTATTACCATCAATCATATGAAGGCGAACTGAAGGATGATAATAAACGATTGCCAGATTTCAGATATCAATTAATTTGGTTGCCAAAGTTTAAAATGACAAAAAAGGAACAACATATAGAAATTTATAGTTCTGATATTCTGGGTGAATTTGAAATTTCACTTGAAGGTTTCACAAAATCTGGTATTCCCGTATCTTTAAGAAAGACCTTTTTTGTTAAATAATTGGAAGTAATGTCTCATTTAACTCCGTATAATAATCTACTCTTTCTTGCAGGCCTGTCGTATCGCCTGCACCTTCATATTTCACATTTCTCAGGAATTTAATAGTATTTACTTGTTGTTTTCTGTCTTCATTCCAATTCTTGAGTAATACGGCTTACCTCATTTGCTTTAATGGCCTGTTGTGATCGGAGAGTCGTCTATGTATTTTACGAAAGAGGTTGATCATAGAGAAAATGGTTGGTGCAGTATTCTCTTATATACTCAAGTATGTATGACGTATTTAACTAAATTTCAAACATGTTGAATATCAAAGTACTGAAAGGTATATAGTATCCTAAAAGGCATTAGTTTAGAATTGCGGATTATATAAAAGCGAATTGGACTTTATTTAAATGCTGTATGAATATTTACTATATTTAAAAAAAATACTATTCCCTATGTTGTTAAAGATTTATGGAAGTGCAGTCTTTGGGGTGGAGGCTATAACAATTACTGTTGAGGTAAATGTAGACAAGGACATAGGTTACAATGTTGGCCAAACGTTTGCCCTCCATATTACCGCCCATGACCCTGCACGAGGCATTGGAAACCACAAAAATTCATAGCTTAGTGGGTAAAATAAAGAATATGGGGTTGATGAATCAGCGTCCTTTTCGAAGTCCACACCATACTATTAGTGATGTTGCCCTTGTCAAAGGCGGAGCCTACCCACAGCCAGGCAAAATTCCATAAAAATAACGCTAGTGCGAGCAGCTTGTGCTGAACTTGTTTCAGTATGACGCTCGTACCGTCAAGTATGAGGGTTTAGTTTGATAGGCGGTCGCCAGCTACAAGCTATCGGGACTGGAGCTGTGCATGTTTGATCATAAAATACTCTTTCGAAATTTTGAAAGAGTATTGTTTGTACAGTTGGTAATTACATTTTAAACCCTGTAAACATCTGCCCTCCAATTTTTTATGAGCATTTTTATTTCTTTGTTCGTTAAGTTTTCTTTTAAAGCTTTTTCTACTAAGGGTAAAAACTCCTCATCACTCGCAAAACGTAGCGCTATAATTTGGGCTACTTTTAGTTCTTTAGGGAATAGTTTGCCTGTCATTACATAATACCTCAAATTTTCTTCAGCTTTTATGGCCCTGTCTTGTGCTTTTAAAGGAAAGCTACGTACAAACCATGCCATAATTAAAAATATAATAGCGATTAGCACTACTAAAGAAGCCAAATACAGGTTATCAATACTGGTACGAATAAGATTGGTTATAGCACCGATTAATAAAGCTAGTATCGCAATAAACAAGAGTCCATGAAACCCTTTTACAAGTTTACCATGATTTTTAAAATTCTGTTCTTCCATTTTTTTAGTTTGATTTAAAGATAATCTTATTAATTAGTACTTTTCTAATATAAAGAAAGCCAATCAAACTATCGAGTGGCTTTGTTATTATAATTATTGATTGATAGCGCAATTAATATTCCAATGACCACAAGAACAATCTCTCCAATAGCATACCTCATGCACTTTAAAGGCTTGTTATCGTCTGCAAGTTGTTTACGGATTTTTCGAAAGAAGTTAATCATTTGAAGTATTAGTTGGTGACTTACAACAAAGCGCCTGCATGAAAAATAGTATTTAATATGCTACCTTTTTGTACTTTTAGATAAAGCCTTTTATATGCCAACCACAGAACAGTGTAAAAACTGCGAACAAACATTTGATTCATCTTTTGAATACTGCCCTCATTGTGGCATGGAAGCTACGGACAACCTTACCGTTGGTGTCTTGTTTAGTAATACCATAGAAAATTACTTTTCCATAGACGCTAGATTCTTTAGGAGTTTTCTTACCCTTATGATAAAGCCAGGGGTACTTGCACGGCGATTTGTTGATGGAAAACGACTTAAATACCTGCATCCTGCACAGTTTTATCTCTTTATCTCAGTTGTCTTTTTTTTTATTTTTTCCTTTACTGTTCGTAAAGCGGATAATGAGGTTTCTGAGGTAATAAAAAAAGGGTTGGAGCAGGAAATAAATATAGATTCTATTGCGGTCAATGCAGATTCATTGGATATTACAGAAGCCAGAAAGGCCCTTAAAAAAAATCAAAAGATTATAGGGTTATCCGACGAAGAACTAGTAGGGTTAGATTCGGTAATGACTTCAGATTCGGGGAAAGCAAACATATCATTTGGTTTTGAACGCAAGTTGTTGGATTCTCTTATCGCCGCAGGTGCACCATTAAATCAAAAATTAGAGGTTATGGGAATGAAGGCAGATAAAAATGCCTTCGGACGCAGGTTCTATACCCAAATGCTGAAGTTTTATGAACAACAGGGTGGAGGTATTATTCAGGTATTATACGATACAATACCTATTGCAATGTTTCTACTTTTACCACTTTTTGCCGTATTTCTTAAAATATTTTATTGGAAACCGGCCACCTTTGCGCATCATTTAGTATTTAGCTTTTATTTCTTCACCTTTATGTTTACAACGTTCTGCGTTATACTTTTAGTTAATAAAGTATGGGAGATTCCCATTTGGATTGAAGTGCTTTTTTGCTTCTCTTTTATTCTTTACCTAATGATTGCCTTACGAAATTTTTATAGGAGTTCATGGTTAGGCGCTTTCTTCAAGGCCAGTATCATTTCATTTCTCTATACGCTTATTATTGTGCCAGTAGCTGCAATAGGAATAATTATGGTAGCCTTTATGCTATATTGAGTTTTTGCAAAATGCCAAAGGGATATAATACGTTCACTATTTTATTAGGTCCAATTTATTATTGGTTACGCACTTTATTTCTCTAATAGCATATGGTAGATATTTACTCAACTTAATTTCATTTAGTAGTTTTTTCTGGATTTTACGAAAGAAAGCAATCATGTTAGGAAAAGATTGGCGGTTTCTTCATCAAGATACGGAAATATTTAATTCATAGGACTCAAGATAAATAAGGCTCATTTGATTTCTTACCAAGGATTTGAATGGAGTAGCAGTAGCTCTGATTTTGTATTTCAGGCTTACACAATCGGGTTTATAGCTGAAGCCACCCAATACAGGAGCTTAGATCGGGAAGGTTGGTTGGGGTAACATTATGTTATAAACACATATTCTTAACTAAGCCGCAGGTATATTGAGATTGACATTTTAGCTCCTAAGAATTTCCTTTTGATAAAATCAAAGCAATTTTCAATATTATAAAGAAGCGAGCTGGAACGTAATATCTACTAATTAGATTTTATTTTTCTAGAAGTTTTTTGTGTTTAAAAGTGATGGTTACCAATCTACCCGTTTTATTGGATAAAATTATATATTATGTTAATATTCTATCAATTCTAAAGGGTAATTCTTTAAATAAACACTTTTTCATCACCTAAATTGAATATGATAAAACTTTTTAGAAAAAATTACCACGCTTTTAAAACAAGGATCTAGTATTTTGAATTCTTTAAAATTGCAAATAATGATGATTTCAGATTTAAAACTTACATTTATAATCTTGATGTCAATAGCCTAAAGAAAGTTTTATTTCATTGGATTTAAAAATATAAAATCAATCTTAACCTTTCTTAACCGGTAATTTTTAATGAAATTTGACTAGAAATGAAATTTATTTTATGAAATTGCGTTATTAAGGAATAATCAATCCTTTTGATACAGTTTATTTGGTTACAATATTGTTTGAACAATGGTCTTCTATTTTGAAAAAAATAATTCTTACAGAAGTTTGTTAAATATATATTCAATGATGAGTTGGTTGAGGAAATATTTAGATACCCCATGAATTTAAAATTTAGAAATAAAAAGATTACCGGAATACTAGCCATTCTTCCAGAAGTTGAAATTAATTTTGAGGAAGAAATCGATAATTACACCTTTTCGAAAGGTCAATCGATGAAGCTTAAGTCAATCATGGGATACGGAAAGAGAAGGGTTGTAAAAAAGGGAACCACTGTATCGGATTTATGCGTCTTTGGTATGAATCATCTATTTGACAATGGACTTTTAAAGAAAGAAGATATAGATGCAATTGTCTTAATTACCCAATCTCCTGATTATCTAGTACCAGGAACAAGTTATGTTATTCATGGTCGCTTAGATTTGAAAGAGGATATTATATGTATGGATATAAATCAAGCCTGTGCAGGATATTGTGTTGGGCTTAACCAAGCTTTTATGCTTTTAGAACAAGATGAAATAAACAAAGTTGTAGTAATGAATGCTGATGTAAGAAGTAGCAGAGTATCAGTCAACGATAGGAGCTTAGGCCCCTTAATTGGAGACGGCGCAGCTATAACTATTGTAGAAAATGATTCATTGAATAAAGTAATAAATGGTTCTTGGAACTCAAATGGTAAAGGAATAGATTCTATAATGATACCTGCAGGGGGTTACAAGATGCCTTCTTCAGAAGAAACCGCTAAGCCTGTTATGGACAGTAACGGTAATTTAAGAGCCTTAGATCACTTAACAATGAAAGGGGATAAGGTTTTTAATTTTGTGCTAAGAGAGGTGCCTTTGATGGTACGGAAATTATTGAATATTTCGGGAATAAAAGAGGATGAAATTGATTATTATATTTTTCATCAACCAAATAAATTTATATTAAAAAAGTTGGCGGACAAAATGGGAATTTCCTATAATAAGATGCCTAACAATGTAGTGGGAAATTTCGGAAACTCAAGCAGTGCAACAATACCAATCTGCCTTGCATATAATTTGGAAACTAAATTGTTAAACCAAACCTTTTTATTTTGTTTGGGGGGGTTTGGTGCTGGTTTGAGTTGGACATCATTAGTGATGACTATAGGTAAATTAGATTTTTGTGAAATAGTAGAACATAAATTAGAGAAATAATATGGATAAATTTGAATCTTCAATTGCCCAAATCCTTGAAGTGGATGAGGTGAGTTTAAATGACGAATTGGAATCTTTTGATGCTTGGGATTCAATGACAATTTTATCAATAATAGCTTTTTGTTATGATGAATACAATACATCTTTAGATGCCAATGAAATTAAAAGTGTAAAAACAATACTCGGATTAAAGAAGCTTATAGAGGGTAAGAAATTAGTATAAATTTTAATAAGCAGTTCTATTCCAGTTCATCAATTGAATTGCTTTATATGGCTGTTAATAGTTTTTATTTGTTTTATGAGAAACGTAATTATATTGGGTACAGGTGGGTGTGCCGCGCAACTGACATATTATATCGAGGATAATAATTCAAGAGTCAAAGAGGATGATAAGATTCGTATCTTAGGTTACATTGAAGATGAAAAGAGTATCGACGAATATTATAATAAATACAATTATAAATCACCGGTATTGTGTGATATTGATGGATATGAGCCAAGACCGAATGAAGAGGTGTTAATCGCAATAATGAATATTGATCTAAGAATTAAAATGATTGATAAATTATTGAAAAAAAAGGCTTCTATAGGTAGTTTCTTCCATGGTAGTGTACTCATATCTAATGATATGGACATCGGTGAAGGAAATATCATATTTCCTTATTCCATGATTTTTGAGAATGCAATTATTGGAAAGTATAACCTACTTACTTCCCACAGTTTTATAAGTCATGATTGTGTAATAGGGGATAATAATTTCTTTTCTCATGCTGGGATAGCTGGAAATGTAAGAATTGGCAATAATAATTATTTTGGTATTCGATCAACGGTAATTCCATCAATTATTATGGGAGATAATAACATTATTCAAGCAGGTATGGTTGTGGATAAAAATCTAAAAGATTCTACTACATACTTCTATCGTTTCAAAGAGAAGGTTCTTGCAATTCCGGCCAAATCATAGGTTCACTTTTTTTATGCAATTATATTCTTAATTAATACCAGCAGTTTTATTCTGGTAGTCATTATGAATTCTAGTTCCCGGCACACTTTAATGATCTAGTCGTACCTGTTACCTCGTCACTGGCATAAATACAACGCTATTTAAGCAAGATTTCAGGACCTTTACTGGATCGCATTGATATTCATATAGAAGTTACCCCGGTACCTTTTGAAAAACTATCTGAAGATAGAAAAGGAGAGAGTAGTGTAGACATACGGAAAAGGGTTACCGAAGCACGTGAACCGCAGACTAGGGGTTTTGAAGAACTGGAAAATGTACATTACAATGCACAAATGAACACCAAACACATACTGCAATATTGCAAACTGGACGATGTTTCTAAATCCTTGCTGAAAAATGCCATGGAATACCTTAATCTTTCTGCAAGGGCATATGATAGGATACTCAAAGTGGCGAGAACCATTGCGGATCTGGACAATTCCCAGAAAATAATCGGTTCTACTATAGGAGAGGCCATCCAATACAGGAGCTTAGATAGGGAAGGCTGGTTGGGGTAGTTGTATCGCACGCAGGTAAAAGTGTCATGCTTTTACGCTCTTACCAACATCAAAAAACCGTGTACGAAGGCATACTATATTCAACCAGTCCTTTTTAGAGAAATGAAATTTCTTGACCAACTACCTAGAAATACATTTTTTTTAAGCAATGTAGAATCCTTTTATTATCTTAAAACATTTAAAGTTACATCGATGGATAAGGTATAACTTGAATTAGGCTTAGGCTTAGGAGGTTAATGAATTTAAATATAAATTTTTATGAAAAAATATTGCCTATTCCTTTTACTGTTTACTATCGCTAACACCTTTTTTGCGCAAAGCAAACTCATGGAGGGCCTAAGTATGAAAAGCGCTCTTTTGAATACTGAGATAAAATATTCGATCTACTTACCAGATGGATATGAAACTTCTGAACGTCATTATCCAGTGGTTTATCTTTTAAACGGGTATACAGGTGACGAAACAAGTTGGATTGAGCAAGGCGGAATGCAGCACATAGTAGATCATGAAATTGAACAAGGAAATATCCAGAAAATGGTTATTGTGATGCCCGATGGGGATGACAGACTTTATATGAACAGGACAGATGGCACCTATCCCTTTGAAGATATGTTTATGAAAGAGTTATTGCCTTTTATAGAAACTCAATACCGTGTTCGCAAAGGAAAACGATATACAGGAATTAGTGGTCTCTCCATGGGAGGAGCGGGTTCCTTAAAACTAGCTTTAAAGTATGATACGTATTTTGGAGCCTGTGCTGCATATAGTTCAGCTGTATTTACGGAGGAATCGGTGACCAATTCGGATCAAGAAGCTATGAATGGATACATAGAAAAAGCAATGCCCGATATGTTAGGTGCCACGGGTAGAAATAGAATTAATAAAAGCTATAAAGAGTACGATGTACTTCACCTTGTTAAAACCAAAGATCCAGAGCTGCTAAAAACAGTAAAAATATATTTTGATTGTGGGGATGATGATTTTCTTACTCTAGGAAATTCCCAATTACATAAAGAACTTATAGAAAAGCAAATACCCCACGAATATAGGGTCCGCGATGGAGCGCACACTTGGCCTTTTTGGCGGGAGTCTTTGCCTCTAGGATTAAAGTTTATTAGTGATTCTTTTTGGAAATAGGTTTTTGGAGTACCAAACTAAGCGTAACTATTTCTCGTACATCTGGTATGAGAGAAATTATTATTGTTTGTGTTATTTCAGTTCTATTTTTACAGAATTCTATTTCTCAAAAAATAGATAACTTGGTATCTTTTAAGGACATAAAAAGTACCAACTACTTTAGGTTTAATTATGATAATGATTATTTTGCTTCTAGTGACAAGAACTATACTCAAGGCTATAGTTTTGAATTAGTTTCTCCTTTCTTTAAGACGAACCCCTTTAACCATTTGTTTTTCAAACTTAAAGGGGTTTAAACACGCCATGGTCTAGTTGTTGAGCATATAGGATATATTCCTAGCAGGTATGAACTTCCAGATATTAAATTTGGAGATAGACCGTTTGCAGCGGCTATTATGCTTAAAAGTTTTATAATAGCCACAAATCATTTAAAAAACAGTCGATTTACTTCTTCATTCAATTTAGGGATTATTGGTCCTGGCGCTTTTGGGAAGGAGTTACAAGTAGGTATTCATAAAGCTACTAGAAACAAAATACCCTTAGGGTGGCAAAATCAAATCAAGAATGATATAGTAATTAATTATGAAATAGGTTATGAGAAACAACTTGTTAGATATCGAGATTGGTTTTCGCTTCAAGCAAATATGATTGCTAAAGTAGGTACCCTTTTTACAAACGGTTCTTTTGGAGTTAATACCACCTTCGGAATCATAAATTCTCCTTTTTCATCAACCCAAGAAAGAAATGATTTTAAAATGTATGGGTATTCTCAACCAGTTTTAAGTGTTATTGGTTATGATGCTACGCTACAAGGCGGAGTATTAAATAGGCAGAGCCCATATATTATTTCGCCAGGTAATGTTGAGCGATTCACAGGACAAGTAAACTATGGACTTGTTTTAAAGACAAAAACCCTTTATTTTGAATATTCACGGTCCATAATTACAAGAGAATTTGAAAGTGGAGATTCTTATAAATGGGGGGGTATTAAGATAGGATTTACACTTTAAATTAGATTGGGATTAGAAAATCATATCCATAAGTATAAGATCTTATTTTACATTGGTGTTTAACGTTTTTTGCGAAATAGATACAACGCTTAGGTTGATTTTATTGAGACGATATTTGCTAAAACAGTAGAGGCCTGAGTGCTGCTATCCAAGACTTTTCCACTTTTGAAATAAGGTTTTAATGAACAAATAAATAGTTAAAAAGTCATAATTTCTGAATTATGGGAAACGTTTGACAGTTTGGCAAATAGACATTCATTATTTGGAAACAACCTTAGATTAAAAAATATCTCTTATCTTTTTGAATAAAAAAGTCTTTGCGTTTTTAATTTGAGCGACATTTTCGGAATGAATATTAAGCTATCTTGCACATCTGATAAAAATGAAAGGCCGAAACCTAATAGAAGATGAAAGGGAGGCTCAAACTATTTTTTACTCATGAAGTGCAGAATATTCACGGTTACTGAATTCATTTTTTGAGATACTATATACGAACAAAATTTCAGCAAGATATGAGAAGTGAAAACAGATTAATCGGAGCCGGTATTCTAACTGCAATTACGGCTTCTCTATGTTGCATAACACCTGTTTTAGCTCTTATTGTGGGTACAAGCGGAATGGCTTCAAGATTCTCTTGGATTGAACCATTTAGGCCATATTTAATAGTACTGACTATTTTGACGCTTGGATTTGCTTGGCATCAAAAACTAAAACCGCAAAAAGAAATGAACTGCGCATGTGTATCGGACGAAAAACCAAAATTTATACAATCAAAAACGTTTTTAGTAATTGTATCAGCATTTGCAATTATTATGTTGGGTTTTCCGTACTATTCGGGAGTCTTTTACCCGAGTATACAAACGCAAATAATTGTAGTTGACAAATCGGACCTTAAAAAAACTGAATTTAAAATAAGCGGAATGACTTGTGCGAGTTGCGAAGAACATGTCAATCACGAAGTAAATAAACTTAGCGGAATAGTAAACTCAAAAGCGTCATACGAAAATGGGAACGCAATTATTGAATTTGACGGAACCAAAACCAATGAAACGGAAATTGAGAAAGCAATTAAATCAACAGGTTACAAAGTGACTAGTAAAACAGACAATTAATGGAAATTCTATTAAAATCAGAAATTAAGTGTTCAAACTGTGGACATAAAAAAATAGAAAATATGCCAACAGATGCTTGCCAGTTTTTTTATGAGTGCGAAAACTGTAAAAAAATCTTGAAACCAAACCAGGGCGATTGTTGCGTGTACTGTTCGTATGGAACAGTTCCTTGTCCACCAATTCAAGAAAATAAGACTTGTTGTTAAAAGGAAAAAAAACGGGGTACAACAATGTAATTGAAATCATAGGTCTCTCCGGGACGCTTCACTTAAGTTACTAAACGTTAATTACATTTTCATTATTTCCCTTGTATAATAGGGCCAATATTTTGCAGTATGGAGCGTCAGTTTGCGTAATCATTTTTATTACGCATATTGTTGTTTATAATGTAGCTGCTTACCATGTACCCGCTGGAGAAAATAAAAAGTCAGTAGGATTATCAATGTCATATAAATACTGATACCCTTTAGTTTCTTTCTCACAAAAGGGTTCTAAAAGTTTCAACATAGTAGTATAACCTTCTAGTGTTAAAGCACAAAAAAAAGTTTTGTTATCACTACTAAGTATTCCTTCATCTGTTTTAAAGAGTCCAAGAATTAAATTACAATTTCGAATTTCAATGAAATCAACTTTAGAGAGGTCTAGTTTTTGATTTTTATTTACAATTGTCTCCTTTATTAAGTCTCTAAATTTAATAACTTGACTTTTATCAAAGTTGTATAATCTAACAACGTTTTCTCCAAATTCATTTATATTTTCTATATAGTCTAGTTCCATCAAATGCGTATTAGATAAATTATCACTAAGGTGTTGGTATATAGGTATTTGAGTAAGACACCTAGATATCAAAACTGAATGGAAATTCAGTAGAATTCGGGTATTACTTTTTAAACACGCTACAGTCCATAAATATACAAGGTGTTGGCCTTTTATGGTTTTATTGGTTCAATATTTTTTAAAATTAATTGAATCATTTTCATAAATGATTCAATCGATAATATTTAGCATTGTATCGGCCTAATTTTAGGATAAATTTTATGCTATTGATACGGGAACAATAATGAAACATTTTAAAATTGTAGCCTTGTTAGTAAGTAGCTTTAATTATCTTAAAAGGTTATTAGTATACCAATCTGTTAATGTGAATTTTACTATTTGATAATTTTTAGCAAAAGATACATGCTTAACCCCAAACAAAACACTTTAATAAACCTATATTGGACATTTCGTTTGGCTCAAATTCAGGAATTGTAGAATTCGTAAATAGTCTTCAAAAGATTAAAACTACTGAGCTCATTAAACTAGAAATAAGAAATCCATTTGTAATTGTTTTATTTTCTGTTGTCATATTTCGTATACTCCACTACGTACCTTTTGTTCTATTAAGTTATTCTGTAAAATTCCAATATAATATCCTAAGCACAAGACCTTGACAGCATTATTTATAACTTATCTTATTGAAAAGCAATAAGATAACATATCTTTTGGTATAACTAAAGAACAATTATAAAGAAGACCACTACATTGAATGCCTTCACAAAACGGATACTTAGGTTGGCTACAACCATGGCGGTTAAAAATAAATTTCTAGATTTTAGGGCTTTTTCTATTTAACAGAGAATTATGTCTATTTTCAAATCCACAATTGTATATTTATGAATTCCTAAAATAAAAATCATCTTATGAAACCAACAATGAATCTAAAATCTATTTTATTGGCGTTTTTTAGCATGACTTTGGTCTTGACTTCTTGTAAGACCGAAAAAAAAGTTGAAGAAACAGCTAAGCTTTCCATCGATTTTGAAAAATACGAATTGGATAATGGGCTAGATGTAGTCCTTCACCAGGACAAAAGTGACCCAATTGTTTCACTGGCCATCCAATATGGTGTAGGCTCCAACAGAGAAAAAACGGGACGAACAGGATTTGCCCATTTGTTTGAACATATGTTATTCCAAGAATCGGAGAACGTAGGTCAGGACCAGTTCTTTAAAAAAATACAGGATGCCGGCGGCACCCTAAACGGGGGAACTTGGAAAGACGGTACTGTATATTACGAAGTAGTCCCAAAAAATGCCATGGAAATGATCATGTGGTTAGAGAGTGATCGAATGGGATATTTGATTAATACCGTCACGGAATCAGCCTTTAACAACCAACAGGAAGTTGTACAGAACGAGAAGAGACAGCGGGTTGATAATAATCCCTACGGTCATACAAGCTGGGTAGTAGATAAAAATTTGTATCCAGAAGGACATCCCTATAATTGGCAAGTTATTGGTGAATTGGCTGATCTTCAAAATGCAACCGTTGAGGACGTAAAAGAATTTTACGATCGTTTTTATGGTCCCAATAATGCCACCTTGGTATTGTCTGGTGATTTTGAAACAGCAGAAGCAAAAGCTTTGATCGAAAAATACTTTGGGGAGATTAAGCGCCGTCAGGAGGTTGTGCCTATGGCTCCGCAGCCTGTAACACTTTCTGAGACCAAGCGTTTTTACCATGAAGACAATTTTGCTAAAACGCCACAATTAACTATGGTCTGGCCAACACCTGAACAATACACGGAGGACGCCTATGCCCTTGATTTCTTGGGGGAAATTTTGGGTAATGGAAAAAAGGCGCCTTTGTATAAGGTCTTGGTCAAGGAAAAAGATTTGACATCACAGACAACTGCCTATAATAGTGCACAAGAATTGGCGGGGGAATTTCAAATTATCATCACGGCCAATAATGACAAAAGCCTAAAGGAAGTAGAAGCCGGGATTTTTGAGGCTTTCGCGCTTTTTGAAAAAGAAGGTGTTTCAGATAGAGATATTGAGCGTATTAAGGCGGGATTGGAGACTCAATTTTACAATGGCATTAGTAGTATCTTAGGAAAAGGGTTCCAATTGGCACAATACAATGTTTTTGCCGGAGATCCGGGGTTTATTGAACAGGATATTGAAAACATTAAAAAGGTTTCCAAAGAAGATGTGCTCCGTGTGTACAATATGTATATCAAGGACAAACCCTTTGTTATGACCAGTTTTGTGCCCAAAGGAAAAATGGAATTAGTGGCAGATAACTCTTTGAAGGCTTCCGTTGTAGAGGAAGAGATAAAAGAAAATGTAGCAAAAGTAATAGAGGACAGTAAAGAAGAAATAGTAAGGACTCCTTCAAATTTCAATCGTGCTGTGGAGCCCAATCAAGGGACTTCTCCTGCTTTGTCCATTCCAATAACTTGGACCTCAGAATTAAGTAATGGGATAGATGTTTATGGTATAGAACAAAATGAAATACCTACTGTAAACTTTAGTCTTGTTATTGAGGGCGGCCATCTATTAGATGATAAAAATAAAAATGGAGTGGCCAATTTAATGACCGATATAATGATGGAGGGCACAGCCACTAAAACTCCAGAGCAATTAGAAGAGGAGATAGAGTTACTTGGAGCGTCTATCAATATGTACACTACCAAGGAATCTATCGTAATACGAGGAAATACCCTAACTCGTAATTTTGATAAAACATTGAAGCTCATAGAGGAGATAATATTGGAACCTCGTTGGGATAAGGAAGAATTTGCAAGAATTAAAACGAAAACAATCAATAGCATAAAAAGGGATGAGGCAGATCCTAATGCCGTTGCAGAAAAGGTGTACGATAAATTGTTATATGGGGAGGATCATATCTTTAGTTACCCCATAAGTGGCACAGAAGCTTCCGTAGAAGCAATTAGCATAGCCGATTTAAAGGCCTTTTACAGCCAAAACTTTTCACCATCTATAAGTAAGTTTAATGTTGTGGGAAAAATAGACAAAGCTACAGTATTAGAAAACCTTAAAGATTTGGAGGGAAAATGGGCAGCCAAAAAGGTAAGTATCCCAGAATATCCCTTACCAAATAAAAGGGATAAGGCATCCCTTTACTTTGTAGATATACCTAATGCTAAGCAGTCTGTAATTAATATTGGGTATTTGGCCTTACCAAGAACAGATAAGGAATACTACCCTGCGGAGGTAATGAATTACAAACTCGGGGGGTCCTTTTCTGGGAATGTAAACCTTATACTACGAGAGGAAAAAGGGTATACCTACGGCGCGCGTTCAGGCTTTGACGGGGGTAAAGTACCTGGAACATTTACTGCATCTTCTAGTGTGCGGACTAATACCACAGGGGAATCGGTTCAGATTTTTAAAAACGAGATCGCTAATTATAAAAAAGGAATATCGGCTGAGGACTTGGAATTTACCAAAAATGCCTTAATTAAATCCAATGCCAGACGTTTCGAAACCCAGTACTCCCTTTTAGGAATGTTACAAGAAATGAGTAATTATAATTTGCCTAAAAATTATATTGAAGGAGAAGAACAAATTGTTAAAGGAATGACTTTGGAACAGCACAAAGAGTTGGCAAATAAATTCTTAGATGAGTCAAAAATGGCCTATTTGGTTGTTGGTGACGCCGCCACCCAATTTGAACAATTCGAAAAGATGGGATTTGATGAGGTGATGCTTGTTGATAAGGATGGAAAGGAATTAAAGCCCATAAAAATAAAAATGTAATTTTATTAAACTCTTCAAGTATTTATTTCTAAAGTAGTTACTCTCATTAACAGCCAAAAATAATAAAAGCAGACCATAGAATAGAAAAGATACAAAAGGCGTAAAATAGAATGGATATAGTAGATCTTTTTTTCATAAGAATGCTTTATGAGGAAAACGTTCTTAAAAAATGCAGAATATTCCTACGCTACAAAAAGTCGAAATATTCGTTAAGTGGTTACATTTTAGAATATTTTTTTATTTTTTATGGAGGTGATACTTCTGGAGAAAAAAGTATAGAATGTTTAAAGGTATTGAAACTGGGTTTAAAGTGGGAAGTTCATATTTTAGAAAATCAGATCTATTAAGATACACTTTTTAGACCTCAAAACTTAGGTTGAGTTATTATGTTCTGAAATATCTGTTGATAAAATAAAAAATAGAATATCCGAAATGAAAGAACATAAAAACACGTGATCAACTTTAGGTGTAATTATGATTTTTCTTCCCTCAATTCTTGCGCAAAAATATCCTTAAAGATGTATACGGTAATCAAAAATACGACTAGTGTTAGAAGCGGAAGGGCATAATCCCATTCCAAAAGCATAAAGAATCCTCCCGTCATTATAGCAATACTGCCTAGTGCCATAATTAGGTTCCAAATGATTAGGCCTGTGTTTAACTTCCTGTTTATATTCTTTTCGGAAAAATAGGCTGTTCCTTCCAGAATGAACCAAATAACCAAGGAGATCACAAGTATCCCTTGGGTATAAAGTGCGATAGGGAGATGAAATATCTGGATAAGGCCATTGATGGACCAGAAAGAAATCAACATTAATTTATTATAGGCTAAAAATATTTATTTTTGCTTTTTCTGAAATTGTATCACATAGAGTACCAAGATACTTATAAAAGCTAATGTTAGTAAGGTTGATTCTAGTGGCCAATGTAGGATTTTAAATAAAAATCCTACTAGAATAAAGAACATAGAAACTCTTAATGGAATACTCAGAATTTTTTTATTGTTCTCCATAATTATTGGTTTTATAGGTTATTTCATATTACCTTGATGTTCGCTTTTAATCCTTCCATAATACCCAAAATGTTGTTTACTGTTTCTTTTAAGTAATATTTTATAACAACGTGTGGAATTCTAATGGTTGTAAATCCATTTTTAAAAGAATGCATAGCCTCTTCTAAATCATTAATGGCCTGTTCATGAGTAATCATACTGTATTCTGTGTCTATTTCTATATTGAGTTTTACCCTAGAGATAGCTATATCTACAGATTTTTTTCCATCCCACCATTCTAACATAGGATGAACTCCTGCATTTTTAAGACCGTAATACAATTGTACGGCTTCAACAGGGGTATTATTTTTATGGATTAATTTTCTTAATTGAACAAAGTGCTTATCACAAAGTTCAACTCCTAAGATGTCCATGGAATTTTTATGGTCAATATAACTTAGTTCTTTTTTACACTGTAAGCAGGTCATTAAATAGGTCAATTAAGGTTCGGGATTAGTATAACCGTAATTTTTTAGGAATATTATCTGGAATTGTCAACTTTTAGATGAACTGCAAAATTTTAGACGAACTACATTGTTTATGATCGTTTTAATACGTTAGGCACGGGTTTAAGACCAATTTGATTAGCAGTAATTTGAAATGAAAAATAACTAGAAATCTCCTCATTATACGGAAATTCACTTATTTGTGAATTTTAGGTTCATTATATGTACTTTTAATTTTTATATAAATAATATGTTCCCCATGAAGTGTAAATTTACTCTATGCTTAGTTCTTCTAACATTATTCCTCAATTGTAAAGAGAAGCCGAAACCAAAAAATCAAGAGCTACCTATTTCTAAAGCCCCTTTTTTAACCTTGTCTGAGGCAAATAGGCTGGCAGAATTACCTTTAAACTGTCTGCAGGTTGAGTATCCTAACAAACTAGGACAAACCTTAAACGACTCTACTCATTTAAAAAATCCAAAAGCCTTACATCCTTCATTTTATGGTTGTTTTGATTGGCATTCGTCTGTTCACGGGCATTGGTCCTTGGTCTCATTGCTAAAGCAATTTCCTGACTTGGGTAAGGCAGCTTTGATTCGTGAAACACTTACAGAATCATTATCAGGTGAAAATATTGCACAAGAAATGGCCTATTTTGAAATGGCAGGAAATATTTCTTTTGAACGCACCTATGGATGGGCCTGGATATTAAAGCTAGCTCAAGAATTACATACTTGGGACGACCCCATGGCGAAAGAATTGGAATATAATCTAGAGCCCCTAACAAGATTTATTGTTGCCTCCTATGAATCGTTCTTGCCAAAATTAATTTATCCTAGTAGGGTAGGGGAACATTCCAATACAGCTTTTGGACTCTCCTTGGCTTGGGATTATGCAGTTGCTATAAATGATGTTTTGTTAATGCAGTCGATTAAAGACGGCGTAGACCGATTTTATACCAATGATCAGGGTTGCCCTATAGAGTGGGAACCAAGCGGGTTTGATTTTCTTTCTCCTTGCTTGGAGGAAATTAACCTTGTTCGTAAAGTATATGCCAAGGAGGCTTTCAAGAAATGGTTGGATGCTTTTATGCCACAATTGGGAGATCCTAGTTTTAAATTGGAACCAGGTAAAGTAGCCGATAGAACCGATGGTAAGCTGGTACATCTTGACGGGCTTAATTTTAGTAGAGCTTGGTGTTTATATGGAATCGCTGAAACCCTGCCAGAATACGGTCATTTAAAGAATATAGCCAATGCCCACATCAATTATTCTCTTCCGAATATAGTTGACAATAATTATGAAAGCACACATTGGTTGGGCACCTTTGCTCTCTATTCTTTAAATAAAACCAAGTAATATGTTTAAAAATATTGGTCCTGGAGTATTAGTGGCAGCGGCATTTATAGGTCCAGGGACAGTCACTGCTTGCACTTTGGCTGGGGTGCAGTTTGGTTTCTCCTTGTTATGGGCAATGCTGCTTTCTATAGTTGCGACCATTGTACTTCAGGAAATGTCGGCAAGGTTGGGCATTATTACCCAGAAAGGCCTTGCAGATGTCATTAAAGAACAAATCCAAATTCCATTGTTCCGTAATTTGGTAATTGGGATAATCCTAGGGGCTATTGTCATTGGAAATACGGCTTACGAAGGGGGGAACATAGGCGGGGCCACCTTGGGCCTCGAAGCTATTTTTGGTAGTGGATACATTGCCTATTATCCATTTATTGTAGGAGCCATAGCGTTTTGTTTATTGTATTTTGGAAATTATAAAATATTGGAAAAAGTATTGGTCACCTTAGTGATTATTATGAGCCTTTCTTTTTTACTGACTGCTATCATCACTAAACCCAATATTCTGGAAGTATTGAAGGGTATGTTGGTTCCATCTATGCCAGAAAACAGCATTTTTACCTTAATAGCATTGGTGGGGACAACCGTAGTTCCTTATAATTTGTTTTTACATGCTTCTCTGGTTAGTGAAAAATGGAAATCTAAGGAAGATTTAAAAGCTGCTAGAAAGGATACTTTCATATCCATTACCTTGGGAGGCTTTGTTTCCATGGCTATTATCATTGCAGCTACCACCATTCCTAAAGGGGATGTCTCTTCGGTGTTGGATTTAGCCAAAGGTCTTGAACCATTGTATGGTAATGGGGCCCGGTATTTTATGGGAATAGGGTTATTCGCTGCAGGAATCACTTCTGCAATAACGGCTCCCCTGGCTGCTGCCTATGTCGTAAACAGTTGTTTTGGGTGGAAAGCAGGTCTGAAAGATCTAAAATTTAAATTGGTGTGGATGGCTATTATAGTTTTAGGCGTCCTTTCATTGACATTTGGAATTACTCCATTAGAAATTATTCAATTCGCACAGGTAACCAACGGTATTCTATTACCCGTCATAGCCATTTTTTTATTGTGGGTGGCCAATAAAGTAGCTCTCATGGGTTCCTATAAAAATTCAAGGTTACAAAATGTATTGGCTATTTTTATAATTTTATTGGTGATAGTGCTGGGAATGAAGAGTATTTTAAAGGTAATTGGACTTTTTTAGATGGAAAAAAACTATATAGACATCAATTGTGACGTTGGTGAAGGCATAGGAAATGAAGAAAGTTTGTTTCCTTATATTTCCTCCTGTAATATTGCTTGCGGTGGTCATGCAGGTGATAAAGAGTCCATGAAAAGAGTAGTTGTTTTGGCTAAAAAGGAACAAGTGAAAATTGGGGCACATCCTTCTTATCCAGATAAAAAAAATTTTGGACGGGTATCTCTATCAATGCCCATTGAACTATTGAAAAGTTCTATTGGGGAGCAGGTATCTGCCTTGGTTTCTATTTTGCAAACCGAAGGGATAGCTCTACATCATATAAAAGCGCACGGAGCATTGTACAATGATATTGCCAAGGACAGGGCTTTGGCCATCGTTTTTTTGGATGCTGTAAAGCAGTTTAAGGAAGGGTCACATATTTATGCACCATATGGATCTGTTTTGGAGGAGGAAGGCTTAAAGCGTGGTTTTAAAGTATTGGTGGAAGCTTTTGGGGACCGAAACTATAATTCAGACCTCACTTTGGTATCTAGAAGTACTCCAAAAGCCGTTATCCACAATCCCGTTGAAGTCTTAAATCATATCACTACTATGGTGAAGAATAAGGTAGTAAACACCTTAAATGGGACAGAGCAAAAGATGGATGCGAAAACCTATTGTATTCATGGAGATACCCCTTCGGCATTACAAATATTAATGTATCTTTCAAATGAATTGCCCAAACAACAGATCTATTTAATATCGTGAACTCTTATACAATTTCCATTCGTCCTTTTGGGGATTTTGCTGTACTCGTAGAATGGCCCAATAAAGTTGAAGAACAGATCTTGAACGATATCCTTCATTTCACTAAGCATTTAAAGGAGAACCATTTGAATGAAAAGGAATGGGAAATGGTCCCTGCCTACAACTCTTTGGCCCTAATTCATCGGGCAGGAAAAATCGATTATAAGTCATTCAGCAAAGAACTGAAAGAATGGTATTCCCAAAAATTAGGAGATCATCATGTAGAGAAATACCTATGGGAACTGCCAGTGTGTTATGAAGGGAATTTTGCCGCTGATATAAAGGAGGTGGGCGAAAAACTGACCATGACACCATCAGAAGTAGTTTCCCTGCATACAAAACATACATATACCGTTTATGGTATCGGTTTTCTACCAGGTTTTATGTACTTGGGCGGATTACCTCCATCCCTAGAAATCGTTAGGAGAGAAACCCCTAGGCTAAACGTTGAAAAAGGTTCTGTAGGACTAGCCGGACAACAAACAGGAATTTATCCACAAGAATCTCCAGGAGGATGGAATATTATCGGGAATTGTCCAGTTCCATTATTTAATAAGGACAATGAAAATCCTTGTTTTGTAAATGTTGGGGATAAGATTAAGTTTTATGCCATTACCAAGGGAGAGTTCGACCTACTTAAATTACAGGGAGAAGTGGGGATTTATAAATTGAAAAAAACTAAGATGGATGCTTAAGTTTATAAAGTCTGGGTTTTTTACTACGGTACAAGATTTGGGAAGGTTCAATTACAGAAATAAAGGGGTGCCCGTTAGTGGGGTAATGGACTCTTTTACCTATGCCATGCTCAACATGTTGTTGGAAAATGATAAAAAGGCAGCGGTTTTGGAAATTACCATGACAGGCCCAACCCTAGAATTTGAGTTAGATACCTATATCACAGTAGGAGGTGCTGAACTCTCCGTGAGCTTAAACGAAAAGCCTATAAAACATTTCAAAGTTCATAAGGTTTTTGCTGGGGATAAACTTTCTTTTGGAAAATTAGAACATGGATGGAGGGCATATCTTGCAATCAAAGGTGGTTTTAAACCTCCGCTTGTTTTAGGAAGTAGATCCTATTACAAACCCTTGACCATTTCTTCAAGAATTAAGGATTATGATGAAATACCCTATGAAGAGTGTAAAAGTTTTGACCCTAAAATACAAGAACTTAAACCACATACGTTATTAAAAGAAACAGTTTTGGAGGTTTTTGAGGGTCCAGAATATAGATTATTGACAGACCAGCAACTAGAAGTTTTGTTCAGTGGGGAATTTACAGTAGCCAAGGAAAATAACCGAATGGCATATCAGCTCAATGAAGCCATTGATATCCATTCCATTTCCATGTTAACCTCGGCGACGCTTCCAGGAACAATTCAACTGACCCCTTCAGGGAAATTGATCATTTTAATGAAAGACGGTCAGACCACCGGGGGATACCCCCGTATTTTCCAACTTTCCGAAAAGGCGATTTCCATTCTTTCCCAAAAGCGATATGGGGATCATCTTTCTTTTAAATTGATATAGAAAATTACACCTTTTTGTAGACTTCTTCAAACGGCACCCTAAATCTGGGGCCATAGATGCCATTTTCATCCCTTACCCCACATCCAATAACCATTGTGATTTCAGCTCCATAAGGTAGTCCTAACATTCTTTTTACCATGTTGGTGTCGCTTCCTTCCATAGGACATGTGTCATATCCAATTGCGGCCATACTCAACATAAAGTTTTGTGCTGCCAAACCAGCACTTTTATGGGCTACAATTCTCATGTCAGAATTTCGGACCTGTTTGTACATGGGTTTAAAAAGCCCTATACTATTAAAAATTACGTACCTAACAGCACCTAAAATGCCTAAAAATTCTGTATAAAGACTAGGAATTAATTTGGAGTAGTAGTTTAAGGCAAATTTTTCCCTTTTGGTGAGGTCTTCCTTTTTTTTGTTTCCAAAACTTTTATTTAAAAAATCT
The DNA here is from genome assembly GCF_040566695.1 of Sediminicola arcticus. Classification (NCBI taxonomy): domain Bacteria; kingdom Pseudomonadati; phylum Bacteroidota; class Flavobacteriia; order Flavobacteriales; family Flavobacteriaceae; genus Sediminicola; species Sediminicola arcticus. The sequence goes on along the minus strand of NZ_JBEXAE010000003.1, from coordinate 461,998 downwards.
AGGTTTGCCTTCGCCCTCTCACTCCAAAGATCTCTTCTGGCCACTACCACGACTATTTGTTTGGCTGTTTTAGCTGCATTTTGGTCTAAACATGCTTTAGTCATTTCCAAACGCACCTCTTTAGAAGTTATATGGTAAAATTCCCATAATTGTAGATTACTGCTAGTGGGGGCGAGCGTTGCATTTTTAATGCATTGTACAACCTTGTCATCATCCAATTCAACAGTATCATTAAAAATACGTACAGAACGCCTATAATTGATTGCTTCGGTAACTGATTTTTCCATTGTTTGGTTTTAAAGTAGAGTTTTCAACTTTTTTGCAAATTTGATAGGCAATGAGTAGGGAGGATATCTAAAAGGGACATCTAACCAGGTAGCCCTATTTACAATAGGTTTATGGTGAGAGAAAAGGTCGAAGCTAATTTTTCCATGGTAAGCACCAATGCCACTTGCTCCAACACCCCCAAAAGGCAATTTCTTATTAGCTACTTGTATAACGGTATCATTAATTGCACCTCCACCAAAACTATATTTTTGTATAATTCTATTTTGAAAGGCTTTGTTGTTCGAAAAAACATAGGTAGCTAAGGGTTTACCGTATCTTTGAACAACCTTATGGATATCATCTTCACTTTCATAGGAAAGAATGGGCAGTATAGGCCCAAAGATTTCACCTTGCATTAATTTACTATCTAATTGGGGATCATTCACTAAGGTGGGCGATATATAATTATCTTCCGGATCGGTTTCGCCCCCAAAGAGGATGTCCTCTCCTATAAGCATATCCTTCAAATTATTGAAATGGCTATTACTCACTGTTCGCGCATAATCTGTTGACTTTTTTATATCTTCTCCGTACGATACTTTGATCATTTTAATTAAAGTGGCTGTAAAATCTTCTTTTTTTGATTTATGGACTAAAATATAATCAGGAGCAATACACGTTTGTCCAGCGTTTAAAAATTTGCCCCAACATATTCTTTTTGCTGCAAGGTCTAATGAACTGCTCTCATCTACAATGCAAGGATTTTTTCCTCCTAGTTCTAATGTGACCGGAGTCAGATGTTTGGCTGCGCTTTCATAAACAATTTGTCCTACCCTTGTGCTTCCCGTAAAAAATATATAATCCCATCTCTCTTTCAAGAGTTCTTGTGATTCCTTAACGCCCCCTTCAATTACCGCCACATGTTCTATGGGGAATACAGCGTCTAGGATACTCTTAATTATTTTCGAGGTGTTCGGAGTTGCTTCAGAAGGCTTAACCACCACGGTATTTCCTGCAGCAACCGCTGCTACCAGAGGTAAAAGGGCCAGTTGGAATGGATAATTCCAAGGTGCAATGATCAGGATGGTGCCGAAAGGCTCTTTATATATTTTGTCAGTAGAAGGGAAATTCAGCCATGAAGAGGAGACACTTTTCGGTCGTGCCCAGGAAGATAGTTTTTTTAATACCAAATTTAATTCCGCTAACACAAACTGTGTTTCGGTAGCCAAAGTCTCAAAATGAGGTTTCTTAAAATCGGCATAAATAGCATCGCAAATGGCATCCTCACGAGCAATGATTTCCTTTCGGAGCTTTTCTAATGCCTTTTTTCTAAACGCTAGGTCTTTGGTTTCTTGTGTCAAAAAAAAATTGCGCTGTCCTTGGATGGTTTCAGAAATGGTCGTGTTCATATCAAAAAGTAATAAAAATATAGGGCTTTATTTCGAGTAGAAGGAAATAGCAGTACAAGCTAATCAAAAAATTCAATTTGAAGGAATTCAGAAATTACCTTTTACAAGTTTTTATGCTTTCTACCCTATTATTGAGCCTTAATTGAATACATTAAGAGATGTTTGCGTATTAATATAATTGTTGGATATGATACAAGTTGGGTGTTCAAAATACTGGCTATCAATAGTATAGATGCTTTATACCGTTATTGAATTTGAACCGTGGAGCTTTGTAAAAATTTGGTGGTATATGAAACATTTATCTTTGAATAGTAGAAGATTTATCTGAAAAATTAAGAATAGCAATAAAAAATTTAATGGAGCTCAACAAATACAGTAAGAACGTAACTCAAGATCCTACCCAACCAGCTGCCCAGGCCATGCTACACGCTATTGGTCTTACCGATGATGACCTAAAAAAACCACTTATAGGAATTGGAAGCACCGGCTATGAAGGCAATCCTTGTAACATGCATTTAAATGATTTATCCAAACATGTTAAAGAGGGTGTAAATGCTGGAGGTGCTGTTGGTTTAATATTCAACACTATTGGAGTAAGTGATGGTATTTCCATGGGAACCTATGGTATGCGTTATTCATTGCCTTCAAGGGATATTATTGCAGATTCTATGGAAACAGTAGTTCAGGCCATGAATTATGATGGTTTGGTAACTGTTGTGGGTTGTGATAAAAATATGCCTGGAGCCTTAATGGCCATGATAAGGCTAGATAGACCATCTATATTAGTCTATGGGGGCACCATAGCTTCAGGCTGTCTTAATGGCAAGAAGTTAGACGTGGTTTCTGCATTTGAAGCATGGGGGGAGAAGGTGGCAGGAACCATGAATGAAGAAGATTATAAAAGCGTTATCCATAATGCCTGCCCTGGAGCAGGAGCTTGTGGGGGTATGTATACTGCAAATACCATGGCCTCGGCCATTGAAGCTTTGGGCATGGCCATGCCCTACAACTCATCCAATCCAGCTACAGGAACTGAAAAGAAAGATGATTGTATCAATTCAGGGAAGGCGTTACAGAATTTATTGGAAAAGGACATCAAGCCTAGTGATATTATAACCAGAAAATCTTTTGAAAATGCCATTCGTTTGGTAACCGTACTAGGTGGATCAACTAATGCTGTACTACACTTTTTAGCTATCGCCAAGGCTGCAGATATCGTTTTTATGTTGGATGATTTTCAAAAAATTAGTGATACTACCCCATTTTTGGCTGATTTGAAGCCAAGTGGCAAGTATTTGATGGAAGATGTTCACCGCGTAGGTGGAATTCCTGCGGTAATGAAATTTATGCTAGAAAACGGAATGCTTCATGGCGATTGCTTAACGGTTACTGGAAAAACTATAGCAGAAAATCTAGCCGAAGTACCAAGCTTATCTGAAGGACAAGACGTTATAAGACCATTGGATAATCCCATAAAACCAACTGGACATATTAGGATATTATACGGTAACCTTGCGGAAGAGGGGTCCGTTGCCAAAATAACAGGAAAGGAAGGGTTGTATTTTTCCGGACCTGCTAAGGTATACGATGGTGAATTTTTGGCCAATGATGGAATTAGGAACGGTGAGGTAAGTAAAGGTGAAGTGGTAGTAATACGTTACGAAGGCCCAAAAGGTGGACCTGGTATGCCAGAGATGTTAAAACCAACAGCAGCGATTATGGGAGTTGGTCTTGGAAAGGATGTGGCATTGATCACAGATGGAAGATTTTCTGGAGGGACCCATGGATTTGTTGTGGGGCACGTTTCACCGGAAGCTCAAGACGGAGGAACAATAGGACTTTTAAAAGATGGTGATATCATTACCATTGATGCAGAAAAGAACAGTATTAGCGTAGATCTATCGGATGATGAAATTAAAGCTAGAAAGGCAAAATGGAAACAACCATCCTTAAAAGTAAGTAAAGGTAGTTTGTATAAATACGCAAAAACGGTTTCTTCTGCCTCCCAAGGTTGTGTTACCGATGAATTTTAAACTAGTGTTTAATTAAAATTTCCCTTAACACTTCAGTAGAAAAGAGGGATGGGTATAAGCCTATGGAAACAGTAAAAGAGAAAAAGATGCCGGCACAGAAGAAGGCTACCATTAAGATAAGCGGAGCTGAGGCCATAATTCATTGTTTGCTGGCGGAAGGTGTGGATTTGATTTATGGTTATCCAGGTGGGGCCATAATGCCCGTGTACGATGAATTATATAAGTTTCAAGATAAATTGACTCATATACTTACACGCCACGAGCAGGGGGCAACCCATGCCGCACAAGGATATGCAAGAGTATCTGGAAAAGTTGGGGTGGCTATAGCAACATCAGGTCCTGGAGCCACAAATTTAGTGACTGGTTTGGCAGATGCACAGATAGATTCTACTCCCATGGTTTGTATTACAGGTCAGGTAGCCCGACATTTATTGGGATCCGATGCTTTTCAGGAAACCGACATAATTGGGATTTCTACCCCAGTGACCAAATGGAATTATCAAGTGACCGAGGCTTCTGAAATCCCAGAAATATTAGCAAAAGCTTTTTATATCGCAAAATCGGGGCGTCCAGGGCCAGTGCTCATAGATATTACAAAAAATGCCCAGTTCGAGGAATTTGATTTCAGTTATGAACCTTGTAAAGCAGTAAGGAGCTACAATCCTTTTCCAAAACCAGATATGAAGGCTATAGAAGCTGCCTCTAAATTGATCAATGAAGCTAAAAAGCCTTATATCATATTTGGCCAAGGCGTCATTTTAGGCGAAGCGGAGGAGCAATTAAAGGCATTGGTTGAAAAATCAGGTATTCCTGCAGCATGGACCATTTTAGGACTTTCTGCAATGGATACAGACCATCCACTAAACGTGGGAATGGTAGGAATGCATGGTAATTATGGCCCCAATGTGTTGACAAATGAATGTGATTTGCTAATAGCCATTGGAATGCGTTTTGATGATAGGGTCACGGGAAATTTAGAGACCTATGCAAAACAGGCCAAAGTTATTCACTTTGAGATTGATCCATCGGAAATAAATAAGAATGTAAAGGCAGATGTAGGGGTATTGGGCAATGCAAGAGATAGTCTAGTGCTTTTACTGCCCTTGATCAAGAAAAACACACATGAATCTTGGCATCAGGAATTCAAGAAACTGTATCAAATAGAATTTGATACAGTTATCAATAAAGATATCCATCCCACAAAGACTGGGTTAACCATGGGTGAAGTTATTGAACAGATCAATATTGCTTCTAAACATAAGGCGGTTATTGTATCTGATGTGGGACAGCACCAAATGATTGCGTGTAGATACGCAAAATTCAATCAATCAAAGAGTAATATTACTTCCGGAGGACTTGGTACAATGGGATTTGCATTACCAGCTGCAATAGGTGCCAAAATGGGCGCTATGGATAGAGAAGTGGTTGCAATAATCGGGGATGGAGGATATCAAATGACAATTCAGGAATTGGGTACCATATTTCAGAACAAGACCCCTGTTAAAATAGTGGTTTTGAACAATGAACATTTGGGTATGGTACGCCAATGGCAGGAGTTGTTTTTTGAAAAGAGATATGCATCTACCGTAATGACCAACCCAGATTTTGTAAAGATTGCAGAGGGATACGATATCAAGGCAAAAAGAGTAACAGAACGCAAAGATCTTGCCGCTGTTGTTGCAGAAATGATAGCATCAAAAGACGCCTTTTTTTTAGAGGTAAAAGTGGAACAGGAGGATAATGTATTTCCTATGATTCCAACAGGAGCCTCGGTTTCAGATATCAGACTGAAATAGAGCAGGGGATCAATTAAATTAAAGTAGGTAGTTTATTTGAAGGATTAAGAAATAGCATATGGAAAAAGAATGGTTCACCATATCAGTATATTCAGAAAACAATGTTGGTTTATTGAATAGAATATCTGGAATATTTTTGAAGAGACATATTAATATAGAAAGTTTAAACGTTTCAAAATCAGAAATTGAAGGTATTTCAAAATTTACAATTGTGGTTTATACAACTCAGGAGTGGGTTCGTAAAATTGTAGGGCAGATTGAAAAGCAGATCGAAGTAATTAAGGCCTTTTATCACACCGATGAGGAAACCATATATCAAGAATCCGCCCTATTCAAAATTGCCTCACGGTTATTGTTCGATGAACGACATATACAAAATATCATTAAAGACAATAATGCTCAGATTGTAACCGTTTCTAGGGACTTTTTTGTCTTGGCAAAATCTGGCAGACGAGCAGAGGTAGACGAAATGTACAGTCAGTTAAAGCCTCATGGTATTATGCAGTTCGTGCGCTCTGGAAGAATTGCGGTGTCCAAAGCAGAAATGCAAATCTCTGCCCTGTTGGAGGAATTTCAAACAATAAATAAATAATCAATAAATATATATCCCCTATTTACAAAGGGATTAAAACGAATTTAGAAAATGGCAAATTATTTTAATACACTTTCTTTAAGAGATCAACTGACTCAATTGGGTAAATGTAGGTTCATGCAATCTGCAGAATTCTCTGAAGGTGTATCCGCATTAAAGGGTAAGAAGATTGTAATTGTAGGTTGTGGGGCCCAAGGGCTTAACCAAGGTTTGAACATGAGGGACTCTGGTTTGGCTATTTCCTACACGCTAAGGGCTGCAGCTATTAAAGAACAACGCCAATCCTATAAAAATGCGAAAGAAAATGGATTTAATGTTGGGACCTATGAAGAATTGGTTCCTACTGCCGATGTTGTGGTAAACCTTACTCCAGATAAACAACATACCAGTGTGGTATCTTCAATAATGCCCTTAATGAAAAAGGGGGCTACCTTATCTTATTCCCATGGTTTTAATATTGTAGAGGAAGGGATGCAGATTCGTGAGGATCTCACCGTTATCATGGTAGCACCTAAGTGCCCAGGATCTGAAGTTCGTGAAGAATACAAAAGAGGTTTTGGGGTGCCAACCCTTATTGCCGTGCACCCTAACAATGATCCAGAAGGAAAAGGATTGGTTCAAGCCAAGGCATATGCAGTATCAACTGGTGGACATAAGGCAGGAGTTTTAGAGTCTTCATTTGTTGCTGAGGTAAAATCCGACTTAATGGGGGAACAAACCATTTTATGTGGGTTGTTGCAAACTGGATCTATTCTTTGCTTTGACAAAATGGTAGAGAAAGGGATAGATAAGGGCTATGCATCTAAATTGATTCAATACGGTTGGGAAACAGTAACTGAGGGTTTAAAATACGGGGGAATCACCAATATGATGGACCGTTTGTCTAACCCTGCAAAAATAAAAGCCTTTGAACTTTCAGAGGAGTTAAAAGATATTATGCGTCCCTTGTTCAACAAGCACATGGATGATATTATGAGCGGACATTTTTCCAAAACCATGATGGAGGATTGGGCTAATGATGATAAAAATTTACACGCTTGGAGGGCTGCCACAGGAGAAACGGCATTTGAAAAGACCCCGGCTGGATCTGATAAAATTTCTGAACAGGATTTTTATGACCACGGTGTATTAATGATAGCTATGGTAAGGGCTGGGGTTGAATTAGCATTTGAGTCAATGACAGCTTCCGGAATCATTGCAGAATCTGCTTATTATGAATCCTTACATGAGACTCCTTTAATTGCCAATACCATTGCTAGAAAGAAGTTGTTTGAAATGAACAGAGTAATTTCAGATACTGCAGAGTACGGTTGCTATCTGTTCGATCATGCCTGTAAGCCTTTGTTGAAAGACTTTATGAAAAAAGTAGATACTGATGTTATAGGTAAAAATTATGGCGAAGGTAAGGGTAATGGAGTGGACAATGCAAAATTGATTGTAGTGAACAAGACTTTAAGAAACCACCCTGTTGAAGTAATAGGAAATCACTTGCGTGCTTCTATGACGGCGATGAAACGAATTGTATAGGTTGAGTTGAATTAGTTTATACGCCGTTTCGCAGTGGTGCACTTAATACATGTATTAAGAAAGCCCGACTGCGATTCATTTAAACCATATCCCTAGGCTATGGCAAACTTAAAAATATAGTAAACCCGTTTCCTATATTTTCTCAAAATTTTAGATATAAAAAAGACTTCCAAAACATTAAAGCAATTTGTGGCTGAAATATTAGGACAGGTTTACGACATGACCCATTTTGAATACTCTGAAAAATCGAGCAAAGAGAATACTACCGCTATCGTGGGGATTCAATTGAAAAGTCCTAAAGACTTGGAACCACTTATTTCAAGAATAAAGGGAAAAAACTTTTTTGGGGAGTATCTCAATGACAAATCAGATCTATTTCAATACCTAATATAGACACTGAATAAATATATATAATCAAATGAGATAACTTCAATCGATTTCGTAGTAGTTTAGGGAAAAGTATTGGATTGTATTCTAAAATTTAAAGATGTATTTTATTAACTTCGTTAGCCTGAAATATCCACTTTCAATCTAGATTTCCTTAAAAATTTAACAATTATGAGTAAAAAGTCCAGTATACCTGCAGAATTTGAAATTACAAATGTACTACATCACAATACCTATTTGATAGATGGGGAACTAAGGAAATGGGAAGGAAATTCTACTGAAGTTTTTTCCACGATATCATCCACTGAAATCTATAAACCAACTTTATTGGGAAGTATACCCGATATGGATGAAGAGGCTGCCCTTAATGCATTAGGAGGTGCTTTAAAAGCATATGATCAAGGACGAGGGGCTTGGCCAACCATGAGAATCGGCGAACGAATTGAATGCATGGAAAAATTCGTCAAAAAAATGGAGGCCAAAAGAAATGAGGTTGTGAAATTGTTGATGTGGGAAATTGGAAAATCGCTTCCAGATTCAGAAAAGGAATTTGATCGTACCGTGGATTATATTTATGATACTATTGAGGATTACAAGCAATTAGATAGGGATGCTGCAAAATTTAAAAAACAGGATGGTGTATATGCCCATATCAGAAGGGGACCATTGGGCGTAGTTCTTTGTTTAGGGCCTTACAATTATCCACTAAATGAGACCTTCGCTTTGTTGATCCCCGCCATTATCATGGGCAACACTACAATTTTTAAACCAGCTAAACATGGCGTATTGCTCATCACACCTTTATTGGAGGCCTTTAGATCCAGTTTTCCTAAGGGAGTGGTTAATATTATTTTTGGGCGAGGAAGAACGGTAGCAAGTCCCATTATGAAAACAGGAAAAGTAGATGTGCTTGCCTTGATTGGGAATAGTAAATCTGCTAATGCGCTCCAAGAACAACATCCAAAAAGTAACAGATTGAGATTGGTATTGGGACTTGAAGCAAAAAACCCAGCTATAATACTTCCTGATGCCGATATGGACCTTACCCTAGATGAATGTATCGCTGGGACACTATCGTTCAATGGACAGCGTTGTACAGCGTTAAAAGTGGTATATGTTCATGAGGATATAAGAGAAGAATTCAACAAACGTTTTGCCGAAAAGGTAGATGAATTAAAATTTGGAAATCCTTGGGAAAAAGGAGTTAAACTCACACCATTACCAGAGTCTGAAAAACCCGCCTATATACAAGAGTTGATAGATGATGCGCTTTCTAAAGGCGCAAAAATATTGAATAAAAAAGGAGGTCAGCATTCCGATAATTTTATTTGGCCAGCCGTGTTGTATCCGGTAACCAAGGACATGAGGGTTTATCAAGAAGAACAGTTTGGACCAGTTATTCCTATACTTTCCTTTAAAGACATCGAAGAACCTTTAGATGATATGGCTGCCTCTAATTATGGACAGCAGGTAAGTTTGTTTGGAAAAGATGTTTATGCTTTGGCTCCATTGATAGACACCTTGGTAAATTTGGTATGTAGGGTTAATTTAAACAGTTCATGTCAGCGTGGACCAGATGTCTACCCCTTTACAGGACGAAAGGATTCTGCCCAATCAACGTTGAGTGTACATGATGCTTTACGTTCCTTTTCTATACGAACTTTTGTTGCCAGTAAAGACAATGCATTGAACAATGAGATTCTTGAAAAGTTACTAGATTCTAAGCTTTCCAATTTTATAAGTACAGATTATATCCTTTAGTGATTAAAATAGACAATACACTAAAGGTCTATTGAAACATAGAGATAGCAATATGGAAATTGAAACCCTTGTAACCGATATTTCGGTCATAAGGGTTTTTTAATGAAGTACTTTAAAAAGTAAGGTCATTGGATTTTCATCGTCCAAGTAGTTTCATGTTCTTTTGATTTCCTACCTGTATGTTTTATTAACAATCTTTTTTTGTTGCTTCAAGGCAATGAGGATCAAACCCCAAATGTCATTTTAATTTCCAAGGGATACTCATTATTTCTTAACTATTCGAGACTTTTTCATCAATTTCATGAGATATAGCAAGGGTATTAAGTGACATATATAGGGTAAAAATGAATAGGAGAATAGATAAGGACGATTGTAATTTTGTAATGCAGAAAGAGTAGTGTTTTTTTGAAAATTGGATAAAAGAAATACGCTTGATTTTTAACCAGAGAAATAAAATATATGAATATAAAAACATCTAATAAAAAAGCCTTGATCGCCTTGGCAATTGGAGGTTTCGGCATAGGGATGACAGAGTTTGTCATCATAGGCATCTTACCCGATGTGGCAAATGCCCTTAGTATTACTATTCCACAAGCAGGTCATTTTATTGCGGCTTATGCTTTGGGCGTTGTGGTAGGCGCTCCCTTATTTACTAGTATTGGAGGAAAATGGCCTGCACATAAGGTATTATTAGTCTTAATGCTTTGGTTTACAGTATTTAACACGTTATCTGCATTTTCCGATAGTTATTCTATATTGCTGGTTTCTAGATTCTTATCCGGATTACCGCACGGGGCATTTTTTGGGATAGGTGCGGTTGTTGCGGGAAAGCTGGCCAAGCCAGGCAAAACAGCTTCTGCAATTGCAACGATGTTTGCTGGTCTGACCATCGCAAATGTCATAGGTGTTCCCATTGGGACATATTTTGGTCACCATTTTGATTGGAGTGTTTCCTTTTTGTTAGTAGGATTGGTTGGTATTTTGGCTATGTTGAGTGTATATTTTTGGATGCCAACGCTGTCCAAATCCTCCACTAGAGGATTTAAAAAGGATATAAAAGTCTTCAAACGTACGGAACTATGGATACTTATACTCCTTACTACTATTGGAACAGGAGGGTTTTTTGCATGGTACAGTTATATTGCACCCTTGATCACCAAAGTATCAGGTTACCCTGAGAGTATGGTAGGTTATGCCATGATCATTGCCGGTTTGGGGATGGTTGTAGGGAATTTTCTTGGAGCTAAATTAACAGAAAAACTAGCGCCTATGAAGGCTATTATTGTCAGTTTGTCTTTAATGGTATTAGTACTTATAGTGAATACTTTTGTTGCACAGAATCCTATCGCAATATTGGTGCTGACATTCTTTATAGGGATTATAGCTTTCAGTGTGGCCACGCCTTTGCAAATGGCTATTATAAAAGCGTCCAAAGGTTCTGAGATGTTGGGCTCGTCCATGAATCAAAGTGCCTTTAATATGGGAAATGCTTCGGGAGCTTATTTGGCAGGACTACCCATAGCTATGGGGTACGGTTTTACGTCTGCTAGTTTTGTAGGTGCTGGTTTGGCAGGATCGGGAATTATAATAGCCGTGGCTATTGTGTGGAGTAAAAGAGAACAACTAATTAAAGAAGAGAAACGTAAAATTGCCTTTAATAATTGAGGATATTATCCAAAATTTAAGTCAAATTAAAACCCTCGTGTCCTAATGTTTAGGTACGAGGATTTTTTTATTTATTAAGCTTGGGATTAGGTTGCACTATAGCCTTACTCGCTTATTCGTAAAGTCTACACGTTTTTAGCTAACCAATTCCCAACCTCACTAGTTTTGAAAGATTTCCCGCCATCTGCCAAATCTTCGGTTACATACCCTAGTTCCAAAGATTTGTTAACTGCATCACGAATGGCCTTAGCCTCTTCTGTGAGGTTGAAATCCTCGAACATCATAGCTGCCGATAATACTGTGGCCAAGGGATTGGCAATATCTTTCCCAGCCGCCTGTGGATAAGATCCGTGGATTGGTTCGTATAATTTTGTTTTGGTCCCAACGGAAGCCGAAGGCATTAAGCCCATAGAGCCTGAAATAACAGAGGCCTCATCGGTAAGAATGTCGCCAAAAAGATTTTCGGTAATCAAAACATCATAGGAGTTTGGCCATTGTACCAGGCGCATGGCTACGGCATCCACAAATTCATAGGATACGGTAACCTCTGGATAGTCCTTTTCCATCGCTTGGACGGTTTCCCTCCATAAACGTGAAGTTTCTAACACATTGGCCTTATCCACACAGCATAATTTTTTGGTACGCGTCATAGCCAATTCAAATCCTTTTTTGGCAAGGCGTTGCACCTCATGCCTTTTATAAGTACAGGTATCAAATGCAGTGTCGCCATTGTCCAATCTACCCCTTTCACCGAAATAGATACCACTGGTTAATTCCCTCAAGAAGATTAGATCAGTGCCTTCAATGCGTTCCCGTTTTAAGGGTGATTTATCAATTAGGGAAGGAAAGGTAAAAGTTGGCCTTACATTGGCAAATAAGCCCAATTTTTGTCGCATTTTAAGCAAACCTTGTTCTGGACGTACCTTTGCGGAAGGGTCGTTATCGAACCGTGGATGTCCTATGGCTCCAAAAAGAACTGCATCCGCAGCCAAACAGATCTCATGGGTTTCATCTGGATAGGGTTCGCCAACGGCATCAATAGCTGCTGCACCGGTAAGAGCAGGCGTCCAAATAATCTCATGGTTATACTTGTCGGCTATGGCATTACATACTTTTACGGCCTGGTCTATTACTTCTGGTCCAATTCCATCTCCTGCTAAAAGAGCGATATTTAATTTCATTTGATTGTATTTATAGTTTTTATTGCGCTAATAGGTGCCATTAGGCATTATATAATATTCAACATTTTTTCTGTGGCTTTTATAGCCGATACGGTTTGGTCGGAATCCAATCCTCTCGTGGTAAATTCTTTGTTGTTGTGTTCCCAGGTGATGAGGGTTTCACAAAGGGCATCGGAATTACTTCCCGGCGGAATTCTGACCGCATAATCTACCAAATTAGGCAGGCTAATTTTTTTTGTGCGATATACCTTTCTCAAGGCATTCATAAAAGCATCGAACTGCCCGTCTCCCTGGGCGTGTTCTTCAAAAGACTCTCCATTAATTTCTACAGCCAAGGACGTAGAAGGTTGTAGTCCTTTGGAATGGGTAAGGACATACGATTTTACAAATACTTTTTGCTGTAGTGATCCACTATCTAAAACATCGGAAATAATATATGGGAGATCCTCCTTGGTTACCCTTTCCTTTTTGTCACCTAATTCTATGATGCGTTGGGTCACTTTTTTTAGTTCCTCATCGTTCAAGGTCAACCCCAATTCTTGCAAATTCTTTTGGATATTGGCTTTCCCAGAGGTTTTACCCAGAGCATATTTGCGCTTTCTTCCAAAGCGTTCCGGGAGCAAATCATTGAAATACAGGTTTTTTTTACTATCCCCATCGGCATGGATTCCAGCAGTTTGTGTAAATACATTGTCTCCAACTATAGGTTTATTGGCAGGGATTCCAAAACCTGTAAAGGCAGACACCAATTTACTTACTTTAAAGAGGGATGGCTCTTTAATTGCTATTTCTATCTCTGGTAAAAAATCGTTAATCACGGCGACAACACTTGCCATTGGTGCATTTCCTGCTCGTTCACCCATACCGTTGACCGTAAGGTGTAATCCGTGGCACCCTGCCTTAATTGCTTCCATGACATTGGCAACACTTAAGTCATAATCGTTATGGCCATGAAAATCAAAATGTAGTTTTGGATATTTTTTAACAATCTGTTCTATGAAACTATAGGTTTCATAATGGGTCAATACCCCCAAGGTATCGGGAAGCATTATTCGTTTTACAGGTTGGGTGGATAAAAATTCCAGATATTGGAAAACATATTCCGGAGAATTCCTCATACCATTGCTCCAGTCCTCAAGATAAACGTTGGTTTCAATGCCTAGTTTTTTAGCTTTGGTTATAGTTTCAGATATTTCGGAAAAATGCTGCTCAGGTGATTTCTTGAGTTGATGAGTCAAATGGTTTAAAGAGCCTTTGGTTAATAGATTCTGCACTTTTGCGCCAGCAGATTCCATCCATTTTAAAGAGACCCCATGATCAACAAACGTCAGTACTTCAACCCGGTCCAAATAGCCTTTTTCAAGCGCCCAAAAGGTGATCTGCTGAACCGATTGTAGTTCTCCTTCAGACACCCTGGCTGAGGCCACTTCTATCCGATCTACTTGCAGTTCTTCCAATAAGAGTTTGGCCAAAGTAAGCTTTTCAGATACCGAAAATGAAACTCCGGAAGTCTGTTCCCCATCTCTTAAGGTGGTATCCATTATTTCAACCTTTCTCTTTTTCATCTAATGAGTGCTCAGCTATTTTAGTAAAGACCCAATCAAAAAAATAGTATTCTTCTTGATTGGGCCTGTGTTTTGTTGTTTTTAGTATGGATTTACAACGGAAGGTCCTGTGAAAATTCAGTAATCTCTTCTTTCATATTCAGGAGATAATCTATATCATCAAAGCCGTGCAGCATATTATCTTTCTTGTAGACATTAATATCAAAAGATTCCTTTTCATCAGTAGCAAGGATGGTTATAGACTGCTCTTTTAAATTGATTTCCAATTCGGATTTAGGATCTGCCTCTATAGAAATATATATTTTTTCTAAAAATTCAGCACTGACCTGTACGGGAAGAACTCCTACGTTCAAACAATTGTTCCTGAAAATATCAGCAAAAAAACTAGACACTACACAACGGAATCCATAATCATAGACGGACCATGCTGCATGTTCCCTTGAAGAACCAGAACCAAAGTTTTTGCCACCAACCAGAATTTTTCCACTGTATTTGGATTGATTAAGTACAAAATCTTCCTTAGGCGAACCATCTGTATTGTACCTCCAATCCCTAAAAAGATTTTCGCCAAAGCCCACGCGTTCCGTAGCCTTTAAAAATCGAGCAGGTATTATTTGATCGGTATCCACATTTTCTATAGGAAGGGGAACTGCACTACTTTTTAGTATTTCGAATTTATCGTATGCCATCTTTTATTCTTTTTTATTGACCGATTTGGTTCTAATTTTTTGTAAGAGTTAGACCGCTTCTACTTTTTCCATCAAAATTCGAGGATCTGTCACCTTACCAGTTACAGCGGCAGCAGCAGCGACCAAAGGACTAGCCAACAATGTTCTTGAGCCTGGACCTTGCCTTCCTTCAAAATTTCTATTTGAGGTACTTACGGCGTATTTACCTGCAGGAACTTTATCGTCATTCATAGCCAAGCAAGCAGAACATCCTGGTTCACGAAGTTCAAAGCCGGCTTCGGTTAGGATATCCAATATGCCCTCCTCTTTAATGGCCGATTCCACCATATGGGATCCAGGAACCAACCAAGCGGTGACATTCGGTGCTTTTTTCCTGCCTTTAACTATGGAGGCGAATGCCCTAAAATCTTCAATCCTTCCATTGGTGCAACTTCCTAAGAAAACAAAATCTATAGGCTTTCCAATCATGGAATCGCCCTCTCCAAAGGCCATATATTGTAAGGACTTTTTATAGGTGGCTACCCCTCCTTCAACAGCTTCGGCATTTGGAATATCATGGGAAATACCCATGCCCATTCCTGGGTTGGTACCATAGGTGATCATTGGTTCAATTTCGGAACCATTAAAAGTCGCCTCTTTATCAAAAGTCGCCTCCTCATCCGTTTTCAGCGTTTTCCAATATGCCATGGCTTTCTCCCATGCTGCACCTTCGGGGGTAAATTCGCGTCCCTTTACATAGTCAAAGGTTTTTTCATCTGGAGCGATCATTCCACCTCGGGCGCCCATTTCTATACTTAGGTTACAGACAGTCATCCGACCCTCCATACTCATATTTTTAAAAACATCCCCTGCGTATTCTACAAAGTAACCGGTAGCACCAGAAGTACTTAATTGGGAAATGATATAAAGTGCCACATCTTTTGGCGTCACACCAAAGTTCAAATCTCCTTTTACATTGATTCGCATGCTTTTGGGCTTGGTCTGCATAATGCATTGGGTCGCCAAAACCATTTCTACTTCCGAAGTTCCGATTCCAAATGCAATGGCACCAAAAGCGCCATGGGTAGAGGTGTGTGAATCTCCACAAACGATAGTCGCGCCAGGTTGGGTGATTCCGTATTCCGGACCAACAACGTGAACAATACCGTTTTTCGCATGCCCCAAGCCCCAATAGCTAATCCCGTATTCCTTGGAATTCTCTTCCAAAGCCCTTAGCTGATTGGCAGATAAGGGGTCCGCAACAGGCAAGTGTTGATTAATGGTTGGGGTATTATGGTCTGCGGTGGCAAAGGTGCGTTCTGGATGTTTTACCCCGATGCCCCTGCTTTTTAAGCCTAAAAAAGCAACTGGACTAGTAACTTCATGAATCATATGACGGTCTATGAACAATACATCTGGACCGTTTTCAATTTTACGTACTACATGGGAATCCCATACTTTGTCAAATAATGTCTTTTTCATTTTCTAAACTAAATTTTCAACTCTTCATTGGAAAAATTAGACATTAGAACTATACATAAATCCTTATGCCTTCCAAGAGAATTCAAATTTAACATATTGAGTTAACACTACCCCAATCACCCTTGGTTAGAAATACGATGTTCAACATCAAATTTTGTGCTTTTTTGGTTTATTTAAATTTCAAATGGACTAGTCAGATATTAGCCTATGCAGGTAAAAAAGGGAAGTATAGAGGCTTTTTAAACGCAGTTTACATCGGTGGCAGGAGTACCCGCTTTAACTAATATAATTCCAAATATTCTTGTATTTTATTAATTGGGCATAGGTATATCGTATGACATGATTTCCCTCTTTTTGTAGGGATGGATCCTCTTTTAATAATTGTAATACTTGGTGTCTAGCGGCCTTTAAAATATCATTGTCTTTTATGATGTCAGCAATCTTTAAATTGAGCACACCACTCTGTTGGGTGCCCATTAAATCTCCCGGACCCCTAAGTTTAAGATCCACCTCCGCTATTTCAAATCCATCATTGGTACTCACCATGGTATCTAATCTGGTTTTCGCTTCGGAGGATAATTTATGGCTTGTCATTAGAATACAAAAACTTTGATCAGCACCACGGCCAACCCTTCCTCTCAATTGATGTAATTGGGATAAACCAAAGCGCTCTGCACTTTCAATGATCATTACGGAGGCATTTGGGACATTTACGCCCACCTCAATAACCGTGGTGGCTACCATGATTTGGGTTTTTCCGGAGACAAAGCGTTCCATCTCATAGTCCTTATCTGCAGGCTTCAGTTGGCCATGAAGAATAGAAATTTGGTAGTTGGGTAGGGGAAAGTCTCTAGAAATACTAGCATGACCATCCATTAAATCTTTATAATCTAGTGCTTCAGATTCTTGAATTAAGGGATAAACGATATAGATCTGTCTTCCTTTTTTTATTTCATCCCTTATGAAGGCAAGAACTTTTAATCTATTGGAATCGTACCTGTGTACGGTTTTTATGGGTTTCCTACCTGGCGGAAGTTCATCTATGACCGAAATATCCAGATCGCCATAAAGGCTCATCGCCAAGGTGCGGGGGATGGGTGTGGCAGTCATCACCAAAATATGTGGGGGCATTTCGTTTTTATGCCATAATTTAGATCGTTGAGCCACTCCAAATCGATGTTGCTCATCAATAATGGCAAGCCCTAAATTCTTAAACTGTACCTTATCTTCTAATAATGCATGGGTACCTATCAGAATATGAAGTTCCCCGTTTTCCAATCGTTCATGGATTACACGTCGGGCCGATTTTTTCACAGAACCAGTCAAAAGGGCGACCTCTATACCTACACCGTTCAATAGTTCTTTAATTCCATTAAAATGCTGGTTAGCCAAAATTTCCGTAGGTGCCATTAAACACGCTTGAAATCCGTTATCTATAGCCAATAACATGGTCATTAGGGCTACAATGGTCTTACCTGATCCAACATCACCTTGTAAAAGCCTATTCATTTGGGCATTACTACCCAAATCGGTTCTAATTTCTTTGATCACCCTTTTTTGGGCATTGGTAAGCTCAAAAGGGAGATGGTTATTGTAAAAATCATTGAAAATGATGCCAACCTTATCAAAATTGTAGCCTTTTATCTTTTGTTTCCGCAATAGTTTTTTGGAAATCAATTGTAGTTGCACATAGAAAAGCTCCTCGAATTTTAACCTAAATTGCGCCTTGGCCAACAGTTCCGTACTCTTGGGGAAGTGAATATTGAACATAGCCTTACTTTTAGAAATCAAATGCAATTCCTTAAGTAAGGGCTCGGATAAAGTTTCCTTAAAATGTCCTTTTGTTTCTAGGAACAGTTGCTGTATCAGCTTATTGATCACTTTATTGGTGATGCCTTTGTTGCTAAGTTTCTCAGTAGAAGGGTATATGGGCTGCATGGCAATCTGGATTCCATTTTCATGGTCAGATTGAAGTTCCATTTCTGGATGTGGCATGGAAAATGTGCCATTGTAAAAATTGGTCCTACCAAAGATTACATAAGGGATGTTCAGCTTTATATTTTCCCTAATCCATTTTTGCCCTCTAAACCACACGAGCTCCATTTGTCCGGTTTCATCTGTAAAGGTCGCAACCAAGCGTTTTCCTTTTTTTTGTTCCACAGATTTTATATGTATAATTTTCCCCAATACCTGTACATCAGCACTATTGCGTTGTAATTGGTTTATTTTGTAATATTGGGTTTTATCTATATATCTATTTGGGAAAAGATTGATAAGATCCTGATAGGTATGTATTCCCAACTCCGATTGGAGTGTTTCGGCCCTATTGGGGCCTACTCCTTTCAGGTAAACGATAGGCGTTTGAAGGGAATTAGAATTCATGCGTCTAAAATAGTGGTTACTCCATAGACCTGCAACAAACCAAATTCCTTATTTTGGTACAGGTTTTGATAATGAGCCTTTTATGCTGAAAGTTTTAGTAAGTTTCTTTCTTTGCCTTTTCCAAATCTCCTTCGCCCAGCGCCAAGATAGGGTAGATTTCACTCATGCCAATGTTTCTATAAACATAGACCCGTATTCACAGGAAATAATGGGATCAGTGATCTATACTTTTGAAACCCTTGAAAAGGTGTCTTCCTTTTTTTTGGACGCCAAAGCAATGGAATTTTCAAAGGTACTCCTCAATAATAAAAAAGTGAATTATGAAAATGATGGAAACAAAATTATTCTTTTCAAAAAGCTAAACAATAACACGGTCCATACGTTGATGTTAACCTATACCGTGAAACCTTCTCAGGCGGTATATTTTATAGGTTGGGACAGAAAAGAATATAATCCTCAAATTTGGACCCAAGGCCAAGGGAAATACACTAGTAATTGGCTCCCCAGTTTTGATGATATGACCGAGAAGATCGAGTTTGATCTTGAGCTGACTTTTGATAAAAAATATGAGGTCATTGCCAATGGCATCCTTAAAAACACTGAAGTATCAGGAGAGCTAAAAACGTGGTATTATGATATGGTATCGCCAATGAGCAGTTATTTAGTGGCTTTTGCTATCGGCAACTACCATCAAAAAGAAGAAAGTTCAAACTCAGGAATTCCTTTGAAAATATATTATTACCCATCGGATAGTCTCAATGTTGAGCCTACCTACCGGTATTCTAGACAAATATTTGATTTTTTAGAAACAGAAATAGGAGTTCCCTATCCTTGGCAGAATTACAAACAGATTCCAGTGAGAGATTTTCTCTATGCGGGAATGGAAAATACCGGTACAACTATTTTTTCCGACGCTTATGTGATTGATTCTACAGCTTTTATTGATAAAAATTATGTAAATATCAATGCCCATGAATTGGCACACCAGTGGTTTGGCAATTTGGTAACAGAACAGGATGCCTCCCATCATTGGCTTCAGGAAGGGTTTGCCACCTATTATACCTATCTATCTGAAAAAGAAATGTTTGGTTATGATACTTTCTATTGGAAATTATATGAAACGGCCCAGCAATTAAAAGAATTGTCCAGTGAGGGTCAGGGTGAAGCCTTGACCAACCCTAAAGCTTCTAGCCTTACCTTCTATGAAAAAGGAGCTTGGGCGTTGTTTATGTTGAATGAGCATATGGGCGAGAAAGCCTATAAAAAGGGGATTTCTGAATACATCCAAAAATATCAATTTCAAGAGGTGACCCTTCCAAAATTTATAGAGATTATGGAAGTTACGAGTGATTTAGATTTGAGTGAGTTTGAAACGCTCTGGCTTAAGAATTCAGAATTTCCTTTTGATAGGGCTATGGAAAGTCTAAAAAAGCATTCCTCTTCAATAGCAGCTTTTTTTGAACTACAACGGGAATTAATGACCACCAAAGGCACTAATGAAACCATTATTCAAAGATTTTGGAATGAAACCCAATCAGATTTTTTCAAAATGGCTATCGTTAAAAAGTATAATACGTCTCTTTCAGAGCCTTATATGCTCAAAATTTTTAAAGAAAGTAGTGTTAAAGTGAGACAAGCTTTAGCCATCAGCTCCTCCAAGATACCCAAGGGTTTAAAATTAGAATTTGAATCCCTTTTGGATGATGCAAGCTATGTAACCAAAGAGAATGCCCTATATAAACTTTGGGTCTATTTTCCAGAGGATAGGGAAACGTATCTGAATAAAACAAAGGATTGTTTTGGTCTTCCCAATAAAAATGTTCGATTGTTGTGGCTCACTTTGGCGTTGATCACTAAAGATTATCAGCCAGAAAATAACGCGGTTTTATATGCAGAATTAAGTGGATACACCGCACCTAGTTATCCAATGGAAGTGCGTCAAGGTGCTTTTCAATACCTTTCGGACACAGTGGGATTGTCCGATCAAAATTTGTTGGATTTGATTAAAGCCTGTTTGCATCACTCTTGGCAATTTAAAAAGTTTTCAAGGGACTTGTTAGACCAGTTACTGAAGCGGGAAGAGTACAAAAAACGTATCAATGGTCTCAAAGGAAAACTAAACATAGAAGAATTGCGTTATATTAACAGTAAAATAACCTAATATGAGGGCAATGGTAATTTCAGGCGGTGGAAGTAAGGGAGCTTTTGCCGGTGGTGTGGCCCAATACCTGATGGAAGAACAAAAGCATAATTACGATCTTTTTTTGGGTACATCCACTGGAAGTTTATTGATTTCTCATCTGGCCCTAAAAAAGATTGAAAAGATAAGGGAGGTATATACCAATGTAAATCAAGATAACATTTTTAGTAATTGCCCCTTTGTCGTTAAAAAGAAATACGGCATTGAAACTATAGGAATTGATCATATTAATGTTTTAAAGAATTTTTTTAAGGGTAGTAAAACATTTGGTGAAAGTCATAGTCTTTTAAAGTTGATCAAAAATACATTAACAGTTCAAGAGTTTGAAGTGCTACAGAGTGGTTCAAAAGATATTGTTATTACGGTATCCAATCTTTCACTAAATCAAGTAGAATATAAGTCTATTATGGATTTCACCTATGATGAATTTTGTGAGTGGATTTGGATTTCTTGTAATTATACGCCATTTATGACCTTGGTAAAAAAGAATGGGTGTGAGTATGCAGATGGAGGTCTTGGAAGTATGGTTCCAATAGAAGAGGCTATTAAAAAAGGCGCTACCGTTGTAGATGCAATTATATTACAGACCGAAATTACCCATTTAAACCGTATGCCCTCAAAAAATGTATTTTCTTTATTAACGAGTATGTTCGCATTTATGCTGGACCGTATAGAGCATCAGAACATCCGTATAGGCAAATATGTAGCGAAACACAACGATGCTATTATCAATTTTTATTTCACTCCTACAGTTTTAACTACTAATTCTCTCATTTTTGATAAAGATAAAATGACGGCATGGTGGGAAAGTGGGTACAATTTTGCCAAACACAAGAATTTGGAACTTAATCAGATAGAACCCAAATGAGAGCATTGGTCATAAGCGGTGGCGGAAGTAAGGGTGCCTTTGCAGGAGGTGTGGCCCAATACCTTATGGAAGTAGAAAAACGGAAGTACGATATTTTTGTTGGCACTTCTACAGGGGGACTATTAATTCCTCATTTGGCTACTGATAATTTGGGCAAATTACACGATATATATACCAACGTTAATTCTCTATCCATTTTTAGTCTTAACCCTTTTATTGTCCGTAAAAAAGGAGATAGGAAATACGTGTCGATTAACTTTTTTACCACCTTTCTTCAGTTTTTAAAGGGGAAAAGAACCTTTGGGGAAAGCAAGGCATTGAGACGGACTATAAAAAGGAATTTCAATTTTGACGAATATCAACATATTCTAAAGACGCATAAAGATGTTGTGGTCACTGTATCGAATCTGTCTAAAAATAGAGTGGAATATAAATCTATAAGGGACTTTTCTTATGAGGAATTCTGTGAGTGGATTTGGATTTCTTGTAATTATATCCCTTTTATGTCCCTTGCCACAAAAGATGGTTTTGAATATGGTGATGGCGGATTGGGTTGTGTTGTACCTATACAGGAGGCTATCCGCAGAGGCGCCAAAGTTGTGGATGCTGTAATTTTGGAATCAGAAAATATGGATAGAAACAAAGTTCTTGGTAAAAATCCATTTTCTTTAATGCTGAGTATTTATGGATTTGTTTTGGACCAAATAGAGTTTCATGATATTTCTGAAGGTATTCTAGCTGCTAAGCACAATGGGGTGGAGTTAAACCTGTATTATACACCAACTAAGCTCACCGAAAATTCTTTGGTTTTTAATAAAAAACTAATGAAACAATGGTGGCTTCAGGGCTTTGAATATGCTCAAAATAAGGCGTATGATTCTAATAGAGATAAATAACCCCTACCAGAGCTCGCCAATTTCCTTTTTCACGTAGGATAGGGCAGTAGCTGATGGAGATTGCTTATCCATGGTTTCGTTAAGGATGTCCTCTCTTAGTTTGTCTGAAGTGTCTGATTGACTCATCGCTGCGCTTCTAATAGCTTTTATGGTTGCGTTCTTGGATGCTTTAATAACATTCCAACACTCATCGGAAAGATATATTTGTTGGGACAGATTGTGCTCAAATTCATTTTCAATGTTCTTGATCAAAAGATTTTCATAATCCATTTTGTTCGTAGATAGGGGCTTAACCCTAACCACAAGGCTTGTAATGGAAATACGTTCCAAAAATAAAGCCATTCGCTCATAGGCCTGTAGGCGAATTGGCAAGGTGTTTTTCTGGGATTCCTTGTGCAACAAATATCTTCTGCGTCCTTCTTCATTTTTAGTATGCAATCTAAAAAAATAAAAAGCTACGGCTCCTGTAACGACTGCGGGTAATAAATAGGCAAACATTTGATAAATTTGGTCTCCTGTCATAGTTGATTTTTTTGGCCCGAAAAATCGGAATACTTTTAGTTTCAGTTAAAGAACGGCGTATTATTTAAATTAGTATGTCCATACCTCTTTTTGAAAAACATAAGCATCTGTAATATTTTGGTCTTTTCTTACAGCAATAATAGTAAAGTCTATGGTCTATTTTGTGATTCAGATGCCTATTTAATTATTATTTTATTTAGTAAAAAGAAGAACATTACTTTAATGAAGCACGCTTTTATTTTTGCTTCATATCACTACGCACCATCAAATAAAAGGAATCAAAATAAGGGTGGATTTTGACAAAAAGAGTCTCTGCTGAACTAATTTTACCTATAGCACGTATTCTTTCTGGTACAATTTGATGTGTAGTGGTGAATACATCAACTAGTGCTCCTGCCCGTTGTGTGGCTAAATCCAAACGCGCACCTAAGTTGGTATTGCCTTCCACCGAGATAAACATAGATCTGTGAGCCTTAAGAACGGCAGCCAATTTTTTAATCATGGGAGTAGCGTCTATGGTAAGCTTGGTGTTAGAGACATTAGGTCCAAATAAAAGCACCTTGTCCAATAGTAAGGTTACAGCCCCGTTTTCCACAGTAATAGCGGCCTCTTCGCCTAAAGCCTTTTTTAAATCTGTCAAAAGAAGCAGTGCGGTGGAATCGTTCGCTTTTAGTGTTTCGTTAATGGTCATTAATTTTTCCTCTTTTTCCCTGAGACTTTCCAGTGCACGACCTATATTTTCAGTTTTCTGGGTAGAGGCCTCCATAAATGTACTCATGTTATTTAATAATTGAGCATTGGTAAGCTTAAGGTCCTCCATTTGCGTCTCGAAAGATTCAGCCCGTGCTAGACTTATATTTTCCTTTGTTCTTGATTCTGAAAGTGCCGACTGGGTAGTTGATAAGGTTTCTTGCAGACTTTCAATTTCTGCTCGAAGCTCCTTTTTGTTTTGTGCGGTAAGGGAATATGTTGTGGATAAAAAAATTAATAAGGCGATGTAGATTTTATTCATTTAGATAATTAATTTAAAAATAGGCGCTACAAAAGTAACGCCTATTTCCAATATTATAAATTTTATTTTGTAGCTGCATTAAGATAATCCAAACTCATTTGAGTAAGGGTCTTAACTCCTAAAAGCATTCCACTGTCATCTATTCTAAAGTCTGGTGTGTGGTGCGGAAAGGACTCAGTTGTGCCTGGTGTCATCCCGCCTAAAAAAAAGTAAAATCCAGGTACTTTTTCTTGGAAAAAGGAGAAATCTTCTGCTCCTGTGATCGCTTTTTGCGTAAGCACCTTCTCTGTACCGGCAACACGTTGCATGGTTGGTAACATTTGAACTACCAATTCAGGGTCATTATAAGTGATTGCTGTGCCGCTATCAATGGTAATCGTTGCTTCACCCTTAAATGCTTTGGCAATTGCGGGCACCATTTCTTTCATACGATCATTGATGATTTTTTGCATATCATAATCTAGGGTGCGGATAGTACCAATCATTTCTGCACTTTCCGGAATGATATTGAATCGCACTCCACTAGTGATCTTTCCCACAGTGATGACAGCAGCTTCATTGGTTAGGTTTACCTCTCTACTTATGATGGTTTGTAGACCATCGATAATTTTTGCACTGATCAATATAGGATCTACGCCAGACCATGGCTGCGAACCATGACTTTGTTTACCCTTTACATCAATAACAAAACGTTGGGATGCTGCCATAGTCCCACCAGATTTATAGCGGATAGTTCCTACCGGTGTTTGTGAATTAATATGTAATCCAAAAATAGCATCTACTTTAGGGTTTTCCAAAACCCCTTCTTTGATCATCAAGGCAGCGCCACCTTCTTCACCCTCTGGTGATCCCTCTTCTGCTGGTTGAAAAATAAACTTTACCGTACCTTTAATCTGATCTTTATTTTTGGAAAGTATTTCTGCCACCCCCATTAATATGGCGGTATGTGTGTCATGTCCGCAGGCATGCATAACACCTACTTTTTCTCCATCGTACTCCGTAATGACATTGGATTTAAAAGGTAAATCATTTCGTTCAGAAACTGGTAATGCATCAATATCTGCACGCAGAGCTACTACTTTTCCTGGAGAGTTTCCTCTTAAAATTCCCACAACTCCAGTATGGGCAACTCCAGTTTGCACTTCAATACCCAAAGATTTTAAATGTTTTGCTATTTTTTCTGCAGTTTTAAACTCACGATTTCCTAATTCTGGATGTTGATGGAAATCCCTTCTCCATTCGATTACCTTGTTTTCAACGGACTTGAACTGGGCGTCCAAATTAGGCCCTTGTGCGGAAGCAACTGCCCCAAGCAGGATAAGCCCTAAAAATGCTTTGTTTTTCATATGGTTATATTTATAATTTTAGAATTGTATAGCCTTCTCCGTTGAGCTGTATCAAGGCCGTCATAGCAGAAAGTGAAATTTGAACCTCAGGAATCAGTTCGGTTTTATCGAATCCTCTTGAAACAATAGATTGCCCACAAATAATGACCTGTACACCTTCATCCAATAGGGACTTTACCAATTTTGAATTTGGATTTTCTATTTGATATCTTTTTTGGTAAGCGCTATCATTTATAAGGTCTTTGGTCGCTTTGTTGTGAATTACTAGAGCCACTTTTAATTGATGGGGGGGAACCCCGGATTGAGCATGCATATTTAAAAATCTTGCAACCGTTTCTATGGCCAGATTAAGTTCGCCTAGGTCTTCAGGGCTAGAAGTTACTTCAAAGACTACTTTGAATTCCTTGTTAATATCTATCTTAACATCTGGATTTTCTACCCGAAAGACTTTGCCAAACTCCTCAATAATTGGTCCAGTGTTTTTAGTTTGGGCGAAGGTGTTGTGTGATATGAAAAGCATTATAAATAATGCTGAAACCAATATTTTTTTCATGGGAGGATCTTCAAAGCCTAAATATATTTAAAAATCAGAAAACACCTTGTTAATGTTCATAATAATTAAAGGATGATTTTAGGATAAAGTTATTTATGGTTAATTTCACAATTCCTTAGGATTTAAACCAAAACACATTGGAAAAATATTTAAAAGTTCTGAATGAGGCTCAAAAAGCGCCAGTTCTGCACAAGGATGGTGCATTAATGGTAATTGCTGGTGCCGGTTCTGGAAAAACAAGGGTATTAACATACCGTATCGCTTATTTAATGGATCAAGGAGTTGATGCCTTCAATATTTTAGCCTTGACTTTTACAAATAAAGCGGCACGCGAAATGAAAAAACGAATTGCTAAAATTGTAGGGAGTTCCGAGGCTAAAAATCTATGGATGGGAACGTTTCATTCCGTTTTTGCAAAGCTCTTGCGTTTTGAAGCTGATAAATTGGGATATCCAAGTAATTTTACGATATATGATACGCAAGATTCCCAACGACTAATCGCCTCCATTATTAAGGAAATGGGATTGGATAAAGATATATATAAATACAAACAAGTACAGAATAGGATATCTTCTTATAAGAATAGTCTGATTACCGTTAAGGCTTATTTCAACAATCCTGATTTGGTAGAGGCTGATGCCATGGCGAAACGTCCACGAACAGGGGAAATATATAAAAACTATGTTGATCGTTGCTTTAAGGCGGGGGCAATGGATTTTGATGACCTGTTGTTGAAGACAAATGAATTGCTTACCAGATTTCCCGAGGTCTTAATGAAGTATCAAAATAGGTTTAAATATATTTTGGTAGATGAGTACCAGGATACGAACCATTCTCAATACTTAATAGTAAAGGCTCTTTCGGATAGATTCCAGAATATTTGCGTGGTAGGGGACGATGCCCAGAGTATCTATTCTTTCCGAGGTGCTAATATTGACAACATCCTGAACTTTCAAAAAGATTATGAAAATGTGGCGATGTATCGGTTAGAGCAGAATTACCGCTCCACAAGGAATATCGTAAATGCAGCCAATTCTATCATTGCAAAAAACACCAAACAACTCGAAAAAGTTGTTTGGACGGCCAATGATGATGGATCCATGATAAAATTGCACCGAAGCACCACCGATGCGGAGGAAGGAAGGTTTGTTGCAGAATCCATCTTTGAACACCGCATGCAAGAACAGTTGCTAAATGGCAGCTTTGCCGTACTTTACAGGACTAATTCCCAATCTCGTTCCATAGAGGACGGGTTACGAAAACGTGATATTCCTTACAGGATTTATGGAGGACTTTCATTTTATCAACGTAAGGAGATTAAAGACGTGCTTTCTTATTTGAGGTTGGTTTTAAACCCAAAGGACGAAGAAGCTCTGAAACGGATCATTAATTTCCCAGCTAGGGGAATAGGCCAGAGCACCATGGATAAGTTATTAGTGGCCGCCAACCACTACGGTCGTTCTATTTTTGAGGTCATGGAAAACCTGGATAAAATTGATCTTAAGATCAATTCAGGAACCAGACGCAAATTGGAGGATTTTGTTATGATGATCAAGAGTTTTCAAATCACCAACGAGACTTACGATGCTTTTGCGATTGCCGAACACGTAAGCAAAAAGACTGGACTGCTGTTGGAGTTTAAAAAGGATGGTACACCAGAGGGTATTGCCAAAATGGAAAACATTGAGGAACTGCTTAACGGAATGAAGGATTTCGTGGAAGGTCAAAAAGAAATCGCCGACGCCATGGGAAACCTAGGGGAATTTATGGAAGATGTTGCTCTGGCAACAGATTTAGATAAGGACACCGCAGATGAAGATAGGGTAGCGCTGATGACCGTACATATGGCAAAAGGTTTGGAGTTTCCGTATGTTTATATTGTTGGAATGGAAGAGGACCTTTTTCCATCGGCCATGAGTATGAACACCAGAAGTGAACTAGAGGAAGAGAGGCGTTTGTTCTACGTAGCATTAACAAGAGCTGAGAAACAGGCCTACCTGACCTATACGCAAAGTAGATATCGGTGGGGAAAACTAGTAGACGCTGAACCTAGTAGGTTTTTGGAGGAGATAGATGAACAATATGTGGAGAACCTAACTCCCGTGGATAACTATCGGTATAAATCCTTTATCAATGCTGATATTTTTGGGGATGTGGACAAGAGCAAACTAAGACAGGTAAAACCACAATCTAGTACGCCCCCAACAAGTTATACGCCGAACGAGAACCAACTTAGGAAGTTGCGAAAACTAAAGCCAGAATTGGCCACACCCGTTGGCAACACCAATGAAGTAGATCCCAATTTGGCAGAAGGATCCTTGGTGAACCATTCTCGTTTTGGAAGGGGAACCGTTCTAAAAATAGAAGGCATGGGCAATGATAAAAAGGCAGAAATAAAATTTGATAAGGGAGATGTTAAGAAGCTTTTGCTCCGTTTTGCAAAATTGGAGATCCTGTCATAACATGAGAATATAGTACGATGGCAGAATTTATAAAAATTTATCCAGAAAATCCCAACCCCAAGGAAATCAAAAAAGTTGTTGATGTCCTTAGAAAAGGAGGCTTGGTCATTTACCCAACGGATACGGTTTATGGATTGGGTTGTGACATAACCAATACTAGGGCCCTAGAAAAAATAGCCAGAATCAAGGGCATTAAATTAGATAAAGCCAACTTCTCTTTTATTTGTGCCGACCTTAGTAACTTATCGGATTATGTGCGTCAAATAGACACGGCCACTTTTAAAATCTTAAAAAGGGCACTACCTGGGCCTTATACCTTTATCCTTCCGGGCAATAACAACCTTCCAAAGGAGTTTAAAAAGAAGAAGACTGTAGGAATCAGGGTGCCAGACAATTCCATAGCCAAAGCTTTGGTCGTGGAACTTGGCAATCCTATTGTATCTACTTCTATCCGTGATGAAGACGAGCTGTTAGAATATACTACAGATCCTGAATTGATTTTAGAAAAATGGGATAACTTGGTAGATATAGTTATTGATGGTGGTTATGGGGATAACGTAGCCTCTACTATTGTAGACTTGTCTGAAGGTGAACCTGTAGTAATAAGAGAAGGAAAGGGAAGCTTGGACATTCTATAAACTTCAAAATCAAGCTCATTTTATTTGATGATTTTAAGACATAAAGAAAAGCCGCAACTGTAAGTTGCGGCTTTTCTAATATGCATTAAATTAATTCTTAGTTGATCTTAGGATCTTTCATCCCTTCTTCGATCATACTATAGAATTGGTCAATTTTAGGAAGAACTACAATTCTTGTTCTTCTGTTTTTAGCCTTATCTGTAGAAGATACAGGAACATACTCACTTCTACCTGCTGCAGTCATACGTGCTGGATTAACACCAAAATCTTTTTGTAAGATACGAACAACAGCTGTTGCTCTCTTAACACTTAGATCCCAGTTGTCCAATAAAACTCCACCGCTGTAAGGCACTGTATCTGTGTGACCTTCAACCATAAATTCGAAATCTGGTTTGTTGTTCACTACTTTAGCAACTTTACCCAAAACTTCTTTAGCTCTAGAAGTTATGTTATAGCTACCACTGCTAAACAATAATTTATCAGAAATAGAAACAAAAACAACACCTTTTTCAACACTAATCTCAATATCCTCATCATCCAAGTTGCCAAGAACACCTTTTAAACTTTGTACTAGAGACAAGTTTACAGAATCTCTTCTTGTGATAGCGTCATTCAATTTTCTAATGGTAAGGTCTTTTTCTTTAAGACTTTCCAAAGATTTTTCTAAGTTATCGGCACCTTTGCTCGTTAATGTAGTAAGGTTACCCATGTTGTTAATTAAATCTTGGTTGTTTGCTTTAAGGAAAGCATTTTGGTCTTCCAACGTTTTCATCCTTGAAGTCGCAGAAGCTTTTTCCTCTAAACATCCATTTAATTTAACCGTAGCAGAGTTCAAAAGATCTTGAGTTTCTTTCTGCTTTGACTCTAAATCGGAGTACTTCTTTTGTGATACACATGAAGATAACAATAATGCTACCCCTAAAAATCCTACTAGTATTTTTCTCATAATTTTTACTTTATTTTTTTGTTTCGTTTTATTAATATTTTGTTCTCTTGAATTAGGTCAAAATTATATAAAAACCTAGCGCTTGGGTAGGGCATTTAGTTAATTTTTTACTAAAGTGTTAAATTTTCTTACTTGATATACGAAATGCGACCATACAATAGATCTCGTAGCGTAGTATTTATTAATAAAATTATTTTTTTCCCGCTTTTTATACATTTTACCAAATTGTCTATAAAAACTTAGATGTGCCCTTAAAATGGCCCAACAATGTTGAAATTTCAATTGAAAGATAAAACGAAAACCAGCTATACCGTCTAATAGTAGTCGAAAGAAGATAATTGGGATGGCCTTTTTTCTTGGCAAATTTTTGGTAATGGAGAATAAGGAATTTCTAAAATTTAAATAGGTCTTTTTAGGGTTCATATTACTCAAAGTAGATCCTCCCAAATGAAAAACATGGGACGTGCCCACATAATATACCTTATATCCTTTATTTTTTGCTCTCCAACAAAGGTCAACTTCCTCCTGATGAGCAAAATAATCCTCATCAAACCCACCTAATTCATGAAAAACCTTATTTTTTATGAACATACAGGCGCCTGTAGCCCAGAATATCTCCTTGATGTCATCATATTGATGTGTGTCTCTTTCCAATGCCTGAAAGATACGTCCCCTACAGAAAGGATATCCCAGTTGGTCTATAAAACCCCCAGCAGCTCCAGCATATTCAAAATAGTCCTTATTATTTAAGTCCAAAATTTTTGGCTGAATGATTGCAGCTTCGGGGAATTCTTCAAAGGTCTTTAGAATAGGTTCTAGCCAGTTTTGGGAAACTTCCACATCCGAATTAAGTAAACAAAGAATTTCAGAATCTATGAATTTTAAGGCATCATTATAACCCTTTGCGTAACCTCCGTTAGTATGGTTTTGGATTATTCTTATTTCTGGATAGTGTTCTTTGATAAAGGCAATGGAATTGTCTGTAGAGGCATTATCTGCTACATAAATATCCGCTCCTGCAGAAAATTGTGTAATAGAGGGGAGGAATTGATCCAATAAGGATTCTCCGTTCCAGTTAAGTATGACAATTGCTATTCTTGACATTCATGTCCATGCCGATCCTTTTGCGGCACCTTATTTATTTAAGTTATATGACAATCCAACAGATTGCCCACCAATTACTGGTACTTTCCAAAGCTCACAAATTAACGGCTAAAATCAGGAATATGCTGTAAAAAAGTATATTTTTCTTTTTCTAAGTCCATTTTGCAATAATAGTGGTCCTGTCCATTGGTAACCATCAAGTAATTGGCTTTCAACTCCATGTTATAGCGCGCAATTTGATCAAATGTTAGTTGTGAAATCTTTATTTCTGGCGCTTTACATTCTACTAAAATTTCAATGGAAGCATCAGAATTATAAACTACCACGTCGTATCTCTTAATCATATTGTTCAGTTTCACTTGCTTTTCTACGTTTATGAGACTTTTCGGGTAATTTTTGTCGGAGATAAGATGGTGCACCACATGTTGTCTTACCCATTCCTCGGGCTGTAATACCACAAATTTTTTGCGGATAACATCAAATATCTGAACTTTATTTTCGCTATTTTTGAAGCGAAAGTTGTATGCTGGAAAGTTCAGTGGTTGCATAGGGCAAATTTGATGAATTTTTTTGGATGAAGGAAGTAAAACAGATAGTCTCGGATATTAAAAGCGGAAATATAAAATCCATTTATTTTTTAATGGGGGAGGAGCCCTATTATATAGATAAGATAGCCGAGTATATTGAAAAAAACGTACTTACTGAGGAAGAAAGGGGGTTTAACCAAATGGTGCTGTATGGAAAAGAGGTAACTATAGAAGAGATTGTTGGTAATGCAAAACGATATCCTATGATGTCGGACAAGCAGGTGATCATTGTAAAAGAAGCCCAACACCTATCGCGCTCCATAGAAAGTCTAGTAAGTTATGCAGACAATCCACAGCCTTCTACGGTTTTAGTATTTTGTTACAAATACGGAAAACTAGACAAGCGAAAAAAAATATACAAAAGCATACAAAAAACCGGGGTTTTATTTGAAAGTAAAAAGCTGTATGACAACCAGGTTTCGGAGTGGATAAAAATGGTGCTTCAAGGAAAAGGGTATTCTATATCTCCCAAGGCTGCCATTTTATTAGTGGAATATTTAGGTACCGATTTAAGTAAAATAAACAATGAACTGGAGAAACTACAATTGGTCCTCCCAAAGAATGTTGAAATTACACCGGCAGCCATTGAGGAGCATATAGGGATAAGTAAAGATTTTAATAATTTTGAGCTTAAAAAGGCAATAGGAGAGCGAGATATTCTTAAAGCTACCCGCATTATCCATTATTTTGCGCAAAATCCCAAGGATAATCCATTTGTGGTCACCGTGACTTTATTGCATAATTTTTTCTCCCAATTACTACAATATCATGGGATGTCTGATCATTCTCCAAGAAGTGTAGCGAGTACTTTGGGGATCAACCCTTATTTTGTGCAGGAATATCAAATAGCAGCTAAAAACTACCCCATGAAAAAGGTAAGTCAGGTAATATCCTATTTGAGGGAAATGGATCTTAAGGGAAAAGGGGTTGGTGGTGCCAATCTTTCTCAGGCTGATCTCCTAAAAGAACTCTTAGTTAAAATAATATAATTATTTCCTATCTGCACTATATTTCCCAGGTCCCAATAACATTATTATTGCAAAAAAGCCCAGGTACATAATAGCCAATTCTTTTCTACCCAAAGCATCCGAAATATGAACAATAAAGGTGGCGACGAACATAGCGATTGCAGGTGGTAAGGCAGCCCACCTAGTTTTAAACCCTACGATAATAAGCACGGGGCAAATAAATTCAGCAATAACCGTTAAAAATAGAGAGGGAGCTACACCGAGGCCAATGGGGTCCGCGAACTCAAAATCACCACTCAACAATTTTTGAAATTTTGGATATCCATGAGTAAGCATCATCGCGGACGGCACAATACGCAAAAGCAACAATCCTAAATCTGTGGTAAGGGAACTTTTCATTTTAAATTAAGATTTGAGTTGTATAAAAGTATAGATTTATTTTTAAATGGTACTCCTAACAAAAAATGATTGTTCAGGCAATTGCAATTATAAGAACATTTTATGTTTTGAACACAATTCTATATTCAATTTTTAAGAAGAAAATTTGTCCTCTAAAATAGATTAGATATGCCAAACTAATTTAGTATCAGATAAGCTATCTCAATTTTGGAAAATCAGCGGGATTACTTTCATGCATGATGCTATAGATTTTTTCAAACATATCCTCGGCATTTGGTTTTGAAAAATAATCTCCATCTGTGGCATATGCTGGCCTATGTGCTTTTGATGTTATGGTTTGAGGAGCACTATCTAAAAATTGATAGGCACCTTGTTTTTCTACTATTTCCTGAATTAAATAGGCTGAGCAACCGCCTGGGACATCCTCATCGATTACCAATAATCGACTAGTTTTTTGAACGCTTTTAAGGACATCATGATGAATATCAAAAGGCAACAGACTTTGTGCATCTATTACTTCCACATCAATTCCCACCTCATTTAGCTCATTTGCAACTTGAAGTACAATTCTTAATGTAGAACCATATGAAACTATGGTCATGTCCGAACCTTCTTTAACAGTCTCTACAATGCCAATAGGGGTGCACAGTTCACCGAGATTATTTGGAATAGCTTCTTTTAAGCGGTATCCATTTAAACTCTCTATGATAAGACCAGGCTCATCACTTTTCATTAAGGTATTGTAAAAACCGGCTGCCTTAGTCATATTCCTAGGCACTAGAATGTACATACCCCTTAGTAGATGGATTAATGCGCCCATTTGTGAACCAGAATGCCAAATACCTTCCAATCTGTGTCCACGGGTTCTAACAATAAGTGGTGCTTTTTGTTTGCCAACAGTTCTGTAGTGCAGGGTAGCGAGATCATCGCTAAGCAATTGAAGTCCGTACAACAGATAATCCAAGTATTGAATTTCAGCAATTGGTCTCAACCCTCTCATGGCAAGCCCAATTCCTTGACCAATTATAGTGGCCTCACGAATACCCACATCGGCTACACGAAGTTCACCATATTTTTTTTGAAGGCCTTCTAAACCTTGGTTAACATCTCCAATGGCCCCGCTGTCTTCTCCAAAGATCAAAGCCTCTGGATACGCCTCGAACAACTTATCAAAATTGTCCCTAAGAATAACCCGACCGTCCACTTTTTCAGGTTGGGGACTATAGGTAGGCTTAATTTCTTTTACATTGATAGCATTATTAGGAAGTTCACTATATAGATGTGAACTGTAATTTGTCTGGGTGTTCTGTATGAATTTTTCAATCCATTGTAACAATTCTGTTTTGGGTGTAGAATTTTCCCCAATAAGATATCGCAGGGTCTTTCTAGCCTTTGAGGTTAAATCCTTTTTGGAAGGTTCTTCAATAGCTATAAGATCGTTAATAATTTTGGTGATAAAGGTTTTGTTAGGGCTGCTATGTGCAACGTTTTCCAATAAAGTTAAAAGTACTTTTTTTGTTTTTTTATGAGGAGCCAAAAATTCTTCCCACGCTTCTTTTTTGGCCGTTCGGACCTCTTTTATAGCAGATTTCTCAATGGCTAGCAATTCTTCCTCATTAGTAATATTATTTTCAAGGATCCATTCTCTAAAACGCTTGTTACAGTCATTTTCTGCTTCCCAAGCTAATCGGTCCTCACTTTTGTAACGTTCATGTGATCCAGAAGTTGAGTGACCCTGTGGTTGAGTTAGCTCTTTAACATGAATAAGAACGGGTACGTGTTCTTCTCTGGCTATGTCCGCAGCATTCTCATACGCATGTATTAGTGCTGTATAGTCCCAACCATTGACTTTTAAAATTTCGTATCCTTTGTTATCCTCATCTCTTTGAAAACCTTTAAGAATTTCGGAAATGTTTTCTTTTGTTGTCTGGTGCTTGGCAGGAACCGATATTCCATATTTATCGTCCCAAACACTTATTACCATGGGTACCTGCAAAACGCCCGCAGCATTGATGGTCTCAAAAAAGTGTCCTTCACTAGTACTGGCGTTACCTATAGTACCCCAAGCTACTTCATTCCCGTTTTTAGAAAAATTAGTAGTATCTATTCCTTTAACGTTTCTATAAATTTTTGAAGCTTGAGCCAACCCCAAAAGTCTAGGCATTTGAGCGGCTGTAGGCGATACGTCAGCACTACTATTTTTTTGTGCTGTTAGGTCTTTCCATGTGCCATCGGCATTTAAACTATGGGTTGTAAAATGTCCCCCCATCTGTCTTCCGGCACTCATGGGTTCTTTTTCAATATCTGTAGTGGCATAAAGGCCATGAAAAAATGCCTTAGGGGTTAAGAGATTCAAAGCCATCATGAACGTTTGATCCCTGTAATACCCACTTCTAAAATCACCATCCTCAAAGGAACGGGCCATGGCCAGTTGAGGGAGCTCCTTGCCATCCCCAAAGATTCCAAACTTGGCTTTGCCGGTCAAAACTTCCCTTCTTCCAAGAATACTGCATTCTCTACTAAGTACTGCTATTTGATAATCGTGTAAGATTTGATTCTTAAAATCTTCAAAAGAAATATCATTGCTAGTTTTTGAGTCTACTTTCATTACTGGGTTATGATTTTGCACAAAAATATCAAAATAGAGTGATTTTTGCAATTTAGGAGACAGCTTATTTATTAATAAGTTATTAAATATTCCGTAATTGTAAATTATAAAATTATGAATAATGCAATAAATAGAAAAAATAATGAGAATTTGCTAACAAATTAAAACCATTTTCTATTGAAAAGTCCTAGAAGGGTCTTAGGACTCAAGGTTACAATAAACCTAATTTTCTCTTCATAATTGGGTTGTGAGACCTCCCAACCATTATTGGAATACAAGGGGAAGTAAAGCTCAAAATAATCTGTAACCAAGTTTAGGCGAACTCCTGAGTCATAAACGAAGCGTTCTTTAAAACCTTTGCTCTTTAAGAAGCCAACGTCTCCATAAAGCTCTATCCAGCGCCAAAGATTAACACTTGCATTGGTCGTTGCCATCCAATCGTTGGAAAAAGGAATTTCCAATTTCGATTTAAATCCTCCTTCTGCTATTACGATCTGCTGACTGTAGATGCCAGTATCCTCTGAACGACCTAAATAACTATAATCAAATAGGTAATCTGTTGGTCTGTCCAATGCGAAACTAAAAAAGTCTGAATTGGTTTGGTTCCTTAAAAATTTTCCTGCAAAGAATCTTACGTTTAATTGACGGTTGTTTTCAAATAGCTTTCTGTATTCTAAGTTAAAAGCGACTTTTGAAAAATTGATGGAGTGTTGCGCATCAAAAAACCATGATACATAATCTATAACCCCATTGTTGGAATTGACATATCGGGCATTTATAACGCTGTAATCTGGATCTGTGGTCAGATTTTGATTTTCATCTACTACCCTAAAAACATTCACATATCTAAAGGTTAAATATTCTCTTTTATTGGAGATGAGATTATCGGGTCTCCATCCAAAACTGATAGAAGGAGTTATGGTGGTGTATCTAGAATTTTCTGCAAAGTGGAACGAAGAGCCGCCTATTGAATAATTGGCCACAAACATATTTTGGCCCTGATAGTATTTTCTATAGTTAAATTTTCCATATCCCACTAAAGCTTGTTCCTTTAGGGCATAGGAAGGTGCAAAATCAAAAATAAATGGTCGTTCTAAAAGGGTTTTATTGTGAATACGCATTCCAGGGGTAATGCCATCGTAAATATTAAAACCTAATACAGGTACATAGAATATCTGATTGTAATATGGATCTTCAGTATCCTTAAAAAATTGAAATTTTAATTTTTTATTACTAGAAAAAAAACCGTTCAAGGATTTCCAATTATCTCTTTGGTTGAACTCTGGAATTTTTTGGTCATAGTTAAGCACTAAGCGATCTTCGCCTTGTCTTGGAATGGTAAATGTTTTTTTTTCTGAAATATCTGAGAACCAATATTTGGAGACAACAGAATCCTTTCTAATTCCGAAAAGGGAAATAGGCACATTGGTTCCCCCTTTATTTTTTAAAGTAATAGCTAGGGAATCATCAGTTTTAAAAACGTTGCTAATGTTATAATCTATTCTTTTATTAGAGGATACATACTCTTTATTAAACCATTTAATATCCATAGTAGTAGAACCTTCCAAAATGGCAACAAAATCATCCTGTTGAACTGGTTTTAGCTTGTAATTCTCATAAAATTCTGAAATACTTTTGGCTACGTTTTCTTCCCCAAT
Organism: Sediminicola arcticus; assembly: GCF_040566695.1. NCBI lineage: Bacteria > Pseudomonadati > Bacteroidota > Flavobacteriia > Flavobacteriales > Flavobacteriaceae > Sediminicola > Sediminicola arcticus. The sequence goes on along the minus strand of NZ_JBEXAE010000003.1, from coordinate 424,516 downwards.
GTATTCTGATAAATATGCAAGTCCCAAGCCAGCCTTGTATCTATTGGCAATTTTTTGATTAAATTTTATTAGAGAATCGTTTGCAGTTACTAATGATTGGTCCAAGTTTTTTCTTGCGGTGAGCATATGCAGGAAAGAATATTGCTCATTAAAGTCCATTTGTGCAAGGTGAAAACTTCTCAATCCCCAAATAGTGGACAATTTTCCTAATAATTTTTGGTCTTCATAGTACTCATCCACGTATTTTATCATAAGATAATTGACCAAGGCATCGTAGACCCATCTGTCTTTTCTAATATCAAAAAAAAGTGTTTCCTTTAAAAAGCTGTTAAGAGCCGTTTTAAGAAATTCCATTTCAAATTGGAACTGATCTTCGTAAGGTCTAACAAAGGAGGGTAACTGATTTAGTCCATATAGTGGATTCTTTTGATTATCAATATTACTTACTAATAGATGCCCATGAGGATATCCTCCCAAATTGTCCGTAATAAATTGGGCGACTTTGTTAATGGATATGCCTTTGGATATTGGATCATATTTGGGGATTTCCAAATCTGTAAGGACGGTAAGGGTAGGGGTAACGTGTTTGGTAAATGTCCTTTCAGGGTTTATAATGATTTCAGCACTTTTACTATTAATACCCTCTAGGAACGATTGTTTTAAAAAAGAGGTGTTGTTAGTCCTGACTTCAGTAAAATTGCTTGCCAAAAACAAACCCTTGGGATACTTGAATGTTATTTTGGTGTTTGTTATCCCGGTGTAAAGATCTTCCAAATTCTTGTTGGAGTACAAAGACCATTTCCCATTGGAATAAACGGCAGGGGTTAAGTACCAGTCCTTTAAATAGTATTTGTTTTTGTTGTCATATCCAAAAGGGGTAAACTTATTCGGCGGAAGTTTTACTCTATAGGTAATGAATATTTTGATTGATTCCCTTGGTGCCAGTGGTGCGTTAAGCGAAATTTTAATAATATCCCTTTGGCGACTCCGCTCCCAAGTTAGACCACTATAGCGGTCATCTACCACACTTAAGATATTAGTGGATCCCCTTTCGTGGGATTTGGCCAAGTGAAGCCCTTTCTTAAATTCTTCAGCAAATCTTTGTGCTAGAGCCGTATTTTTATTGGAGTAGGCTTGTGGCCAGTCATTAAAGAATAATTCTGGTAAAGAGTCATTAGAATCATTTACATAAACAAACTGCTGTTGTATATAAATATCTTTTTTTGCTCCATCCAAAGTTGCAGTCAGCGTATTCAGGTGTTGGCCGTTAATGCTACCCATACCAAGGACAATGGCAATAGCGCATAAATAAATAACATTAAAATGTATAGGCTTGGGGAACATATCCTTTTAGAAGTTGGGGCTTAAGGTTCTTCCTCTATAGAAAGAATCAATTATTTCAACTACCTGCTCCTCAGTATCCACTAGTTGTATCAGGTCCATATCATTTATACTGATATTGCCTTTCTCTAGCATAATGTTTTTAATCCAGACAAATAGACCTTCCCAAAAATCTGTTCCTACTAATATAATTGGAAATTTTTCAATTTTATTGGTCTGTATGAGGGTAATCGCTTCAAAAAGTTCATCTAAGGTTCCAAAACCTCCTGGCATCACTACAAAGCCCTGTGAATATTTCACAAACATCACTTTCCGAACAAAGAAATAGTCAAAATCGAGACTTTTATCGGCATCAATATAAGGATTGTTATGTTGCTCAAATGGCAAATCTATATTGAGACCTACAGAGGTTCCTCCGGCCAAATGAGCTCCTCTATTTCCTGCTTCCATAATTCCTGGTCCTCCTCCGGTAATAATACCATAGCCAGCTTCAGAAATACGTTTAGCTATACTTGTTGCCAACTCATAATATGGATCACCTTCTTTTGTTCTAGCGGAACCAAAAATAGAAACACAAGGTCCAATGGCACTCATTTTTTCAAAACCGCTAACAAACTCCCCCATAATCTTGAAAATAGCCCAAGAATCATTGGTCTTTATCTCATTCCATCCTTTATGGTGTTGTTCTTTTCTCATGTACTCGTATTTAAAGCTTTTGATATAAAATTAAGCCATCAATTACCAATTCCTACAAGAATATAGCAGTTTTCTGTACTACAAACCTAATTCTTTTCTTAGAAATTTTGAGGTGTAACTCTTTTTATCTTTTGCTATTTCTTCAGGGGTACCTTTGGCAACCAGCTTACCACCACCGCGGCCTCCTTCATAACCAATATCAATAACATGGTCTACCATTTTAATGACATCCATGTTATGTTCTATGACCAAAATGGTATTTCCTTTGTCTACCAATTTGTTTAGTACGTCCATCAACACTCTAATATCTTCAAAGTGTAATCCGGTAGTGGGCTCGTCTAAAATATAGAAGGTATTTCCAGTATCTCTTTTAGATAGTTCTGTAGCCAGCTTTATACGTTGAGCTTCCCCTCCAGATAGCGTGGTAGACTGTTGCCCCAAAGAAATATATCCCAAGCCTACATCTTGAATAGTCTTTACCTTCCTTTGGATTTTTGGTATATTTTCAAAAAAGTCAACCGCTTCATTAATGGTCATTTCCAAAACATCTGCTATGGATTTACCTTTGTACCTTATTTCTAGAGTTTCCCTGTTAAAGCGTTTTCCAATGCAGGTCTCACATTCCACATAAACATCCGGCAGAAAATTCATTTCAATCACCCGTAATCCTCCACCTTGACATGTTTCACAGCGACCTCCTTTTACATTGAAACTAAAACGTCCTAATTTATAGCCCCTTATGGCCGCTTCCTGTGTTTTTGCAAAAAGCGATCTTATTTCACTGAAGACTCCAGTATAGGTAGCAGGATTAGATCTTGGTGTTCTCCCTATAGGGGATTGGTTAATATCTATGACCTTATCTATGTGTTCCAGACCTTTTATCTTTTTGTAGGGCATAGGTTTTTTAACACCATTAAAATAGTAGGCATTCATTATAGGATAGAGGGTTTCATTGATCAAAGTAGATTTTCCGCTTCCCGAAACTCCGGTAACCCCAATCATTTTACCTAAAGGAAATTCTACGGTAACGTTTTTTAAATTGTTGCCCGTACAACCAGATAGCACAATACTTTTTCCATTACCTTCTCTGCGGTGTTCGGGAACGGCTATTTTCTTAACCCCAGTAATGTAATCTGCTGTTAAGGTATGTTCATTTTTTAAATCCTCTGGCTTTCCTTGGGATATGATTTCTCCACCGTATTTGCCAGCTTTTGGACCAATATCAATAACATGGTCAGCCCTTTCAATCATGTCTCTATCGTGTTCTACCACAATGACTGAGTTGCCTAAATCGCGTAAAGCCTCCAAAGATTTAATTAATCGTTCGTTGTCTCTTTGATGCAGGCCTATGCTAGGTTCATCCAATATATAAAGAACACCGACTAGTTGGGACCCTATTTGTGTGGCCAATCTGATCCTTTGTGCTTCCCCTCCGGAAAGGGATTTAGAACTTCTGTTCAGGGATAGGTAATCCAAGCCTACATCTAAAAGAAATTGAAGTCTTGTTTTAATCTCTTTTATAATTTCTTCAGCGATGATCCTTTGGTTTCCATCCAATTTTTTTTCCAGACCATCAAAAAAGGCAGCAAGCTCCACTATGTCTAATTCTGAAAGCTCTGCAATGTTCTTTTCTTCAATTTTAAAATAGAGCGACTCAATTCTTAAACGCGATCCATTGCAGGTAGGACAATTTATTTTGTCCATGTATTCCTTAGCCCACCTTTTTATGGATGTAGATTCGGCTTCCTCAAATTGGTTCTTTAGAAAGTTAGAAATACCTTCATAATCTATCTTATAATGTCTTTTGACTCCCAATATTTTGGAGTCGACCTCAAAACTTTCTGCACCTCCGTGCAAGATGATATCCAAGGCTTCCTTTGGAATAGTATTAATAGGGTCTGTAAGTTCAAACTCATAGCGTTGGGCAATAGTTTCAATTTGCTTAAATGCCCATGATTTTTTGTATTCTCCCAAAGGGGCAATTCCTCCTCCTTTAATGGAAAGCTTTGGATTTGGAATAATTTTCTTGTCGTTTACTTCATGAACATTGCCCAAACCATTGCAGTAGGAGCACATACCTTTTGGCGAATTGAAGGAAAAAGTATTTGGTTCTGGTGATGGGTAAGAAATGCCTGTAGTAGGACACATAAGATCCCTACTGAAATAGCGGGGAACTATGGTGCCTTCCTCTAAGATCATCAATACATTTTCACCACTGTACATAGCGGTGTTGATAGTTTCAGAAAGTCTCTTATCCAAATCGGCCGACTGATTTACGTTTAATCGGTCTATCACAATCTCAATATCGTGGGTCTTATAGCGATCTACCTTCATCCCCTTTACAATATCCTTTATTTCGCCATCGACCCTGACTTTGATAAAGCCTTGTTTTGCAACCTGTTCAAAAAGCTCTCTATAATGACCTTTACGAGATTTTACAATGGGGGCTAAAACATTAATTTTTTTATCATTATAATCTTCCTTAATCAGCCCTTTGATCTGTTCATCGCTATAGCTTACCATTTTTTCGCCTGTGTTATAACTATAGGCATCACCTGCCCTAGCAAATAAAAGACGTAAGAAATCGTAGACCTCGGTAATGGTCCCTACAGTTGATCTTGGGGATTTTGAAGTAGTTTTCTGTTCTATGGCAATAACAGGGGATAGACCATCTATTTTATCTACATCAGGACGTTCTAACCCACCAAGAAATTGACGGGCATATGCAGAAAAAGTTTCTATATATCTGCGCTGTCCTTCAGCATAGATAGTATCAAAGGCAAGGGATGATTTTCCACTCCCTGAGAGTCCTGTAATTACTACTAGTTTTTCTCTAGGAATGGTTACATCAATGTTTTTAAGGTTATGGACCCTAGCGCCCTTAACCTCAATATTTTCCTCGTATTTTGTCATTTTCTATAGCAAAGTTGCAAAGTTACGATTTTGGTACCTAATAACGAAGTAGGGTCTATTTTGATTTTTGTTAATTAAAACCTTAGAATTAAATTAGCTGAGCCAATTTTAAAACTTATAAAATGCCGCTTTTAGGAATTGGATCAAGAATACAACATAGGGAATTTGGAAAATGAGTAGTGACCAATGTCACCTCCAAACACTATTGGGTCACATTTATCGATAACGGTTTGGAAACTATAGCTTTGGATGCCGAATTTGATATAATCGAATTGGTGGAAAAGGAGGTAGATACTATTAGTTTTTCTGAAGTAGAACAATCCCTCATTTCTATTTTAAGGAGGTGGAGTGATGCCAATCAGATTACCCCATTGCAGACAAGTGGAAGGGTGGAAGTTTGGTTTTGAAGCCTGTAGATGCCAATCTATCCGAAAAGGAAATACCGTTGGACACTTTCTTTCATTAAATTGTTATGGTAAGGGATAGAATGTGGGTGTTGGAGCAAAAAATAAATACCAGCACCAATTTAGAAGATAAAGAAAAGGTAGACTTACAACAGTACATTACTAGAGTCTACGGAAGTTTAACCACCTTTAATGTATTATTCCATAATAAAAGTGACCATTTTATTGAGGATAAATCCAAATAAACCTTTGAAAATCCCTTTTGAATGGATACTATATAATTCCTAAAATTAATTAGATAGGTGTTCTGACTACACGGCTGTCCTTTCACTGAAAAACGAACGATACTCCTTATTGAACAAAGTAGAAGAGTGTTTAGGCAGTATATGTGATTGAATCTCAATGTTTTTAAGATAGCTATTGCTGATATCTGAAACCCCACGGCCATCATTTTTTAATAAATTGGAGTAAAAGTCAGAGTTTTTGTAATATTCACCTAGGTCCAAGGATATGAGTTCAACCTTATAGCCTTCATAATAGATTCCATATCCTCTTTTGCTATCATAAACCATCCAGTGCTGGTCTCTATACTTGGATTTAAAATACTTTGAAATTAAAGGGAGTACATCATAATCTGGAGCAATAACTGCAAAGTAAACGGCATCTTTAGATGGATACATATTCACAAATGATTCCATATGTCTTTTTTCACTCCCTACCAATTTTGCCAATTGTTTTATCTTAGACAGATCCTCACCTTCAATGGACCAGGGACTTCCGATTGTTGGGAAAAATAATTGTTTGATATATCTAAATAAAAGAAATTCAATGCCTTTTGATTCACTTTGATAAGCAAAATAAATAGTTTTAATAGTCTCATGGCTCTTTTTTTCGATGCCGTCCCAAACCCTTTTTGCCAAGGCTATCTCAGTGGTTATTGTTTCTGTATCCGAAAAAAGTTCTCTTTGTTTCCCGTTGTTCTTTTGTATGTCTAAAACGATCCACTTTTCATTAAAAACCTTAAAAACTGTAGTTAGGAAACCGTTAAAACTTCCGTCGTAAATTAAAATTTTAGCATTTTCCATTAGAATTGGATTTAAATTGGGTGTTCACTTTTTTATAGAGAAGAAGATTACGTCAATCTCCTTCTTGTAATCATTCCAAAAATATGGAATTATTCCTAATTATGGAAATATTCCATAAATATTTTGGATATAATCCAAAAAGCGTATATTTGAGAATGGAAAATGATATAGCAATTGAGGTAAAGAGGTTCACAGATGTGAGAAGGGATTTGGGATATACCCAATCCGAATTCGCAAAACTTATCGGAATTTCCAATACAACAGCGGATATTGAGCGGGGGAGGACTAAATTGTCCGGGAAAGTTGTAGCCGAATTATTAAGGCAGTTCAAAATAAATCCTCTTTGGCTTTTCGGTGAAAGCATTAATAAGTATTTAGCAACCTCCAATGTAAGTGTCATTCCTAAAGTAGTGACCGTTGATGCTAATGAGAACGAAAATATGGTTCTGGTAAATGCAAAAGCGGCGGCAGGGTATCCTCAAAATATCCAAGATACCAGCTGGTATAGGCAATTACCAGCTTTTGATATACCCCTTCCAGAATTTAGAAATGCTACGTATAGGGGTTTTCAGGTAGAAGGAGACAGTATGTTACCCAATTTGCGACCAGGTGAGTGGGTGTTAGCAAAGGCTGTAGAGAGCATTCAAGATGTTAGTCCCAATAAAATGTATGTGGTTGTCCTTCACGATGCGGTGTTGGTAAAGAAATTGGAGAAGTCCCCTAATGGTCAAAATATGTCTTTAATTTCCCTGAATGAGACCTATCCTCCTTACGAAGTGGATGTTCAGCAAATACAGGAATTATGGCAAGTAAACAGTAAAATAACCTTCGGTTTGGATGCCACTACAGAAACGGGACTTTTGAGACAGCTACAAGAATCTATGGAAGAATTAAAAAGCCAATTACGTGCAGTTAAAAATTAAATCCCATTCACATTCAGTTTAAAACATTCAGAATAAGCAATAATATGGGGGAGTCGTTTTATTTATATTCTTACTAGAAGTTTCTTGAAAAAAATCCTTTTCTGAAAAATTAATCGTTGGATACATTGCCTTTGGATTTTTGGATAATTTCCTTTAAACGGGCCGCACGTTGTTCATTTTCCTCCCTAAGCTTATTTTTCTTTCGATTCATAAGTTTGGAATGTAGGGCCTTGTTTTTGGTATTTTTTTCTGTTCCTTTCTTTGCCATATATTTAATTGTATGCCTTAACCTCGCCCAAAGAAAGGGTGAAGGGTCCTATTTTGTGGCCGGTAGGCAAATAGGTGCCACTATCCATTTTTTGCCATCCTTCCCAAGTAGCTTTTAGCCCTCCAAAGGGAATTATAGAGACCCACATCTGGTAGCTCTCAGGAAATCCGCTCTGATTTAGTTTCCAAAGATAAGAATCACCCGGAGTATCTCCACCAGTTGTATAGGTGACCAATAAACCTTTTGAACCATCTTCCAATTGAACTATGTTTCTTTTAGTTCCTTTATCGAACAATTTAAAGGGTGCAACGAGCCAAAAAGAATCATTATTGAAATATTTGATAGCCTTATTAATAATTTTTTCTTTTTCACTCCCCTTAATCACAAGGTTGTTCTTAAAAACCTCACTTTGACCAGTATTCTTCAAGTCCAGGTTTACCAAAAAGTTATCCCATTTAACATTTACAATATGCTTTTGTTTGTCCCAAAAATAGGTGTTATTGCCATTTTGAAAAGACCATTCGATGAATTGTGATTTTTTAAATGAATTGTAATGTAGGGCCGTTTGTATTTTTTGGGCCATTGCATCTGCTTCTGGGCCAGAATCCTTAAGAGGTTCAGGTAATGGCTTATCGTAAATAAAAAAGAGAATAACAATAAGTATCATTAGAGTTGATAGAAGCAAAAGGGCTATTTTTAAAACTTTTTTGAGCATTTTATTGAATTATTTGAGCACTCTAAAATTTCGTGCTTGACGATTAAAATAAATGTCTATCCTAATTATACTTGCAATACTGCTATTGGTGAGTTACATTTTTTGCCTCTTTTTCCAAATGATCTAAATATAAAATACCGTTCAAATGGTCTACCTCATGCTGTACAATAACCGCCGTAAATGCCTCAACCATTTCAATAGCATGTGTATTATCCATTTTATCGTATTCGAATAATACTGCATAGGCTCTTGTTTTAGTCGTATCTCGTCTATTGGGAATAGAAAGGCAGCCTTCCAAACAATCTTGCATCATTTTAGAGTATTTGGTGATTTTAGGATTTAAGTACACTTCAAATGGAAGGTTTTCCTTATCAAAACGTTGTACCCATATGATGTTTTTTAAAATTCCCACTTGTGGCGCTGCTATACCTGCTCCCAAAGACATACTATCCCTAACGGTACTATAAAGTCTATCTACAAATCTTTGCAGTATAGGATCTTTAGGATCAACTTTCAGAGATTCGCTTTTGGTTCTAAGAAGAATGGAATCCTGCTCATTATTTATTTTAAAGACTCTCATCGGTTCATCTGCTTCCCCAGACATTATCATTTCTATTTGTTCCGCAGTAAAGTCGCTTTTATATGACTCGGAAACTATCTGTTTTGTATTAGAGCAACTGGCTATTAAACCAATGACTAGAAAAAGAAGAATATATTTTTTAAACATCACAATATAAATTATAGTATTAATTAATAGCCTACTGCAGTATCGTCCCCGCGTTTATCAGCACCGCCTTCTAATCTTCCGTCAGGCAATACCCTAATTGCATCTACCTTGCCTATTATAGGATTGCGTTCTTCATTAATGATATACCCTTTGGTTCTTAAAGCTGCTTTTAGTTCTGATGAGAAACCTTCTGGTTCAAATACAACGACATCTGGAAGCCATTGATGATGGAATCGAGGAGCATTAACGGCATCTTGCATGCTCATATTGAATTCATAGACATTAAGAATGGTTTGTGCTACTGCGGTTATAATGGTAGATCCACCAGGTGTACCTACTACCATGTAAAGGTTACCCTCTTTTTCCACAATGCTCGGTGTCATGCTGCTCAACATTCTTTTGCCAGGAGCGATACTATTAGCTTCGGCACCAATGAGTCCGAACATATTGGGAACTCCAATTTTAGAACTGAAATCGTCCATCTCATTGTTCAAGAAAAAGCCAAGCTTATCGCAATACAATTTTGAACCGTAAGCGCCATTAAGTGTAGTGGTGACAGAAATAGCATTTCCCTCACTATCTACAATGGAATAATGTGTTGTTTCATCACTTTCAACAATTTGTACCTTACCTCTTTCTATATCTGACGATTTGGTAGCTTTGTCAAAAGAAAAGTTTTCCATTCGTTCTTTTAAGTATTTTTGGCTTAACAGCACATCCAATGGAATATCCACAAAATCAGGATCCCCCAAGAAATAATTTCTATCAGCGTAAGCCCGTCTAGAGGCCTCGGTAAACAATTGAATTGTTTTTAGAGAATTATGGCCTAATTGGGCGACATCGTAAGGCTCCATCATTTTAAAGATCTGGTTCATCGTAACCCCACCGCTACTTGGTGGGCTCATAGAGATGATTTTAATATCCTTGTATTTAAATACGATGGGTTGCCTCCATTGTGCCTCATATCCGGCTAGATCTTCTTCCGTTACATATCCTCCTTTAGCCTGAATAAATTCGGCCAAGGCTTTGGCAGTTTCCCCTTTGTAAAATCCGTCTCGTCCTTCTTTGGCAATTTTCTTTAAGGTCTTGGCCAATACTGGGTATTTTACTGTATCCCCAGCTTTGTAAACTGCGGCAAACAAAGTGCTATCAGAATTTACATCAATAATTATTTTGCGGTAATCTTCTAATCGTTCTTCTTGTTTTTTGGTGACTACAACACCTTTTTCAGCAAGGGCTATGACAGGAGCTAAAACCTCTTCTAAGGTCAAGGACCCAAATTTCCTATGTACTTCAATTACGCCCGCAACTGTACCTGGTACGCCTACGGCCGTTGCCCCAAGTGTACTTTTATTTGGAATAACATTTTCTAATGAATCTAAATACATATCCTTATGAGCAGACAAAGGTGCTTTTTCTCTGTAATCCAAAGAGCCAACATCACCATTACTTTTACGGTATACCATAAAGCCACCTCCACCAATATTCCCTGCATAAGGATAGGTTACGGCTAAGGCTAGTTCAGTGGCTACCATAGCGTCAAAGGCATTACCTCCCTTTTTTAAAATCCCAGAACCTATAGCAGACGCTTCTTTACGGGCAGAAACCACCATGGCTTTTTCTGTAACTAGTCCAGTTGGAGTGGTCGGTTGATTGGTTTTGCATTGTATAAAAAGAATTATGGTTAATAGAAAAATTATTTTTCGCATATGGAGATGTATTTTTGTTTGGAATAGGTAATTAGTTCATCAAAAAAAATGGAAAATTCCTTTTCAAAGTCAACGTAATGAGTTTCGAGATCCAAGATAGCAAAATTCATCTTGCTCTTGTTTTTTGTTCTGCGGTTCATTCCACTCAATACCCTAGAGATTCCGTCCAAATTGGAGTAGTTATAGATCCAATTATCAGAGATCATGTAAGGCATCATATGTTTAATCCCATCCGGTAAAATGGTGTAATTTTCTTCCAACAGATCATAAAATTGTTCTACAAAAACATCCAAAGGGGTATCGGAATACTGTTCCCAATTTTTAGCCAAAAAATGATCATAAAAAATATCCACGATAACACCGCTGTAATGACTGTAGTTTTTATGTAATCGTTTGGTGCTCTTTCTAACGGTAGGATGTGCGTCCGTAAACGTGTCTATGGCTCGGTGGAGCATAATGCCTTTTTGGACATTTATAGGCAAGTGCTTGTGTTTATTTCCCCGAATACTGTCGGCTATAAAATTTCCTAAGGTGATTTCATCATTTCCAAAGGAGAGATAAATATGTGCTAAAAAATTCATGAAACGAATTCTGATGTCATAAGGTCGAATTTACAAATAACCATTATAGGAATAAACTGTAGAGGTGTATATTTGTCAAAACTTTTTTAGCATACATGACACTAATCAAATCAATATCAGGAATACGAGGTACCATTGGCGGAAAACCAGGTACAAATTTAACCCCAATAGATGCAGTAAAATTTGCGGCAGCCTATGGAATATGGCTAAAACAATACTCCAAAAAAGAAAAGCTTACGGTTGTTATTGGACGGGATGCCCGAATTTCAGGCGAAATGATACAAAATATAGTAGTATCTACTTTGATTGGATTAGGCATTGATATTATCGATCTAAATTTATCAACTACCCCAACGGTTGAGATTGCTGTTCCTATGGAAAAGGCCGATGGTGGAATTATCCTAACGGCCAGCCATAATCCTAAAGAATGGAACGCCCTTAAATTATTGAATGAAAAAGGAGAATTTTTGGATGCCGCCCAAGGAGCAAAGATTTTGGAGATTGCGGAACAGGAGAATTTTGATTTTGCCGAGGTAGACGATTTGGGTATCATTACAAGAAATGATGCTTATATAGATATTCATATAGATGAAGTGCTGGACTTGCCATTAGTAGATAAGGAAGTCATAAAAGCTGCCAAGTTCAAAGTTGTGGTGGATGGGGTAAACTCAACAGGGGGCATTGCCATTCCTCAATTATTGAAAGAATTAGGAGTTGAAGTTGTGAAGTTATACTGCGAACCTACAGGTCATTTCCCTCATAATCCAGAGCCGTTAAAGGAGCATTTGGGCGACATTTGCGCTTTGGTAGTTAAAGAAAAGGCTGATTTTGGAATTGTGGTAGATCCTGACGTGGACAGACTGGCCTTTATAAGTAATGACGGTGAAATGTTCGGGGAAGAGTATACCTTGGTAGCCTGTGCGGACTACGTTTTGGGTAAAACTAAAGGGAATACGGTTTCCAATCTTTCCTCATCAAGAGCATTAAGGGATATTACCGAAAAGCACGGAGGTACTTATGAAGCTGCGGCTGTTGGTGAAGTAAACGTTGTCACAAAAATGAAAGCAAATAACGCCATCATTGGTGGTGAAGGTAATGGTGGTATTATTTATCCTGAAAGTCATTACGGTCGAGATTCTTTGGTAGGTACGGCCTTGTTTTTAATGCTAATGGCTGAACGAGGTGGTACTGTTAAGGAATTAAGGGATAGCTATCCGAGCTATTTTATGAGTAAGAAGAAAATAGAGCTGACCCCAGAACTAGATGTTGATGCGCTTTTGGTGGGCATGGAGAATAAATACAAGGACGAACAAGTAACCAATATTGATGGGGTGAAGATCGATTTTCCTGAAAACTGGGTACATTTGAGAAAATCAAATACGGAGCCGATCATTAGGATTTATACCGAAGCAAAAAGTCAGGCTGAAGCAGATGGATTGGCAGATCGCATCATCTCCGAGATAAAAGAGATCGCAGGAATTTAAAGTAGTTCTTGAAAATAGCGTACTATGGCTTGGAAATGAATTGAAGCAATTCATTATTTCCTAGCTATTTTTTATTGAATCTCATTTGGGGCCTTATTATGGTGTTTCCACCTTCTGTGGGTCCACAAGTAGTGTTCTGGCCTTTCTCTTATTTGTTTTTCGGTTTCCCTTAAAAAGGTCTCTGTTATTTCGTTTTTTTCTGTTTGTTTACCTGCATTTGTAATTGGAATAAACTCTGCTTGATAGTACCCTCTCTTTACTTTAGACACTTTAAGAAAGACTACGGCCAAATCCAATTTCCTAGCCATTACCTCTGCCCCGTTGAAAATTGGGACTTTTACCCCCATAAATTCACTCCAGTACTGTGCCTTGGCAACCATAGGTGATTGATCGCTGACCATACCAAAGATACCTGTTATCCCAAGCTGTTCATTTCTAACCACCGTTTTTACAGTCTCATTTTGGGTGATGGGTGTGGTGTTCCATCTAGACCGTATATTTTTGATCAGTTGGTCAAAATATTTATTACCTATTTTTTGGTATACGGCATACCCTTTAGATTCTACGTAGTTATTCATACTTACGTTCCATTCCCAGTTAGCGTAATGGGAACATAACACAAGAATACTTTTTTTCTTTTCCAATTCTTGAAGCACTTCAATATTGAGAACGTTGTATCTTTTTTTGACCTCGTCCTTAGAGAGCCCCATGGTTTTCACCATTTCTAAAAACATATCACACATATGGTGATAAAAATCTTTTCTGATGGTGACCAATTCAGTCTTCGACTTTTCTGGAAAGACTAATTTTAAGTTTGCGTAGACCACTTCTTTACGATATCCTACTACATGATAAACCAAAAAGAAAATTAGGTCTGAAATAAAGTAAAACAACCTGAAAGGTAGTATGGAGATAAGCCATAAAAAGGGATAGGCCAAGATAAAAACTAGTAGCTGCATGCAAAAAAAGTATGCACAAATATAGCTATATTTGAATCCAAATCAAGGTATCCTATGAATATGCATATTGCCACCATTGTTATTATTGCCATCAATGTACTAGTCTCCCTAAAAGGTTTTAATGATATTAACTTTTTTGAACGTTACAAGTTCAATATTTCTGGCATAAAAGCTGGACAAAAAGACCGAATGTTAACTTCAGGTTTTCTACATGTAGATTTCTCTCATTTATTCTTTAATATGTTTACCCTTTATTTTTTCGCTAATGTGGTTATTTCCTGGTTGGGAGCACCTATATTTCTTCTCATTTATGCGGTAAGTTTGGGCGCAGGGAGTCTTTTGGCGCAATTTTTTCATAAAAACGAACCTATGTACAGTGCTGTAGGAGCCAGTGGAGCGGTTACAGGAATATTATATGCAGCCATATTATTGCAACCGGAAATGCAATTGGGGATCATGTTTATTCCCATCCCATTGCCCGCCTATGTAATAGGAATAGCTTATTTATTGTATTCTATTTATGGTATGAAAAATAGATTGGGTAATATAGGGCATACTGCTCATTTTGGTGGTGCTATTGGTGGTTACGCAATGACCTTAGTATTTATGCCAAGCCTTTTGGTTTCAGAAACCCTAATGGTACTGCTTTTGGCGCTGCCTATTGTTATTCTTTTTGCCCTAGCAAAGATGGGTAAAATTTAAAATATTTCAATTAAAAGTGACTTTTGCTAAAATAAAAAAGCCCGAAACATATACGTTTTGGGCTTTTTTAATATAAGTCTATTCAAGATTACTGCAACAATTCAGCAATTCTCTGCTCCAACGCAGGTCCTCGTAGATTTTTTGCAATGATAACTCCATTCTCATCTAATATGAAGGTAGCAGGAATAGCATCAACATTGTATAATTTAGCAATTTCATCAAAGTATTGAACGTTAGAAACGTGGTTCCAGGCAAGTCCATCGTCTGCAATGGCCTTTTTCCAATCCTCTGCTTTTCTGTCCAAGGAAACCCCTATAATGTTCAAGCCCTTTTCGTGATATTGGTTGTACACCTTAACCACATTAGGGTTTTCTGCTCTACAAGGCTTGCACCATGCAGCCCAAAAGTCTACAATAGTAACTTTTCCCATGGCATCGTTTAATGCCAATAGCTCCCCACTTGGTGTAGGTGCTGAGAAATTGGGCGCTTTGCTGCCAATAGATGTGCTCTTACTCTTGTTCAGTTTTTCTTCGATGTTTTTCCCTGGCTTGGTCTTTTTCATTTCTGGAGACAGGCTATCGTACAACGTTTTAACTTCCTCTTCCGTCATGGATTTTGTGTTCAATACCTTATCGATGATTAATACTGAAATCAAAGAGCTTGGGTTTTTCTTCACATAATCCAATTCAAAGTTTTTTGCCTCTTCCTGAAGTTCAAAGTATTCGTCCCTAAGGGAAACCATGGTAGGCTCATCATTATTGGCACTCGCTTTTCGCATATCCTCATTAATGGACATTTCTCTGCTAGACAAAGCTTTTGATCCTTTTATAAAGTCACTGAAAAACTCGTTTTGTGGGGTTCCTGTAATTTGTGCATTAGTTAAACTATCTTTTTGAAATGTAAGTTCTATCTCACCTTTTTCAACGATGAAAGGGATGTTCCCTCTTAGCTGATCTACATAGATATAATGTATTTCGGGTAAGCCAGCGGGTCCAGAGAAGTTAAATTTTCCGTTTTCAATGATGGTAGTATCCACATCCACCAGCTGATTTTCGGCATTTGCCACTTTAAGATAAACCTTGGTACCGTTTTCTAATTTCCCATTTACGGTACCATCAAGACTAAAACCGTCTGGCTTATTATTACAAGCAATTACAGCTGTTAAAGCGCAAACGGATACTAATATTTTCTTCATTATTTTTTATTTAGACGGTCAAAGGTAATTATATTCTTGAGTATAAAAAAAGCCCTTAACATTACGTAAGCGTTAAGGACTTTTTGATTGATATATGCATATCCTTAAAATTGGTACCGAATACCAAGGGCAATATCAAAATCGAAATTATCAGAAAACTCATCATATCCTGCAACGCCAATTTCTGGTCTAAAATCTAAAGAGAGCAATAATGGTATATTAAAATCGTACTCGATACCAATATTACCAGCTGCAAAAATGAAGAGACCATCATTGTAATCCCTGTCCTCATTTCTAACAAAATCTACACTTCCCAATCCACCACCTACACCGTAGTACCAGTTAAAATCTCCCTCAATAGGCCTAACCCATTGGTGAACAACAGCCAATTTAAAAGCGTCATAGTTCCTACTGTCTCTCCATCCAAGATCAAATTCCAATCTTGTACTTGAGGTTAAAGCGGTTTGGTAGGATATTTCCGCCCCAAAACCATCACTATCGCCTAAACGTAGTCCAAGTGCATTGTCTGATATTTGCTGTGCACTTAACGAAAAGGTGGCAAAGCAAAGTAGAAGTGTTAGTACTTTAATAATTTTCATAAGATTTGATTTAAGATTATTTAGAGTTCAAAATTAGAGCAATATTAACATGGCTAAGTTAATAAAAACTTAATTTAGCGCTAAAATTTTACCGAAGTGGATAATAATTTGCTCTTAAAACTAAAAAGCACTTTAGAGGGGGAAATGCAATGGGACACACTAACAACTGCGCTTTATTCTACGGATGCCTCAGTATACAGGAAAATACCCCTGGCCGTTATATTTCCAAAGACTGTAGAGGATATTAGAAAGGTCATCCATTTTGCCGATCAGCACAGGATTGGAATTATTCCAAGAACTGCAGGAACATCTTTAGCTGGACAATGTGTTGGTGATGGAATAGTGGTAGACGTATCCAAAAATTTCACAAATATTCTACATTTAGACGAAGCGAAAAGACAAGTCACTGTTGAACCAGGGGTAATTAGAGACGAATTGAACCTTTTCCTAGCGCCTTACGGCTTGTTCTTCGGTCCCAATACTTCCACTTCCAATAGGTGTATGATAGGAGGTATGGTAGGCAATAACTCCTCAGGGACAACATCCATACAACAAGGAGTCACTAGAGACAAGGTGGTTTCTATGAAGACTATTTTGGCAGATGGCTCCAATGCCGAATTCAGTGCTATCTCTAGAGAGAATTTTACCAAGAAAATGACATTAGACAGTTTGGAGGGTTCCGTTTATAGTAATCTATTTAGAGAGCTAAGCGATAGTGCTATACAAAAAGAAATATTGGAAGAGTTCCCAAAACCTTCAATTCATAGAAGAAATACTGGATATGCCGTTGATGAAATCCTAAAAAGTAATGTATTTACCGATGCAGATGAAGATATCAATCTATGTAAACTTTTAAGTGGTAGTGAAGGTACTTTGGCATTTACCACAGAAATAACTTTGGAATTGGATGTTTTGCCACCAAAAATAGCTGCTATGGTAATAACACATTATCGCACCTTGGAGGATTGTTTAAAGGACGTGGTTCCGGTTATGGGACACAATCTTCATTCCTGTGAAATGATGGATAAAGTAATTCTGGACTGCACCAAAAGTAATAGGGCACAATTGGCTAATAGATTCTTCATTGAAGGTGATCCTGCTGGGGTTTTGATGCTAGAACTTCGATCTGATACTGAGGAAGATTTGGACGCACAAGTTTCCAAGTTATTGGCCACAATTGAACTGTCTGGTTTGAGTTATTCCAATGCAATTCTTAGAGGAGGGGATACCAACAAAGCCGCAGAATTAAGAAAGGCAGGATTAGGGCTTTTGGGTAACATGGTCGGCGACCGTAAAGCGGTGGCTTGTATAGAGGATACGGCTGTGGCTTTGGAGGATTTGAAGAACTTCATAGGAGAATTTTCCCAAATTATGAAGGGGTATAAACAGAATGCTGTTTATTATGCACATGCAGGAGCCGGAGAACTACATTTAAGACCTATTCTAAACCTTAAGAAATCTGAAGACGTGTCATTGTTCAGGGCTATCACCACGGATGTGGCCAAGCTGACTAAAAAATATAAAGGTTCCTTTAGTGGAGAACATGGAGATGGTATTGTGAGGGCAGAATTTATTCCAATAATGATTGGTATGAATAACTATCAATTATTAAAACGTATAAAATCCTACTTCGATCCCAAAGGGATATTTAATCCTGGAAAAATTGTAGATGCTTATCCCATGGACGAGTCATTGCGCTATGAAATAGACAGGAAAGAACCTGAGATTAAAACCTTGCTCGATTTTTCTGATAGTGAGGGTATACTAAAGGCAGTAGAAAAATGTAACGGTAGCGGTGATTGCAGGAAGACCCACCATGTTGCAGGGGCCATGTGTCCTAGTTACCATGCCACTAAAAATGAAAAAGACACCACTAGGGGTCGCGCCAATGCTTTAAGAGAGTTTCTCACCAATCCCGGTGCGTCTAATCATTTTGATAGTGAAGAGCTTAAAGAGGTTTTTGACCTATGTCTCAGTTGCAAGGCGTGCTCTAGTGAATGCCCAAGTAACGTGGATATAGCCACCTTAAAAACAGAATTTTTATATCAATATCAAGAAACAAACGGATATCCATTAAGGGGCAAATTGTTTGCCTACAATACCCAGTTGAACAAATTGGGGAGTAAGATGGCCGGGTTGACCAACGCTGTATATGAATCTAAAATTTTGAGTTCATTTATTAAGAAAACAGCAGGAGTAGCCAAAGAAAGAAGTTTACCAAAAGTTTCAAGTTTTGATTTTAATAAATACTTGCAACATATTAAAAAAGAGATTTCTCCATCAAAATCTAAAGTAGTTCTGTATATCGATGAATTTACGAACTATTTAGATACGGAATTAGGGAGTGATGCTATTGAAGTGCTAATTTTATTGGGGTATGACGTAGAATTGTTTTTTGGGGAAAGTGGTCGTACATATATTTCCAAAGGATTCTTAAAACAAGCAAAAAAATTAGCTTTGGCCAATATTGAAAATTTGAAGGTTTTTGCTGACAGAGGTGTTCCAGTTTTAGGTTTGGAGCCTTCCGCTATTCTTACTTTTAGGGATGAATACAAGAGGTTTGGGGGCGATAAAAAAACCGTGGACGCCATAGGCGCAAATTCCTTTCTTATAGAGGAATTTCTAGCTATGGAAATTCAGAAAGGGGTGCTAACATCTGCTCAGTTTACCAAGGAGTCAAGGACCGTTAAAATCCATAACCATTGCCATCAAAAGGCACTGTCTAACCAAAAGGTAACCTTTGATATCTTAAATCTTCCGGAGAATTATACGGTGTCCATCATTAGTTCTGGCTGCTGTGGTATGGCAGGATCCTTTGGTTATGAAAAGGAACACTATGCAGTTAGTATGCAGATCGGGGAATTAAAACTCTTTCCAGCAGTAAGGAAGTCTAATGAGGATGTGATCATTGCTGCCAATGGTACCAGTTGTAGGCACCAGATTTATGATGGCACCAAGAGGACAGCATTACATCCCATAACTATATTAAAAGGCGCGTTGGTAAACTAAATTACTTTTTATGCCGATGGTGGATTGGTTTTTTGTATTGCAGAGGATATTAATTCTTGAAGGTTCATTTTTTTTATGTCTTCATCTGCAAAAAATGGTGATAATTTATCATGCTTGTAATGATAGATTTTCCATCTTTTAAAGTTGTATTCCAAAGCCGTTAAATTTTCCACCCAATCTCCTGAATTTAGATAAATACAGTTTCCTTTTTTGTTTTCAAAATATGTTTTTTTCGGTTGATGTATATGTCCGCACACTACGTAGTCAAATTCATTATCTATAGCTAGTTCTGCAGCGGTTTTTTCAAAGTCGCTTATAAATTTTATGGCTCCTTTTACATTGTTTTTAATCTTTTTAGAAAGGGAGAATTTTTCCTTCTTCATCTTGGTATTTACCCAATTGATCCCATTGTTCAAGAGAATAAGTAAACTATAGCCATAGCCTCCCAATTTAGCAAGCCATTTGGCCTTTTGAATGGAAACATCAAAAACATCACCATGAAAAAACCAAGCCTTTTTTCCGTCGAGTTCCAATGCCAATTTATTGACAATATGAATGTTTCCCAAAGTGGTTTCTGCAAATTTCCGTAGCATCTCGTCATGGTTTCCAGTAATGTAATATACTTCCACACCATTGGCCGCCATGCCTAAGATCTTTTTCAATACCTTTAAGTGAGAGGTTGGAAAATACCGTTTGCTAAATTGCCAAATATCGATAATATCCCCGTTCAAAATTAAAATCTTTGGTTGGATGCTGTTTAAATAAGCTATAAGTTCATCTGCATGACTACCATAGGTTCCAAGATGAACATCAGATATTACAGAAACTTCTATTTTTCTTTTTTTCACTAGTTGAAATTTTACACAAAAAAAACCTTTTAGTATAAACTTAAAATTACCAAGAGGTCAACAATTGTTATGCCTAACGTTAAGTTTAGTTTAATTCGTGTTAATTGAGGCAATTATGGAGATTAAGGTCCTACTTCATTTTTGTATTTCTGATTTAAGATTTACCTTTGAGAGAAACATAGGCACATGGCAGGCAACACATTCGGAACCCTTTTTAAAGTAATGACCTTTGGTGAATCGCACGGCGTTGCCATTGGTGGCGTTTTGGATGGATGTCCAGCAGGAATCAATTTGGACTTAGAGGCTATACAGTCTGATTTGGATAGGCGTAAACCTGGACAGTCTGCTATCGTTACCCAACGGAAGGAACCAGATTCCGTGGAATTTTATTCTGGAATATTCGAAGGAAAAACAACGGGTACACCTATAGGTTTTGCCATTCATAATACCAATCAAAAATCCCATGACTATTCCCACATTAAGGATTCATATAGGCCCTCCCATGCAGATTATGTTTACGACCAAAAATATGGATTTAGGGACTATAGAGGTGGTGGCAGGAGCTCTGCAAGGGAAACTGCCAGTAGGGTAGTAGCTGGTGCCATAGCGAAACAATTTCTTAAAGACATTAAAATAAACGCCTATGTTTCCCAAGTTGGGAACCTTTCTCTGACTACTAGTTATAAGGATTTAGATTTTTCACTTATTGAGTCCAATGCTGTACGCTGTCCCGATCCTGAAATGGCTTTGAAAATGGAAAACTACATCAAGGAAATTAGAAAGGAAGGGGATACGATAGGAGGCATTATAACCTGTGTGGTACAAAATGTACCTATTGGTTTGGGGGAACCGGCCTTTGATAAGCTCCATGCCGAACTAGGCAAGGCAATGCTCTCCATAAATGCTGTAAAAGGATTTGAATATGGAAGTGGTTTTGAAGGTGTAAAAATGAAGGGTAGTGCTCATAATGATCAATTCAATCCAGATGGAACTACCAAAACAAATCATAGTGGAGGTGTTCAGGGCGGAATTAGCAATGGCATGGATATTTATTTCAATATTGCCTTTAAGCCAGTGGCAACGGTGATCCAAGGCTATGAGACCATTGATAAGGAAGGTAACATGGTAGCCACCCAAGGCAAAGGTCGTCATGACCCCTGTGTTGTTCCAAGGGCCGTACCTATAGTGGAGGCCATGACCGCTTTGGTTTTGGCAGATTACACTTTATTAAACAGGACCATCAAATTATAATTTTCCTTTTTTTCGGCTTTTAGGAACAAAATAGTATCTTACTCCCCTAAGTTTAAAATTTATGAGGAAGCTGGAATTGCATTGGCGAATTCTTATTGGAATGTTTTTAGGGGTAGTATTTGCCTTTTTAATGGTTAAATTAGAATGGGGACCAAAATTTGTTTCGGATTGGATAAAGCCATTCGGTAATATATTTATCAACTCCTTAAAATTAATTGCAGTTCCGCTAATCTTAGGCTCCCTAATTAAAGGGGTCTCCGATTTAAAGGATATTTCCAAATTATCAAAAATGGGGGGTAGGACCATAGGAATTTATGTCCTAACCACTGTAATGGCAGTTACCATTGGACTTGGGGTTGTGAACATAATTAAACCAGGTTCTTCCATATCCGAAGAAACAAGAAATGAACTTGTTGAAAATTATAAAGGTGATGCAGATACTAAAATAGCGGAGGCAGCTAAGCAAAGAGATGCCGGACCATTAAAGGCGCTGGAAGATTTGGTGCCCGAGAATATTTTCCAAGCGGCCAGTGACAATGGCAATATGCTCCAGGTGATATTTTTTGCCATCCTGTTCGGGGTAGGACTTATCCTAATACCAGAAGAACAAGCATCCCCAGTAAAGAAATTTTTTGATGGTTTCAATGAAGTGATTCTCAAGTTGATCGATTTGATTATGCTGGCTGCACCATTTGGGGTATTTGCCCTTTTGGCTGCTTTAGTGGTAGAGTCTCCAAGTTTGGATTTATTCAAGGCGTTGGGTTGGTATGCTTTGTCCGTTTTGATTGGCTTGACTTTAATGATATGTGTCTATTTATTAATTGTTTGGATCGTTACTAAAACAACACCAGCATTCTTTTTAAAAGCTATCTCGCCTGCCCAATTATTGGCATTTTCAACAAGTTCTAGTGCTGCAACGCTTCCTGTTACTATGGAGCGCGTAGAAGAGCATTTGGGGGTAGAGGAAGAAGTCACCAGCTTTGTCTTGCCTATAGGAGCAACCATTAATATGGATGGTACTAGTCTGTATCAAGCAGTGGCAGCTGTTTTTATAGCTCAGGCCTTTGGTATGGATCTTAGTTTATCTGCCCAATTGGGAATTATTGTTACGGCAACTTTGGCATCTATTGGGAGTGCTGCTGTGCCAGGTGCTGGAATGGTAATGTTGGTGATTGTACTAGCACAAGCTGGTATTCCTGAAGCCGGTCTTGCTCTAATTTTTGCTGTAGATCGTCCCTTAGATATGTGCAGGACTGTAGTTAATGTAACCGGAGATGCAACCGTTTCCATGGTAGTAGCTAAATCTGTGGGTAAATTGGGAGAGCCTAAGGTGAAGGATTGGGATGATAATTACAAGAAGGGAAAGAAAATAATTTAGATTTTAGTAGATCTTTGGATGTATAGTTTTAGGGCCTAATTAGGGCCCTAAAATATTTTCATATGCCTTTGTAATTTCAATCGTTAGTTCTAATACATTAGCGCGTTCTTATTTGAAATTATGAAAAAAGTTGCTTTGCATTGGCAAATCCTAATCGGAATGTTGATAGGGTTGCTATTTGGATTTTTAATGCTACAAGTATCCGGAGGCAAGTGGTTTGTCGAAAACTGGATCAACCCACTTGGAGTGATATTTATTAATTTATTGAAGCTTATTGCGGTCCCTTTAATTTTGGCATCCTTAATAAAAGGGATTTCAGACTTAAAGGATATTTCCAAATTCAGGAATATTGGACTACGAACTATGGTCATTTTTATTTTGACCACTGTTATGGCAATAACTATTGGTTTGGTTTTGGTGAATATTTTTAAACCTGGAAATGGTATCTCTAGTGAAACCATTGAAAGGCTTACCTCTACCTATGCGAACAATAGTGGTCTCCAAGCGAAAATAGAAGAGGCGTCTTTACAGAAAGAAACTGGGCCCTTACAGTTTTTGGTAGATATGGTTCCTGATAATATTTTTTCGGCCATGAGTAATAATAAACTCATGCTTCAGGTGATATTTTTTACGGTTTTTTTAGGGATCTCCTTGCTTTTAATAGGGGAAGAACGGGCTAAACCTTTAAAAAGTCTTTTTGATTCCCTAAATGATGCCGTTTTAAAAATGGTGGATCTAATTATGCTTACAGCTCCAATCGCTGTTTTTGCTCTGTTGGCCAATGTGGTGGTCAGCTCCGGCGATCCAGATCTTTTATATGCCCTATTAAAATACGCTGGCGTGGTAGTTTTGGGCCTTATGATTATGATTGTTTTTTATTGCGTAGTAATATTACTAACAACTAGGATCAATCCCCTCTGGTTTCTAAAAAAAATGAGTCCGGCTCAACTTTTGGCATTTTCAACCAGCAGCAGCGCTGCTGTATTGCCAGTGAACATGAAGATAGTAGAAGAGGAAATTGGTGTGGATAAAGAAGTATCTAGCTTTGTGCTTCCCGTAGGAGCAACGGTCAATATGGACGGCACCAGCTTATATCAAGGAGTTGCGGCGGTTTTTATCTCTCAAGCCCTTGGATTTCATTTAGAACTTACAGATCAGCTTATGATTGTGCTAACGGCTTTGCTAGCTTCTATTGGTTCCGCAGCTGTACCTGGAGCTGGAATGGTGATGTTGGTTATTGTTTTGGAATCCATAGGTTTTCCTTCCGATAAATTGGCTATTGGTTTAGCGCTTATATTTGCTGTAGATCGACCCTTAGATATGTGTAGAACGGTAATCAACGTTACTGGAGATGCCATGGTAAGTATAATTGTAGCCAAATCTGTTGGTAAGATCGATTTCAAGAAAGCAAAAAGGATATACGTCTAGCCCATTGGTCCTCAAATGACTAAATTGCGACCAAATTTGTTGATGTAAATGTAGCTTATGAAGAATAGTGCCTTGGTAGATATTGAACATATGTATGCCGATTTATTTGAGATAGATATCAATTTAGACCGTTTGGTAAAAAAGATAGAACTGCTCAGTTATCTAAATCCTTTGAATATTGAAAAGGAGAAACAGCGTTTTTTTGCCTCTAAATATACCGAAGATCCTCTTTTTAAGTATTCTAAGATAAAGTTTGATCCCTACAAGCTGCATCGGTTGTTCTATTCCCAACGTTTGGAGCGTATTGAAGATGAAGAGATCAGGGAGATGTACCAAGAAATAATCTATTACTATTCCAATATGATCCAATGTATAGAGACCATTGGTGAAGGTAAGAAGTTCTACTATAATTCTTTGAGGGTATTTGGCACCCCTACGGAGAAAGATGTTCAGAATGCTAGATATATCCTTCATTTTGAAGATGAACCTATTCCCATTGAAATGGAAAAGGTGTACTCGGCAGAGGAGGCAAAGACATATTTTGAGAAGTTTGTAGAGCAATATGACTTTCCTTTAAATATAAGATTATCTACTAGTCTTGCCGCTGATGCCATGGTGAGCAATAGCACTCAGTCCTTGGTCATCAAAAAAAATGCTAAATTTTCTAAGAATAAATTATTGACCTTGGCTAATCACGAAATTGGGGTTCATTTGGTCACCACCTTCAATGGAATGGATCAGCCCCTTAAGATTTTTTCTAACGGATTTCCCAAAAATGTGGAAACGCAAGAAGGACTTGCCGTCTTCAGTGAATACATGAGTGGGGCCTTAACTTTAAAAAGACTTAAAGAATTGTCTTACAGGGTATTGGCATCTGATAGTTTAATAAAAGGTTCTAGCTTTTCAGATACCTTTGATATGATTCATAACCAATATAAATTAAATAAGAACGATGCTTTTACCATTACCATGCGGGCACACAGGGGAGGTGGATTTACCAAGGACCGTTTGTATTTAAGTGGCCTACGTAAAATATATAAGCGTTATAAAAAGGGAGTTACAATGGATCCCTTATTGACAGGCAAGGTGAACATGGAATACGAACAAGGAATTCAGCATCTGTTCGATCAGGGACTTGCCCAAAACATCACTCATAAAAATGTTGCTTTTTTGGAGAATAGAAATACCAATAAAACACTGGATTTTATTCTGAATAATTTAAAATAGAATCTGCTAATCTTCAGACTTAAAACTTCTTATTCTAAAAATTTAGCTTTTAGTTCAGGGGTGGGAATCATACAAGCCTCTTTTTTTCCAAACCAATTATACCTATTTTTTGCAATAAGGTCATAAATGAAATTGCTAATAGATTCAGGAATCCATTCTAAAATCTGTAATAGTTTCCAAGCACCACCAAAATCCTGACCAATCTTTAAAGCGGCAGCTGATTTGGTGTAATATGCTACACCTGGCTCTATGAGTATGATACTATCTATTATTGCGTTATCTATATTACGTTCTTGAAGAAATTTCCTTCCAATATTACTTTGGAGCGGGGCATATCTAAAGTTGTCACTTTTATCCTGTTTTATAATAAATTGAATGGCTCCATTGCAGAGATTACAAACCCCATCAAAAAGAATAATTTTTTTAGTTTCTTCCATAGGTTATCTTTTTGCCTCCACTAATTCCAGCTGTTCTACACTTACATTGGTAGTAAAAACCCCATAATTGACCACAGCCTTATTTTTTTCAAGGCTATGGATACTGCCAACGGCCTTCCCATCTTGTAAACGAACTCGGTCACCAATATTGAATATAGGTCTTGGTTTGTTTTTTTCTTTTACAACAGCCTTAATTTTTTCTTTCTTTTTCTCTTCCCTTACCTGAACAATTTTTTGCTCAAGTTCTTGAGCCACTTCAACCTTCTTCTCTTTTTCCTTTTTAACCTCCTTTACGCTCTTCTTTTTACGCTTGCTATTTTCAGTTTCCACTATACGTAACAACTCTGAGACCAAGGGCCTTTTCTTTTTATCCTGAAAATATTTCCCTGCGGCATCATTGAGTTTGTTTCCCAAATAAATCATCCTTTGGTTGTGATCATAAAGCTCCTGATAATTTTCTAACTTGGTTTTTATCTTGGAATTAAGGTCCTCCAAACGTTTAGCTTCTTCTCTTGCTTTTGATTCCTCTTCCTTTAATTGGCTGCCCGTTTTTTCCATTTTGCTTCTTTCTTTTTGAAGTTTAGCAATGGTGGCATCAAAACGAACCTTTCCACGTTCTATTTTCTTCTTAGACCTGTTGATTAAGCTGTAAGGAATGCCATTTTTTTGTGCCACCTCAAAGGTGAAGGAACTTCCCGCCTGCCCCAAAACTAATTGGTAGGTAGGCTCTAGAGTACTGGAATCGAACAACATGTTGGCATTGGTCATTTCTGGGAGTTCGTTGGCCAACATTTTAAGGTTGGAATAATGGGTGGTAATTACCCCATAGGCTCCGCGTTCGTAAAATACTTCTAAGAAGGTTTCAGCAAGTGCTCCGCCCAATTCTGGATCACTTCCTGTTCCAAATTCGTCAATTAAAAATAGAGTGCTTTCGTTACATTTTCTCAAGAAGCTGTTCATGTTTTTAAGACGGTAACTATAAGTACTCAAATGATTCTCAATGGATTGATTATCCCCAATATCTGTCAATATTTTATCGAATAGACATATGGTACTCCGCTCGTGAACCGGAATGAGCATTCCGCTTTGTACCATTAGCTGAAGTAAGCCAATAGTTTTTAAGGTGATGCTTTTCCCCCCGGCATTGGGTCCCGAGATTACAATAATCCTATTTTCAGGATAAAGTGAAATGGTTTGTGGATACGTCTTCTCGTTCTTTCGCTTATTGCTCAAATACAATAACGGATGAAAGGCATCCCTTAGGTACATTTTTTTATCTGTACTAATTTCAGGCATTACAGCATTCATTTCCATGGCATATTTAGCCTTGGAAGCCGTAATGTCCATATCGGTTAAATACTCTTGGTAAATGCGTAGTAAGGGAGCATAAGTTCTGATATGATCCGTTAAATATTTTAAGATTTTTTTTATTTCCTCAGTTTCATCAAATTCTAGATTGTTAAGTTCCCTACTATATTTTAAAGTAGCCTCTGGTTCTATGTAAACAATACTTCCAGTTTTTGAGGAGCCCATTACTGCCCCTTTCACCTTCTTACGGTACATGGCTTTTACGGCGAGAACCCTTCGATTTTCTACAACGGATTCCCGTATTTCATCTAAAAATTCAGAGGCATTATACGTATTTAAGGCAGAACCGAAACTTTGATTTATTTTTCCTTTGACAAAATTAATTTCTTGTCTAATGGTCCTTAGATCATCTGAGGCATTGTCCTTTATTTCTCCAAAACGGTCAATGACCATGTCGATTTGGGTAGGTATTTCCGAATTTAGCTCAATAGTGTCTGAAGCCCCATACAATAATGGATAGTAATCTTTAAATTTTTTAAAGAATTTTAGATGGGTAGTAACTGTAATGCAGATATTCCCAATTTTTCGGAAACCAGTGATTTCAAGACTAGTATTCTCAATTTTCAAGAGTTTCAATTCTTGGTGTATAGCATCGAAACCGTGGTTGGGAACCCTATTGTCATTTGTATAAGAAGACAAATATTCGGAGGTCTGTCCCAAACTATTTAAAATACTTTCCTTGCTATTTAAAGGAACAACCGTCAAAATTTTTTCCTTACCTAACTCTGTATTGCAGCGTAAAGATAGCTGGTCTAAAACGGTAAAAAATTCTAAATCTTGTAGTGTTTTTTGTTGAATGTTGTCCATAGCAATGTAAAGCCCTAAATTTGGCTCTACAAAAGTAGGCCTTTTTTATATGAACATCAATATACATCCTAGTTGGAGAGAACAGCTTTACGAAGAGTTTAACAAGTCCTATTTTTCTGATTTACTTTTATTTATAGGTCAAGAATATGAAAGCTTCATATGTTATCCCAAGAGTCAAGATATTTTTGCTGCTTTTGATCTTTGCCCCTTTCAAGAAACCAAAGTGGTCATCATAGGACAGGACCCTTATCATGGACCAAATCAGGCCCATGGATTATGTTTTTCAGTTCCAGAAGGTACAAGCCACCCACCCTCATTATCGAATATATTCAAAGAAATGGAATCGGATTTAGGGAAGCCTTACCCAATCAGCGGCAACCTAGACACCTGGGCAAAACAAGGTGTACTTCTGTTAAATGCCACATTAACAGTTCGTGCTAATCACGCTGGAAGCCATCAAAAAAAAGGGTGGGAAACCTTTACGGATAGAGTTATTCAAAAAATATCTGAAGAACGGGAAGGTCTCGTTTTTTTACTTTGGGGCGGGTTTGCCAAAAAAAAGATAAAACTAATAGACAGCACAAAGCACACTGTGCTTGTGTCGGGCCATCCATCGCCATTGAGCGCAAATAGGGGATATTGGTTTGGCAACTCGCATTTTAGTAAGTGTAATGAACTTCTTGTTAGCACAAAAAAAGAGCGTATTGCATGGTGATTTATCGAATATTCAAAAAAATACTTTTCCATTCTTCGGTAATTAGTTATCTTAGAGAGTATCTTCTTACAAGATTTTCGTGACTCAATTTTCAATTAAATCAGTTTTACTTGTTGATGATGATCCTGCTGCGACTTTCATTAATAAAGTTTTTATACGCAACTTGCCGTTAGAGGTAGATGTTTATTCTGCCTCTGATGGAAAGGACGCACTAGATCTATTGGATGAGATGAGTATTAGTCTGAATGGACAACAATCCTTCGTCCCATGCTTGTTGATATTGGATATAAAAATGCCTGTTATGGACGGATGGGAATTCTTGGACGCATATACGCATCGCTATTCCAAAGAAATCAAAAATAATATCACTATCGTAGTGACAACTATGAGTGAGGATGAACGCGATATCATAAAGGCCAGTGACAATCCTATGATCAAGGAATTTGTACAAAAGCCACTCTCAGATGAAAAACTATTAGAAATAGTAGAGAAGCACTTCATGGAAAAACAAAACTAGTATGTTGGTTGAAAGGCTATTTTGCTAAGTGCAGAATAACCTCTTTTGGCACTTGATTTTTAATTAACCCTAATGCCATTAATTGCGCTTGCACTCCTGATAGGGTTTTATCATCCAATTGAGACTGACTCCATTCTGTAATGGCTAGCCACTCTTTTATGTCCTCTAATTGTTGCTCATACGAATTAGATAGATTCCTATCTATACTAGGTATGTTTTTGAATTCTTCTGTATACAGGTTTATTACCTCTAGGATATGTCCCAAAGTACTTTTTTGTGTAGTTATAAAATGGTCTGTTGCTGCAATCACAAAACAAGGCCAAGGGGTTGGGCAATCGCCCAATCTTCTAAAGGTTTCATTGTCGACCAAGGGTTTCGTGGTAAAGTGTTCCCACATGAAATAATCTGCAGTTCCATCGGTCAAGGAGGTTACCGCTCCTTCTAGGTTGTTAATGACTTCAAAATCTAAAGTTTTGGTATTCCATTGGTTATTTTTGGCGTTTACATAGGCCATTAGATGACTACCGCTGCCATATCTGCTAATGGCCACCTTGGTATTTTCCAAATCTTCAATTTTTGTGTACTTGCTTTTTGCTCCAACGTGAATACCCCAAAGCAAGGGTGATTCTATATATATTTGTATAATTTTTACGGGATTACCTTCTACAATACTCTTTACAATACCTTCTGTAAGAATAATAGCAAGATCTGTTTCACCATCCTGCAGCATTTGGCACATTTTACCAGTCCCCTCTGGGATATTGGACCATTGAAGGTCTATTCCTCTTTCCTCAAAAGCACCCTCTTCTATGGCCATTTGCCATGGAAAATTAAAATGTTCGGGAACACCAATGATTTTAACTTGCTTCATCTATTTCGTAATCTTTTCTAGGGTATGCTGTATTAGCTTTTCTGTAGATGCTTTAGGGTCCTTGGAAAATTGTCCTGTGCTTCTATTTGCCAAAATACAATTCATGGAAACTGCACGATGCCCCAAAAGTTTTGCCAATCCATAAATTCCGGAGGTTTCCATTTCCAAATTGGTTATTTTAAGGTCGTTATATCTAAATGCTGCCAGTTTACCATTTAAATCATTGTCCTGAGTTTCTAATCGCAGCTTCCTACCCTGTGGGCCATAAAAACCTACATTGGTCGCTGTAAAACCTAAAAGTATGTTATTAGACATCAGCTTAGAACCTAGAGTTTTATCATAGGAAACTACATAGGGGGTAGATTTATGGTTATACCAACCAGTATGTGCCATAAAAGCCTCTTGTATCTCCGGGTGCTGCACATGGAGACTATTGTAAAACTGCAATAAGCTATCGAAGCCAATAGCATATTCGCTCATTAAAAAAGAATCAATAGGAATATCGGCATGGATGGCCCCTGAGGTGCCAATTCTAATTATGTCCAACGTGGTCAGCTTTGATTTTATTTTTCTGGTAGAAAAATCGATATTTACCAGTGCATCCAATTCATTTAGGACAATATCTATGTTATCTGTGCCAATCCCTGTAGATAGGACGGTAATCCGTTTTCCATTTAGGGTACCAGTATGGGTATGAAATTCCCGCTTACCTTTTTTGATTTCGATATGGTCAAAATATTTAGACACCTCAGGAACCCGATCGGGATCACCAACGGTAATGACGGTTTGGGCAATATCTTCTGGTAATAAGTTAAGGTGATAAATGCTATTGTCAGTATTTAAGATAAATTCAGATGGACTAAGTTGCATGCTATAATTTTAGAATTCTGTCTGTAGAAGAATTATATAAGAAGCTATATTTTAAGGCGCCACCGAGGTATTCATCATTTTCTTGAATTGTGGAATAATAACTTGTTTTTCCTTTCATGATACCCAATCCGCTAGTAGAGAGTTTAACAGGAGAAACCGTTGAAAATAAAGGTTTTAATTTTGTGATAATCCTTTCGTATTGAGTATCGCCAAACCCATAAACACTTTGGTTTTTTAAAATAAGAGACAACAATTCTTTTTTTGAATCAGGATGTTGTTCCAAAGCCACTTTCAACACTTGATTTTCCACTTCATTGAGTCCATTCCGTATACTCGGAAAGCGCTTTAGATGAGCGGCGATGGCGCTGGATAGATTATCGAATTGATAGTTTTTATAATCTTTTATGTTTTCTAAGCGAATTGGATTATTGCTACAATACAATTGCCAAATATAATCCGCGTATTCTATATCGTCCTGTGAAAGTATTTTTCGTGAACTATAAATACTCAGAAGTTCTTTGTTATCTAAATCGGAGAGACTTTTAGGCAATTCACCTTCTTTAATATTACCAGAGGAGACTAAAGAAATTTCTGCATGTCTTCTGTAGGTTTTCAACCAACTGATGACCGCTAACATATTTATTTGGCAAAATAGGTCATAATCAAACCACAAAATAATTTGGTCTTGTTGTTTGTGATTACAAAGGGACCTATATTCCTTTAGCGTTTGCTCTATAAATCTAGACTTTGATACTTTGTACGTCTTGTTCAAGAATTCAAACCGAGCTTTCCAAAAAGATTCGCTACCTACAGCTGTTAAGGTTTGCCCTTCACATAACATCTCCCTCCAAGTGATCATTTCACCCTTTAAATTGACCGAATTTAACCTTTTCGTAAGCAAATCGCCATTTGTTATGTGCAATTGAGAAGTCATTGGAAGTTTTTTTTTAGGTTTTACTTGTTCATACGGTAATCTATTAAAGGTAGCATTTAAAATAAAAACCTAAAAGCTAATTAACAGAATTTAACCTCCAACACGTTTCACTTTGAACCCTTTTTCCTTTAAGATAATCATGATTTTATCGCGATAATCACCTTGGATAATGATGGAATCATTTTTAAAACTACCGCCTACACTTAACCTTGTTTTTAATTCCTTAGCCAATATTTTAAAATCTTCGTCAGCCCCAGTGTATCCCTCAATGATAGTGATAGGCTTTCCTTTTCGTTTTTCATACTTACAAATCATTGGCGCCTCCTGCACCCAAATTCCATCCTCATTGGTAGTTGTTTCTTCTTCTGAAGAGGGGGCATGATCTGGAAATAAATTCTTTAGTTGGTCTTTTAAGTCCATCTTTGGTAGTATTATGTACGCTTTAAAACCTCCCTTGAATAGGGAGGTTTTGAGTTTTCTATTTTTTAATCAAGCCTAGGTCAATCAATCTTTCATGCAGAAAGTCGCCAGCAGTAATATCATCATATAGTTTGGGGTTCTCAGCACCCACGCAATTATCCAAACAGTTGAGTGGCATATCACTTACGGGATGCATAAAGTAAGGAATAGAATATCTAGAAGTACCCCAAAGTTCTCTAGGCGGGTTTACCACTTGGTGGATAGTAGATTTAAGTTTATTGTTGGTTAGTCTCGATAGCATGTCTCCAACATTAATCATAAGTTCATTGGGCTGTGCTATGGCGTCTACCCATTCTCCTTGATGATTTTTCACCTGAAGTCCTTTTCCTTGTGCTCCCATTAAAAGGGTGATC
This sequence comes from Sediminicola arcticus, assembly GCF_040566695.1. Lineage (NCBI taxonomy): Bacteria > Pseudomonadati > Bacteroidota > Flavobacteriia > Flavobacteriales > Flavobacteriaceae > Sediminicola > Sediminicola arcticus. The sequence goes on along the minus strand of NZ_JBEXAE010000003.1, from coordinate 391,722 downwards.
AAATTAATGTCTCCATGGGCCGCTGCCCTAATAGCATTCTTTGGCTCTGAAGTTATAGGAGGGTAGTGGATAGGTCTTAGAATAGAGTTCCCGTTTTTGATATAATCATCAAAATAGGTTTCTTCCAACCCTAGATGCAAGGCTAAGGCCCTTAGGACATATTTTGCCGTTTTTTCTAGCATCCTAAAGGTCTCCTGTCCAATCACATTAAAATTAGGCAGTTCTTTTACGATTACATTATCTGGATATTCCGCTTCCAATTTTGGATTGTCCTCCACATATTGACCAAAATGCCAGAACTCCTTTAAATCCCCTTCTTTTTTACCTTTGGCATGCTCCTTTCCAAAGGAGGTATACCCCCTTTGTCCACCAATTCCTATAATTTCATAAGAGTCTTTTACCTCTTGGGGTAAATTGAAATAGTTGCGAACTTCACTATAAAGATCTTTTACGAGCTCATCGGACAAAAAGTGACCACTCAAAGCAACGAAACCGATATCTTCAAAAGCGCTTCCTATCTCTTTAATAAATTTTTTATTTCTACTCTTATCTTCAGATAAAAAATCTTGAAGATTTACACTGGGAATTTCGCTCATGATCAAAAATTAAATTAGCATATCAAATTTAGTAAATTAATTAAGGTTATAGAATAAGAAAACATTCAATTTTGTTCCATCCTTTCGTTACATTTAACCCAATATTAGCCGGTAACGTTATATAATTATGAAATATCTACCTAATAACATAAGCAAGAACACCCAATTAAAACTTTACGAAAGGATGATGAAACCTCGGATGATCGAGGAAAAAATGCTGATCCTCTTAAGACAGGGAAAGGTTTCTAAATGGTTTAGCGGCATCGGACAAGAAGCAATTTCAGTAGGGGTAACATCTGCATTAAAGGAAGAAGAGTATATTTTGCCAATGCACCGTAATCTTGGGGTATTTACTTCCCGAAATATTCCTTTATATCGTTTGTTCACCCAATGGCAGGGTAAGAGTAGTGGTTTTACTAAAGGGAGAGATCGCAGTTTTCATTTTGGCACCCAAGAATTCAAGATCGTAGGAATGATTTCCCATTTGGGCCCTCAATTGGGTGTTGCAGACGGGATAGCCATGGCCAATACCTTAAAAAAAGAAAAATTAGTAACTGCTGTTTTTACAGGGGAAGGGGCTACCAGTGAAGGGGATTTTCACGAAGCGCTCAATATAGCCTCGGTGTGGAACCTTCCTGTGTTATTTTGTATAGAAAACAATGGATATGGTCTTTCTACGCCTACCAATGAGCAATATAAATGTGAGAACCTAGCGGACAAGGGCTTAGGCTATGGCATGGAATCTCACATTATTGATGGCAACAATGTATTAGAGGTGTATGAGCAAGTGGATGCCCTTTGTCAAAGTATGCGAATCAACCCTAGACCAGTGCTTTTGGAGTTTAAGACTTTTAGGATGAGGGGACATGAGGAGGCTAGTGGAACCAAGTATGTTCCTCAGGAGTTGATGGACGAATGGGCTAAAAAAGACCCGATTTCTAATTATGAAAAGTTTTTGGTTTCTGAAGGAGTTTTAAATGATGGTTCTATCGCCCAAATAAAAGAAAAGATCCAGTTAGAAATCGACGAACATCTTCAGAAGGCTTATGATGAAGAGGAGATTACACTAGATCCTACCATGGAGTTAAGTGATGTATACAAAAAGTTTGAATATCAAGAAGTTAAGCCAAACGAAAAGGTATCTAATATTCGACTTATAGATGCTATTTCGCAAGGGTTACGACAGTCCATGGAGCGCCACGACAATTTGGTGCTGATGGGCCAAGATATAGCCGATTATGGTGGGGTATTTAAGATTACTGAAGGATTTGTAGAGGTTTTTGGTAAAGAGAGGGTGAGAAATACCCCAATTTGCGAATCCGCCATTGTTTCCGCGGCCATGGGGCTATCTATCAATAAAATGAAGGTAATGGTAGAAATGCAGTTTGCAGATTTTGTTAGTTCTGGTTTTAACCCCATAGTAAATTATTTAGCAAAATCGCATTACAGATGGGGGGAGCATGCAGATGTGGTGGTTCGCATGCCCTGTGGGGCAGGAGTAGGAGCAGGACCGTTCCATTCGCAGACCAATGAGGCTTGGTTTACCAAGACACCTGGATTAAAAGTAGTCTACCCTGCTTTTCCTTATGATGCCAAGGGTTTGCTTGCAACCGCCATAAATGACCCCAATCCCGTACTTTTCTTTGAACACAAGGCTTTATATAGAAGCATGTACCAAGACGTGCCAGAGGATTATTACACCTTACCCATGGGTAAGGCTAGTATATTAAGAAATGGAAGTGATGTTACTGTAGTTACTTATGGGGCTGGAGTTCATTGGGCCTTGGAAATTTTGGATAGTCAACCAGAAATTAATGCCGAATTGTTAGATTTAAGAACCTTACAACCGTTGGATTTGGAAGCCATTTACGCTTCTGTAAAGAAAACGGGGAAACTTATCATCTTACAAGAGGACAGTCTTTTTGGGGGAGTGGCCAGTGACATATCGGCTTTGGTGATGGAAAATTGTTTTGAATATCTAGATGCACCAGTGAAGAGAGTAGCAAGTTTGGATACCCCTATCCCATTTGCTAAAAAATTGGAACAAAACTATCTTCCAAAAGAACGCTTTTTCGTTGCGCTCAAGGAGTTAATTGAATACTAGTATTTGTAATACAATTAGATGTTTTTTGTATTAATATTGTACGTTGAAATTGCGGACTTGTTCAAGGTTTTTAACATTCCAATAGTAATGAAACCTTTTTGAAGGTTTTCAACGTATATAAGTTAAATTAAATTTTAAATGATGAACAAAAAACTTGTTTTATTATTAGCTGTTACAGCATTAATCATGACATCCTGTTCTGTAACCAAAGAGGTCCGGGGTCAAAGAAATTTATTGAGTGGGACATGGTCCTTGAGCAATATCTCTTATGAGAACAACACGGGAACCTTCTCTTCCTTGCTTTTTAATGATGCCAAGGATATTTGCTTTAAGGGAAGTGAGTGGTTCTTTAGGGATAATAATAGCACAGGGCGCTATACTATTCCTAGTGGAAGCCTTTGTTCTGGTGGCGATCGTTATATTAAATGGTCCGTTGTAACTAGAGAAGGACTTTCCAATCAATTACAGTTTAAGGCAATTAATGCTAAAAACAAAGATGTTAGTGGTGGTTTTGGCTACCGTTTAGATATCGTCAATTTAACCCCCCAGGCTATGACATTAAAATCTGACGTTTCAGTAAATGGTTCGCCTGTGACCGTAGTTTATCAATTCACTAAAAAGTAAAATCGATTAAAATGAAAAATATAGTTTCAAAAAGTATCATGTTTGCAATGGCAATGACCATTATTGTTAGTTGTAGTACGGTTAAAAATGCCAACAAAACTCAAAAAGGCGCTGTAATCGGTGCCGCCGGTGGTGCAGCTATTGGAGGTGTTATCGGAAATAATGTAGGAAATGGAAATACTGCCTTAGGCGCTATTATTGGTGCTGTTGTTGGTGGTGCAGCTGGAGGATATATTGGAAATAGAATGGACAAGCAAGCGGAGCGAATAGAAACCGAGATTCCAGGAGCAGAAGTATCAAGGGTAGGTGAAGGGATCAATGTAACCTTTAATGAAGATGCTGGTGTGTATTTTGATACCAATAAATCTGCAGTACAGGGTGCATCTGCTGAGACCTTGAATAGGCTGGCAGGTGTATTAAAGGAATATCCTGACACCAATATTTTGGTAGAAGGTCATACAGACAGTGCAGGTAGTGCTGAGTACAATATGAGCCTATCTCAACAACGTGCGCAATCTGTAGCCAATTATCTAGCCTCTCAAGGTGTTGCTAGAGGTAGACTTACAGCTAAATGGTACGGTGAAAACCAACCAAAATCGGATAATTCAACCGCTGAAGGTAAAGCTAAGAACCGCAGGGTAGAAATGGTGATAGTGGCAAACGAACAATTAAAGCAAGAAGCTATCAATAAGACAAAAGGATAAAAATTCAAATGCTTTTATTTTTATTAAATCCCGTCATTTTAGACGGGATTTTTTATTTATAATAATTATCTTCCATCAATGGTAGAATACGATGTTATCATCATTGGGGGAGGCTTGGCAGGATTAACGGCAGCCTTGCATCTCAGAAAAAATGAACATAGCGTTTTAGTGCTGGAAAAACAGCAATACCCTAATCATAAGGTCTGCGGGGAATACGTGTCCAATGAAGTAGTACCCTATTTGGAATATTTAGGCATTTCTTTTTCCGAATTCCAAGTAGCACATATAGATACCTTGCAATTTTCATTGGTCAATGGGAGGGCCATCACTACAAAACTTCCACTAGGGGGAACAGGAATAAGTAGGTATGCCTTTGATGATCTTTTATACCGAAAGGCAATATCCCAAGGTATTGATTTCGTTTTTGAAAGTGTAGATAAGGTATCTTTTGAGAATGATAATTTTTGGGTGATGACCAATAGGGAGAATCGCTTTACCTCCCCAATCGTTCTGGGTGCGTATGGAAAGCGAGGCAACCTAGATATGAGCTTAAAGCGCAATTTTGTGCAACATAAATCTACATGGTTGGGTGTTAAGGCACATTATGAATTTCCAGATTTTCCTGATAATTTAGTGGCATTGCATAATTTTAGGGGAGGCTATGCCGGACTCTCCAAAACAGAAACTGGAGCTGTTAATTTTTGTTATCTTACCACCTATGAAAGTTTTAAAAAAGAAAAGGATATCGATAGTTTTAATGCAAATGTGGTCTCTAAAAACCCTTTTCTAGCACAATTTTTAGAGAAAGGGGAGCCTTTGTTCAAAACCCCATTGACTATCGCACAGATATCATTTGATAAAAAAAATGTCATTGAAAACCATATGTTGATGTGCGGCGATTCGGCCGGACTCATTCACCCACTTTGTGGTAACGGAATGGCCATGGCCATACATAGTGCTAAGTTGGTATCCGAACTGGTATCCAACTATTTTAAGGAAAAAACCTCTGGCAGAAAACAATTGGAAGAAGCGTATCAAGCTACATGGAACAATACCTTTCAACATCGATTGTGGATGGGAAGAAAGCTACAATCTTTACTATTAAATCCCAATGTATCCCAATGGGCATTGAGTACTGTTGGCAATTCTCAATGGATATTAAACAAGTTGATAAAAAGTACACATGGTAAACCGATTGACTTATGATCAACACCAAATTTAGAAATACGGATCCAGAGATGATGGATGACCCTAATGTCTCTCAAGCAGTCCTAATGGAAGTTTTGGAAGACATATCCCGAGTAAACAAATTGTTAAATGGCAATAGGATTACAGTAAGGGCTATATGCCAATTGATTAAGGAAACCACCCAGGAAAAATATACCATAGTGGATATGGGCTGTGGAGACGGACAAATATTGAGAGAGATAGCCGATTTCTATCGCAAAAAAGACATTCAGGTTCATTTGATAGGCATCGATTTGAGTGAAAAGGGAATTCAAATTGCTAAAGAACGCTCAAAAGAATATCCCGAAATACAGTTTCTAAGACAGGATATCCTAAAAATTAAGGCTGAAGCACTTCAATGTGATATTTTGCTTTGTACTCTGACCATGCATCATTTTAGCAATACCGAAATTCCTATATTCCTAGACCAATTTGTAAAATTGGCAAAAATAGGAGTTGTGATCAATGATTTGCAAAGAAGTAGACTGGCATTTTACCTTTTTAAATTGTTTAGTATTATTTTTATAAAAACCGATATTGGAAGATCAGACGGACTGACCTCTATAAAAAGCGGATTCAAGAAAGATGAATTACTTGGCTTTTCAATAGCAATTCCAAGTGTATACCATTCGGTACAATATAGATGGGCCTTTAGATATTTATGGCTCATAAGAACTAATAGACCCCCAATAAGAAAATGAATGAAGTAAGAATAACAACGGTTAGTAAGCAATTACCAGAATATAGTAGAGAAACCAAAGATATTTTACCACTTGTAGAGTTTTGGTTGGGTAGCCAAGAGGAGCGGTATAGACGAAAGGTGCTCAAGATATTTGAGGGAGCTGCAGTGGATAAACGGTATAGTATTATGGCGCCTGAAGAAGTCTTTACTGCAAGTTCCTTTGAAGATAAAAATGCCATTTATGCGAGGGAAGTGAAAAAACTGGGCTCAGGGGTCCTTCAAAAGGCTTTGATTGCAGTTGATTGGCGAACCGATAGTATTGATTTTCTCATTACGGTAAGTTGTACGGGCATTATGATTCCTTCTTTGGATGCGTATATCATTAACGATCTTGGACTGCGGCAAGATGTAATAAGGCTCCCCGTAACAGAGATGGGCTGCGCTGCCGGTGTATCTGGATTAATTTATGCATATAATTTTTTACGTTCCAATCCTGGAAAACGGGCTGCTTTAGTAGCAGTGGAGAGTCCAACTGCCACCTTTCAATTAAATGACTATTCTATGGCTAATATGGTCAGTGCAGCGATTTTTGGAGATGGGGCAGCCTGTGTGCTCTTGTCTTCGGAAGAGAACTCCACAGGGCCTAGGGTCATGGGAGGGGAGATGTATCATTTCAAAGATGCAACCCATATGATGGGGTTTGATCTTACAAATCACGGACTTAAAATGATATTGGATCCTGCGGTACCTGAAACCATAGCGTCTCATTTTTCAGAGATAGTACATCCATTTTTGGCACGCCATAACTCATCGATTGAAAAGGTAGACCACTTAATCTTTCATCCTGGGGGAAAAAAAATAGTACAAACTGTAGAAGACCTCTTTGGAGCTATGGGTAAAAATATAGATGACACTAGGGAAGTATTGCGATTGTATGGTAATATGAGTAGTGCCACAGTATTATATGTTCTGGAGCGCTTTTTGGAAAAGGAAATTGCTGAAGGAGAACAAGGTTTGATTCTGAGTTTCGGACCAGGATTTTCCGCCCAACGGGTATTGTTAGAATGGTAATATTTAGCACCGTATTTATATAAATATGGCGCTTTTATGTAGAAATGAAATAGACGGATAATAGGATTATGGACAAGAACGGGATGACAATAGAGGAGTGGGCCTTGATATTAGGGGGCAGTAGTGGCTTGGGCTTGGCTACTGCCAAAAAGCTTGCAAAGCACGGATTTAATATTTTAGTTGTGCATAGGGATAGAAGAATTGACTCCCAGGTAATTGAAAAAGAATTTAAAAGTATTACTTCAACTAAAATTAGGTTCAAATCATACCATATTGATGCCACCAATCCAGACCGAAGAATGGCAACTATAAGGGAAATCTATGAGGAATTAGGGCAAAATGGTCGTATAAAAGTTCTTGTGCATAGTATAGCAAAGGGCAATTTAAAACCTATGCAGTCGGATGATGGAAATACGTTAAACAACCAAGATTTTCACCTGACGTTAGATGCCATGGCCATTAGTTTGTATGATTGGACAAAAGCCTTAGTAGCAGCAAAGTTATTTTCGGAAGACGCTAGGATTATTTCTTTCACCAGCGAGGGGAATTCCAAAGCTTGGGAGAACTATGCGGCAGTTTCGGCAGCTAAGGCGGCATTAGAAGCGATCACTCGTAATATGGCGTTAGAATTCGCTCCAATGGGGATAAAGGCTAATTGTGTACAAGCGGGAATGACCTTAACGAACTCCTTCAGCATGATTCCAGGGAGCGAAAAGTTAAAGGAAAACGCGCTACAACGCAACCCTAGTGGTCGTATGACCACACCAGATGATGTTGCCAATGTTGCTTATCTTTTAACTACAGATGAGGCTAAATGGATTACAGGCACGGTGTTGAAGGTAGATGGAGGTGAGAGTTTGCGTTAATAGCTGCGTTTTATTTTATAAGCATAAAGCAAAAGGACCTAAAAATATGAAATGGGATTTAAAAACATAGTAGATCAATTACCTTATGGTTCAGAATTCCGCTTCGTGGATCAATTGCAGCATGTTGATGATGATGGGGTACAAGGGGATTTTACGTTTAAGGAAAGTCTTTATTTTTACAAAGGCCATTTTAAGGAACAGCCAGTAACTCCCGGAGTACTATTGACAGAGTGTTGTGCACAGATAGGATTGGTTTGTTTAGGGATACATTTGCTTAGTGAAAGTAATACTTCAATATTAAAAATAGGATTAACAAGTACCGAAATGGAGTTTTTACTGCCTGTTTTTCCTAATGAAAAAGTAATAGTGACCTCTAAAAAGATTTATTTTAGATTCAATAAACTAAAATGTGAAGTGCGTATGCACAATAGTAAAAACGAACTTGTCTGCAAGGGAGTTATTGCTGGAATGATAAAAATGGAAGGTGCATGAAAAATAGGGTAGTGGTGACCGGAATGGGGGTGTGTGCTCCCAACGGATTGGGATTGCAGGAATTTACCAAATCGTTACAAGAAGGCAAAAGCGGCATACGCTTTCATCAAGAACTTGAAGATTTAAAATTTTCATGTCAAATAGCTGGAAAGCCAAATATTAGCCAATATCATATAAACAAATACTTTAGTCCTTTGCAACAAAGGGGTTTAAATGCAAGTGGCATTGTTTACGGGGTTATAGCAGGCATGGATGCTTGGAAACATGCAGGGCTTGCGATAGCTTCCAAAGAAACTCCAGATTGGGATAGTGGTATTATTTTTGGTACTGGAATTTTAGGGGTAGATAAGTTTAGGGAGTCCATTCACCTCATAGATGAGGGTAATACCCGCAGACTAGGAAGCACTTCCGTGATGCAAACTATGGCTAGTGGTATAAGTGCTTATTTAGGGGGTATTTTAGGCTGCGGTAACCAGGTTACCACCAATTCCTCTGCCTGTACTACAGGGACAGAGGGCATTTTAATGGCCTATGAGCGTATTTTGGCAGGGAAGGCTAAAAGAATACTAACAGGAAGCTGCAGTGATAGTGGGCCTTATGTATGGGGCGGATTTGATGCGATGCGCATATTGCCCAGTGCGTATAACCAAGCTCCAGAGAATGCAAGCAGGCCCATGAGTGCCTCTGCAGCTGGATTTGTACCGGGCAGTGGGGCAGGGGCCTTGGTATTGGAATCCTTGGAAAGTGCCTTGGAGCGTGGCGCCCATATTTATGGAGAAGTGTTAGGCGGCGCAGTGAATAGCGGCGGACAAAGAGGCGAGGGCACCATGACGGCCCCAAATAGTGAAGCGGTACAACGCTGCATAGTAGCTGCAGTGCATAATGCCAAAATACAGAAAGGGGAGATCGATGTCATCAATGGACATCTAACGGCTACGGGAAAGGATGCCGTGGAAATCCAAAATTGGAGTGCTGCCTTGGGGTGTTCAGGAACGCAATTTCCTTATGTGAATTCTTTCAAAGGATTAATGGGCCACTGTTTGGCGGCGGCTGGCAGTTTGGAATGTGTTGCAGCCTTATTGCAATTTAAGAAAGGACAGGTTTTTGGAAATATCAATTGTGAAGATATACATCCCCAGATCTTGGAAGTGGTGGATGCCACCAAAATACCTAGGGCTACCATGGCACATCGCCCAGAAATTATAGCAAAGGCCAGTTTTGGTTTTGGGGATGTAAATGCTTGTGTTATTTTTAAGGCCTACAAAAACGAATAAGAACTATCAATTAAAAAAATATATGGAAGAGCGTTACGAGCAGTTAAAAGGAATCATTAAAATTTACCTGCCAGAAGATGTTACTGTTGAGGATATCACCCCGGAAAGTCATTTTATCAATGAGTTGAATATCAACTCGGCCAATTTGGTGGATATTGTATTGGATGTGGAAGATGCCTTTAACATAATAATGGAAAATGAGGATATGGACCAAATGAAAACGGTAAAAGACGCCTTGGTCATCATTGACACCAAGCTCAAAGCCTCCTAGATCATAAGATAAAGAGGGAAGAGCCAGCTTCTCTCTTTTAACTAGGCTTCTTTTTCTGAAAGCATCATAGATGCAGCCACTCCACCAATGAGGGCTATGGCAATTACACTTAATGATAGCCATTCAGGGAATTCTACATGGTGTGATAAAAGCATTTTTATACCCACAAAGGCTAGAATTACCACTAAGCTAAAGTTGATATACCTGAATTTTTGTAGCATTCTGGAAATTAAAAAGTACATAGATCTAAGACCCAGAATAGCCAATATGTTGGAGCTGAAGACAATAAAGGGATTTGTCGTTATTGCCAGGATGGCAGGAATACTATCTAAAGCGAAAAGTATATCCGTAAGCTCAATAACAACAAGTGCTACAAAAAGTGGCGTTGCGGCTCTAACTCCCATTTTTTTGATAAAAAAGTCATGACCATTCATTTTGGTAGAGATAGGGAATATCTTTTTTATCTGTTTGAAAATAAAAGAATTACGGGGGTCAAAATCTTCATTATCAGACTTTAGCATCTTAAACGCGGTGTACAATAAGAATACCCCAAAAACATAAATAATCCAATCAAACCTCGTGATTAGTGCCACCCCAAAGACAATCATAAATGCTCTAAAAACAATGGCTCCCAAAATTCCCCAGAACAAAACTCTATGCTGGTACAATGGAGGAATACTAAAAGATGAAAATATAACGGCAATTACGAACACATTGTCTACACTTAGGGAAAGTTCAATTAAATAACCAGTAATATATTTAATGACTGCTTTGTTTGGAGTAAGATTAGTTGGATTCGCAATATAGTTGGCGTCAAATAGCCAGTAGATAACTCCGCTAAATGCCAAGGCTACCGTTACCCAAATGGCGGTCCATATGGCGGCTTCCTTAGTTTTGATCACGTGTTCGTCTTTATGGAAAACACCAAGATCTAACGCAAGGAACACTAATATTAAAGCGATAAAAGCGATCCAAACAAACATAGCTATTTTTTAAGACCACAAAGCTAATCAACATTTGATATTATGGAACAAAAAAAAACAAATAAAATGGCTTATAAAAAATAGGGTTTTAGTGGAACCTATGCATGAAGAAAGTTCTGCAAAAGAATTAGCAATGCATCAATAAAACAAGCATTTTAGTTTTGTAAAATTAAAAATGGGTCTGCGGAAAACCGCAGACCCATTTTTAATAATTTTTTTGTTTTCTTTAGAAATATAAGGGATTAAGCCCTTAGTTTATGGGGTAAAGGCATTGATAGCCTTACAGCAATTAATGTGATTTAATTTTGTCTTTTCGCTTTTTTAATTGTCTTTCTAGATCATCCACCGTTTTGGCAATGGAAGCTTCGAAACTACCGTTGCTCGACTCAGCAAAAAGACGTGGTCCTGGTGAACTCAAACGTATGGCGCAGATCATTCCAGTATCAGGAGTCGTAGTATTCTCCGTTTTAAAGAAAACATCGGCACGAATTATGAAATCATATTTGTCAAATAACTTGTCTACTTTTTTAGCAGCAAATATTTCTAAACGTTCGCTAGCTTTTACACCATCATACTCAAAGTTTATATTCATAATAATTATAATTTTTGTTTAAGGTAAAGAGGGAATATAAAGAAAACAAATATTCTAATTAAGGTAGACATAAATTTCAGCTTGTCAAAACGGTTAAGGCGTAATTTGTGATAATTATATGATTTAGCAGAAAATAAAATGTTTCGTAGTATCAATCACGAATTCTACAAATTAGGTCAGTATCAAGGTTTAAAGTGACTTTAATTTAAGAAATGTGGCAGGCGAGTGGATTATTAGTACAATCAATCCGATTTTTATGGTAATACCCATTCTCATATATTCTATTTTACATAATATAAATTATAGAACAAATATGTCTATAGCGTAAAATGGTGTATAGCTGTGCTGTTTTATATAATTGTAGATATAGCAACACGCAAGTGTTCTATATCGTCAACAATTATGTCAAAGCCGTTTTCCTGGAAAGTTTGTTCGTATTCGTAAGCTTTAATTCTATTATGTGAATTATGTAAAAGGAAACCAACACACTATGCTTAAATAATTGTTCCCCATTTTGTTAGCTTTATTTGCATTATGTAAAATATCCCTGACATTTAATAATTTAAGAGAATTATGAGCAGGGTTATGAAACTAATAATCGGTTTGATTTGCCGTTATGTCAAATTACCTTTGCTCCCGAAGCGTCGGAACACGACTGCTCTTTTAACACAAATGCCTAGCATTCATGAGCTGCTTTAAATAGCACTAAAAATCAGCGAATAATTTACCACCGCTTGACATAGCTTATCCTTAGCTTGTCGAAGGGCCATATAAAAGATAGCCTTTTTGATTCATTCTAAATTCTTAAATTCGAGGGAAAACTAGGGTTGATGGTAAATTTTCTATGCTATCTTCTAGGTTTAATAATACAATCTAAAATCAAGTAATTTACAGAGATTGTAGTGTCTTTGATGTAACTCTTCTACAACATCTAACATAGTATCATCTTCTTTAAATAAGTTAAAGAATGCTTTATCAAGATTTGAGCTACTTATTCCATTAAATTCATTACCATAGCCAGAAACACCTTTTGCGCCAGTAATATCCAAAAAATATTGTGCTTCTTCTTCGTCTAAATCTAGGATTTTTGCATTTGAAAAATGTAAGATTTTGCCTTTTAACCTTCCTTCAAAAATTTCTGCAATTTCTTGCAAACTGTAGTAGTAGTCATTTAAACAAATACTATTTGCTTCACCTTTTATAACCAAATAGATGATTTCATAGTCTTTAAAATGATGATCATCCAAGACCAATGCATTTAAGCTAGCTTCTAGACCTTCAATGGTGTCGCATGTTTTATAAATACTAGCCACTCCATATTCCATTGCCAATTGTTCCAGATTTTCTTGTGCTTCGGTAACCTTGTCCGTTTCTATATCCTGAACCGCTTCTAAACAGTAAATGAATTTTTCTGAATCTATAAAGTGTTCTTGGGGTAATTGCTGTCTTTTCTCTAACAAGTTTCTGAAATTATGTAAAATACATGAACCACAAAATTAAGGTAACTATTTTATTCTTTTCAACCTTTAGACCTCTAAATTCCTCGTTAATGGTTATTTCTTTTATCACGTATGTAAAAGAAATCTTGCTTCTAAAAGCAATCATGCACTGGCTAATTTCACCAAAGTGATCTGTTAGCGCGCCATATAAGAGGTAAGTGCAGCGTCTCCTGTTTGGTAATACACCTGTCCGGTAATATCGTCCACTGCATATAAGGGCTCACGGTCCTTACCAAGGTTAATTTCACCCGCTACTTTACCCGTAGTTTTGCTGACTTTTAACAATACAATGTCTTTTTCTTGTTTTGACATAATGAACATAAAATCCCTACCTTGTTTAGTGGCTTTGAGTCGGGCATTCGCCTTTCTAAAGGCGGCACCTGCATAACTTGAGGCAGTATTGCCCAATTCTCCATATGCGTTGCCTATTTGAGAAACCAGTTCTCCCGTAACTTCGTCTTTTTGACGCACATCATTTTCGGCTGCGGCCATGGCACCTGAAACATAGTATGAGGTGGCACCAATATACGCGGCCCTTATGGACGAGGCATATAGCAAAGCACGTTTCCAACCTGCTTCCTTGGGTGCAGCATAATATTCCTGATAGACCAGAGATCCATCAAAATTAAATTTGGCAACATTCTGATCGGAGTGTATAAAAATACCATCCTCCAAAATTTCTAGATTCGATGGGGATTCCTTTCCCTCAAATCGAAGTTCTTCTTGTGAAAAATCACTGACTTGTCCGTCAGACTTATCCACAACTTTTAAAAGTCCGGAACTGTAATCAAAAGCATAGATTTTACCTTGATGCTCAGCGGTAAGTCTAGGGTTGGTTTGAATACTTTTATCCCACTTCAGCGTACCCGTATGATGGTCCAAAATGTTCATCGATTCGGTCGTAATATATAGGATTGAATTTGCCAGTGGCACAATCCCAACGACCGTACCATCTACTTTAACAGGTTTTTCAAAGGTAATGGCCCCAACGGTTGGGTCTAAATAATTGAGAAAATCTTTATTGGCCGTTCGCGATACCAGCAAAATACCATCACCGGAATCCAAATAATCATACACTCCGCCTTTGATAGCGATACCACGGCCCTTTTTCCCCCAAAGTCCTTCACGGGTCTTATAGTCAAATAGGTTTATTTTTGTTCGGTTACCATCATCGGGTAACACAAGCATTCCTTTATCTAAAAAATGAACCTGGCTGAGTGCTCCATTTACTTCTAATTCTTCGCTCCATACCAAACTACCGTCATTTATATTATACGCATTATAATGATTGGTATAGTTAATAGTTGTATTACCAGAGGATGTGGTCATTCCGCCTTGCCTCTCTTGTTGTGACGCCAAATAGAAGACATCACTGCCTTCGGGCTGGTAATAATGTAGCTGTATATCCATATCTTTAGATACATGCTCCGCGGCCTGTTTCAATAAGGCCCCAAATTTCCCCATTTTATCTATTTGCGCTGCTTCCTTGGAGTTCGTTTTCTTCCAAATTACATCTCCGGTATCTGTATTGAGTTTGTAGTTGTTGAACAAGGTTACGATAAGAAGTTCTTGATTATCAAGTTCATTGGCAGCAACGATACGGCCAAATTCTTCATTCATTGACCATGACAAACTAGCATCTGACATTTTTACGGAAACCATGAGGGGTTCTCCATTGTAATCCGTTCCGGAAACAAGAATCGCATCTGAGTTATACAATAAATGATAGCTAGTAACTTTCTGAAGTCCGGCATTTTCAGAATTAAAGACTTCGTTGCCGCTAAACTGATCGATGAGATGTAAGCTATTGCTTGTTGTTACCGAAAAAAACGGGCTATTAGGAAGTTCTTCAAAAGCAGCTCTCTCAAGATTGCCAAAGGCCCTTTTTCCCCAACTAATATCACCTGTTTCGGTATTTATACCAACCAATTCTTCTCTTGAACTAACGATAAGGTTGCCAAGTGAAGTAACTTCTTGCCATAAAATTTTAGTAGGCACCTCTTTGTTCCATTTAATCTCTACCTGTGAAAAGGATAGTAATGGAAACACTATCAGTAATAAAAAAAGTGGTTTTATCTGGCTCATATTCTGGTTTTTAGTCTTCTTAGAACGCAGTACCTCCCTATTTAGTACAATCTATTCAGTATTATTTGAACCAAGATTCCAATCCTAGTAGACCTAAATGCCCATACCATCGGAAAACGTAGTTGTACTTAAGATCTCAGTGATACCGAAATTAACTTGGATCCCTATCAAGTAATTGATGCCATTATTTTAAACCAAGGATACGCTTAAAAGTTCGTAGCTCGCAGGTATAAAACTTTTTAAAGATTTCCAGGATGTTCTTTTTGTTAGCTGTTTTATGCATGGTTGTAAAGGTTTTGCTAATCTTATTAGTCTACAATTCCTGAACATTGTCACACAAAACACAAATTAAATGAGTAGCAACACCAAAATATAGTGCTGTTCTGCGCTTTAGACAGGACCTGGGAGCATCGTTTTGAGCACTAATTATAGTTACTACCATTACAACCAGGAACTGCAAGACGTAGAACGCTGCCACTGTTTAAATTTTGTCATTCTAAAAAAAACGTACCTTACCCATTATTATGCATGCATCCTAACGTACCTAAAATCTAAAGAAGAAATGACCCCGTATAAACATATTTTTGAACCCTTGAATTTAGGATTTACAACCCTAAAAAACCGAATTATCATGGGTTCTATGCATACCGGATTGGAAGAGGAAAAAAATGGCTTGAAAAAAATAGCCACCTATTATGCAGAACGTGCCAAAGGCGGCGTTGGTTTGATTGTTTCTGGCGGGATTGCACCTAATGTGCAAGGCTGGACAGGACCTTTTTCTGCACGCATGAGTACCAAAAAACACGCAAAATACCATAAGGTAATTACAGATGCAGTGCATGCAGCAGGTGGTAAAATATGTATGCAAATCTTACACGCAGGACGTTACGGATATCATCCGTTTGCGGTGGCACCTTCTGCCCTAAAATCACCTATTAGTCCCTTTAAACCTTTTAAACTAAAGAAAGCCGGCATTGAACGTACCATTCGTGATTTTGTAAACGCTGCTAAACTATCAAAATTGGCAGGCTATGATGGTGTAGAGATTATGGGTTCTGAAGGGTATTTAATCAATCAATTTATTGCAGAACGAACAAATAAGCGTGCCGATGCTTATGGGGGAAGCTACGAAAATAGAATGCGTTTACCCATCGCATTGGTAAAGCAAACGCGTGAAGCGGTAGGAACTGATTTTATCATCATCTATCGTTTATCTATGTTGGATTTAGTGGAAAAAGGCAGCTCTTGGGAAGAAGTGGTAGCCTTAGGCAAAGCCATTGAAAAAGCGGGTGCTACGATTATAAATACCGGAATTGGGTGGCATGAAGCCCGTATACCCACCATTTCAACCTCAGTACCAAGGGCTGCATTTACTTGGGTTACCCAAAAAATGAAAGAAGAACTTTCGATCCCCTTAATTACTTCAAATAGAATAAATATGCCCGAAACAGCTGAAACTATTTTGGCAGAAGGTCATGCAGACCTGATTTCGATGGCACGCCCATTTTTAGCGGATCCGGAATGGGTACATAAAGCGGAAGTGAACAAAGCGGATGAAATTAATACCTGTATTGGTTGTAATCAAGCGTGTTTAGACCATGTTTTTGAACGAAAAGTAGCCAGTTGTTTGGTAAACCCAAGAGCGTGCCACGAAACGGAACTAAATTATCTTCCGACCAAAAAAAAGAAAAAAATCGCAGTGGTTGGCGCTGGTCCTGCAGGTTTAGCTGCGTCAACCGTTGCCGCACAACGCGGACATGACGTGACCCTTTTTGATGCTGATGCAGCAATAGGAGGGCAATTCAACATGGCAAAGCAAATTCCAGGGAAAGAAGAATTTCACGAAACCATTCGTTATTTTAATAAGCAAATAGAAATACACCGTGTAACTCTAAAATTAAATACGCAGGTAACTGTTGAAGATTTAAAAAATGGCCATTTTGATGAAGTTATCCTAGCTACAGGAATCAAACCAAGAATCCCAAAAATTGAAGGTATTGATCATCCTAAAGTTTTAAGCTATATTGATGTTTTAAAGTTAAAAAAGCCGGTTGGTAAACGTGTTGCCGTTATTGGTGCCGGAGGCATTGGTTTTGATGTATGTGAATATTTAGCACATGAAGGTAAAAGCACTTCATTAGATATTGACGCTTGG
The DNA here is from genome assembly GCF_040566695.1 of Sediminicola arcticus. Lineage (NCBI taxonomy): Bacteria > Pseudomonadati > Bacteroidota > Flavobacteriia > Flavobacteriales > Flavobacteriaceae > Sediminicola > Sediminicola arcticus. The sequence continues at coordinate 374,497 of NZ_JBEXAE010000003.1, read as the reverse complement.
TTAAAAGAATGGGGTATTGATAAGACAATGGAGGCTAGAAGCGGAACAGAAGGTGTAACCGCAGAAGTTCACCCATCACCAAGAGAAATTTTCATGTTCAAGCGTAGCAAGGGTAAATTTGGAGGTAATTTAGGTAAAACTACGGGTTGGATTCATCGTTCTACCTTGAAAAAGAAAAAAGTACAGTTCATCAACGAGGTGCAGTACACCAAAATTGATGATGAGGGCTTGCATTATGTTCAAAATAAAGCTCAAAAAGTGTTGACTGTAGATACGATTGTCATTTGCTCAGGTCAAGTACCATTGGCAGAATTATTGGAGCCATTAGAAGCCATAGGTATAAAAGCACATGTAGTTGGAGGTGCAGCTGTCGCTGCTGAATTGGATGCAAAACGCGCCATAAACCAAGCCTGTAGATTAGCGGCCATAATTTAACGATCACAAATTAAATGTAATTATTGACCGCATAAATTACAATGCACAACTACTCTACCCTGCCCTGCTTCATTCTTTTATTAAAAGAATGTTTCTTCATTGTAGTCTGTTGTTTTTCATTAACCCCCCAAAGGAGCTAGGTGTCATCAGCTTTTTAGAAGCAAAAATTGAGTAGGTTTAGTGAACCCCCAGTGTTCTATACCTTTTTATTATTATGTTCTTGAATATCGGTAAGTAACAAATACATTATTATTTAAAATTGAAGGGAGGCACCAACATTTATCATACCCCTATAGCCAAAACCCAATTCTGCATAGGCCGCTAATTTTTTGCCCACCCGAAAGCCGAGTGCATTTACTTGAAAACTAAGATTGGTGTCATATTCATCACTCGTAAAATAGGCCAACCCTACTCCAGAATACATTTGAAAGCTAGGCTTTGAAACATAACGGTAATCGGTTTCTAGGGCAAAGGTGATATTCGTAAATTCACGTTCTTTGTCCTCGGCGCCAAAAAAAACTAAAACATCATTTGTGTTTCCTGTAAGCTCTTCATAACTAATAGCTGCACCAACCATAAAACGGTCATTAACCGCATATTTGTAATTTACACTAGCAATACCTTTACTCTCAACATCCTCAAAAACCATAGAGACATATTCATATAAGCTAAAAGCGCCATAACCTATACCAATTTGGCTTGTACCCTTGGTTTGGCCCTGTGCAAAATTCACAAAGAATGTGGTAAAAAGAAACCCTAAAACAATAATTTTTAAATTTTTCATAATGTATTTACGTGTTAAATATAGAGATTTATTTGTGATTGGATGGGTTTTAAAAAAGAGCCCTACCTTCTACGTTAGGGCTCTTAAGAATTACTATGAAAACTGTGCCTCCGAAAATTGACATACCAATTTAAAGGATAATTAATTGATTTGCTAACCCTTACCTCACCTAGTATAGCAATTAATTTACCACGAAGGGTCCTTCATATTCGTTGCTTTCTTCATTTTGAATCATCATTCTATCACCCGTTTCATTAAAATATAAATAGGATATACTATTTTCTGAAAAAGTTATCTTAACAGCGGCACCTACTCTGTCAAAATCCGTAGGAAATTTATCATTAAAAAATTCATCTATCGTAAATTTTCCATTCCAATTACTTTGATAGCTTAAACCATTGTATGGTAGGAGAGCACTTCTATATACGGATCCTGCGTTTCCATTTAATGAGAAATAAAATTGATGATTTCTATTATCAAGAAGACCAGCATCTCTCACCGCTACATGTGCTGTTGCAGCACCAATACCATCAGCTGAAAATGGGAATTCGGTTGTGGAATTCTCCGAATAGAAATCATTTGTCTGCTGTTCATTATCATCTCTTCGGCTATAATAATTGACATTTGAGCTATTAAGCCATCCCTCCTGAGCAAGATCTCCAGCCCACGAGCTACTAACAGATTTCATGCTAATGAATTTTAAACCTTTTTCCTTATCAAAAAATCGAATTTCATTTGCACGATATAATATGGCTGCACCTACTGGACCAAAAGAGGCGGGCAATCTAAATGGACCATCAGTAATGTCATAAATTTCAGCACCTTTCTTACCTAACCCAGCATCATATAATGCGTATTTATCACCTGTAATGTTATAGAGAATAAACTTTTCACCTGATACTTTTGTCGCTGCACCTATACCATTACCAGGTCCAGGACCAAAAATATCAACAAGCTCTTTGTAAACTGTAAGAGCCAAAAAACCTTTTACACTACAGGTGACAATATCGTACTCAGTAGCTAATTTTGTACCTACAATTTCATCTGGGCGTTCTACACTGCGTACTACATATGATACAGGCAAACCTGCTGTTATTAAAGTGCTTGCTCCAAGGTTAGCTGCTATTTCTTCAATTGATGTATCACCCAACAGTTTAAATGCACTTTTTGCTTCCCCACCATAGGCAATAACCTTAATTTTAACTTCTTTAAGTGATTTAAATGTTGCAACATCTATTTCCACTGCACCATCAACTGCAGGACTACTGTATGTTGCCTTTAAACTTGCCTGCATTTCTTCACGGCTTGAGGTGGATTCTATCAACATATAAAAAATACGCCCGTAAGTAACTGATGATATAAAAGTAGCTGGATTATCTGGTTGTACGTATTTAGCCAAATTTTCTGGGGTTACGTTTGCTCCAAAAATTTTATCATTGCTGGTGGGCAGGTCAAAACTCATGGTGTAATATGATTGGGATAGTTTAACCAAAGTTCGGTTATACTTTTTATCTGTACTAAAAGACATATTTCCTTCTACTTCTGTAGTAAACGTTTCCACTTTAATACCCATTTCCAAAGCCATTTGGCTTTCAGATTCAATTTGAATAATATCTATTTGAAAATCAGCTGGTACTACCCCAGTTCCTCTATCTATAATTCCATTTACAGCATCTTGAATAGAGCTTTTACTTACATTATCTACTGTAAAAGAAGAGCCTTCTTGTCCAGTATTAAGATTAGTAGAGATGGTTCCACCAGCTCTTTCCACTACAATGGGTTTTGGGGTAGCAGCTGATAAGGTTTTGCCTTGCAAAAGACTTCCTGGATAAATGACGTCTGCGCTGGTATTAAATAAGGGGAATTCTCCATTTCCATCTAATACGCTAACTGTTTTAGTAGTGCAACTAAATCGCTCAGTCCCACTAACTCCTTCATCATCTCTGTTCGCAGTAGTGGACTCTCCAACATCTTTTGTTGTTCTGGATTCAGGGAAAGACTCAAAGACATAACCACTTTTAAGTATTTCATCAAATGTAAGCTCCCCACTGTCTGCAATAGAGGAATCATCCTTACCGCAGGCCGTAAAAAAAAGAAGGACCAATAAGACTCCAAAAATTAAAACGGGCCTCACTTCCCAATTGGGTGTACATTTGTTACGTAAATTCGTTAACGTTTTCATATTTTTTTGGTTGAATTAATATTCTTGCTTGTTACTTTTAGTAACTGGTGCAAGGTATTTAACAACCGGCCATGCCAAAATACGTAGCATTACACAATTTTGCGTAGGGGTACGTAGAGGAAGACAAAAGACCTATAGATTGGAAAGAAACTCTTTGTATTCTTTGGTCCAAATGACTAGGGCATCTGTTTCTGGAGAAAGATCTAGCTTGGCAATAATGTTAGCACGGTGTTTTTCTACCGTTCTGCTGGAGATACTTAATAGCTCCCCTATCTCTTTTGAAGAGTTGCCCTGTGCTACCAAACGTACAATGGTCCGCTCTGATGGGGAAAGTAGTTTTATTTTCTGTAACTCTGGGGTAATTTCATTATCTATAACCTCATTAAAAACCGCACTAAAATAAGGCACCCCTTTACTTACACTCTGTATACACTGATGCAGCTCCATAAAAGGCTCGTCTTTTATCATATAGCCAGATATATTTAATAGTTTGGCCTTATGGATAAACCCTTTTTCCTTATGGGAGGTCAGGATAATAAATTTGGTATCGATTTGCTTTTCAATGCATTTTTTAATGACTTCAAAGCCTTCTAACATGGGCATCTCTACATCTAAAAGTGCTATGGTGGGGTTAAAAGCTATAATCTTCTCTAAAGCTTGGGCGCCATTTTCTGCTGTGGCTACTATAGTATAATTATACTCATTTAACTCATCAACCAGACCCTTTAATAACATGGGGTGGTCATCTGCAACTACAATCGTTATGTTTTCATTCATTTATACAGGAATTTTAACGAATAGGGTTGTTCCCTCTTCTTTTTCACTCTCTATGGACAAGCTGCCTTTTAGAATGCGTATCCGCTCTGCCATAGTTTTTAAACCAAGACTATTTTGTATGGTGGCTTTATCCGTCTGAAAACCTTGCCCATTATCTTTAATTAAAACTTCAATGGCCTTTTTATGTCTTACAATAGTAACCATTAATGTTTTGGCTAAGGAATGCTTAAGTACATTGTTTACCGATTCTTGAATAAACCGATAAAAATTAAGGGTTTCCGATTCATTAAAATCAGCATTGATATCCTCTATTTCTACTGAGAAAAACATATCTGTTTCTCCGTCTAAATCAAACAATAGCTGCTCAATACTAGCGGTAAGTCCCAACAGGTTTAGCGTTGCTGGGTATAGACCCCTAGATATACTCCTTACTTCTTCCAAAGCGGTATAGGCTAGTGCTGATAATTCTGGTTGATCTAAATTTTGGGCCTTCTTCTTAATAAAAGTCAGCTGCTGCCCCACACTGTCATGAAGGTCTTTGGATACCCGTGTTCGCTCGTTTTCTTGCGCTAAAATTAAGGTTTGAGAAAAAGATTCTTGAAGCTTTTGCTCTTTTTTTGCTAAGTTTCGTGATCTAAATACTAAAATAAAACCAAAAACTGAGAGTAGCCCTGCTCCTCCAAATAAAAGTCCATAGCTTTTCATCTTGTTCTGGTTGTCCAATAGGGCAATATCTTTTTTTTGTGTCTCTATTTGAAAATTGCGTTTTTCGGTTTTGTATTGTATCTGCAACTCATTGATCCGAGTTGCCTTTTGTACATTGAATATGCTATCGTTTAACCTATTATATATTTGAAAATTATCATAGGAACTTTTATACTCTTGAAGTGCATAATCACATTTAGATATTAAGTAATACCCCCAACTTTCTTGGTTTACGCTTTCGTCCTTAGCATATCTTACCGCTTCTAAGGCATACTCTTTTGCCTGGGCAAACTGGTTCATCTTTATAAACGTTTCAGCAATGTCATTACAGGTATGGGCGGTACTCCTATTTATATTGATTTCTTTTTTAAGTGCCAGGGCTTTAAAAAGATAGTCTAAAGATTCTTCAAAATCACCTTGAGCTCTTAGGGTAGATCCTATATTGCCCAATAAGATGGATTTATTATCAAGGATATTTAGCTTATCCACATCATTAGGCGCAAATTTTTCTACTAGAAGCAGGCCCGATTTGAAATAGGTCAGTGCTTCTTCATAATTTTCTCTCTTTTGGCTTAAAGCACCTAAATTTAAATACGTAAGTATTAAACCTTTGTCATCATTAATGCTCTCCTGAAGTTGTAACGCATTTTTGAAATTTAATTCTGCATTCTTGTAATCTCCGGTAACTAGATAAATAGCTCCTATTTGAGTAGAAACTCTTATAATTTCCTTTTCCTTCTTAAGGGTTTCATTAAGTCTTAAAGACTCAAATGAATAAAATAACCCTTTTTCAAAATCTGAGATTCTGTTATAACTCTTTCCTATTTTATAGTAGCACTTGGCAACATCAGCTTTTTTGTCAAGGTTTTGAAAACTGACCAATGCGGTATTAAAAAAGGTTAAAGCTTGGGTGATATCTTTTGTTTGAAGAAAATAGTCCCCCACATGGTAAGCTCCCAGAGCAGTTAAAGGTTCATTGTTTATTTCTATAGCTTTTTGAAGTCCAGAATTTAAATTTTCATAAGCATTTTCTAACTCCTTATTTTTTAGGAGAGTAGTTCCTATGGCATAATAGGCTTTTATGATTATGGTCTCATTAGCTGTGGCAAGCTGAACAATTTGCTCTGAACTATCCACTTTTTGATGGTTTTGTCCTCTTAAAAATGAAAAGAGGAGACAGCATACTACTAATAAGATATGTTTCAATGTGGTATGGTTATTTTAAAAGATATGCTTTAATATCAAAGCCGTTTTACTGGAATATTGAAAATATGTAGAAACTATAATTTAATTATAAAGGATAATTGATAGTCCACTTTTTTAATCCCCTTCTCATGTAGTTACCATCTCTTTTTTACCTAATAAACGTAGCATCTTGGTATGATCTATTATCGCACGGGCCATACTCTTTTTCACATGATAGGACATGCCAAAATCTTGAGCAGTATCTGCAACAATTTTAGTTAATTTTTTATAATGTATATGACATACATCTGGGAGTACATGATGTTCCACTTGGTAATTTAAACCACCTAACAGCCAAAATAACAACTTACTGTTTGGTGAAAAATTACTAGTGGTAGCAAATTGGTGCGCATACCAATCGTTTTTCATCATGCCTTTGGAATTTGGGAGTGGAAAGTCATTGACTGGCATAATATGCGCTATTTGAAAAACAATACTCACCAAAATCCCTGTAACAAAATGCATGCATAAAAATGCCAATAGAATTAACCACCAAGATTGGGATATCATTAGCATTGGTAATACAAGGGCATAGGAATAATAGAACAATTTCCAAGCAGTCATACCTACAAGCGCAGTTTTATATTCATTTTTTTTAGCTAAAAAGCCCATATCCCTATAGCGTTTTAGACGCACAAAATCCTTTGTCGTTATCCAAGATATGGTAGATATACTATAAAAAAACCAGATGTATATATGTTGATACTGGTGCACCCAATAGTGTTTGGCATGAGGTGAAAAACGCAAGAAAAAGGGGGCGTTAAGATCATCATCTGCCTCGTCAATATTCGTATAGGTGTGATGCAGTATATTATGCTGTATTTTCCAAACCGTGGCATTGGCTCCAATAAGATTAAAGGAATAGCCCAACAGCGTATTAATTCTTTTGTTTTTAGAATACGATCCGTGAATGGCATCGTGCATAACCCCCATTCCAATTCCGGCCATTCCAAAGCCACTTATAAGATAAAGTAAAAAAAGGAGCCAAACAGTTGTGACTGTTCCTGTAGCCAACACTATTAAGGGTACAAAAAATAAGGAAAGCATTATTATGGTCTTAACATACATGTTTGCATTGCCATTTCTACTCTCGTTATTGTTTTTAAAATAAAGATTTACTCGGCGCCTCAACGTTTTTGAGAAGTCGGAATTTACTGATCTTGAGAATTTTGGATTATCGATATATTTACATATTTAAATTAATAGACCACAAATATTTCATGTAATGCCCAACTATAAGCCTAATATTCAGTGTGCTGAAACCTCTGGATGAATACAACTTTTGAGAATGTACAAGGACTTTAATAAAATGGAGAAAATGAAGGATTGAGCATAAAGTTATAAAAATAGTCAACCTAAATAACCATCGTGCGTAAGGTAGTCTAAATAAACCGTGGTTTAAGAAACCTTTTGTTAAAGAATGGGTCTTTAAAATGTAATTACCGTCTTACCAATGGACTTTCCTGATTCCTGCATGTGATGCGCCTTTTTAAGATTTTCCACCGTGAAGCCTTCTAATGTAGTCGTTAAGGTTGGTTGAAGTGTACCTGCATCCAATAGATCCGCTATTTCATTTAGGATTTGATGTTGTTTCTCTATGTCCTCTGTGGTGTACATGGAACGGGTGTACATTAATTCCCAAGAAAAAGTAACACTTTTGTTTTTAAGTAAATTTAAGTTTAATGGGGCACTGCTCCCCGTAATGGAAACTATATGTCCCTGTGGTTTTATGATTTCTGTTGCGATTTTCCAATACCCTTCCAGATCCACAAAATCCAGAATATAATTTACTTGGCTGTGCCCTATCTTTTCCAATTCTTCTTTTAAGTGGTAGTGATTCACCACAAAATCTGCTCCTAACTTCATACACCATTTGCTGGAGTCTTCACGGGAACCCGTGGCAATTACGGTAAGATTCCCCAATTTTTTGGCTAACTGTATGGCAATAGAACCTACCCCGCCTGCCCCGGCAAGGATCAAAACAGATTTTCCCTTGTCTTTTTTCGGGTCAATCCTGATACGGTCAAAAAGCGCTTCATAGGCGGTTAAACTGGTTAATGGCATGGCAGCAGCTTCGGCAATGCTCATTGTTTTTGGTTTACGCCCTACTATACGTTCATCAATAATCTGGTATTCTGCATTGCAACCGCTTCTAGTGATATCACCGGCATAATAAACTTCATCACCAACTTTAAATTTAGAGGCCTCCTCTCCTACTGCTTCCACAATGCCAACAGCATCCCATCCAATGATTTTTGGAGTTTCCAATACCATATCCTTTGCCGCATTTTGTCTAATCTTATAATCAACAGGGTTCACGGATATTGCTGCTATTTTTACCAATAAATCATAACCCGAAGGAGTTGGTTTTTCAGTTTCAAACTCAATAAAGCTATCCTTTTCCGTGATGGGTAATGATTGTTTAAATCCTATTGCTTTCATAAAATATAAATTTCTTTAGCTTCCCATAAGACCTATTTGTGCTTTAAATATGGGTGCTTGTTTCATCAAATTTAAAAATAATGGGGAGAATGAACTCTTAACCTAAAACGAAAATTGATTCAATTACGAAGTCACTTTTTTAAAGGCCTCTTTAACTATGGCAATATCATTAAAGCCCCTAAATCCGCTGAATCCAATAGACAGTAAAGTACCATCGGCCAGTGTCAATGGCTGCCCCCCTACCCATCCAATAAGGTCAGGAAGTTCTATTGGGGCATCTTCGGGATCCATCCCTCCACCGAATACTATTTTTTCATAGTCACCGGTACTATGGCCTGTAATCCAAACTTGGCTTGCTTTTGTCCATGCCACTTTATAAAATTGTCGCTGCCTTATTTTGTCGGTACCAAAGAGCTTGCCGTAAATGGCACCCTCCTCAGTAATGATACACATAGCCACATTGCCCTCTGAAATATTCCAATCTTCAGGGCTGTTTTTATAGTTTGGGATTTGAACTTCTATTTCTTTAAAAACTGCTTGTATTATAAGATTGAGCTTACCTTGTTCCATTTTGAAATTATTTGAGGTGTTTGGTGTCAATAATTATTAAATGTATGAAATAGAAAGTAATACTCGTTCTGAAACGATATAATGTCTCATATATCTCTTGGATATAAAGGTTCCTTCTTCTTTGTACGTTATGGCGCCCCATGTATCATCAATAAGAAGCTGGCCTCCAACGTTAAGCATTTCTAGTTGTTCTGTGCCGCCATCAGGTGAAGGATATACCTTAATAGTAAATTCCAATTCATGATCATCTGGAAGACAGGTTATGGCAAATGGTCTCCTTTCATTTCTAAGTACGTCCTTGTCTATGGATATTTCTGTTGCTTGTTCTGGTGTAAACGTATAGTCCTTTGGCTGGTCCGTAGCAAGATATAATTCGTTGAGGGTGATGTGTTCTATTTTTTTCAATCATAAGTTTTTTGGTCAGTATTCTTCTGGATCAGTGTAAACAGATTTAGGTTAGCAATCACCATGTGCATTATAGCACCTATTTATGTAAATATAAATAAGGGTAATAGTGAGAATTACGCCTTATATGGGCATAACATTAATTATCTTTGTAAGCGAAATTCCTATGATTCAAAAATTTGGAACAGATTAAAGCATATTTAGATCAAGTAGCTGCCATTTCTAATCAAGATTGGGACTTTTTCACCTCAAAATTACAGCGTCGTAGTATACCGAAGAAGGATATTTTCTTAAAAGTTAATGAAATAGAAAATCACATTTCCTTTATAGAATCCGGTGTGGTGCGCTTATATATACCAAAGGAAAACCCCGAAAAGGAAATTACCTTTGGCTTTAGTTTTAAAGATCAGTTTGTTAGTGCCTATGATTCTTTCTTAACACAGACGCCTTCTGCTTATCAATTACAAGCATTAACAGATACTACTCTTTTGAGCATTACTTATGACGATTTACAATTGGTGTATAAAACAACCCAAATAGGAAATCTTATAGGAAGATTAACAGCAGAACGTCTCTTTTTAATAAAATCTAAACGCGAACAGAACTTATTAAATCTTACTGCAGAAGAACGTTACATTAACCTATTTAAAGAACGTCCAGAACTCTTAAAAGTAATTCCCTTAAAATACATCAGTTCCTATATTGGTGTTACTTCTCAAGCTTTAAGTAGGATTAGAAAACGTTTGTAATACCCGTTTAATTGATTTAGGTTCATTGTTTCTCTTATAACATCAAATTATCTTTGTAAAAAAAAGTTATGTTGATTGTTATTTTTGTTGCAGTGCTTTGGTATGGAGGCTTGTTTTTTCAATCTTTCTTTTTACATCGCTATGCGGCCCACCAGGTATTTACCATGTCAAAAACGATGGAACGTATTACGTTTGTTTTGACTTGGATTTTTCAAGGCCCAAGCTACCTAAGTGCCTATGGTTATGGTATTATGCATCGGATGCACCATGCCTACACAGATACTGAAAAGGATCCTCATTCTCCATCTCATGATGCTAATTTATTTGCGATGATGTGGAAAACCAAAACAATCTATCAAGATATTAATACACAACGTATAGAGATTGATCAACGTTTTACCAAAAATGTTCCTCAATGGAAGGGATTTGACCTCTTTGCGAGTTCTAGATTTTCTCGTTTGCTTTGGATTGCCGCTTACATATTATTCTTTGTATTTTTTGTGACATCTTGGTGGCAATGGTTATTATTACCTGTAACGTTTTTAATGGCTCCTATACATGGAGTAATCATTAACTGGTTTGGTCATATTTATGGCTATGCTAATTATACCATGAAAAACACAAGTAAAAATCTTTTTCGTTTTGATTTTTTAATGATGGGCGAAGGGTATCACAATAATCATCATAAACATGCAAGTAGCGCTAATTTTGGTGTAAAATGGTATGAGATTGATATTACTTATTTGATTATAAAATTATTGGATGCAACTGGTTTTATCCGGTTAAAACCAATCGCAATTAAATAATAATTCAACGCTATTTTTTTTGGGATGCTAACCCATACATATGGTTGGAAGATTATTTTAATGTTTAAAGGGCATTCACAAAATACATCTGCATCATCCCTCTGTTTTTAACTTGGATTTCACCTCTGGGTTCACAAACAAACTATATTTGTTGTAATGTGCTTGTATGCCCCTGGATGCCTGGAATACAACAATTACTGTTTCGATCAACAAAGTCCAAGCAACGATATTGTTGATGCTATTTTTCTTTCTTTTCGTATATGGATAGAACCTTATGAGATAGCCTACTGTCATGATGTAAATACCATCCGAAATCGAGAATTTAAGTGGTTTTATCCATACGTTTACACCCATTACTATTCTCTCATCTATAAAGAGCCCTGCCAAGCATCCGATGGCCAAGAATAAATGGATCAAAACAATGGTATAAAGAATAGGACTTTCTTCTTTTACAGTTTTGATAACCTTAGCTAAGTGATTCATGATTGCCTTTGTTTAATTCCCTTGATGATCATAAAGAGCAGAAAGCCCAATGGACCAAATATAAATGTTCCAATGAGACAAGGAAGCAATAGTAATTGGTGAATTCCTAATTTTTTATTTTCATCTAACATCCACATGCCTACCAGTAAATCAAAAGCCAGATAGTGCACCCACCCAGCCAGCACGGCATTTTCTTCCGTAAATAAGGCCATAATAGCAGAAAGACTTCCAAAATCCATCCCCCCTCCTATTTGCATCGCTTGAAAAATATAAATAGCATAGACTAGTGCCAGTGCCAAGGGAATTATCTTAAAATCAATTAAAAAACGAGTCACTTTCCATTTGGGCAGTACAATCATCAGGAGCTACATAGGCAAAACTGATGTGTTTACCACAGAAAAAACTTCGGGTGGAGTCATTACGCTAGGTTTAATAGGTTGGAACGATACAAGGTATTAAATTTCCCTTAAAACGTAAACAATATTTTGAAAGTAGTAAAAGATAAGTCGATACAATACACCATTTTAAAGGTATTTGCACGGCAAGGACACCTTAATTGCACGGTTTAGCACATATGGAACAAAAAAAGCAATCAATACCTCCAAGATTAAGTACTTATTCCTATTTATAAAGTAGGATAGGGATGTCTAGCCTACGTACCATTTCTTTTATGGCGGTGCTTGTGAATTAGTGTTATTTGGAATGCAAAATAGTTGTGTATCGGTACGCACAATATAGGAGGTTATCGCCTCTATCCCTTTAATTTCGCCTTGAGGAAAGATGCAGGATTTAGTATTTTTTTTGAGAAGCAGCATTGGTTTCTAATGAAGACATTTTACTTCGAATACCAAAATACCTTACAGAGCGAGTTGATTCGTTTAAGTGATTAATAATTTGAAAATCACTTTTTTCTATAGCTTCACCAAAAAATCCAAGAGATAAATCAGAAAAGTAATGTACTTCCCGATTACTGCTACATATTAAAACACTAGTATCACAATTGTCTATCACAAATTGGGTTACTTTATCCCCTATAAAATCTAAAAATTTAGATTTTCGTTTTCCGAGAATTATAAGATTCGGTTGTATTTCTTTCACTTTATCTAAAATGCAATTTTGGATATTTCCCAAATCCATAGTGAAGCTAAAAGCAACTCCTTCCTCCTCTTCTATGGTTGACGTTATCCTTTTGCCTTAGCAAGTGTTTCTTTATGATTTTCTCGTAAATTCCCATTGAGGGTAAGTGGATTTTGTTCTTGAGCAAAAGGTTTTACAGTTTCAACATAGTAGGTATGTATGTTACTATTGGTTACTTTCACCAACTTCGCGGCATTTCGTAACGCGATTATAGACGCTTTTGAAAAATCAGTCAAAACTAAAATAGTGTTGCTTGGGATAGTATTATTCATATCTAAACTCTATTAAGTATTAAACACCTAAAAAAATAGGAGCTCTATCCATGAGGTCCTTTATAGACTTAATGCTTATTGAAAGCTTAAAATAATATAATTCTTATTTATATTTAAAAATTTAACGATAGCTTAAAAAATTTGTCTCAATTTAAAAGAGTAACCTCTAAAATGAAATACAAAATTAATTTTTGGTCTTTTACTACAGTGGCTAAAATGTGAGTTAATTTGGTGCAACGTGAAGGTTAAAGGAAGGCAAAATGGGCATTATTTTTTTATAACAACTTATCATCCCTCTTTAAAAAAGAATTAGTTCTCTATTTTGGTTAATTTTATATTTTTAAAGTCCCATTAATTGTTTAAATTGTTGATAAAAGGGTTTTATGTATGTTCTAGCTTCAATTCTAATTGAATTCTTATTGATTGCTACCTTCATTCTTGTATTATTCAATCTTAGGGACAAAATAGGTTTAGCTCCAGTATACATACTTATTGGAAGTTTACAATATTTTCAAGTTAACCTAGAGAATCTGGTCAGTTTTAAATTTTTAGGCGAATATCCAGTGTATCCTGGATCTATTGTTTTGTTCAGTGCTGTTTTATTCTCAGTTCTATTAATATATATCAAGGAGGGGGTACTGAGTGCTAGAACGCTTATATTAGGTATACTCATCTCTAATCTGTTCTTATCCGGACTATTTGAAATAACTTCTACCCAAGATTACTTTGTTAGAAAATTTTATGGAGCAGACGTTAGTGGTAATTCGGTTTTTAGCATAGACTACAAATTTTTTAGTGTTGGGTCTATCATATTATTTATAGACTTTTTTCTTCTGGTTATTGTTTATCAGTTTTTAATAACTAAAATAAAAAAGCCATTTTTCTTCCTAACGCTCTTCTTATCGCTTTGGTCAGTTTTAATTTTCGATGCCCTGGTTTTTAATACTACCCTATTTTTTGGAACGACCTATTTTAAATACTCTTTAATTGGACATATTTTTGGAAAAACCCTTTCCGCACTTTTATATTCCAGCGTACTTTATATTTATTTAACCTATGTTGATAAGGGGGTAAAAACCACTTCTTTTATAACCGATCAAAAGCGGGATATTTTTTCCATACTATTTTACAAGAAAAAATATATGAGTCTTAAAATTGAAAAAGAAAATGTTGAGGAAAAATTAATTTCAGAGAAAAAGGAGGTAGATGAAGCACTATTAGAAAGTGAGGCCTTTAATAAAGGTATTCTCTCATCGCTAAGCGCTCATATTGCAGTAATAGATAGTACCGGAAAAATTTTAGCAGTAAATAAAGCGTGGAATGACTTTTCCTTAAACAATGGGGAACTTAATCTAGAGCGTACCTCTGTAGACAGTAATTATATAGAAGTATGCGAGAAGGCATTGGCCATGGGAGATACATTGTCTGAAAAAGTTTTAGAAGGTATACGGTCCGTTCTCAACAAATCAGCACCTAATTTTATTGTAGAATATCCATTTCATGCGCCAACAGGAAAATGTTGGTTTTCGTTGAATATAGTACCTTTTGGAACAACGTCGAATAAGTTAGTTATTTCACACACTAATGTGACTCAACTTATAGCTGTAGAAGAAAAACTAGAACGTTCCAATGAAAAATTAAAAGAAGCACAGCGAACCGCAAAAATTGGCAGCTGGGAAATAAATCCTAGTACAAAGGAAGTAGATTTCTCAGATGAGATGTACAACATTCTTGAAATAGACAAAGAAACTAAAGAAGATTTATATGGGCTTTACAGATCTAAATGTATGCCCGAAGATGATGAGAGATTTGAGGAGTTGACTACTAATGCCATAAAAAATGGAAAGGGGTATTCCATTGGTTATTACATTAAGTCCAGAGATAACAACTTAAAATATATTCATGAAATTGTAGAAATAGTAAAAGACGCAAGTGGAAAGACTATAAAATTAAAGGGTACTTTACAAGATGAGACCAAAAATAAACTGATTAATGACCAACTTTCACAAAAAAATGAAGAGCTCTTAAAAGCAAATAAAGAGTTAGACCGTTTTGTGTATAGTGCTTCCCATGATTTGAGGGCCCCATTGACTTCCTTAAGAGGATTGATTCAAATTGTAGAGATGACTCAGAAACCGGAACATGAAGAATTTAAAGAGCCGCTGTCTTTAATGTCTACCACCATAGATAAAATGGACGTATTTATTAGAAGTATTTTTGATTATTCAATGAATGCAAGAGCAAAAATAACTGTTGAAAAAATTGATTTTGAGGAGGTATTAGGGTCTATCTGGGAAAGCTTGAAGTATATGAATATTAAGTATACTCCAAAAGTTAAAATAGACATTAAACAAAAAGTAGATTTTTTTTCAGATAAGAAGCGACTTGAGATTATCTTGCAAAACCTAGTATCCAATGCCATTAAATATTACGATACAAACAAAACAGAGAATTTTGTACATATTACCGTTACGGCAGATGCTAAGGCGGCCAAGATTATCATAGAAGACAACGGTATTGGTATTGGTAGAGAACATATTGATAAAATATTTGAAATGTTTTATCGAGCAACAAAAGAATCTACTGGCTCGGGTATGGGAATGTATATTGTTAAGGAAACTTTAGATAGATTACAAGGTTCTATAAAGATTGAATCTGAATTAAGTAAAGGATCCAAATTTATCCTTTCTATTCCCAACGCTATTTAACATCTGTTTAGCTATGGCTGTCAATGAAATATTACTAATTGATGATAATTATATTGATAATTTTATCAATAAAATAATAGTTGCAAAAGAAAATATAACAAAGAACGTTACTGTAATGCTTTTTTCTCTAGAGGCCTTGGATTACCTAAAAAACAAAAGGAGAGGAGTTCCTGAACTCATCTTCTTGGATATTAAAATGGCAGAAATGGATGGTTTTGAATTTTTAGATGAATTTGAAAAATTATTGGACGAGCAAAAGAAAAGTGCAATATTTTAATGCTTAGTTCTTCCCATAATATGCAAGATATTGAGACGGCTAAAAAAAATCCACATGTACTAGAATATCTTATTAAGCCATTGGATTCTTCAAAATTAAATGCTATTCTAAAGTTATTGATCTAATACTAACTAGATTGTCCTTATTTAACGCTAAGAAGTGGCTCCGCGTTACCCCTATACTGTATTGAAAACCGTTGGGAACTGTTCACGGTAATGTTACTGGATAAGTTTGGAGATATGGTAATAAACACTCGGAAAGATTCGGTTTTATTATTAATGTTAAAGTTTATTTTTTTGCTTTGTGTCTTTTCATCGTCTGTTACTTCATAGTTTTTAGGAATACCCTTAAATTGAATTGCATTGGTATTAATAGAATACCCGGCACCCATTTGACGTTCTCCGTAATAAGGTAAATAGGCAGCTATAGTATCGACTTCAACTTTTAAAAAATTTGAATTTCCAATGAGGCTGATTTGGCTTCCTGTACTTCCTACCGGTAAAAGTCCGGCATTGGAAAGGGTGTTCATGCTATTGGTCATTAAGGGCATTGCCCAATCTGAATCAATCTGGAATGATTTAGATGCAACCAACTCTTCCAGCTGTTTTATTTGCACCTTGGAAGTAACCGTTTTTGAGGAAGTACAACAATTGATTAAAAGTCCACCTATCAATATAACTAAATACCTAAAATTCAATTTCACAATATCCCTTATTTATTCTGGGTATGTGAATTTATGGACTTTTGTGATAGGTACGTTTTAAAGTTTTTATAAAATTTACGAATACCTCTAAGATGGGATTAAAAACTTCTAACAAGCTTCATAAACGCTGATACGCGATTGTAATCTAGTTCATTTTCCCAATATCCTTCTTTTTTGAAATGGGAGCCAATAATTATTCCATTGCACAAGGACCAATAATCAGCAATATTGTCCTTTGTTATTCCAGAGCCTATTAGGACGGGTATAGCCATATCTTTTAAGGTTTTTAACTCCTCAATCGATGCAGAAATCCCAGTATGGCTACCCGTGACAATAACCCCATCACTCAGAAAAAATTGGGCTGCCTTGGCAGTGTCCAATAGGCTGACATCTTCAGTAATGGCATGGGAACTATGTTTTTTTTTAATATCCGTAAATATAGCAACATCTTCTGCTCCTATTTTCTTTCTGTAGCGCAGTAGTTTTGCGGCTTGGGCTTCAATAATACCCTCATCAGCGACATGGGCAAAAACAAAGCCTTCTACACGAATAAAATCAAGTCCGGCTGCTTTAGCGGCTGCAAGGGCCTCCATATTTGCCCCAGCTAATATTTGTATGCCCACGTGTACGTTGGTCCTTTGTTTTATAAGATGCCCAATTAAGGTCATAAGGGTACTTATTTCATGACCAACGCTACCATTTAGGTAAGGAACATCGTGCATATTTTCTAACATGATGGCATTTATTCCTGCTCTTTTATAGATATCTGCCTCCAATAAAGCAGCATTTATAATTTCTGAAGAATTCAAGGTATTTTTTGGAGTACCTGGTAAGGCCTTAAGATGAACCATGCCTATAACCGGCTTTATTCCGCTAAAAACTGAGGTAAATTTTTTCATGAAATTCATCTTGTTTCCTTAAAATTACGTAAATTTAAGAAGGTATTTATCTAATAATCAGAAAGATGTCAAACATTCCAAAAGTAACGGTGATTGGTGCTTCCAATGTTGATTTAATAGGACTTACCACCGAAAAATTGATTTTCGAGGATTCCAATATTGGGATGATTGACACAATTCTCGGTGGAGTTGGTCGGAATATGGCTGAAAATTTAAAACATTTAGGATTTGATGTAGACTTTTTAAGTGTTTTTGCAGACGATGAGTTTTCCAAAACCCTAAAAAAATCGTGTAGGGATTTCGGCATTGCCATAGATCATAGTCTTACAGTTAAAAGAAGTAGAACTTCACTATATGTAGCTATAATGGATCATTATCATGATTTGGCATTGGCCTTATCGGCTATGGATATTTACGATGATATTCCCCAAAGTTTTATTTTGGATAATCTAGATGTAATAGCTGGAAATGAATATTGTGTTTTGGAAACCAACCTACCCGTTTCTATTTTGGAATTAGTGACCGAAAAACTTCCCAATACTAAATTTGCCTTGGAGGCAGTATCAGCAAAAAAAGCCCTTAAAGCATTAACTGTTATTGATAGGCTGCACATTTTAAAATGTAATGCCAAAGAGGCAGAATTGTTAAGCAACATTGCCGTTAAATATGAAAGTGATTATGAAAAGATGATTGAATATTTCTTAGGGTTGGGCGTAAAAAAAGTATTTATCACCCTAGGTAAGGATGGTGTGGCCTACGGAGACGAAAATGAAATCTTTATCAATAAAAATAACATCCTTATCCCAGTCAATACCAACGGTGCGGGTGATGCTTTCATGGCCGGACTCATTTATGGAGAAACAAAGGGACTAAGTTTATATGATATGGTAAACTTTGCCACTGGTTGTGCCCAAATCACTATTCAGCATAAAAATGCCGTTCATCCTGATATCTGCGAACAAATGGTTTTAAAGACCATGCAATGATTGCAACCTTACTTGACATTGATTCCGAAGTTAAAAAAGCTATATCCAAAAGATTGCCCATAGTGGCATTGGAATCTACCATCATCTCTCACGAAATGCCCTATCCTCAAAAATATAGAGACCGCTTTACATATTGAACAAATCTTACGTGATAAGGGTGTTGTTCCAGCGACCACTGCCCTATTGAATGGCAAGATCAAAGTAGGGTTGACAAAAAAAGAACTTGTTTATCTTGCCAAATCGGGTCCTAAAATAATAAAAGCAAGCCGTAGAGATCTACCCTATTTATTGTCCAAAAATATAGATGGAGCAACCACCGTAGCAGCTACCATGATAGCTGCTCATTTGGCTGGCATTAAAATTATGGCCACTGGAGGTGTTGGTGGGGTGCACCGAGGGGCTTAGGAAAGTTTTGACATCTCCGCGGATCTGCAAGAGTTGGCTCAAACCAACGTAGCAGTGGTCTGTGCAGGGATTAAATCTGTTCTTGATATTGGTTTAACTTTGGAATACTTAGAAACGTTTGGGGTACCCATTATTGGATATAAGACCTTTGAGTTGCCTGCCTTCTATTGCCAAAAGAGTGGGTTTAGCGTTAATTATAAGATGGACTCTGCTAAGGAGATTGCTAAAATGTTAAAAATAAAGTGGTGCCTTTTCTTGAATGGAGGTGTAATTGTAGCCAACCCTATTCCAAAGGATAAGGAACTGCCATTAGAGGTAATGCAGCAAGCCATTGAAGAGGCACTTTTGGAAGAGCAAAAGCTAGGAATAAAGGGAAAGGAAAGCACTCCTTTCTTTTAGGGAAGGTAAGGGAATTAACTGATGGCTCTAGCTTAAATGCAAATATTGAGTTGGTCTATAACAATGTTAGGTTAGCGGCGGATATTGCTAAAGAATAAAACCAGCTAGACTAAAAATTTAGAGAAAAATAGGCTGAAAAATGTATAAAAATGCATCTTTGAAAAAAATTTCATAACAGCACTATATTGGTCTTCCATGATTAAAACAAATCACCAACATTTTAAGATCTACAAGCCCTTTGGAATGCTCAGTCAGATGGGCTCAAATGACTCCAAAGAGGTTAGAAATAAGCGATTTTTAGGAGATCTTTATAATTTCCCTGACGGAATTATGCCCGTTGGTCGATTAGATGAAAAGTCGGAAGGGCTGCTGCTAATGACAACCGATGGAAAACTGAGTGATACCATTAACCGTTCTGGGGTAGAAAAAGAATATTATGCCCAGCTAGATGGGGAGATTACCAAAGCAGCAACAGATCATTTAAAAACAGGAATAGAAATAGGTTTTGGTGGTAAACGCTATATCACTAAACCTTGTGAAGTACAAAAAATTGATACTCCTTCCTTACTTTCTGAAGCAGATCCGAGTTTGCGGATAGGAAGGCATAGACCCACCTCTTGGATTAGTATTGTTTTAATTGAAGGAAAGTTTAGACAAGTACGTAAAATGACTGCAGCTGTTGGTTTTCCTACCTTGAGATTGGTGCGTATTAGAATTGGTGGAATAACGTTGAAAGATCTTGCCCCTTTAGAGGTTAAAGAAATAAGGGTGTCTTCCCAAGACGACATTAGTGATGTTTAAATGTACATAATTGGCAAGTTTAAATTTAAAGAAGGCCGTATAATTAAGGATATTCAATTTTTAAAATTTCGAAAATTCTATTTCCCGACTCTAATTTTAAGATGGCCTGGTCCCCTACTTTTTTATGGTTCAGGATTTTTGCCAATGGAGAGGTAAATGCGATTTTACCTTTGGCAATATCCGCTTCATCGACTCCAACGATCTGGAGATTTTGTGTTTTTACAGTACCATCTATTTTCAATTGGATTTTAGCTCCAAATCGTATACTATTTCTCTCTTGGCTGCTAGAGTCAATTTGTCTGGCACTATGTATTCTGTCATTCAATAATTGGAGTTTCCCATTAATTACCAACAGTGCAATTCTTCTTTCATTGGCATATGAAATGTCTACATTACTGCGTTCTTGCAATAGTGATTCTCTTTCATCCATTAATTGCCTTAATCCCAATGAGGTAACGTAATTAATTTCTCCTACTGACAAGTGTGCCCTTGGGGAAATAATAGGGATCTCTTCTTGGTCATCTTCCTTTACAAAGGCTCTACTCATATATTTAGTTTAATGCTATCTTAATAAGATACCAAAAAATAAGTAGGATTCCAAGTCTACTTCCTATTCAAGGTCCTCACTAAGTCCTATGATAGGGCTAAGATCCAATTTCCTAAACTCTACTTCGGATCCTTCGGCTTGCACGGCAATCTGCCCGCTATTAGCCGTAGCATTATATCCATAATTTGCCAATGTACCATTCACCCAAACTTTGATCTCATTTTTAAAACATTCGATCACCATGGTATTCCATTCCCCTAATAGTTTTTCCTGGCCATTGCTCAAATTTTCAATACGCCTATTGGTACCCTCTGTAATACCCCATGATTCCTTGGGACCTCTTCGTTCAACCATATTATCGGCCGTAATATCTTCCACAATAACCCAGAAATCCCCTGCGTTTTCATGTTCCATTTGCACCTCAATGGATTTTGGGAACATTTTATAAAGGGCCCTTGGTGTGGAAGCGTGCACCAATATTCCGCAATTTCCAGGTTCTCCTGTAAAGCGGTATTCAATATCCAATCTATAATTAGTATAGTCGGCATCTGTGATCAGATGACCTCTTGGTGTTCCGAGGCTTACCAGATTACCTTCTCGTAGGATAAAGGGTGTTACAGTGCTGGTATCCGTATCCATTTCTGGGGCATCTACATGCCAGCCATCCAAGTCTTGTCCGTTGAAAAGAGGTATAATTGTTTGTGTATTACAGGCAGCTATTACAAGCATTGTGGAATAAAGAAAGAATAGTTTTTTTATGGATTTGATCATAAAAGTCGCGTTAAATAGTAATTTTTCTTTTTCGTGCCGTAATCTGCCAAGTGTCTATCTTATTCCCATTTTCTATGACCGAAACCTCGTCATATAGGTTGATGGTGGGACAAATATGATAAGGTATCCCATAGAAAACATCTCCAACCACTATTTCATCCCAATTCTTAACTTTAAGTACTCCATGTTCCTCACTTTGTGATAACAGTTCATAATCACAAAGATTAAGAAACTTCACGCGATTATGAATAGGATTCTCCGCCGATACCGCCTTATGTCCAAGATCTAGGGTTATGATTCCTTTTTTAGGCTTGGAAATAACACGAGTTATCAAAAGGGCAGCATATTTAAATTTTTGCTCCACCAATTTATCATCGTAACCCCAATCCCAAAGTAGACAGGTTCCTGGGCTACAAACACGGGCATCTTCTAACAAGTGTGAAGTAAAGGAAGGCGTGCCACCACAAATGAGTTGGAAGTTGGGATTGTCCTTTTTCAATTCATCATACAGTACGTTTATCTTTTTAAGTCCTTGTTCTACCTCCATTTTTCGTTCTTGAAAATCACTATTCCTCAAATGGCCATCATAAACATGTAATCCTTTGAAATGTAATGATTTAAGAATTTTTATTTCTAAAATTAGTTCATCTAACCCTGTTCCCGTTTCTATCCCGGAGCGATCCATGCCATTATTGATATCGATGAATATATTGCATTGCAGATTAGCATTTAAGGCTATCTTATTTAGCTGATTGGCAGAAGCGACATTATCAATTAGGGTTGAGAATTCGATATTCGGATATTGTTGCATTAACGTAATAAATCTCCCGATTTTGGGTCCTACCAATTGATGCGCCAATAAAAGTGTCGTAGCCCCTTCTTGTGAAGCCATTTCGGCTTCCGCTATTGTTGAGGCTTTAAACTTTGTAATACCAGCAGATATCATTTCGGCAATGACCTTTGGCATTTTGTTGGTTTTAACATGGGGCATTAGCCTGAAGACATCGTTGTCTACCATAGTCTTCATCTTTTGTATGTTGAATAGCAACCGGTCTTTATATAAGGCGATGGACGGGGAATCCATTTCTGAAACATTGTTGATAAGGTACCAGTTGGATGCTAAATTACCTTGGGTCATAGATTCTTTATTTATTAAATTAAGACACTTTATATCTCCTATTGAATTTCTTAATTAAGATATAAAGGATTATTCCTCCAAGCAAACATCCTAGGGTAAAATGCCATTGAAAACCCTGGCTAGCTAAAATTGGAAAAAACACCAAACAAAGTACTTCAAAAGGGGTCACCCCTATATACCCCAAGGCAAAGACTGGCAATGTTTCAGATTTTGCTTCGGGATCTACCATCCGTAACAAGGCAATCCCAATGGCTGTTACCCCCAAAGACATACCCCATAAAAAAATAGATTTTTCGAACCAATAAGTGCTGAATAGTTTTGGACCCATAAAGCGAAACAAAAAAATGGCTAAGACGATGCCTAAAATAAATATTAGGAGCAAAGGACCTGCAAACTTAACCACCACCGCAGTTTTTATGGAGGCGATCCCGAAGATGACAATGAGGTCTGCAAATAGCCCACAAATTCTACTCATCAGCTTTGGATCAAAATATTGCATCAACCTTAATTTGGATAACAAAGCCTTTAGCAGTAACCCAACGATAAAAGCAAAGGAAAAGGAAGCAATGGTATAGCCGCTTAAAAAAGGCTTGGTACTATTAGTAAGGAAAATCCCGGTAAATCCTACAAAAACAACAAGCATAAGATGCATAAGCAATGGATCTATGGCTATGTTGGAGAATGTAGCCATGCCAATGGACTTCTGATCCTTTAGGGCTATCAATCCGGTTTTATAACTGTTGGGTAACTCATTAAAATTTTTAATAAAAGAGGTATGTTTCTTTTTTATTCCCCATTGTACCATTATTACCCCTCCCATGGTAGCAGAAAATATGCCCACTGTAGCACTTGTCATAGCCAAAGATTGTGCCTCTTCCCATTGCAAATTAGAGGCAAACGATTCCCCAATGGCTGCTGCGGTGCCATGGCCTCCAAAAAAACCAGTAGCCAATATCGCTCCAAAACTGCTATGTATTTCTGGGTAAAGCCAACTTAAAAAAGTAAGCCCAAACAATAGCCCTATCCCCCATTGCAGCAAAAGGATAATGATGGAGGCTCCCCCAATTTGTAACGTATTTCTTTTAAACTCTCTTGATTTATCCTTTTTAATGTCGAAAGTAAACGGTAAAGAGCCAAAAAGAAAAGCAATCATAATACCGGGATAAGATCCTATTTCATCTGAAAACGATACTATTTCTAACCCATTGCTTCCTAAAAGCAACCCCAATAAGCCCGTAATGATGCTCACTGGAATAAATAACTTTTGTAAAATTGTGATTCTATTTCTAAGAATAAAACCAATTAATAGAAGGATGGAAATCAATCCCAGATCTTGAATAAAACTTGAAGGCATGAATATATTTTAAATTGTATTAAACACCTTACATAGAGGAGTATACGATAAGTTAATTAAAGTATTTTATTAATTATTTTTTATTTATGGGCAGTCTAATTTGTGAAGGATATTTTTCAGAATGATGCACCATATTGTGTGCAACAACACCCTTGGATTCATCATAATTAGTACCTCCAGTATTTAAATTGCGGGCAAACCTTGGAAAATTACTACTAGACACCTCAATACGGATTCTATGACCTTTCTTAAAGTAATTACTGGTAGACATCGGTGTTAGATCTACCTTGTATATCTTTCCTTTCTGCATAAATACTTCCTTATCATAACCTTCCCTGTATCGTACTCTTTGAATGGTCTCATCAAGGTTATAGGCAGTTCCGTCTGGATAAACATCCAATAGTTTAATGGTAAAATCGGTATCCTTGGCATCAGAGGAAACATATAAGGTAGATTCTATAAAGCCGGAGACTTCAACCCCTTCTGTAAGGATATCTGTCGTATATACAAGAATATCGTTTCTAGTTTCCATTTGTTGTTGGTCAAAGGCTCCACCCTGTACTGCATTTCCCGTACAACACACATTGCCTCCGTAGGATTTAACGGGGTTCATAGGGTCATATATAAAGGAATCCGCCTTGTCTTGTTTTGGTTTGTTAGTGGTTAGCTTGCCATCGCCAAATAAACTATTGGCATCTCCATTGCTATTTAGATAGAATGTTTCAAGATTTGTACTAACAGGTGGCCACTCATTTGCCGATTGCCATGTATTACTTCCCATTGTATAGTACTGAACCCTTGGTGTGTTTTCTTTAAAATTATTTTGTTCCCCTTTTAGCCAAAAATCAAACCAGGCATAAATTTGTTGCTCATAATTTAAACGGGCATCTCCAACGCTGCGTTCGCCTACAATTGTATTCTCTGTGGCCCTAGTATAACCACAATGTAAAGTTGGCGCAATGACTAAGTATTGGTTGTCCCTTATTTCTTGGTCTTTGGCATTTTTACGTACATGATTAAAAAGGGCCAAGTTGGGGCTTATAGAAACGTCATACCAAGAGGCGAACCAAAAACTAGGTACTCCAAAATCCATGTTATCATGATAGAGTCCTCCTGTATACCAATCTTCATGGTTAGGGGTTCTGCGCACCATTTTATCGAACACCTCTTTTTTACCATTCATGTTTTTTAATATATCTTGGATAGGAAGGTGTTTTAGTGCTTCGGCCATGTCCACAGTTGGGTTTTCTGGTGCCAAATCATAAAATCTAGAAATGCGAATTAAATCTTCTTGGGTGGCACCAGCAGGAATTCTTGGTTTAAATTTATCGTGCTCTACCCCATAAAGCCATGAAAAAAATAATAGCTGTTCAGCTCCTCCCCTATACCAATTTCCTTGTTCATGATAGTCCCCAATACGTCCTACGCCGGCACCGTATGCCTGAGGAACCATTGCGGCATGTGAAGGGTGGTCCAAGGCCGCAACGGCCATTTGCCATTCTGCAGTAGAGGAACAACCTAAAGTTCCAATTTTCCCGTTGGACCACGGCTGATCCTTCATCCAAGAAAAGGCATCATATCCATCGGTCAATGGCACTCCTAAAATATCCCATTCTCCTTCAGAGAAATAGCGACCACGTTCATTCTGTACCACGTATGCATATCCTCGTTTTACTGCCTCATAAGCATTTTCTGCAGTTCTAGTCTTTTCCTCACCATCTACCCATGAATTGAAATTGTAAGGGGTACGTGAAAAGATAATTGGAACGGATGCAGTAGTTTTAGGTCTATAGATATCGGTTGCTAAACGTATACCATCTCGCATGGGCATCATTACTTTTTGATCTATAATGGCTATTTCACCCAATTTCTCAAAAATGTCATTTTGAGCTTGAAGATTGTAATTAAAAAAACAAAGTAGAATGAAAAATAAAGCAAAAGTGGATCTAGTATTCATGGTCTATTTTTAGTTTAGCAGTTATTGAGCTGTAAGTTATAAAAAATTGATTATGGAAACTACCTATTATTTGGGGTATTGGTTGTGTTACGTTTTCCTTTCATCCTTTATTTGTTGGAATAATTCTCTGAAGAGTCCTCTTGCTATCAGTAACTTCATGATCTCATTGGTACCAGCATAAATTCTTGCCACCCTATTATCGGCATACATTCTGGCAATGGGATAATCCCACATGTATCCATATCCCCCAAATAACTGTAGACATTCATCCACTACGACACTACACATTTCCGTGGCCGAATATTTGGCCATGGAAGCGCTCTCTGCCGTTAATTCATGCGTAGGCACCATTTGTATACAGCGATCTATAAAGGCCTGATGAACTTGAAGTTTAGTAGCACACTCTGCCAATTTAAATTGGGTGTTTTGAAATTCAGCGATAGGTTGGTTAAATGCTGTCCTTGTGGACGTATAATTAATGGTATCCATTAATGCTCCTTCAGCAGTACCAATGGCCGTGATCGCAACTGTTAAACGCTCCCTGGCTAACTCTTGCATCATAATTTTGAAACCTTCACCCTCTCTTCCGAGTAGATTTTCCTTAGGTACCTTTACGTTATCGAAAAATAATTCACAGGTATCTTGGGCTTTCATCCCTATTTTCTTGAAGGGAACTCCTTTTTCAAAACCATCCCACGAACTTTCCATGATCAAGAGGGAAACTCCTTCATCTTCTGTCCCTGTCCGGGTCTTAACGGCTACAACGGCCATATCGGAAAGAAACCCATTGGTGATAAATGTTTTTTGACCATTAACCACATAATGATCTCCTTTATCTTCCGCAGTGGTCCTAATAGCCTTTAGGTCGCTACCACAATTAGGTTCGGTCATGCCAATGGCGGTGATTATTTTTCCACTTGCCATCAAAGGCAGGTATTTCAATTTTTGGGCTTCGGTTCCATGATTTAAAAGATAGGGAGCTATAATGTCTGAATGCAAGGAGAATCCAGGACCGCTAATACCCTTTTTGGCCAATTCCTCAATCAAAAGAGCGCCAAAGCTAAAATCCAATCCGCTCCCACCATATAGGGTAGGCATATCAATGCATAGAAGACCTAAGGAACCGGCACGTTCCCAAATAGTGCGACTAACCATACCATCCTTTTCCCATTGATCGTTTTGTTCCAGTATCTCATTGGAGATAAAATTTTGAATCATATCGCGCATCATATGGTGTTCTTCCGATGCATATATTTTTCGATCCAACAATACATTTGATAACATAGGCCTTGCTGCTTAGGTAGGTGAATACCTAAATGTATCAAAATATTCTATGTGATGGAGATAATGTGAGCTGATTTTAAATCCAAATTCCTTTTCATTTTCTTGAAATTCAAAAAAAGCAATAAGAAAATAGATTTACCAATCTATTGGTCTATAATCCTTTAAAAATTTTCCGCACCAATGTTTTCCAGTATTGATACCATCAAATAAGGGATCTAAAACCCTAGCGGCACCGTCTACAATATCCAATGGGGGTTGAAAATCATCCACCTCTTGTTTCTTTTTTGCTAATTCGGCCGGATCTTCATCTGTTACCCAACCTGTATCCACAGCGTTCATAAAGATACCATCTTTGGCCAAGGTACCCGAGGAGGTATGGGTAAGCATATTTAAGGCGGCTTTTGCCATATTGGTATGTGGGTGACGGTCCTCCTTGAAAAACCGGTGGAACTTGCCCTCCATGGCAGAAACATTGATAATATGCTTCTGTCCCGTTGGATTCTTTTTCATGAGTTCAGAAAGTCGATTACATAGAACAAAGGGTGCAACGGAATTTACCAGTTGTACTTCTAACATTTCCGTAGTCTCAATTTGTCCAAGTCTTAATCTCCAACTATTGGTCTTTCGCAGATCTACTTGTTGAAGATCGGCATCCAACTCCCCTTCTGGGAAAACCTCTTGTGGTACTAACGTATTATCAAAGCTATACGGTATTTGGGAAAGTTTTGCAGATGCCCTAAGGCCTATTCCTGGCTCTGGCCCATGCCAAGTTACAGGCATATTTTGGTTGGAAGAAGCCGAGGTAGTTAATGCTTTTAATTCCTGTAAACAACTTTGATGATCCTGCAGAAGTTCCTGGGCAAAGGGAGGCAGAGAACTAATAGAAAGTCCTTCATTCTGCATAAGGTGTTGGTAAAAACCGGCAGGACGCCTTACCGTTTGTGCGGCATTATTAATAAGGATGTCTAAACGGTCATACTGTTGGTTAATAAAATTACAGAAGATCTCTACACTTGGAATATGTCTCAGATCCAGACCATGTATTTTAAGGCGGTGTCCCCACACCATAAAATCATCTTCTTTAGAATATCGAAGGGCGGCGTCCACAGGGAACCTTGTTGTGGCTATTACAGTTGCCCCACCCCTTAAAAGCATAAGTGTAATATGGTATCCTATTTTTAGTCGCGATCCTGTAATGACAGCTACCTGCCCTCTTACATCTGCTGTTTGAAAGCGTTTTGTATAGTTTAGATCTCCACAATTGGTGCACATCGTGTCATAAAAGTGATGTAATTTAGTAAACTCCGTTTTGCATACATAGCAGTTTCTAGGGGTTTCCAATTCTAGTGCTTCCTTTTTAGAAATATGTGCTATGGGCAACAATTTAGGAGCTATAAAAATAGCAGCTTCCCTGGCATGTCTTATTCCAGTCTCCTTGCGGGATTTCCTGTCTCTGGCCTCCAGCTTTCGTTTGATAGCTTTTTTACCATCTTTCTTACGTCTAGAAAATTCGTCCCTATTGGGCCTAGAGAGCTGGCCCGCTACCTTGATCAATGCTATACGCTGTTCCTTATCAATATCAAAGATGCGATCAGTATCAGAAACCAATAAGTCCATAATAGAAATACATCTGGAAATATCCTCTTTGCTCAAGGTGCTTTGATCGGTTTTTTGGTGTGCTCCCATAAATTAAAAGTTAGTATTGGGTTAAAAAGCCCCAAAAAATATGCAAATGTAATTGTAAATTAACGGAAGTGTCCCCCTTTTTTATCAAACGCCTCTATTAGAACTATAGTAGCTACTAATGCCTTCTGTTCTGCTATTTCCGAAGGTTCCATTATCTAATATTTATAGTACAATATGTTAAATATTGCTAAAAATAGTACTATTTATAACATAGTACTGTAACAAACTTCTTTCTTGTGCGTCTACTTGGTATATAATTATTTTAAACAATTAAAAATGAATATCATGGAAACTACAAACAAGCATTACGTTCAAGTAACAGAAAGAATCTCTAACACCAAGATTTGGAACAGTAAAAGGAGATATCACTAAAAATAGATAATACCCATTCAATCAATATAGCAACACAAAAAACAAACAACATGGAAACTACAAACAAGCATTACGTTCAAGTAACGGAAAGAATCTCTAACACCAAAATTTGGAATAGTAAAAGGAGATATCACTAATACATAGTAAAGAATAATTCAATCAATATAGCAACACAAAAAATAAACAACATGGAAATTATAAGCAAATATCAGTTAAGACCAACAACAGAATCTTCTAGAATGAACATTTGGAACGCCAAAAGGAGATTCAGATAACCGCAAGGCAACTTAAAACTAATATTATGAAACCATTCATCAATCAATCACGGATAGAAGATAAAAAGAGTAGCATATTTGCAAGCTTTAGAAATACTAAGAAAATTAGATGGTCAACTTTTCAGATCAATAGAAATCAAATATTGGGAATTTAAAATAATTCAAGTCTTCCTAACCAAAAAAAGTAGTGTACATATAATCCACTACTTTTTTTATATCCCATTATTTTATTTGTGAAATAATCAATTTCAATAGGCTTCTAAAAACTGCCTAAGTTGAACAGATTTATGTTGTTTTATCAGCCTTGGTGTCAATTTGAACCATCAAACTATGGAAATAAGTAAATACGGGCTATTTTTGGAATAAGTTACTATGGTATAAAAGTAGGTTAGGATTCAACTTACTTCTATTGTAATAAAACTGTATATTGGTCTAACGTGATACAAAGCTTATTCTGGGAATGAAATATTTGTTTCTTCTTTACTGTTTTTGTCTTTTGGGAACTTATTCCCAAGGTCAAAATATGGACCAAGAATGGACACGTTCCATAAATGACCCTATTCAGCTAATGGAGCAGTTCATTGAAAAGAAATCAAAACAATGGAAAGGCGAAACCATGAATTCCATTTTCACTTCCTATGGTGAAGAAGGTTTAAATGATGCCGAGTATATCTTTTTACAGTCACCTGGTCTTGGTACGGATTTCTTTCAAATTGGAACGGCCGATGTGGGTAATTTTATTTCAAAAGATCGCTATTTGGCAGTCTTAAGAGACGCTTTGAGTTCGGAAGAAAAAGCAAGTGTTAAATTGGCGAGAGCAACGATATCGGAAGGTCTTAAAGAATATGAAAGGGCTTTTGAACTAGCTCAAAAAATTATAAAAAAGGATTCAATCAGTTATCAAGATGCCATTGAATTTTTGGATAATAGGTTTGGATATGCTAAACTGGAACATGCCAAAACCATAATGGATAAAAGTACTGCCTCTACCAAATCGGTTGGTAATAGTGGTGACATGAAAAAGGCCCAGGCTAAGATTGAAGAATTGGATCGGACTTATTTTGACAAGATTCCTTTGGTAACGGCCCTCATACAATTAGATGAATTTTATGATATCCTACGGGAGACAGGTACAGGTTTAGCGGTTTATGCTCCCTATAATAATTTTAAAAAAAACTTGGATTATTTGAATCAATTGCGCATAGATGAGCGCAGAAGATGGAAGTCATCGATTAGTGTCACCTACCCTGTCAAAAATTCCGTCTTGACCGTCCAAATTCCAATAGATATAACATGGGAAACAGCAAATATTGATGGTAGTAAATCCATTCGTTTCTTTTTGGTCAAGGATGATATGATGGTGCAAGAGCTTGGTATATTTAAAAATAATGGAAGTGTAAGCGGGATACAATTAGAAAAGAATATAGAACCTGGCGAAAATTTTAAAATTATGGCCATAGAGCTATTCCCTTCTGATAAGTTCAAAATTGCAAAGTTTGTGACGCCTTCCTTTTCTATAAAGAATGAAACCAAGAACAAAGTAGTTGAAACTGCCAAACGTACTGATTTTGACGGGCGGAAGATTACATATGTCCAGGAACTGATAGTTAAAAGCAAGAATATTACCATAGAATTATGGGATAATAAGGAGCAAGATGGGGATATAGTGTCCGTGTATCTCAATGGGGAGTCCATAATTGCAAAATACTCTTTAACGAAGGACAAAAAACAATTTCAAGTAGTATTGAATGTGTCCAAATCCAATGATTTGTTTTTATATGCCCATAATTTAGGGACCATTCCCCCCAATACTGTTTCCATAGAAATTTCTGATGGTACCTCTGCGGAAAAAATTATTTTGAATTCAGATCTTTCAAGTTCAGAAGCGGTACTTATAAAAGTTAAATAACTATTACTAATAGTAACAATTAAGTTGTTTTATTATTTTCAATTTATATTGGCAAAGGATCAGTTTCGATCAGATTTTAAGGCCCACTAATTGGCTTCCCTTTCATGAAAATGTTTACTTTGCAGTTCCCTAAAAATTCCATTAAGTGAAAGTTTGTATTGCAGAAAAACCTAGTGTTGCCCGAGAAATTGCCGCTATTCTTGGTGCAAACACAAAACACGACGGATATTTTGAAGGCAATGGATATGCCGTAACCTTTACATTTGGTCACCTATGCACCCTTTTCGAACCAAATGATTACAAAGCTTATTGGAAAAGTTGGGACCTGAACAACCTTCCCATGCTTCCTGAAAAATTCCAGACCAAGGTGGTGGAAAATTCGGGTATTCAAAAACAGTTTAAGATTGTAAAAAAATTATTTGAGCAGGCAGAGGTGGTTATAAACTGTGGGGATGCGGGTCAAGAAGGAGAACTGATACAGCGTTGGGTCATGCATCAGGCAAATTATAAGGGAGAAGTTAAGCGCTTATGGATTTCATCTTTGACTACAGAAGCTATAAAAGAAGGTTTTAATAATTTAAAACCCTCTCAAAACTATGACAATCTATATTATGCAGGTTTCTCAAGGGCTATTGGGGACTGGCTATTAGGGATGAATGCTACCCGTTTGTATACCTTAAAACATGGTGGTTATAAGCAAATGCTCTCAGTGGGCCGCGTACAAACTCCAACCTTGGCCATGGTGGTCAATCGGTTTAAAGAAATTGAGGATTTCAAGCCCCTACCCTATTGGGAGTTACAAACCTTGTACAAGGATACCCTTTTTAGCTATGAAGAAGGTCGCTTTCTTAAGATGAAGGATGGGGAAATCATGGCACAAAAGGTAAAGGAGAAAGATTTGGAAATTGTCTCTATAAACAAGAAAAAAGGCTTTGAATACGCTCCAAAGCTTTTTGATCTAACAGGGTTACAGGTTTATTGCAATACTAAATTTGGATTTACCGCTGATGAAACCTTAAAGATGGTACAGAAATTATATGAACAGAAAGTAGTTACCTACCCAAGGGTAGACACTACTTTTTTACCTAACGATGTTTATCCCAAAGTGCCAGGGATACTTCAAAAATTGACAAATTATTCAAAACTTACCCAATCCATCCTCGGTAAAAAAATACGCAAGTCTTCGAAGGTTTTTAATGATAATAAGGTTACAGATCATCACGCCATAATTCCAACTGGGGTTCAAATTAAACTTCAATATAACCAGCAGCAAGTTTATGATACCATAGTAAGAAGATTTATTGCCGTTTTTCATGAAGATTGCCAAGTAGCAAATACCACGGTTATTGGACAAGTGGATACCATTAACTTTAAAACAACAGGAAAAGAAATTTTATCCAAAGGGTGGAAAGTAGTGTTCGAAAATGCAGATGTTAAAAGCAAAGAAGCTGGGGTATTGCCAACTTTTGTTAAAGGGGAAAAAGGGCCACATGAACCTTCTTTTTTGGAAAAACAAACCAAACCTTCCAAGCAGTTTACGGAAGCAACCTTATTGAGAGCTATGGAAACGGCAGGAAAACAGGTGGACGATGATGAAATGAGAGAGTTAATGAAAGAAAATGGGATAGGACGGCCATCTACCCGCGCCAACATTATTGAGACCCTATTTCGGCGTAAATACATTAAACGGAATAAAAAACAAGTTCTTCCAACACCTACTGGTATTCAGCTGATCGATACCATACAGAACGACCTTCTCAAATCAGCAGAACTTACTGGTCAGTGGGAAAAGCAACTAAAGGATATAGAAAAGGGCACCTTTAGTGCAGCCACATTTATTGCTAATATGAAAAAAATGGTAGATGAGTTGGTCTATGAAGTTAGAAGTGAGACCACCCGTGCTAATATTTCCCATACCATTGTCACCATACCTGAAAAAGCTGCTGAAAGTGAAATTAAAAAACCGGGAATTACAGCTGAATCCTGCCCCAAATGTAAACACGGTACTTTATTAAAGGGAAAGGCCGCCTACGGATGCAATGCGTATAAGGAAGGGTGCAACTTTGTTTTGCCTTTCACCTTTAAAGGTAAAAAGATATCGGAAAAGCAATGGCTTCGTTTACTTGCTAAAGGCTATACTGTCAACTTGAAAGGTTTTAAAAATGAAGATCCTAATTCAGACAGATCTATAGAAGGCCTAGTGCGATTTAATGAGTTGTTTCAATTGGTACTAGAAACTAAAAAGAAGGAGCAAAAGATAGTGGACACACTTAACTGTCCAAAATGTAAAAATGGCACTGTAGTCAAAGGAAAAACTGCTTACGGTTGCACTGAATATAAAAATGGTTGTGATTTTAGGTTCGGTTTTGGGGATATTAAATCCAAGGCAGCAGATCGGCCTTTAACCAAAGAGCTTGTTGTTTCCATTTTGATGGAAGGCTATTCTTAACCTCACCCAACAACATATAAGGTATTTAACAGTAACTGATTTTTAACCTTATTAAAATAAAATTACCAGCTTCCACCACCACCACCGCCAAAACCACCCCCGGAGGAACCTCCTCCAGAAGAACCACTGCTTTGGGGAGAGCTCACCATAGTAGACTGGGTTACAACCATAGATTTGGAGAAGGATTTTGAAAAACTATGCATCGTATAGGCACTAGAAGAAGTTGTTGAATACCAAGAGGGAGGGGGTATATGAAGCGCATCAAATTTTTTAGCCCATTTATCAAATAAGCCAAAGGCTAGAGCATATGCCATAGTGTTTTCAAAATAGTTGGAATCTTCTTTAAGTAACATTTTTAGTTTGTTCTCTTCTGCAACCTTAATAAATTGACGAAATCCCTTTAATTCAGACAGGACTTGATTTCCTATATCATTTTTCTTAATCATATACCCATTGAGGATCATCAAAATAATACAGGTAAGAACTATGGCTACTGCCGCCAAAGGTCCCCAAACAAATAATGCAATCGTAGTAAGAAATATGGCCATAGCTACCAAGCCAAAATATAATAGGGTCTGTACTTTTTTAGACTCCACCACATAGTACGGAAGTGCTGATTCCTTCAGTTTACTTCTAGCACTGCTCATTGTAGTATAGAAGGTATCTTTAAGACTGCTCACTACTATTTCTGAGGTATCCAATACATCCCCATTCCCAAAAAGGCCATTAAAAATTTCTTTTTCATAGGAAGGTGAATTTTCTGGCAGTAGTCCAATTCTAATTAGTTTGGTATCCTTACCACTAAACCAGCCTTTTTTAGGAATCTCTTCCATTTTTATCAGTCCTTTTGCCCCCCATGAGGGGATCAAGGAAATTAGATCAGAATTGTCATCCCTATCATTGATTAGGAAGCCAACCATGGCCGGATCCATTTGTTTTGGAGGATAGTAGCTTGTGGAAGTAATTACCTTATCATCCTTACCAAATTTTCGCCACAAAGCATAAAAGCCAATAACTAAAAGCCCTACAAGAAATGACCACCCATATTGATTCCAAAATGGCCATAATGGTTTTTCTTCGGCTACAGAATTTGGTGGCAAATTAATCATAACCGTCACACTTTGAACAGCGTGGGACATAAAATTGTCATTACTAGTTCCAGAGAAGCCTGCATTGGAATAATACAGCTTAAAATCTTGAGTGGTAGTAGACGTACCTTTATCACCGGCATACACAAAGCAATTTTCTTGATTTAGCGTAATATTTTCAGGGACATGAATCCGGAAACTTATTTGCTCAAAATCAGCTTGCCAACCATCTGGTTTAATGTTCCAATAAAATCGTATTTGATTTTCTTCAAATAAAAAAGCATTGTGTACCCGATATGCAATTTCGTAATGTTGTGGACCTATAAGAGTGACGTCCTTGTCCCCTATTTTTATATCCATGTTGTCCTGCAGCTTTTGTACAAAATCAAAAGGAACATCAAATTTATAATTAGGGACGTTAACATGGCTGATCCTTATTTTACGATCCTCTTTCTTCCCTTCGAAATTGAGTAGGTCATATTGGGTTTGAATTGTTCTATAGATTCCGTGTTTTGGAATTTCAAAGTTGAGGTCGTAATTTTCCTTCACATCAAAATAACCATCCGTATTAATGGTGATATCTACAGTATAATTGGTGACCATAAAATCTTGGGCTTTCCCGATGGAAAAAACTAATAAGATCATAAAAAGGACAATACACTTTTTCATTAAGAAAAATCTATTTTTACATTTTCCCTAGTTTTCTCCTCAGTTTCGAAGTAATCGAAATGCTGATATTTGGCCATCCCGGCTATCAGTACACCAGGGATGCTTTCCCCATAGGTATTATTTTCCCTCACCGATCCGTTGTAATAACGACGGCTTCTTTCGAGGTTTTCTTCAATTAGGTTCAACTTGTCTTGAAGGTCCAAATAATTTACATTGGCCTTAAGTTCTGGATAGGCTTCCCCTAATGCAAAAATACTGCGCAAGCTTTGCTGTAATTGATTCTCAGCCTTAATTTGAGCATTTATATCTCCTGAAGGAACGGCCATTGCAGCGTTACGGGCAATAATCACGGCCTCTAGTGTAGATTTTTCATGTTTGGCATATCCCTTAACCGTTTCCACTAAATTGGGAATTAGATCGTATCGCCTTTTTAGGGCTACATCTATATTGCTCCAAGCATCTTTTACCAAATTCCTGTTTTTTGCAAATTTATTAAAAACACTTATGAATAAGACGGCAATTAAGACTATGATTCCCAAGAGGATAAGAATGGTGGACATGGCTATTTGTATTACGGTTTATAGCTTCTAATTTACCTAAATTTTTGTGGATTAATTAGAAAACTTTATTTTATATCAACTACCGTTAATGTAACCTAAATGCCAGAGATGTTTAGATTCTTTACTTAAATTGAACCAACAACTATAACTCCGAGAGTATTATTTATTTAGATTCGACTAGTTTTTGCAGCTTTTCTGTTGTACTAGTAATAATTCCGGCACCTTCAGGCTGGTTGGTAAAGTTTACGACAATAGTGTAATTTGGTTTGGGCATATGTATCCAAACCGTTCCCCAAAAACCACGATGCATATAGCCAGAAATACCCACGACCCCTTCTTTACTAAGACCCATTCGGTAATCTTCTGATTCTGCCCCATTAGGCAAGGAGCCTGGATTCTTTAACATAGTGTTTAGCGTTTCAGGATTTTTAAATACCTCCCCATTAAAAAGTGCATCAAAAAAGATAGCCATATCACTAGTCGTAGAAGAAATACCTCCACCCCCATAAAGGTTTATTGAATTATCCAAAAATGTAGCATCATAATCACCAATATAACGGTGCACTGGTGGTAAAAGTCCAGCTGGCGCATCTTCTTCGCCTTCCATCCAAGTAGATTTTAGTCCTAATCTATCATAATCCAATAATTCGCGAAGCGCTAGCGCCAAGGAATGGCCAGTTGCCTTTTCTATAATTTTACTCAATAGGATATATCCAGTATCACTATACCCATATACTTCCCTAGGTTTTCCCAAGGGTTCCCCTTCAACCATGGCAAATTTTAGCTATTGGGTACGCGTCCATTTTTTTGCTGGATTTTTTATTATACTATCTACATAGGCTGAACTACCTTCGGCATAGTCAAAAAGCCCACTTCTATGCTGCAAGCAATGCTCTATGGTGATGGTATTGGGATCATAATCACCGGCTTTAAGTAGCTGTATATGTTCATCTGATAAGTAAAGGGCAATAGAATCTTATAACTTTAATTTTTGTTCTTCTTGTAGCCGCATTATAGCCGTTGCCACAAAAGTTTTAGTGACGCTGGCAATTCTAAAAGGTTGCTCAGCTGACAGTTTATGGGTCTTTTTCTTACTGTCATAACCAGAAGCACCGGTCCAAGTAATATTTAATTTTGGGGCTAAAACCGTCATGGAAACGCCCGATAATTGGTTCCTTTTTTTCTTCACTGCCTTATCCAAAATGGACTGAAAGGCAGCCGTGTTATTTGGTGGAGTTGTATTACATCCCCAAAGGGTTATGAGAATAATAACAATGAGTATCTGATGTTTCATGGTAAACCTTTGGACAGCCCTCAAGGGTAAATTAATTATGTCTAAAAGCTTAGTGCTTATTAAGATTGCGTGTTATCTCAATTCTTGGCCAATTTACGTAAGGCAACCCATTGTTTCAACATTTCTCTAGAATCACATGCAGGATATCCAAGTACGGTCTTACCTGCTGCAACATCGCCCATAACGCCAGAACCGGCACCAACTATAGCCCCTGATTCAATAACAGTATGGTCCTTAATAGAAGCACTACCGCCAATCATCACTCCATCTCCAAGGGTAACTGAACCAGCTAGACCACTGTGACCCGCCATGATACAAAAACGGCCCATCACCGAGTTGTGACCAATTTGAACTAAATTGTCTATTTTACAACCATCACCAATTATAGTAGAGCTAAATTTACCACGATCTACACAAGAGTTAGATCCAATTTCCACAAGGTTTCCTATAACTACATTACCTATTTGAGGAATTTTCACTAATCCCCTTCCATCATCACTAGGGCGATAGCCAAAGCCGTCCGCTCCTATACTTACGTTGGTATGGAAAATACATTGGGCACCTATTATAGTACGCTCGCGT
Organism: Sediminicola arcticus; assembly: GCF_040566695.1. Taxonomy (NCBI): domain Bacteria; kingdom Pseudomonadati; phylum Bacteroidota; class Flavobacteriia; order Flavobacteriales; family Flavobacteriaceae; genus Sediminicola; species Sediminicola arcticus. The sequence continues at coordinate 336,392 of NZ_JBEXAE010000003.1, read as the reverse complement.
ATCACTGTTCCTGACCAAATTACGGTCTGAGGACCAACGGTGGTGTCATCAAATATAGAAACGTTCGGATAAAGGATAACTCCATCTGCCAAAACAACATTTTTACCGACATAACTGTTTGCACCAATTTTTACGCCCTTGCCTAAAGTGGCTGATTCATGGATAACCGCGGTAGGGTGTATTTCTATATCAAATTGTGGAGGACCGGGATCAAACTCCTCCAATAATTTAGCCATAGCCAAATCGGCATTTTTAACCTTGATAAAGGCCCTACCCTCACCAGGCGCTATGCGTATATTTTCATTTACAATGGCAGCAGTGGCTTTTGAGGAATCCCACAAGCGTTCATATTTAATACTACCTATAAAGGTCATTTGGTGGGGTTTTGCATTTTTTAATTGTTCCAACCCATCTATCTTTTGGGTGGTGTTCCCTATCAATTCCCCATTTAAAATGGCATTGATTTCTTGTATGGAATATGATTTCATTAGCGTGGTTTAAGTTCTGTTTTAACTGAATGGTTTAAATATAGGCTTATTTTCATTTCCAAACCAAGCATGCTACAATTTTGATTATTCGTTAGATTCCCAAATGATAAGTGATATACCGGAATTACAATATGATGAATAATCGAGATTATTAGTATTAGATTTCTAAAAGTTGTATTGGCGAATTATTGCTTAAAAGTTTCGGTCAATAAGGATTTTAGTTCTCCCCATGATTTTTCATCAGCTTCTTTTTGGTAGGCCAAGGGAAGATTAAATTTCTTTCCTAAAGAATCTGCTTCCTTACTAGTAAAAGCATGTTTTGCATTGGGGTAGGATATATATTTGTAATTGGCATTAATACTGTTCAAGGCAGCCTTGTAGGCAGTTACAGATTCAGGCGATACAAAAGGATCTGCAGCACCATTACATACCAATACCCTAGCCTTTAATCTTTCATTCGGCATTACTCGAAGTAGTACACCGCTGTGAAAAGCCGCCACGGCATCTAGGCCTTCTCCTAAATCTGCCATTGTTAATACAACACTTCCTCCAAAACAATACCCTATGGCCGCAATTTTATCGGCATGTACATGTGGATCGGCCTTTAAAACGGTCATTGCGGCATCAAACCTTGCTTTGGCAACATCTATATTTTTCATGACCATGCCAGAGAACTTCTTAGCATCTTCAGGGTGTTGTGCCTGTTTTCCTTCACCATACATATCTACGGCAAGAGCCACATAACCCAATTCTGCGAGCATATCTGCTCGTTCACGTGTATAATCATTGTGTCCCCACCATTCGTGGACCACAATTACCCCTGGTCTTTTCCCCTTTTTATTTTCATCATAGGCGATATAGCCCTTCATTTCTGTTTCGCCGGTGGAATAACTTACCTCATTTCCTACTACATTGGCCTGCAAAATTTCTTCCTTCGCTTCCATGGAATCTGAAGCACTTTTTTTAGGTTCCGATTTACAATTTATTAGGGTGATTGTGCCCAATAGGACCAAGACAATTATTTTTAAGTTTTTGAACATGACTTTGAATTTATGAGGTGCATTGTTTAAAAAACTAATTAAAGTAAGGAACAATTTTATAAGGATTTAAGTGATGTCTGACTCCAAATTTTACCTGTGAACAATCTATTATAGCAGTGTTACTCTTACCTTCTTTTTCTTAAGTTTGGTGTTGTTCAATTTCTTGATTAAATCTTCCGCTAGGGTCACAGGAACAGCCACAAATGTGCAGTCATTCTTGAGTTCTATCATTCCTAGTTGATCTTTATTGATATTTCCTTGTTTGAAAAATAATCCAGCAATATCTCCTTTAGAAATTTTATCTTTCCTACCTCCGGAAATAAAAAGGGTTTGCCAATACGGAACTTTTTTAGGAGCCTTTTTAGAGATATCTACTACTGGGGCATTGGTAATAAAATCCGGTAAATGTTCATCTACCCATTTAATTACATAGGCAGTTCCTTTAGAATTTACTCTAGCAGTTCTTCCATTTCTATGGATGAATTCTTCATTCTTGTACGGAAATTCGTAATGGACAATAAACTTCATTTCAGGAATGTCTATTCCCCTTGCGGCCAAATCTGTTGCTACAATCACTTGATTGGTGCCATTTCTGAACTTAATTAGGGAACGCTCCCTATCCTTTTGCTCCATGTCTCCATGAAAACATCCATGACTGATATTGTTTCGCTCTAAAAAAGCACTTAACTTTTCCACGCTCTCCCTTAGGTTACAAAAAATAATTCCTGGCTGGTTCCCGATATGGTTCAGAAGGTCTAAAACTGCCTTTTGTTTGTTTTGAGAGGCTGAAACGACTATTTTGATGGCCAATTTTAAATTCTCTTCTTTTAAATAGTCGAGAATAACAGGCTTGTCTAATCGGACAAAAGAAGGTACTTTGACACCATGTGTTGCAGAGGTAAGGATTCGTCTATTAATACTGGGAAGCGTTCCTATGATGTATTTCATCTCCTCTTCAAAACCAACCTGCAGGGATTTATCAAATTCGTCTAATACTAGGGTTTTAATGTTTTTGGTAGAGAAGCGTTCGTTATCAAAATGATCCGCAATCCTGCCAGGGGTTCCAATAAGTATCGCTGGAGTGTGTTTTAATTCTAATTTATCCTTCGTCATGGCTCTTCCTCCATATACTGCATTCACCTTATATCCAGATCCCATTTCACGAATTACCTGTTCTATTTGAATGGCTAATTCACGAGATGGAACTAAAATCAACGCCTGTATTTCTTCTGTTTCAGGATCTAATTGATTTATTAAAGGCAACAAAAAAGCCAATGTCTTTCCTGTGCCTGTGGGTGAAAGTATTATGGTATTGGGATTAGATTCGATGGTCGCGATTGCCTCTACTTGCATTGGATTCAACTGATGAATGTTCAGTTTTTCCAAAATATCTTGTTGCTCTTTTATAGTATTTGCCATGATGTGTTTTTAGTAATGTGAGAAACCTATTCTTTTAGGAATCGGTTTCTGTACCATTCTATTTCTTTTTTCGTTTTGGTTTTTCAGATTCAATTTGGGTAGGATTAGCATGCTGTCCTAAATGATGGGCCAAAAGCTTATCTATGAGTTCCTCTTTGGTCAAATGATGGAAGATAGTATGTATTTTGCTTTTAAAGTCAGGGGAAACAGTATGATTAGGTTTGGATTTAAATATCCTCTTTGCCCATATAAGTGCATTGTTTTCCTCAATACTTTGAGCATCTGCTTTTTTGAAGGGTTTAAAAGAGATTCCTAACACCTCTTCGAATTCCTTTAGATCTTCTGCCTCCTCTTTTTGTAAAATGGTTAGGGAAAGTCCTTCTGCCCCTGCTCTTGCAGTACGACCACTTCTATGCACATATGTGTCATAAACATCTGGCAAATGGTAATTGATCACATATGATATTTCCTTAACGTCGATTCCTCTCGCAGCCAAATCTGTGGCGACTAAAATATGGATATGACCCTCCCTAAACTGACCCATAATGCGGTCACGGATAGGTTGGGAAAGACTTCCATGTAGCGCCCCAGAAGAGAATTTATTTATGGCCAGATTTTTTGCCAACTTATTTACAGCTGCCTTTGTTTTACAAAAAATGATTCCTCTCTCTCCTTCTTTGGAGTTTAGAAAGTGCATGAGCACCTCCAGTTTTTCAATAGGTTCCACGATCACATACCTATGGTCTATACCTTGGTGTCCAACGGTTTCCATGTCGGAACTGACTTGTACCACATGTTTGGACATATAGTTTTGTATCAATTGCTTTATGGTGCCAGGCATAGTGGCTGTAAATAAGAATGTTCTTCTTTTCTTGGGTAGTTCCGCTACGATTTCTTCCAACCCTTCTTTAAGGGAGGTGACCATCTCGTCAGCTTCATCAAGGACTAAATAGGTTGCTTTTGTGATGTCAATGGCCTTGCGTTTTATCAAATCAATTAATCTACCTGGCGTGGCAACAACGATATGGGTATCCTTGGTCAATCGTTCTATTTGAGGCTTAATAGGGATTCCTCCGCATATGAATGCAATAGAAATGGAAGGCAAGTTGGAAGCGAAAGAAACCAGATTGTTATATATCTGTTGTCCCAATTCCCTTGTTGGCGCAAGAATTACAGCTTGTATATTGGTATTATCCATATCTATTAATTGCAACAAAGGCAAACCAAAAGCAGCAGTCTTTCCTGTCCCAGTTTTTGCTAACCCTACAAAATCATCTTTTTGCTGCAATAAAACGGGTATTGTTTTTTGCTGAATATCTGTGGGAATGGTTATTTCTAATTCGGCCAAACTTTTTTGGAGTTGGCTATTGATTCCTAAATCGGAAAATTGTTTTGACATCAAAAGTAATTTGTACAAAGATAGGCACTCTTTTGCAGCAGATGACAAAGAAGTAGTCTTTAGGAACCTTTTGGATGGTTGTAGGTAGTTTAGGCTATTTGATTAATTAAAAAAAACCTCGGTTACTTTAAAGTAACCGAGGTTTTAAAATCTTTTATAATTGAAATCTAGTTGGTAATGGTAAATATTCCAGTCATCGGGCCATGAAATTCACAATTATAATATAATGTATTCGGCGCATCTGTGGGTACCGTAAACGTAACCACTGTAGTTACCGATCCATTATTCGTAACACCAACATTATAGGCATTACCACTTCCGGTTCCTTGTACACTTTTAATATAGAAAGGATGTCCAGGAGTATTCATGGTAAATGTATAGGTATCACCTCTTTTTAAGGTAATATTAGGGTTGCTTGAATTTGTTAAACCTTGTCCATTAAAAACATAAGCACTAGAACCTGAGTTTGTAACATCATAATTTTTTGTAGATGTGCCTCCTCCAACATTGGCTCCAATATTGCCCTGAGCAACAATTGTAGCAAGGCCGGTGGCGGTGTCGTCCAAGTGAACGTTGATATAGGCATCAATGGTCAAGAATTCTTCATAAGTTACCAAAGCACCACCCACAAAAGAAGCAACTTGAGTCTGGCTAATTCCTGTGGTACCATTTACAGGTGTTAGGCCTACTATTATATTCCCTCCTGTTGCGGCATCATTCTCATGGATATGAGCAGGATGCATTCCTCCATCGGGAGTTCCAACCAATTCTAATGTCACCAAAGTAGTTTCATTTAAACGTTCTTCAAATGTTGCCATACCACTAATGCCTGCCACATCTTTGGTCGCTAATTCGTATGATACTTTTCTTCCAGTCAGTTCATTTTGTCCTATGTCGCCTTGAGCTACTATAGTTCCTAAAGCCTCTGCACTTAAGTGCACATTAATATATCCGTTGAACTCTAATATTTCTGCATATCCAAATACAGTACCATTATCTAATTGTGCTAAGTTTGAGCTGCTCAAACCTGTATTTCCATCAACACTTTTAAATGTGTATGCTATAGCTCCACTCTGAACTGCTGTATTTAAATGAATATGGGCCGGATGTGCGCCGTCTGCTGGGGTATTGTTAATATTCAATACGGCCAAGGCTTCACCATTGACTCTTTCATAAAAAGTTGCCTTTCCGTCTATTCCGGGTGCAGCTTTTTCATTTAGGGTATATTCCTTAGATACTCCTGTCAGTTCATTCTGACCTATATCGCCTTGAGCTACCAAGGTTTCTAGATCATCAGCACTTAAGTGTACATTAATATACCCGTCAAAATCTAAGAGTGCGTCGTAAGTAATAGGTGTATTGTCATTTAAAGCCGTAATAGTAACACTACTTTTTCCTGTACTTCCGTCTACCGTGCCTAAGGTTAAGGCAATGTCTCCACCTTCTGCTGCGGTATTAAAATGGATATGCGCGGGGTGCATTCCCCCTGCTGGGGTATTTCGTAATTCTAATTCAATGGTTATGGAATTGTCCGTGTTTTCAATAAATTTTGCCGTCCCGGATATGTCAGGGTTGGCGACAGAGCCTAATGCATACGTTTTTGATACTCCAGTAGACATTGGTCCGTCTGGTTCTGGATTAATCATGGAATTGTCATCATTGCTGCATCCTACTGTCATCAAAAGAATAGCAGCAAGCATGACTTTTGTAAATGTTTTAAATTGTTTCATAGCAATTTTTTGTTTAATAAAAATTAATAAAGTTTAAACACGCCAAACTTAGATATTTTTCTCTTAAACGTTTGAGATCATGTCTTAAAAGTTTGTTAATCTGTTGATAATTTATTGCTTGGAGATCAGAATTTATCCGCTACGTCACTATAAATGCTTATGAAATCAAATAGTTGGGCAAAAATAAAAAAACCACCTAAATTTAGGTGGTTTTTTTATTTTTGCCCAACTATTAATTGGGAGTATTGTCTTTTATTTTAAGATGCTATGTCCACAAGAACTAGGTCAAATGTAAGATCTTGTCCTGCCAATGGATGATTAGCATCTATAATGATATGATCATCTCCAACCTCTGTAACACGTAATTGATTTTCAGATCCATCAGGATTTTTTGCCATTAATCCCATTCCTACCTCTGGTTTGATATCGGCGGGTAAATCTGCCTTACTAACCTTATGGAACATCTCTTCTTTTATTTCACCATAAGCTTCTTCTTTGGGGATGATTACAGTTTTCTTTTCATTAGGTTCCATATCTATAAGGCCTTTTTCAAAACCAGGAATTATACTTCCTTGTCCCAATGTAACTTTAATAGGCTCCCTTTCCAAAGAACTGTCAAAAATTTGACCGTCGCTCAGTTTCCCTGTGTAATGTACTTGTACTGTGTCATTCTCTTTTACTCTGCTCATAAATCTATTGTCTCTAATTGTCAATCATTTAAAACACTGCAAACCTATGGGTTCTTTATTGCATAGACGAATCATAGCCCATAAATCCCCAGTATTTTACAAAATCTTAACATAATAGCGAAGATGATGGAAGGAGAACGTAAATTATATGCTTTAGGCTACTGATATATATTGAAATACCTGATATTCAGGAAGAGAAGGTAATTGATTTAGCTTCAATATGTCTCACTTTGATCAAGTACGAAATGCCATATTGCTTGCATTAACTCGAATCTGATTACAATAATTTAAAGGATTTGTTGCAGTCCAAAAGATCTTTAGTGGTTTTCCAAAATTTCTGAGAACTAGGGTTTGGTCCATCAATGGTTGATTCATTTTTCGAAAATGAATCAACCAATAGTTCTATATAATGAAGCTGATCATTCTGCCCTTGGACGTTTTTAAAGGCCATACTCCAATTCTTAAATTCACGATTTTCTATTAACCCGTGTGATAAAAGTTCCACCTTGGTGTGTCGTTTATCTAATGAAATTTTATCGAAGAGATGCAATACTTTTACCTGGTTACCTTCTAAATATTGAATAAATTCACCTTCGTAATAAAGAAGGCATCCTGATATATTATTGGCACTATTATATAGACGCGCCTTTTCCAATAAAATCTGAATTTCGCTAAGACTTATATTCGATATGGCTTTGGATTTATAAACGAGACAAAACATGGTTGATTTATTTTAAGCCGTTATCTTACTTATAAATATACTTTTTATTACCATCAGATATAGAACAAACCTAAAATAGTTATCATTAGTAAATGTTGATAATTGGCTTATTAGATGAAGTTTTATATGTTAGTACACAATGTATTCAGGCTTCAATCCCGACCGTGGCACCTTATTTTGGACAGTACTTAAAGCCATTAAATAGGCTTAAATTGATCCCGCCTCCTTATCAGGGGTTAAATTGGGGATCAGCATTTTTTATTCAAGAGCTTATTTCCTCCTAAAAAGTAGTCTAGACTCTTTTCTGGTACTTAGAAATCATTGGTTATAAAGTCAGAAGAATCACATGAAAAACAATCTAAATTGTTAGCTAAATAGTTGCCCAAGTTTGTCTGACCGTAAGAAGGATATGATAGCATTCATATACTTACCTGCAAACGCTGTTAGTTTGGCCATATACGTGAGAATAGTCTCCAACCCTCTTAATACTTGTACGAAGAAGATATACCAATTTAGCATCTATCCAATCCCCGATTCCATATGTTTTATCTTTGGTATATTTTGCGAATAAATTTCACCAAATTCTGCAGGGGTATCTAACATGTGTGTACCTGTAATTTTTTTAGTAGCAAAATTCATATGACAACTGGCACATAACCTACCTACAAGTTTTTGACCGCGTTTAACAGATTAAGGCGTAACAGTTACGCTATATTCGGGCAATTCGGTTTTATAAGAGGGTATTCCCTTAGTAAAAAAACAATACATTTTTTTAAAAATTTTAAACGCCAAGAAGCATAAAAAAAGGTGTTTGAAGCAAAAAAATGACATATAATCATAAAAAAAAGGGAAGCATTTACGCTTCCCTTTTTTTTATGATTATATGAAGTACGCCTTAAATGTTTAAGCTTGAGTTTAAAACGATATCTGCTTTTAATAATTTTGATATAGGGCAAACTTCTTTTGCTTTTTGGGCAACTTCTTTAAATTTATCTGCTGTAATTCCTGGAACTTTACCGGTTAGATCCAAAGTTATGGAAGTAACACTTCCGTCCTCAAAGTGAACAGTGGCTTCCACATCCAAAGAATCTGGTGTAAACCCGGCCTCTCCCAACAAAAAACTAAGTTGCATAGCAAAACAGCCAGCATGTGCCGCTCCAACCAATTCCTCTGGATTGGTGCCTTTGCCATCCTCGAATCTTGTTTTAAAAGAATATTGGGTTTTGTCCAATACCCCACTTGCAGTTGTTAAATTTCCTTTTCCGTCTTTTCCAGTACCCATCCATTGGGCATTTGCTTTTCTATTGAATTTCATCTTTTTTAAAATTTAAAATTAAACATTGTAACTCCTTATGCTTCTTGGGCTTCTTCGATGGTTTTGTAATGTAAATATCCTTCTGCTCCACCTGTGTAGAATGTATCTTGGTCCCAATCTGCCAATGAATGATTCCTTTTGAAACGTTCTACTAAATCAGGATTAGAGATATATGGTTTACCAAAAGCTACCAAATCTGCATCTCCACGTTCAATAACAGCATTTCCCTTTTCTTGGTCAAAACCGTTGTTGATCATTAAAGTCCCGTGATATAAAGGTCGGTAATGTTTTGCAATTTCACTAATCGCATAGGGTATGTTTGAAACATCAGAGAAAGGTTCTGATAAATGAACATATGCTAAATTATAATCATTTAATTTTTTAATGATGTAGTCAAATGTTGGTATTGTTTCTTCGTCCATTGTTGAACCAAAAGACCCATGTAATGATGGATTAAACCTTGCTCCTATTTTATTTTCTGGAAGCTCTTGTTTCACCGCATCTAAAACATCAAAAAAGAAACGGGCTCTATTTTCAATAGATCCACCGTACTCATCCGTTCTGTGGTTAGAGGTGGCATTAAAAAATTGATGGAACAAATACCCATTTGAAGAGTGAATTTCTACACCATCAAATCCTGCTTTTACTGCATTGGCAGCTGCTTTCCTAAAATCGGCAACAGTTGTTTTTATATCCTCTACGGTCATTGCCCTTGGGGTAACGGTATCTTTAAAACCTTCAGGTGTAAATGATTTTTCATTAGGATTAATAGCTGATGGTGCTAAAGGTAATTTGCCTTCATGAAAATCTGGGTGAGACATGCGTCCCACATGCCATAACTGTATATATATTTTTCCACCCTTATCATGGACAGCCTTTGTCACTTTTGTCCAACCTTCAACATGTGCATCTGTATATATTCCTGGAGTGTTAATGTAACCTACAGCATCTTTGGATACTTGAGATCCTTCTGTAATGATTAAACCAGCAGAAGCCCTTTCAGCATAATATGGTGCGTGCAGCTCTCCAGTAGGTTTGTTCTCATCATTAAGAGCCCTACCTCTAGTCATAGGAGCCATTATTACCCTATTTTTTAATTCTAATCCGTTTTTGCTATATGCTTGTAATAATGCTTGATCCTTATTCATTTCTTACTTTAATTTTTTCATTAATAATTCTGCCACTTTTTCTGAAGAAGCTGGATTTTGACCAGTAATCAACAATCCATCTTCAAGGGCATATGGCTGCCAATCTCCTACTTTGGAATAGTTCCCTCCTTTTTCTTTCATCATATCTTCTATTAGAAAAGGAACTACATCCGTTAATTGTACCGCATCTTCTTCTCCGTTTGTAAAACCTGTTACGTTTTTACCTTTTATAAGCGGGTTGCCATCTTCATCACTAATATTTTTTAAAATGGCAGGAGCATGACAGACAAATGCAATTGGTTTTTTATGGCTAAGGAAAGATTCAATTAAACCCTTTGAAGTTTCGCTTTCAACTAAATCCCATAATAGTCCGTGCCCACCTGGATAAAAGACAGCATCATAATCTTTTTGATCTATGGTTTCTAACTTATGGGTTTTTGCTAATATTTTCTTGGTTGCTTCGTCCTCACCGAACCTTTTGGTGGCTTCAGTAGCCGCATCTTCGGTATCACTATTAGGATCTATGGGCGGTTGTCCTCCTTTTGGAGATGCCAAGGTTACATTATGTCCCGCCTCTGTTAATGCGTAATACGGCGCTGCGAATTCCTCTACCCAAAATCCAGTCTTATGTCCAGTTGATCCCATTGCGTCGTTACTGGTCAATACAAATAATATATTTTTCATTTTATAAAAGTTTAAAAGTTAATAAATGATCGAAATCATAAGAAATCGAACTATTTAGAGGAAAGGATGTTGATTTTTTCAATTACTGGCGGCTCGGCAAGCAGGCGTTCTGCATTGGCCATTAAAGCTTTGGCTATATCTCCATTGAGATGCGCTTCGCGCCCTTCTTCAGTCTCGAAGGTATCGAATATGCCAAAGGTGATTTCATTGACTTGAAAACTATACCAGGTAATGGTTTTGTCTTCCTTTCTTGCCAATTCAACTGCATTTGTAATGAAAGAAGCTACTTCTTTCGCTGTTTCTGGTTTGGCTATAAGTGTTGCTTTTAATCCTAAAGTTTTCATGGTGTCAATTTAAGTTAGGTACAAAACTATGATTTGTATATCCCAGTCTACTTGACCTATGTTAAGAAATTACTGAGATATGACCATTTGTCGCCTAATTCTACTTAAACTTTCTGCCGATACTCCCAAATAATTAGCGATGTCGTAATTGGCGACGCGCTGTTCGATATTGGGATAGGTCTTACAGAATTCTAGATATCGTTCTTTAGTAGCCTTTTGTAGTGTGGATAAAATGCGGCCTCTCAAGGATATAAAAGCACCGGTTACTAAAATTCTAAAATAACGTTCGAATTTAGGAATGGTTCCAAATAAAAGCTGAAGATCATCATAAGTTATGGCCAACAAGGTTGAATCTTCTATGGCCTCCACATGCAATTTAGATGGAACATGGTTGTAAAAGGCATCAAAATCTCCGATCCACCAATTTTCAATAGCAAATTGAATAATATGCTTATCACCATTGTCGTCTAAGTAGTAGCCTTTTAAACAACCTTTTAGCACAAAATATTCATTTTTGATATAAGAACCCGGTTCCACTAGTCTTTTCCGTTTAGGAACTTCCACTACCGATAAGAACGATCCAAATGTCTCTAGTTCTTCCTCGGTAAGGGAAATGTATTTTAGCACATGAGCTTTGATAGCATCATTCATAAGCACTTTTAATTACGTCCTCTAAAAGTATCATTTTTGGAAGCAAAAAGCAACAAAGCACATTATAACGTAAAAATTACAATGCGCTTATTATGGTTATTTAATGATTTTAAAAGATTTATGGTTTTATATTCTGATTCACCCTAAATAAATTACTAGAATCATATTTCCTTTTGATCCTTACCAAGCGATCATAATTATCCTTGTAGCTGGCCTTAATGCGATCCTGTCCTTCATCCATCATAAAATTGGAATAAGCTCCACCAGAGGAATACGGATGAAGTGCTTCCCAGTAATCCTTGCACCAATTGGTAATTTTTTCAGCATTTTTTGGATTTGGATCCACACCAACAATAACACCAGCATATTTTGCATCCCTGTAAGCCCATGGCGTATCTTTTTTGCCAACTCTACTGGCAGCACCACTTATGGGATATAGGTGCATTTGAGATAAGGGTGTTGGTATTTTTGAACCATATTCTAAATGGCCAGCCCTCACTTCTGGTCCTAATTTATTAAAAAAGTCAGCTCTCCAATACCATTGTAGACCTGGAGGCATCATACCGTCAAACAAGGTCTGTATGGAAGGATAAGGCATTTCTCCCACATGTTGAAATATTGGATTTTTTGCCAATACAGGCTTGAATAGTTCATCAAAGTTTTTAGGATGCCCTGTATAACACCAAACAATCCCACAAAATTGTTTGTTGTGAAGGGCTTCTGGAAATGGTGGTCCTGGGATAATCATGGTTGCTATAAAACCATTGAGATCTTCTGGTGCTTTATGGATAAATTCGTCATACCAAGCCATGATTTCCTCTGTTTTTTCTATGGGCCAAAGCGTTGGTCCTCCAATGACAGTTTTAACCATATGGGCCTGGAATTTAAAAGAGGTCACAATCCCAAAGTTCCCACCTCCGCCTCTAATGGCCCAAAACAGGTCTTCGTGCTCTTTTGGGGATACGGTAACGAACGATCCATTCGCCAATACCATATCAGCTTCCAAGAGATTATCTATAGTAAGTCCAAATTTCCGAGATAGATAACCCACTCCCCCCCCAAGGGTCAGGCCTCCTACTCCAGTTGTTGAAATGATACCTGCAGGTACGGCTAATCCGAATGGATGGGTGGCGTGATCTACTTCCCCCCAGAGATTTCCGCCACCAACCCGAACAGTATTATCAGTAGTATTTACCCGTATTGATTTTAAGCCCGATAGGTCTATGACTAGTCCGTCATTGCAAAGTCCTAGACCACCACCATTATGGCCGCCTCCACGGATGGCCAGTAAAAGTTTATTTTCCCTCGCAAAATTCACCGAATAGATAACGTCAGCCACATCCACGCACTTCACAATCATGGCAGGATACTTATCTATCATGGCATTATATACTTCTCGTGTTTCATTGTAATTTTCATCTGATGGGAACACAATCCCCCCCCTTAATTGGGTTTTAAATTCTTCAATTTTAGACGGTAATATGTCTTCTACTGTATGTGCCATTGCGTTTGTTTTTTATATGGTTTGTATTTTATCATGACTTTAAATGTCACGTATCCTTCTAAAAATCGTTATTGTTTTACTACCATTGGAAAGGCATCCAAGGGCTCCTCAAAGGCAATAAAAATAACACAAGGACCTTCATCACCACATCTTCCAACATGTGGTTTAGTTGCCGGTCCAAAGGCATAAGAACCTGTGTTGATTATTTGTTCCTCCTCACCATCGTAGGTAACATACAATTTACCAGAAACCAAGATCATCCGCTCGGCAGAATTATGCCAATGTTTAGGTATGGCTGAATTGGCTTGCACCTTAAAAAAAATATCCAAATTATTTTTAGCTGGATCGCCGTGCAACACAGCTATGCCGCAACCTTCGGGCATAAATGGAGGACAAGGTCCCCATTGTAGGCTGTCGTCTGAGTGGGATTTGACCAAAGCCATTTCAGTAGCCATTTCATTGGATTGTTGCCCAATACTACTAGCGCTGTAGAGCAATAATACAAGCAACCATAAAGCTGCTACATTTGAAGATAAGCGTTTGTTTTTCATGATTTAAATTTTTAAAATAGTTTACAATTGAAGGCTGAAAGTAGTTTTGGGATGCGCGTACTCATTTGACTATAAATAGGTCAACAAGGATCGACTCAATTTTTAATTTAAATCCAAGTAACACCCAATTGATAAGGGCTTCGGGGATACCTAGCATATAAAGATAAGAAGGTCAAAGCCAGTTGAATACCACTTTTGATTCAATTTAGCACAAAATTGAACCAAATACAGGAATTGTTTATAGAAGGTAGATTAGGATGTTTGTTTTTGAAGGTATTTAGAAGGAAGAATACCAAAATTTTCGTGGAAGCATTTTGAAAAATAAGCAGGACTATTGAAGCCGGCTTCAAAAGCAACTTCAGAAATGCTACTCTTTTTGCTTTTTAATAATTGTAGGGACTTTTGAAGACGAAAGCTTTTTAAAAAGAGGTTGGGAGATTGATTGGTGATTTTAATCAGTTTACGATAAAATTGCGATTTGCTTAAGCCCAATTCAGTGCAGAAGGCAGCCACATGTAAATCAGTTCTTTGAGATGATTGATCCAAGTAATCTATCAAATGGTTTAAAAGTTTTTCTTCCGCACTGTTTACAGTCCTTATTTTTGATAGATCTATGGTATGATTTGGATTTTCCTGTTCATACAATAATTTAACTTCGGCCGATACTACAATGTTTCCTTTTACGAAATCGGACATGCGTTGTGCGGATTTTATGGTAGCTTCAAAAAATCCATCGGCTTCTGCAACGGGCACACCTGCGTCTATTCCAATGGTAATGCCCACGTTGGTCTTAGAAAACGCTATGGCATTTGATTGAATATGCATGGCGCATTCGATTGCTTTTGAAACAGATTGAAAGGAGACTAAGAATGACTTGGAATTCTTGCGCACAACACTACCAACATTATCGGTTACCGCCTTGGTGATGGTATTGTAAAGCTTTTGGAAAGGAATGTTCTTTGAGTCTTTGATACCATCCTTTAGGGATAAAGGCTTTAGCCCAATGATCATAATGGTCCTAAATGCAGGGTTCTTTATGCAATGTAACAGTTCGTTTGCCGCCTTTTCGGGGTCTGCGATGCGACCCAAAAATGATTCTACGATGATATTGTCCACTTCTATTATTTTATGCGGAATTTCACCATGGGCATGATTATGCATTTTTTCAATGGCCTCTTTATTAGGCGCGTCAATCAAACAAAATGCCATTTTTCTATGTTCATCAAACCAATAGGTTAATCCCTTGCAGCCAAAGAGGTGTTCTATTTTTATATCCTCAATATGTAATTTCGCCACATGCTCCGCAGTCACAGTTTCCGAAACGTCATGGCGATCCATATAGATGGGCATAATCCTTATTTTATATACAATGTAGTGATTTTTATGGAGTTATAATAAATTTTTATTCCTAAGAATAGGCTCATTAAGTTTATTTTTTCTTGCTTATAGTTCGGAAAGTATTAAATGGGTGGTTGGTTCCCCAAATTGCAATAAGCGGTCAATAAACAGTTGTAGGTGCAATTGATCTTCCAAAAGGACCTGCATACAAATATTAAATCCGCCTGTGATCCGATAACCTTCTTGAATTTCTGGAAACTGATCCAATTGGTCAACAAATAGCTTCAATTTTCCACTATAAAGTTTAAAAAGAATTAAAACCTCAAGGCTGTAACCCAATTTCTTTGGGTTTATTTTTAAACCATATCCCAAGATAACCTCCGTCTCTTCTAACTTTTGTATCCGTTCCCGAATAGAAGATGGAGAGAGCCCTATTTGTTTTCCAATATCTACAAATGACGCCCTAGAATTTTTATTTAGGATTTCGATGATTTTGTGATCTAATTGATCTACCATTTAAAAAAGTGTTATAAATATAAAAATACATTTTATTTGCGGAAAATTGCTTTTATATCCATTTAAAGTATTGCTCGAAGATTTTAAATTGGATTACTTTTACGGTATGGATACGATGTTATTGCTCCTTATCTTAGGTACTTTTTTAGGATTTTTTATACAGACTGTTATAGGGTTTGCCGGTGCCCTTGTTGCCTTGCCCATTCTTCTACTTGCTATGCCGTTGCCAGATGCTATTTCCTATATTTCCATTTTTTATTTCATTTCAACTCCAATTTTTGTGTACCGGGAGTGGAAAAATATAGATAAGGACATTCTTAAAAAACTGGCTTTATCTTCTGTTATTGGTGTAATAATTGGCATAGTCATTTTATCCTATGGCCAACCAATGATCCTTAAAAAGGCGCTGGGTATCTTTATTATTTTATTTGTATTGAATAGTTTAAGGGATCAAAAAGAGACAAAAAGGAATTCTAAAATGGAATATACTTTTGGGTTTTTAGGAGGTTTTTTTTCCGGCGTTTTCTCAACCGGTGGCCCCTTATATGTCATGGTTGTTAAGAATGCGTCTCCAGATGTTAAAACATTTAGAGCTACCATGTTTGGGATTTTGGGATTGGTGACCATAGTAAGGTTACCAGCTTTGGCCATTGGAGGAATTCTAACAATACATCAGTTGTATAATTCCCTATTTGTCCTTCCCTTCTTTATTATGGCCCTGGTTCTTGGAAAAAAAGCGTATTTAAAAATGGATGAGCAACTCTTGAAAAAGATCATCTTAGGATTGCTATTCGTTTCAGGAGTAATGCTCCTGGTTTAAATAAAAACTTAGATCTTTTCAGGGTTTACTTGTTCGGCTTTGGACTTCTTCCCCATTAACCTAGAAATATAGAAGCTACTGATTACGATACACCCTCCACCAAGTAGGGTATTCCAAGTCAATTTCTCATCCAATATAAAATATCCCAATAAGATAGCGCTAACAACCTCAAGGTACATCAAAGATGTTGCGGTAGCCGCGGTTAAATGTTTTAAGCCAAAAAAGAATAGTTTAAAAACCACAATCCCTATAAGGAACCCGTATAAAACACCTGTTCCCAAATGCTCAATTTTAGCTTCTGGCAGGGTAACTATAAAGGGAAGAAACACAAATGCGCCAACTATATTTTGAAAGAAAATAAGTTGATCCTTAGTATAATTTTGTGTTTCGGACTTAAATATCACCACTGTAATGGCATAGCCAATGGAAGCACCTATAGCGGCCATCATCCCAATAAAATCATCGGATTCAAAGCTAAAAGGTTTTCCTAAGTAAGTGATTACTATACCTACAAATGCCAGTAATAAGAAAAGGGTTTGACTCCTTTTCATTTTCACCTTAAAGTGGATCGTTTCTATAGCTGCTACAAATAAGGGATAGGTATAAAATAAAACCACAGCATTTCCTATGGAAGTATAAATAAAGGCTATTAAATATAAATACATTCTGGCAGCATTTATGGTAGAGGCTATCAACACTTTTTTAGTATTCCCTTTAAAATGCAGCATGCCTCCCTTACTTAAAACAGGTAGTATAAATAACACAGGAATTATTGCTCGAAACCACGCAATAGAGCCGGTGGTCATGCTGGTCACATATTTTATCAAAAGACCATTAGTGCCGGCTATAAGAGCACAAATAACAACGGCATAAATTGCTTTTTTATTCATAATAATTTTTGGGAAATAGATTCTTGAGAAAAAGGATGATCATGAAAGTGAATGGGTTGGCCTTCCAAGGTTTTAAAATAGCATGTAGCTCAACATATATGCCCTTCAACTTCCTTTATTAATATGTTTAAATATCTCCTTTGCAGCCATCTCCCCTGTTGTCATGGCGGCATTCAAGGATCCATACAAGTTATGGTCTCCCGCAAGAAAAATAGTAGGAGAAATTTGGGTTTGTTCCGGCGTAATGGAATATTTTAAATTAGTAAGTTGAGGGAGGGCGTTTTTAATGTGATACCTTTTAAGAAAGGCAACTTCGGTGATGCCGCAATATGTTTCTAGGTCACTTATAATTTTTTTCAACAATTCGGTTTCACTTAAATGATGTTGTTTAACTACCGTTACGGATAGCAGTTCTCTTTCCCCTCTGTTTTCCATTTCGAGGCTTGTGTGGTAAAATAGATTATTGATAAGGGCAGCCTTGTCAGCTATCAATCCAATTAAAGGGGGCCCTATGATTCTTTTGGGAGTGGTAAAATAGAAGGCGTCACAGCCTTTCCACATTACAGATTCCTTTTTAAAATCAGGTATCAAATCGGAAACTTCAGCAGCTATGATGGTATATTGACTTTGTAATTCCTGGCCATCGGCTAAAATAAGTTTGCCCTCCAATACCTTTCGTACAGGAGTATTAAAATGGATCTTACTCCTTTTTAGCCTAGCTACCAGTTGATCTGTTATTGCACCAATACCCGATTTGGGCAATACAGCCAATCCTTCTCCAAACATTTTATACACAAATTGGAACATTCGACTAGAGGTTTCCAAATTTGGTTCTAAAAATATACCACTAAAAAAAGGTTTAAAAAAGGAGAAAATGATGTCATTACTAAAACCTTTTTCCTTTAGATAGGTCAACGTACTGGTCTCTCTAGAAGAAAATACCTGTTCTATGGACATTCTCTTTAATTCCAGATTTAGTTTAAGGATTTTGAACTTATCGGAAAAATTACCGATGTTCGAAATCAATGTGGGAAATAAAAGAGAAAGATTCCTTAAGGGATCACCCAAAGTTTTTTTCTTCCCATCTTTAAAAATCACAGCTCCTGGTAGAAATTTTTGAAGTGATAGTGATTCTAAGTCCAAGTATTTTCTAGCCATTGGGTATGCGTCCAACAGTACTTGAAATCCATGGTCTAATTGGTATCCGTCATAATTATCTGTTTTAATACGACCCCCTGCTCTATCAGTGCCCTCATAAATAGTAACCGTATAGCCTTCTTTTTCCAAAACCAAGGCTGCTATAAGACCGCTTATTCCTGCTCCAACAATATTGATTTTATATCCTTTTGCTACCATTTCAATTTTTGGTAAAAATAAAGAATTGGTAATGAAATAACAGGTTCTTATTTCTCGGAATTTGATTTCAATTGGTTATAAAATTTGGATATGACTCTAATAACTTATCTTTGAATTAGATTTTAATAATACGCTTAAGCATTTTTTAGCCTATGGATGAACTTGCCATTTTAACCCTTTTTTCGTCCTTTTCTTTTCTGTTTTTTGGTTTTGGCTGTTTTTTTTCTCCTAGAATGACACTAGAATTCATACGTTATGGACTAAACAAACAAGAACGATGGCTTACAGGCGTGTTACAGCTTATGGGAAGCGTGGGCTTGCTTTTTGGATTTTTTTTTAATCCATTACTTTGTTTAATTTCATCTACAGGGCTATTTTTATTGATGCTTTTGGGATTAAGGGTTCGGATCAAGATCAGGGATAGTGTACTGCAATCCGCACCGGCTTTAATCTACGCTTTAATTAATTTATACCTGGCTATACATTATACTGCAATCATCTTATTATAAAGAAGATTACCTAACCCATAAAATAATAAGAAGAATTGTTACCCTACAAACGCAATAATTAAGCACATTGATAAAAAGAGAAATGCTGGAAAAGATTTAATCAAGGGATCATTTATCTTAAAATGCATTAGTACAGATCCGGACAGTAGTATGGCAAGACCTAATGAAGCAGGTTGTTTTAATTCAGGAAACCAAATGGCAGCCAACAAAGCAATTGCTAGTGTAACCTTTAAAGCACCAATAACATAACACATCCAAACTGGCAACCCATACACCTGAAACTCTTCTAAAATGGTAGTAGCGTTTCCTCCGCGCCATTTTGTAGGTTTTTCTTTTTGCAGGATCCACACATTTAATATGCTAAGGCCAACAACTATTTGTAGTATAAAAATAAAGTAGTTCATAATAGGTATTTAATATTGTTTCAAATAGAAATCAATCTAAATTTCGTAAAAAAAATTCAGAAAGCACTTTTTTAATGGTAATCTTATAATAGAATTAAGAAATAACCATCCATTTTTATTCAGATTCACGAGCCCATGATACGTGGAGAAATGAAACTTATAACTTCTAATGATATCGTACTAGGAATAAATTATGTTTTATTATTGACTTTAACCTGGTGAATTAATGATCATTAGGTATCATCCAAGATACGACCCATTCTCCCTGAAAATCTGGAAAAAATAAGAATCTTCTTCTTAGAATTAATGAAATAGACTCCAGTTAGTAGAATCACAGCCGCTAAAATGGATTGAATGGTAATCTGTTCTTCTAAAAAGTACCAACCCAAAAGCATCGCGATAATAGGATTTACATATGCTGATGTAGCCACTTTTTCTGTAGAAACCACTTTTAATAAATAGTTGAAAGATGTAAAAGCAGCAATACTTCCAAACAAAATAAGGCCTAGAATAGACGCCTGTACCTTAAAACTCCATTCTAAAGGAGAGATCCAAGTTTCACCCACTGCAAAACTAGATATGGCCAACATGATTCCACCAAAAAGCATTTGATATCCTGTATTGATAAAATAGTTGGGCGGTAAATCGGCCTGAGCTACAAAAAGACTACCAACACTCCAACTCACAATACATGCAAAGATCATTATAATACCTAAGGTACTGCCCTCTTGAGTAGTCAATTGTTGTTGACTTACCAACAAATATATCCCTATAAAACCTAGGATGATCCCCACAAAGGACATAGTCCTGATTTTTTTACCTTGAAAGAATCGCATTAGGAGTAAAATGATTAAGGGTTGTGTGGAAGCTTCAAGAGCAGCAAAACCACTATCCACATATTTTAATGCCCATACCACTACCCCATTGCCGAAGGTTAAGAATAAAAATCCGGAAATAATACAATTTTTTAATTGTGGTTTTGTGATGGTTAAGGGCAGTCCTAACAATTTAGCAATACTAAAAATGAGTGTTCCAGCGGTAATAAAACGGATAGCAGCCAACATTAAAGGCGGAAGTTCAGAAACAGCAATCTTATTTAATAGATAAGTGCTACCCCAAAAAACATATATAGAAAAGAAAGCTAGGACAATTATGATAGCAGTGCTAGGTCTCGCTTTAAAAATGTTCTTGATCATTATAGTATTCCTTCTGTATTTGGCCGTCCAATATTAAGAATGCAAATATCCTCTAAATAAAAGAATTAGTGCGGTAGTCTTAATTAATTCTTTAAAAAATAAAAAAGGCAGCAATGTCAATTGCTGCCTTTTTTATAAATGTAATTTACTATTATTCTTGGGCTATAAGTTCAAAATCTTTGGTAGTTTTATTGGCGGCAACTATAGGAATATCTTCCGCAGTCTGCATAACATAACCTTCAAGTTCAATAACAACAGTATACGTTCCAGCTTCTAGCCCCATTAGGGTGTACATTCCTGTTGCATCTGAAAACGTAGTAGTAATCAAAGCATCCTCTGCGAAAATGGAAACTTGGGCTCCTTCTAGAGGGGTTACTTCTTCGCCATTAAGCGTCGTTATATTTCCGGACAATGTTCCTGCCGTGGAAAGATTGGAAGCTTTAATAACTGGCTTAAAATTAAAACCGGTTATTCCCCCCGCATCTTTTCTATTTCCTTTTGCCACGAAAGAGCTACTCACATCGAAATCCAACAAGAGGTCGGCTGTTAAACCTCCATCCACAATCAAGTTGGGTGCAACAAATACTTTAATCCCGGACTGTTCACCACTAGGTACTTTTAAATCGTAAACAGTACCGTCTGCTAGTACAATATTTATTCCTTTAACAAAGATCCTAAATAAATCATAAGATCCTGTGGGAACCTCTGTATCTACCAAAGTTGTGGTGATTCCATTGGTAAGGTCCAAAAGATTTACCTGTATTTCTTCCTCCATTAATAAAATATAAGGACTATTTTCTTCGTCCATGCCTTCACTTTTAGATCTGGCCTCAATTTTAAAAACGGTTACATTGGCCTCTGCAACTAAGTCGTGGGGGAAAGGGGCATCTGTAAGTTGAATGGACAATCTGCCAAATTCTTTGTTTTTGTCGTTGTCTGAGCTACATCCTGATAATGCCAAGGACAGACTCAAAACTAAAAGGGAAATAACTTTAATTTTCATTATTTTTTATTTTAGATTGGGTTCTATTAATTTCTTTTCAACACTTTATATACGGTAGTAATTGGTACAAAGATTATATAAGAATCCCTTAATACGTGATTTTGTGGATATTTTCGATGAACTACCTATTTCTGCCTAAATCTTTCGAGGTTTGGCTTCCTTCTTGGCTTTTAACTTTTTCTTTTATACTCTATAAAACATACCGTGGGTAAACCAATGCATGATATATTATAACGCGATTTGAAATAAACTAACCACTGCATTCTGATAGTGTGCTGGAAGAAATTTCGTGTTCTCTAATTTGGAAAGACCTAAAAACTGAAATCCACATTTTTTATAATGTGAGATCAATCCAAAGTTCTCTCCTACAGTATCCATCCGTATATAATCCAGTGTATTCTTTTTGGCATAGGCCTTCGCCCAAATGACAATATGTTCCACCAATTGCTGACCCCTAAAATCGGGATTAATGGCTATTCTATGGATATACATAGCCTTATCATTATCTTTTTCTCCCCAAATCTCAGGATCTTTAAAAGTAACAGCCCATACACAGGCTATATGTTCACCAATGATTAATTTCCATTGTCTCATTTCTGCAATTTCTTTGGAAACCAATTCTAACGAGAATTCGGGCCATGGGGTACAGTTTTTCGTTTCTTGGAATGAAGTAGCAAGCCTATATAGCTTAAAGATTTCTGGTATGTCGGCTTCGTTACTATTGGTTATCTGCACTATAAAGTAAGATTAGAAATGGGACAATTATTTAATACCTGTAAATATAGGCCAAATCATTTTTGACATTGGCAAATAACATAGTCCCCTGTTCGTGACAACAAGGGATCTTATGGGACATTCATTTTTTCTAATTAATCACGAAGTGAAAAAGTAACTCTCATATCATTAGGGTAGATAAACGTAGCTGCATCATCACAGCACCATTACCCCAATCAATGGATACCACCAATCCATTTTTGTTGATTTCCAAAACACCTTCTGTTAAGAATTCACACCCAAGGTTTCCGACTAATGCGTTCTTAACCTCTAGGCGATAGCTAGTATTACCTTCATTGACGGTCCATTTCCCAGTGATATTAAACGTTATTTCTTCCAATGTGGCCCAAAAGGTGGTTAACACACTTTTGGTACCTATTACCTCTAAAACAAGGTCAGTGGCTTTCGTAATTATTAAATCACTCCTCACATTGTAGGCTATGGAATTTTGATCGGTACCCATTCCCATTGTAAAACTTCTTGTGCCATTAAAGGTAATGTCCCCTATCAAAAAATCATCATAAGTAACTGTAAAATAGGCATTTTCACCTTGGCCTGTATAAATAATAGTCAAGTTTCCGCTTACGTTCTGGTACTTACGAATGTTACAATTGTTAAAGGTCATAGTAAAGCCATTAGTATAATAAACAGCCACGTAACAATCGTTAGCTCCTTTTTCTGGCTTACCTGACCCTGAATTGTTTATGTACGCAGCAGCAACGATATCATCTGTTATTCCAGATAGGTCATCGGCTTCTAAGACTGTTTTTAATTCCGTTTGAGATAATTCTTGGTCTGAAGGTGTATTGTCATCTTTACTAAAGAATACCCAAGACATAAGGTTATACCTATAAGCAGAAATACTCCGCTTTTTAACATATTTGATTTCATAATTAACTTGATTTATAAGTAGTTAACGATGATCATCCTTGATTAGTGTTGCTTAAAGTAACAAAACGACTAATTGCACTTTTTTCTAAAATCCCGTTTGCTAATCAACAAAATGAAAATTTGGGATTTGTACTAAAAGAAGACGATATTATTTACGCTTATTGCGTTTGTTGTAGTTCTTATCACCCCTAGTTTTAGGTTTCTTGTATTTTTCGGCTATAATTCTTTTATAAGACCCCCCTTGATTGGTTTTCTTATTCTTTTCACTTTTTTCATGGAAGCCAGAACCTGCATCCTCTGATCGCTCATCTGGATTGTTAGCTTCTATAATTTTTGGTCGTTCTTCCGGAGTCAATTCCTCCGATATAGCAACCTTTTCTGGCATGTCCATAATAGGAATACTGTAGTCCATAAGTTCCTCGATGGCTTCTTTATAAGGAGCCTCATTTTCCGTATAAAAAAGAATTGATTTTCCCAGCTCCTCTGCCCTACCCGTTCTTCCGATACGGTGCATATAGTTTTCTGGATAATTGGGGGTATCAAAATTGATAACATGAGAAATTTTGTCCAGGTCCAAGCCACGAGCCATTATATCGGTAGCTACCAATATTCTATTTTTGCCCGCGTCAAACTGATTAATAGATCGCAAGCGATAGTTTTGAGTTTTGTTGGAATGAATCACAGCGGATTCTTCTGCATACCGTTCTTCCAGACACTCAAATACTTTGTCGGCACTTCTTTTGTTAGATACAAAGATAAGTACCTTATGAAATTCTTGTTTTTCTCTTAAAAGATGATTCAATAAGTTTATTTTAGTATAAAAATTTGGAACAGCGTATACCTGTTGCGAAATATTATCCAAAGGAGTTCCACTTACCGCTATGGATATTTTGGTAGGGATAACAAAAAAGTCATTTATTAAAGCCTCCACATCATCCGTCATGGTTGCGGAAAACATTATATTTTGTCTTTTTTCAGGTAACAGTTCAAAAATATTTATTAATTGAAACCTAAATCCAAGATCTAGCATTACATCTACTTCATCTATAACCAATTTTTTAACCTCTTTCAACTGTAGGGCCCTACTTAGGACTAAATCGTACAATCGTCCGGGAGTAGCCACTACTATATCCGCGCCTTGGGCAACAGATTGAACCTGGGTGTTCATGTTAACGCCTCCATAGACACCGACAACCCTTACGGTGAGATATTTTGCAAAGCTTTTAATTTGTTCCACTACCTGTACCACCAATTCTCGTGTTGGGACCATCACTAAGATTCTAGGATTGGTCTGTTTGGAAAATTTCAGGTCTTGTAATAGGGGTAACGTATAGGCAAATGTCTTCCCAGTTCCTGTTTGGGCAATACCTACCATATCTTTTCCCGACAGAATAACAGAAAATGCCCCTTCTTGAATAGGGGTTGGAACATCAAACCCTAAATCTTCAATCGCGTAATGAAGTTGCTTGGATATGTTGAAATTTTCGAAGGTACTCATGGGTAAAAATTTATGCAAAGGTATGGTATTCTATCACATTCTATTTTTCTAAGGATTGGAATTAGTTTTATTTTGCAGAACAAATATTAAAATAAACCTTTGACCCATTCTAACAACCTAATTCCCACTTTAAAAAAACACTTCGGATTTGATAGTTTTCGAAACCAGCAGGAAGAAATTATCAATGCTGTTTTGGACCAAAAAGATTGTTTGGTGATTATGCCTACAGGTGGAGGGAAATCTATATGTTTTCAACTGCCGGCGTTGATGTTCAAGGGTATTACATTGGTGATTTCACCCCTTATTGCCCTAATGAAAGATCAGGTAGATGGGTTGCGGGCTAATGGTATAGAGGCCGACTATTTTAATAGTAGTCAGACAGCAGATGAGCAGCAGCATATACTGGAAAAAGTAGCTACAGCTAAGCTTAAATTACTTTATGTTGCACCTGAAAGTCTAGGTGCCTTGGAAAATATCTTAAATGAAAAGTATATCAGCTGTGTAGCCATAGACGAGGCACACTGTATCTCTTCTTGGGGGCATGATTTCCGTCCCTCATATCAACAATTGTCCTTTTTAAAAAAGGCATTAACTAATACTCCTATTATCGCCCTTACAGCAACGGCAGATAAGGCAACGAGGCAAGATATAATGGAGCAGTTACAAATACCAAATGCCAAACAATTTATCACCTCTTTTGACCGTAAAAATATTAGACTAGAAGTACGCCCTGCTAACGATAGGGTGAACCAGATTATAGATTTTATAGCGCAACGACCAAATCAATCAGGCATTATTTATTGTTTGAGCCGTAAATCTACAGAGCAGTTAAAGGAAAGATTACAAAGTAAGGGGATAGACGCCCAAGCGTATCATGCTGGGTTAAATTTTCAGGAGCGCACTAAAGTGCAAGAAGATTTTATATTTGATAAAACCCAAGTGGTCTGCGCTACAGTGGCTTTTGGAATGGGAATAGATAAGTCTAATGTGCGTTGGGTAATTCATTACAACATGCCTAAAAACTTAGAGGGATACTATCAAGAGATTGGCCGCGCAGGAAGGGATGGTACCAAGGCAAAAGCACTATTGTTTCACAGCTATGCAGATGTATTACAATTGCGACGTTTTATTGATGGCGCTTCAAATGAGCAATTACAGATTGCCAAATTAGAACGGATGAAGCAATTTTCTGAAGCCACAAGTTGTAGACGAAAAATACTTCTCAGTTATTTTGGAGAACTTTTGGCTACGAACTGCGGGAATTGTGACGTTTGTAAAAACCCACCACAATTTTTCAATGGGACAGTTATTGCTCAAAAGGCCTTATCTGTGATTACAAGATTAAGACAAGGGGAATCTATGGGGGTGATTATTGATGTGCTCAGGGGAGCAAAAAATGCAACTACCCTAGAAAAGCAGTATTACCAACTTCCTTCTTATGGTATTGGAAATGATATTTCATGGAAAGACTGGCAGCATTATATCATTCAATTGATAGATCAAGGGTATTGCGAGATAGCGTTTCATAAACACAACGCCCTGCAACTTACTCATTTTTCCAAGGAAGTACTTTTTAATGGACAGGAAGTGCAAATGACTAAACCTGTAGATAGGAGCGAAAAACTAGAAGAAAAACAAGAAAAAACCAAAAAGTCTAAAAAAACAAATACATTATTTGAAAGATTACGATTACTTCGCTTAAAAATCTCCTTGGAGGAAAATATACCTGCCTATTTAATATTTAGTGATGCTACCTTAAAGGAAATAGAGGCCGAAAGGCCTATGAGCGAAACTGAATTTTTGCGGATTAGTGGTGTGGGCGAACGTAAGATGGACGTTTACGGGTATGAGTTTATTGCTGAAGTCAAGACTTTTATGACGGAGAAAAAAAAGAAACGCAAGTCGTCCGACACTGTTAAGCTAACCTATGAAATGTATAAGCAGGGAATGTCCATAGAAGCTATTGCAGAAGCACGTGATATAAAAGCACCTACAGTATTTTCTCATTTGTCCAAACTTTACAGTGAAGGTAAGGATATAGATATGTGTCAATTTGTTACCAAAGCGGAAGTCAGTTTGGTAAAAAAAGCGAAAAAGGAATTGAATTCCCCTGAAGGCCTAAAGCCTTATTTTGAATATTTTAAAGAGGAACTGGAATATTCTAAAATACGTTTGGCATTAACCATTCTCGAAAAGGAAAATAGATAAACCTCAAAATAACAATTGGGTAACGGAATATTTAGTTGATAAATGTCATTTCATTTGAGTCCACAGAGTCTTAACTTTTAATTTTGAACCACTTTGAGTACTTAAAACGCCAAAAATGAATGGAAATTCCAAATATAATATACCCATAGAAATACTAATTCCACTGATAGGAATGCTGTTGTTTTTGGTGTTTTATTTCAAGGCGGCTATGATCTATCCAGGAGGTTCTCAATTTTTCCCATCCGAAGAAGGTTTTAGCTTCCAAAATAATTATTTATGCGATTTACTTGATAGTAACACAAGGAGTGGAGCACCAAATCCTTCAAAGTCATTGGCGCGTTTTGCGCTATTTCTATTATGTAGTTGTTTAACGGTGTTATGGTATTACATACCAAAGCTTTTTAAAAAAAAAGGTGTCCCTATATTAATCGTTAGAGTCGCAGGAATTTCAGCTTTGGGTACCACCTTATTTTTATCTACTGCCGCTCACGATCTTGTAATCTATATTTCCGGATTTATTGGCTTATTAGCTATGGTCATTACTGTAATGGAGCTTTTTAAAGCTGGATATCAAGAGCTTTTTGCTTTGGGAGTTTTTTGTTTGATTATTTTTCTTTTGAATTTTTATATCTACGAATCAGGTACCCTCATAATGATACTTCCTGCAATTCAAAAAATTACATTTGTAAGCTTTATTGGTTGGTTTGTGCTTTTGGATGTTTCTATTTATAGAAAAATGCGTACCCCTAAAAAGAGGATTAATAAGGACACGTAATTATACCAAATGTCTTTAAATTTGAGCAAAGTAACTATGAGCAACATAAACGTTAAAAGTACAGGGCCTATTGCTTTTTTAATGGTCTTAAAAGCCCCTCTTGGGCGACCGAAGCAATAAGTTTTCCATCCCTTGAATATATATTCCCTCTAGAAAATCCCCTTGCATTACCAGAACTCGGAGAGTCCATAGAAAAAAGAATCCAATCGTCAAAATCGAATTCCCTAAAGAACCACATGGAATGGTCCAAACTGGCCATTTGCAAATTGCCGTAATGTGCCTTACTTGCATTAGGTAAAACAGCAGTTAGAAGAATATTATAATCAGAGATATAAGTAAGTATTTGCTGTTTTATAGGTAATTCCAATCCATTAGCACTCCCTTTTAATTTAAACCATATATCGTTATAAGGAGGAAGGTCCTTTCTATCCATTGGATTAGCTATAACATTAGGTTTGAAATCTATGGGACGTTCAATCTCCAAAAATTCTCGTCTATTTTTAGGCATTAAGTTTCCGTATTGTTCCAAGAGGTCTTCCCAACTTAATAATTTTTCTGGTGGTTTTATGTCGGTTTTCATGGGTATTTGATGCTCGTATCCCGCTTCTATCTTATGGAATGAGGCTGAAAGGATAAAAATTATTTTATCCTTTTGTAATGCGGTCACCCTTCTTGTAGAAAAACTGCCCCCATCCCTAATGATACTAACCTCATACCTAATGGGCAACTCCAAATTCCCAGCTTCCAAAAAGTAAGAATGCAGGGAATGCAAAATGCGATTGTTGGCAATAGTTCTGTAAGCTGCATTTAGGGCCTGAGCTAATACCTGTCCACCAAAAACATTAGGGCTGCCAATAGTTTTGCTCTCCCCTTCAAATTGATTTGGACCAATTTCTGTTAGTTCTAATATATGAAGTAATTCCTTTGCTGAGTTCATGCAATATTTTCTTATAAGGGCTCAAAGATAAAAAGAATTGAAGGTTACTAGAATTTAACATCAACAAAATATTTTCAAGAGATTTATAGTTGCCCAATAAATCAACAATTCTTAATATTCTGAAAAAGGACTACTTTTTAATTTCCAATTGTTTCATGATGTCTCCCATCATTTCTACCTGTACCTGCTGAATATTTAATAATTCCTGCTGTTGGTGAATGATAAGGTGATCCAACTTTTCATGCAACATTCTAATCTCTAGTTCGGCCTTCAGGTTCACCATATAATCCTGTTTGGAACGATCACGATCCTTTTCCTCCTGTCTATTCTGACTCATCATAATTACAGGTGCCTGCAGAGCTGCTAAACATGATAGGATAAGATTCAAAAGGATAAAGGGATAGGGATCAAAACCTTTTTCTGCTAAAAACAGGATATTGATTACTATCCATGTTAAAATAAAAACCCCAAAAATGATAATGAATCTCCAGCTTCCACCGAAGGAGGCTATTTTATCAGCCAATCGCTGTCCGAAGGTAAAGGTTACACCTTCAGCTTCAACGTCCATTTTGGTTGTTACAGTTTCGTGGTTTTGAATGGTTTTAAGCACATCTTCCTCCAATTCAGACAATTCACCAACTTCTTTGAGAAGGTATTGCGCTAAATATTTTTCTCTATAAAGGTTTAATTCTGAAATTGAGATAAGACTGTTAAGAGTAAATTTTTCATGATCCTTGTGAATGAGATCAAATATAGATTTTCGTATGGTTTTGGCATGGACTTTTTCACTTTCCTGAAATTCACTCTTGGATATAGAACTGATAAAGGTTGTCATTATTTTAATTTTAGTTCAAAATAAAATTAGTGATTAATTCCATGATAAAAGATGGGTAGAATTAATAAATGTTTACACCACTTTCAAGGGTTTGTAATATTTTTTTCTCAACCAAAATGCAACCCTAACCAATAAAATTAATGCAGGAACTTCAACCAAAGGACCAATTACCCCAGCAAAAGCCTGACCAGAATTAATTCCAAAGACTCCAATGGCCACGGCTATGGCCAATTCAAAATTATTACCTGCGGCCGTAAATGAAATAGCAGCATTCTTATCATAAGTCGCACCCATGGCCTTGCTAAAGAAAAATCCAATAATAAACATTATGGTAAAATAAAAAAGTAAGGGAATGGCTATAACAATCACATCCATTGGGATCTTTACAATCAATTGTCCTTTCAAGGAGAACATGACTACTATGGTAAATAATAGGGCAATCAAAGTCATTGGTGATATAAAAGGAATGAAGGTGTTGGTATACCACTCCTCCCCTTTTAAACGAACCAGTATTAATCTACTCATTATACCTGCCAGAAATGGAATTCCCAGGTATATGGCCACACTTTCCGCAATATCACTAATATAGATGTCTACAACTGCTCCCTCAAAGCCAAAATAAGGAGGTAAAATGGTAATGAACAGCCAGGCATAAAAACTATATGCAAATACTTGAAATATACTATTCAGTGCCACTAGTCCAGCTCCATATTCGCTGCTACCCTCGGCAAGATCGTTCCAAACCAATACCATAGCAATACAACGGGCCAGACCAATT
This sequence comes from Sediminicola arcticus, assembly GCF_040566695.1. NCBI lineage: Bacteria > Pseudomonadati > Bacteroidota > Flavobacteriia > Flavobacteriales > Flavobacteriaceae > Sediminicola > Sediminicola arcticus. Next base: position 305,981 of record NZ_JBEXAE010000003.1, on the reverse strand, counting down.
AAGATTAACCCTACCATATATTCTGGATAATCTTGGAGAAAAGTAATGGCAAGGATAAACATTAATATTGGTCCTATGATCCAGTTTAAAATAAGGGATATGGAAAGTATTTTTACATCTTTAAATACTTTTGGCAATAGGGAATAATTAACCTTTGCCAATGGAGGGTACATCATTACAATGAGTCCAATGGCAATAGGGAGATTGGTGGAGCCACTACCAAATGAGTCGATTAAGTTAGGGATTGAAGGGAAAAAGAAGCCAAATGACACCCCTACCCCCATTGCCAGAAATATCCATAAGGTGAGATAACTATCTAGGAAGCTCAGTTTTTTTTTGGTTTGGGTCATGATTAAGAGTTTATTTGGGCAAAAACATAGGTTAATTCAGTTGCGATCTGTAAGCTTCGTTCGCTGTATTTTTGAACTTGTTGGGATGTGCCATCAAAAGCTTTTGGATCCTCATAGGTAATTGGGATACGCTGATCCGCTCCTGATATAAAAGGGCAACCGGCATCTGCCTGGGAACAGGTCATGATAGCAGCAAAGTCTGACTTTGGGTTAAATTCTGAGTCGTAGGTCTTCGAAAACCCAATGATTGGATGTTCATTTGGTCCATATTTGATATTAAAAACTGGATTTGGTTCTTTAGATAGGGAAAAAACTTCAAATCCATGATCCTTTAGTGTGGCCGCAACCATAGGAAACAAGGCGATAGCCTCGGTGCCTCCAGAATAGCAAAAGACCCGATCTATGCCATAATAAAATGCAGCAGTTTGAGCCCATACCTGAGACAAATGACTACGTCTAGAGTTATGGGTGCAAATAAAATTTAAATAGATTGGCTCCTTGTTTTTTACTTTAATTTGAATGTATTGGATTATAGGTTGCAGAACATCCAATCGCTCCTTTGGAATTGATTTCAACTCTAAGGATTGGATGGTTTCCTGTAGTTTCGGGAAAATACTTTCTTTATTCATGTATTGAAATACAATATTAAAAATTGAAAAATTGATTAACAGCAGCTTGTATTTGCCTTGGATTCTTGGGTGAGGAAGTTGGTAAGAAGAAAAGACATTTCCTTCCAAACCGTTTGATCTATACAATAGCAAACGCTAGTACCTTCTACACTACCCTTAATAAGGCCAAGGTTTTTTAATTCCTTTAAATGTTGGGAAATAGTAGGCTGAGCCAATCCGATTTCACTAACAAGATCTCCACAAATACAAGTATCCGATTTAAAAAGGTGTTGTAGAATAGCGACTCTAGCAGGATGTCCTATTGCCTTTGCCAGTAGTGCAATTTTGTTCTGTTCGTCCGTGAATATTTCTGTTTTGGTAAGTCCCACTTCTTTATATTTATACATTGCAATATTACAATTAAATAAGATAATAGTGAGAAGGACTTACATTAACTTATCGTAAAAAAAATACTTAATCACTATATTTTAGAAATTCATTCGCTGAATCCGCACAGAATTTAATATGGCCAATAAGGCCACACCAACATCAGCAATAACAGCTGCCCACATAGTTGCCAATCCTACAGTACCCAAAATCAAAACTAAGATCTTAACCCCCAAAGCCAAGGAAATGTTTTGCCAAATAATTTTTTTGGCAGCTACACCTATAGCTATCGCTGTGGCTACCTTAGAAGGTTGATCGGTCTGTATGACAATATCAGCTGTTTCCACTGCTGCATCGCTTCCTAAACCTCCCATGGCTATGCCTACATCTGCAAGGGTAATAACCGGAGCGTCATTGATACCATCACCAACAAAGGCCACTATTCTTCCCTCTTTTTTTAATTTATCTACTTCTAATATCTTTTCTTCCGGTAATAAGCCTCCAATAGCTTTTTGAATCCCCAATTCTTTGGCAATTGTATCTACTACCTCTTGCTTGTCTCCAGAGAGGATTATTGTTTCCTTAATTTTTAAACTGCTAAGGCGCTTTACAGCTTCCAAGGCATCATCCTTTAGCGCATCTGCAACTGCGATGTAACCTGCATAAATATGGTTTATAGCGATTAGAATTAAGGTTTGTCCCTTGGAATGTAAATCAGAATTATAGGCAATATTGTACTTATCTAGTAACTTGCTATTTCCGGCAAGAACGTTGTATTCCCCTACTTTTCCAACTAGGCCATGACCAGAAATTTCTTCTACGTTTGTTGTTTTTAAAGTTGAGTTTTTGATGTTGGTATAGGATACAATGGCCTTGGCTATGGGATGGGTGGAGTTTGCCTCCAAGAGGGCAATCAGTTCCAGTAATAATTCCTTCTCTACACCATCGGCATGCACTTCTTGAACTTCAAAAATTCCTTTGGTTAATGTCCCAGTTTTGTCCATAACAACAGTATCTACTTTGGTCATTAAGTCCAAAAAATTAGAACCCTTAAAAAGTATTCCATTTCTTGATCCCGCACCGATTCCTCCAAAATACCCCAAGGGGATAGAGATGACCAAGGCGCATGGACAAGAAATTACCAAAAAGATAAGCGCCCTTTGAAACCATGTTTGAAAAACATAATCTGAACCCAAAAAGAAAAATGGTAACACTACAACAGCAATGGCCATCCAGAAAACGATAGGGGTATAAACTTTCGCTAATCTATTAATCAACAGTTGGGTTTTTGCTTTTCTGCCGGCCGCATCCTGAACCATTTTGAAAATCTTTGACAATTTGGTATCCTCAAAATCCCTGTTAACCTTTATTTTAACAGGTTTTTCGAGGCTGACGGAACCAGCATAAACCACTTCTGCTTTTTGTTTGTATTCAGGGGTAGACTCCCCAGTAAGAGCAGCAGTATTGAAATTGGCCTCTAGTGATACTAATTCTCCATCCAGGGGAACGTTCTGCCCTGGTTTCACCAAAATGACCTGCCCTATTTTTACCTTTTTTGGATGCATGGTAATTGTAGTATCATTTTCAAGTACCGTTGCTTCTTCTTCCTGTATTTTAAGAAGGGACTCAATAGATTTTTTTGCATTTTTAACCGCTAGATCTTGGAACAACTCTCCCACAACATAAAACAACATAACCGCCACCCCTTCAGCATAGGAACCTATTATAAAGGCTCCAATAGTTGCGACGGACATCAAGACAAATTCATTGTAGATTTTGCCTTTAGCAATTAATTTGGCAGACTTTAATAATACGGGGGCTCCTATAATGATATATGTTATACCTAACCATATAAAGGCTATTATTGGAGAAAAAAAAGACAGCTCAAAAAAACTGAAGGCCAGTCCTAGAATTAAAAGTACCAGAGATACAACCGGAATTCCATAGGTATTATTCAGGATATTTATGGATTGGTTTTGTTCTGTAGCATGTTCCGAGCTATCTACACATTGTTCACAGGACTTACTCATGGAGTATTTTTTTTACAAAAATAACCCGAAACCAAGTGCAACGGAATTGCATTTATTAAGTACAGTCAGGACAAATTCCCTTTACAACCAGGTTGATTTCTTCAGAAATAAAGTTATTAGGTAGATCTAAGGTGGGTATTTTATGTTTCGGCAAACAAAAGGTTTCATTGCATTGGTTGCAATGAAAGTGTACATGAAGATCATTGCCAATCTCACAATTGCAGCCGTCAGCACAACGTGCATATTTTGCAACACCTGTGCCGTCATCAATTTTATGAGCTATGCCATTTTCAACAAAAGTAATTAGGGTGCGGTATAGTGTAGTCCGATCAGATTTATCAAATTTACCTTCTAGATCACTAAGACTGATGGCCAAGTTTTTTTCGGATAGAAATCGCAGCACCAATAAGCGCATTGCTGTAGTCCTTACGTTATTTTGCTCTAATTTTTGATCCAAGCCTTCCATCCCTTAAAATTACAGAATAGATCTGAGAATATAGATTATGATACCCCAATTTTACCATAAAAGGTTAAAATGGACCTATCTTTATACCTCACAAAATATTTTTTGTTTTGCATCCAAAGAACATCCATAATTCGCCATACGATTTTGAGGCCTTAGTAAAGGCTTCTCCAGCCCTATTACCCTATGTGCATAAAAATAAATATGCTAATTTAACTATCGACTTTTCTGTAAATGAAGCAGTAATAGCCTTAAATAATGCACTTTTAGTACTGCATTACAGGGTAGATAATTGGAAAATTCCTGCTAATTATCTTTGTCCACCAATTCCAGGTAGGGCAGATTATATCCATTATATATCAGATTTATTGGATGTAGATAATTGTAAGGGAAATATAGTGGGCCTAGATATTGGGGTTGGGGCTAATTGTATCTATCCCATTCTAGGCGCCCAGATCTATGATTGGACAATGGTAGGTGCAGATATTGATATAGCAGCAGTTGAAGCGGCCCTAATCAATGTTTCCTTAACATCTGCTTTGGCACAAAAAATAGAGATACGTCAACAGAACAATAATGCCCATATTTTTAAAGGAATCATAAAAGAAGGAGAATATTATAATTTCACCATGTGCAATCCGCCCTTTCATTCCTCCAAGGAAGAAGCAGAAAAAGGAACATTGCGAAAATTGAATAACCTATCTGGCACTAAAAAACTTTCACTCAATTTTGGTGGCCAAGCCAATGAATTATGGTGCAATGGGGGTGAATCCTTATTCATCAAAAGAATGATCAAGGACAGTGTGGGATTTAAGGATCAAGTAGGATGGTTCACCACCCTTGTTTCTAATAAAGAACACCTTTCAAAGATCTACAAACTATTGCAAAAGCTAAACGCACAGCACACTACGGTACTCATGGGACAGGGTAATAAACAAAGTAGATTTTTGGCCTGGAATTTCAGACCATAATCAGTTACTAAAAAAAGGTGGACTTTAAAAAAGAGCTACTCTTCTGGTGGTCTGCCGTGAATTTCTTCAAAAACCGCATCAAAATTATCTCTTAGGTAGGCTCTTAATTTTTTGCGATAGTCATCATTTAACCAATCTACAAAATTAAAAGTACTACGGCTGATACATTTGGTATAACGTTGAATTCTATAGTCGATATCATCTCCCAACATTTTTGCCAAAGAATAAGAATCGTAAACATCCTCACTGTTTTCAACACAAATTTTGGCGTGATGCTCAATGGACCGTTCCAAAACTACCTTTGAAGATTCCCCTTTATTAATAGAGTCGATATAGGTTTGCTTAATATCAAAATAAACATCTTTTGATTTAGCGAATTCAGCACGCAACTCCTCTGGCATTTCATACCTGAAATTACTTTCGAGATCTTCATCGTTCAGAAGGTTGTCCAAGTAATAATTAGGCGAGTGGAATATTTTTTGCCAGTCCAAATCGGCTCCCCAAGGGCCAAAGCGGTGGAAATTGTTTCCCAGGTCAATAACAGTAAAGGTAGATTTGTTTCTCAAAATACGGGATCCACGACCAATCATCTGATAATAAAGAGCTAACGATTTTGTAGCTCTGTTTAGAATGATGGTATCTACGGTAGGCTCATCGAATCCAGTGGTCAAAATACTCACCGATGTTAATATGGCATCGGGGGTTTCCTTGAACCATTTTAGAATTTGCTTTCTTTCTTTTTTGGTGGCAGTATTGTCTAAATGCATAATAGGATACCCTGCTCTTCTAAAGGTATCATATACGAACAAAGAAGTATTGATACCATTATTGAAAATCAATGTTTTCTTTCCTTTAGAACGTTCTTCATAGGCTTGCATCAACTTCCCCAGCATATCCGTTCCGGTATACAAATCATCAGATGATTTAACGGTATAATCCCCATTGGAGCCAATTTCCAAGGAGGTTAGTCCTACATTATAAGAATAGGTTTCTGCCCTTGCCAAAAATTCATTTTCTATAAGTGCCTCTATGGTTTCCCCTACAATCAAGTCGTTGTAGTTGTCTTTCATTGGAAGCTTTGTATTGGAACTTAAAGGCGTAGCGGTCACCCCTAAAATAAAGGAATTTTCAAAAAATTTAAACAACTTGGTAAAAGAATTATAGTGTGCCTCATCAATAATGACTAAACCAACATCAGATATGTCCAATTTATCATCATTCAACCTATTGTTTAACGTCTCCACCATGGCCACAAAACAGCTATAATCATCCTGATCGTCTAAATTGGCCTTACTGTCCACTACTTTATTTTTAACCCCAAACTCGGTTAACATATTGGAGGTTTGCTTGCAAAGCTCCACCCTATGTGTCAAAACTGCCACTTTTTTGTTGTGGTGTTTAAGATACTGACGTACCATTTCCGAGAAAATCACTGTTTTACCTCCACCGGTGGGTAGTTGGTACAGCAAATGATAATCATCTGGTGCTTCCTCAAAACATTTAAAAATTTTATCTATGGCTCCCTTCTGGTAGCTATATAGATCTTTGCCTGATTTTCTATCTTCTGTTTCGGAGGTTTTTACTGTGGACATGTATATGCTTTAGAGCATGTAAAAGTACGGCCTTTATAGGCTCTATGTCAAATGTTAAGTCCTAAATTATCTTAAAGTTTTTAGAAAAGGCGATTGAACCTCCAATATGAAGTGCACAACGAGAATACTTTTGGAGAGTTACGTATTAAATAAAGAGTTCATGTAACAGATTCAGCATTATTGTATAGTGCTCCTTTGCACTAAACCAAAGTCTGAGCTATTGATAGGATGTTACTTCCTATAATATCTGCTTCTTCTGCTAAGGGATATGGAAATTTACCTGGCCTGGATACAAATCCCGTCATCAATCCAGCTCTTTGCGCTCCAAGAATGTCCCATCCGTGTGCAGCTACCATCATAGTGTAAATTGGTGAAGCTTTCATTTCCTTTAAAACGTGAGCATAGGTCGTGGGATGTGGTTTAAACTGTTTTACACTTTCTACACTAAATAGTTCATCAAAAAAATGGTCTATCTCTGCATATTTTAATTGGGCTTTTACAACCTCCATGTTGCCATTAGTCAAGGCTACCATTTTTATTCCGCTATTTTTAAGAAGATTAAGACCTTGCAGTACATCGGGATGAGGTGGTAATTTTTTTATCAAACTGAGAATATCTTTTATTTTACTTTCAGAAATTTGTTTGTCAAATTTTTCTGCTGTCATTTTAAGAGTTGCTGCTCCAATTTTTCCAAAATCTTGATACTTTCCGCTTATAGATTCCACCAAAGAGTAGTGTAAGAGAGAAGAGAACCAACTATCAAAAGCAAGTTCATTACCCAAAGCATTATTAATAGCCACTTTCATAGGTTTTAAATCCAATAGGGTTTCATTTACATCAAAGATGAGTAACCTTGGTTTGGAGTGTATTGGCATGGTTTTTTTGGATTTCCGTTTGTTGTATGAAAGTATAAATAAACAAATGCACTTCAATGCCCTATAAAGTTATTTATAGGAAATTTAACGCATAACGAAAAATCGATAATATATCTATTTGATGTTAGAGGCGATCTAAATGGTAAGTTTTAGCACAATACTTAAAAGGTATAGAAGTACTGTGCTAAAAAATATAAAAATGTTGTTTAATACTAGATTTTTTTGACGCGAACGGCATTCATCCCTTTAAGTCCCTTTTCTAATTCAAAAGTAACTTTATCGTTCTCTAAAACTTCGTCTATGAGTCCACTGATATGGACAAAATATTTTTCTTGGGAGACACTGTCTATGATGAATCCAAAACCTTTGGAAGTATCAAAGTAAGATACCTTACCAGTTTTGTCCGCAACTTCTTCTTCTTCGTAATCCTCTTTCCTTGGAATTCCAATTACGATACTTTCCGCATCAACTTTGACCTTTTTAGATGGATCTGGTGGGGTATCTGTAAGATGTCCATTTTCATCCACGTAAGCAATCATATTCTCAAAGTCTCCTCCTTTTGAGTTTGCCTTACGTACTTCTTTCTTCTTCATTTTTTCCTCACGTTTTTTCAAACGCTTTTTCTCTTTTTCTTTTTTATTAAAGGTTTCCTGTGCTCTCGCCATTCGCTTTTACTATTAATTTATACTGTTAATGATTTAATTTTAACTTTAATATACAACTTTTCATGAGAAAATACTAAAAGAAGGCATGGAAAATAACAATTTTTGAGATTGATATACCGAATACCCAGTTCAGTGGTTTTAATCGAAGAAATGCAGCTAATTTTTCTTATTGTACATAGAAATGAGTACAAAGATAACACTACATTTTGATATTATAAAACTCTTTGGACAATTGGTTCGGATATCTCGAGGATTTCGTTAAAAAAATCTTAATTTTTTCGTATAATTTTATTCCATGAACAAAGCCTACTCTTCCAATTCATTTTTGTCCAAATCATCCTTCAGGTCTAATTTTCGGAAGGTAGGTGAAAAAAATCCAAATCCGAGAACTGTCAACAAGGTCATGGTGCCTCCAAAGACAACAGCGGTAACCGTTCCCATTAATTTGGCGGTTAGGCCGCTCTCAAAAGCTCCCAACTCATTTGAAGAGCCAACGAACATTGAATTTACAGATGATACACGCCCTCGCATATGGTCCGGTGTTTTTAATTGCAGAATGGTTTGTCTGATAATCATGGAAATCCCGTCAGTAACACCACTAAAGAAAAGGGCTAGGACGGATACCCAAAAAGTTTGAGACAGTCCAAAAATGATGATAGATATACCAAATCCAAAGATAGCAACCAATAATTTCATTCCTGCCCTTTTATGTAACGGGAAATAGGCCGAAGCGAACATAATTATAAAAGCACCCACCGCAGGCGCCGCACGGAGAACGCCAAATCCCTCTGACCCTACTTTTAATATGTCCTGTGCATAAATAGGCAATAGCGCTATAGCCCCTCCAAAGAGTACCGCAATCATATCTAACGTAATAGCTCCAAAAATAGCCTTGGTCTTCAAAACATAAGTAACCCCTTCCTTTAAACTGGTCATAACCGATTCTCCTATTTTCGGATTCAAAATTGGTTTTTGAGGTATTTGATACAGAAAGAGTAACGCAAGGGCAGAAAAGACCACTATAAGACACATAGACCAATGAACCCCAATCCAAGTTATAGAAAAACCAGCTAAAGCAGGCCCTAAAACTGAGGCCATTTGCCAAACCGAACTACTCCAAGTAGCGGCATTCGGGTATATTTTTTTAGGAACCACTAAGGAAAAGAGAGAGAAAACGGTAGGCCCCATAAACGCTCTTACAAATCCGCCTAAGAATACCAAAAAATAAATGGAATATAGGATAAGGTTGGTGGACCAATCTCCCACTATTCTTGGCCAGGTCAATAAAAACAGCCCAAAACTTATCACAGAAAATCCAAGGAGACACTTTATCAGTAGATTCCTTTTTTCGGACTGATCTACTATATGTCCCGCAAATAAAGCCATACCCACTGCAGGAATCACTTCCATCAATCCAATAATTCCCAAGGATAATGGATTTTTCGTAATACTGTATACTTCCCATTCTATGACCACAAATTGCATGGACCACGCAAAAACCATCGCAAAACGCACCAATAAAAAAATATTAAATTCCTTAAAACGCAAGGCTGCATATGGGTCCTTTTTATTCATTAATAAGTCTTCAATATTTAGTTGTTAAATACTTTGTTATACGTTATTTGTCCTTTAATATTTGGTTTTCAAAATCCACTATACAACCCGTTACATCCTCTATTTGAGCGTGTAAAAATAAACATTAAATAGTCTAATTCTTCATTACGCCCGTATCTAATATTAGAACATTAAATATTTATCATGAAAAAAATTTCAATTAGTTTATTAACGGTAGTACTACTTGCTTCTTGTGTTTCTAAAAAGAAATATGTTCAATTGGAGCAGGAATATGGACAAACAAAAAGTCAGTTGACCAAAACTGCTGTAGAAAAGGAAGAACTTGAAGCTAAATTTGCTAAAATTGAAACAAGGGTAGCAGATTACAACTCCAAGATCAATGAATTGGCAGAGGAAAATGATGCTAAATTCGTAACTGTTGATGGAGTAGCAGTAATTTCCAATGATGTTAAAAAACAAATACGTAAGACATTGAAAAATGTTGCACCGGGAAAATTAAGTGAAGCCAAGACCCTTAAAGATTCCATGAATTTGGCCTTGTCCTACAACCTTCAAAAATCGTTAGATACCAGTTCCTTAAATGAGGATGAGGATATCGCCATCGATATTGATGAAACTTTGGTTATGATCTCAATTTCGGACAAATTATTGTTTAATACAGCTAGTTATAATATAAGTAACAAAGCAAATGATATTTTGCAAAAATTGGCTAACATCATCAATTCTGAACCTAGCATTGAGGTAATGGTAGAAGGACATACCGATGCCAGAACCATCAACACACCTAAATTGGCCGATAACTGGGATTTAAGTGTTATGCGTGCAACCTCAGTAGTAAGAAAACTGCAAAACGATTACAATGTAGCTCCTGAAAAGTTAATTGCTTCGGGAAGAAGTAGCTATCAGCCATTGGTCTCTAATGATACCAAAGACGATAGGGCTAAAAATAGAAGAACACGTATCGTGATCTTACCAAACATAGATAAGTTCTTTTCCTTAATGGCCTCTAAAGAGTAGGTTAGCATTGAACATATAACACATTAAAAGGCCATCGTTACTGATGGCCTTTTTTTTGTTTTAAATTGGAAATTGGACTGCCTTATTCCATTTCATTTAATAGTTGCCTAAATCCTAATGCAACTCCATTGGTCCATCCAAAACCATCCTGCAGATCGTACTCGCCACCTCCAGATAAAAGGGAAACATCTTCTACATTGTATTTTTCCATCATCTTGCCGGTATTGGCATATACTTTTTCATTCAGTCTCAACCATCGGACCATAATTTCCTTTGCTTCTTTATCAAAACCGTAATTCAATAACCCGTTTACAGCGATCCATTGCAATGGTGCCCATCCATTAGGGGCGTCCCATTGTTGACCACTATTTTCTAAAGTGGTCAATAGCCCACCATCCTTCAAGAAATCTTTCATTAAATGTTCTTTTACTTCTAGCGCCTGCTCTTGAGTTGCGAGGTTGAAAAACAGTGGAAAAGTACCAGCCAATGTCATTTGATTTCTAACCATTGCCTGAGGCATATTCAAATCCATAAAAAAAGAGGTTTCTTTGCTCCAAAATAATTCCTGTATGGCTTTGCTTCTCTGTTCTGCCTTCCTTTTATAGGTTTGTTCCGTTTCCGATCCTCCCTTTAACTGGTAACCTCGTGCCAATTGGGTTTCCATGAAATATAATAGACAGTTTAAATCTATGGGAGCAATAGTGGTTGTAGTAATGGTGCCAAAATCACCAGGTGTACCGTACCACCTTGTACTAAAGTCCCAACCAGATTCTGCCCCTGCTCTTAAATTTACATATAAATTCTTTTTTTCGATTTCCGTAGTAAATTGAGCTGCCAAATGAACATCTTCCTTATACGATTCTTGTCTAGGAGTATCCCTATTGTCCCAATATCTATTCAATACTGTTCCATTGGTTGTTTTTACTACATGCTTTATAAATTCTCCTACTTCCAAATCGGACTCGCCATCCATCCAAAAATTATATTCTTTTTCAATATACGGGAGATACTCCAAAAATTTCTGATCCTCCCCTTTCGTCAAAGAAGTGACCATTAAGGTATAAAACGGAGGCTGTGACCTAGAGAGGTAATAATTTCTAGTTCCATTTGGAATAAAGCCTAAAGTATCAATAAGGTGGCTGAAATTATCCACCATGTTTGTGGCCAAAGCATCTTTTTTATCGATAAGGAGACCCTCAATGGTAAAATAACTGTCCCAATAATAAATTTCTCGGAATCGCCCTCCTGGAACCACATATTCCTTGGGAAGTGGTATTCTTGAAGAATGTATCATAGCCTTATCAGGGCTTCTTGTGAGCATTCCCCAAATATTGCTTATATGTTGGTACATATTTTTAGTAGTATCCGTTTCAAAACGTGTATTACTAGTAAATTGATCAGAGAAATGAGAATTTACAAAAGTGTTTAACTCAAAATCTGGTCTATTTTTTTCTTGCCCATAAAGTGTAATCAATTCTTGGTAAGAACGGTCAGGGACCAAGTCCACAAAAGTTTTTGAATCCTTGAAAATGCTATTTAGTTGTACATCCTTGAATAATTGGCTTTCATAAAAATCAACTTTGGTTTCTTTTGGTGCCTCAGTTTTACAGGAAAAGGAAAGAAATAGGATGAGTATATAACCCCACTTTAAAATCTTCATAGGTTTAGTTTTACTCAAAAATAGTGTATTTTATTGCAAGAGAAGACTAACAAAAAAGTCCAAGAAGTTCTCCTTGGACGTAATCATTATCGTTAAACGGCAGATACCTTTTATTTCTAAGCTTAAGTACTCTTATTTATTACATTCGGTATTATCACAAAACTCATAGATTAAATTTGCTACAAGACCTGTCCAACCTGTTTGGTGGCAAGCCCCTACCCCACGGCCATTGTCTCCATGAAAATATTCGTAGAACAAAACAAGATCTTCAAATTTAGGATGTTGATAATACGATTTGTGTAGGGCATTTACCGGACGATTACCGTTTTTATCTTTTTGAAAGATAGACACCAATCTTTTGCCCAATTCTTCTGCTAACTCCTTCAAATTTTTATTCTTATTACTTCCTGTTGGGTATTCCATCTGCATATCTCCTCCATAAAAAGTATGATATTCCAGCAAGGATTCAATGAACATATAATTAATGGGAAACCATATAGGACCTCTCCAATTGCTATTACCACCAAAAAGAGAAACTGTGGATTCTGCTGGTTCGTAGTCTATGGAGTATGGTACACCGTCTATGGTTAGGGTATAGGTATTTTGTTCATGTATTTTGGACAATGCACGTATGCCATAATCGCTTAAGAATTCTTTTTCATCCAAGAGAGCCTTCATTAGTACTTTTAATCGGTCCTGAGATACTAATGACAGTAGTACACCATTTTTGGTACTACTTTGGATAACACGATATTTAGACTTGTACATGCGATAATTTCTGAACCACTCTAAACTTCTCTTAAAAGTAGGAAGTTTGTCCAAAGTATCTTCAGGGATCACTAACACTGCTGCAAGAGATAGCAGTCCTACGATAGATCTAATTTTAACGGGGACATGTTCCCCTGTAGGCTTTACTAGTCGGTCGTAAAAGAATCCTTCATTCTCATCCCAGTTACCAACCGTATCATTGTTTAAGTTGTTCAAAGCCTCAGCGATAAAAACAAAATGGCCCAAATACTTCGTGGCCATATCCTCAAAGGATTTATCCTCCAGAGATATCTCCAAAGAGATTTCTAACATGTTCAGGCAATACAATGCCATCCATGCGGTACCATCTACCTGCTCCAAATATCCCCCACCAGGAATGCCGTGACTTCTATCAAAGACCCCAATATTATCAAGACCTAAAAACCCCCCTTGAAAAACGTTATGTTCATTTTTATCCTGTTGATTGACCCACCATGTAAAGTTTAGGGCTAGTTTATTGAATATGCGTTTCAGAAAATCTATATCCCCTTTTCCTGTTTTCTTTTTGTCTATCTGATAAACCTGAAAGGCGGCCCAAGCTTGCACGGGGGGATTGACATCACTAAAATTCCATTCGTATGCAGGTATTTGCCCATTTGGTGCCATATACCATTCTTTGTTTAGAAGCATTAACTGGCCTTTTGCAAATTCAGCATCTAAATGTGCTAATGGCACACAATGGAAGGCGAGATCCCAAGCAGCGAACCATGGATATTCCCAGGCATCTGGCATGGAAAGAATATCATGCGTCCTCATAGTTTTCCATGTACTGTTGCGCCCGCTCCATCTTGATTTTGGTGGCTCCCCAGTTAACTTATCGCCACTTAACCATTGTTCTACATCATAATTATAGTATTGTTTGGTCCAGAGCATGCCAGCAAAGGCTTGTCGTTGAATATTTCCTAGGTCTTTATCATCCGTTTTTTTTAGTTCTCCATAGAACTCATCTGCTTGAGTGATCTTCTCTTCAAAATTGGTTTCAAATGATGCATCGAAGGGATTGGACTCTATTTTCTTTTTGGACAGTCGCAATCGTATGGTAACTTCACTTTTGCCTTTAATGTCTAGTTTATAATAAGGGGAAAATTTTGTACCCTCTTTTTTGCTTTCCGGTATTTTAAAATTATTACTGACCACAGCATCGTGGAAGAGGTCTTTTTTAAAAGGGTGGTCGTTCGGCTTATTATAAATTTTGGCATCATTAGTCTCATTTTCTGTGAATAAGAGCCTATCCGGTTTTTCAAAATAAAAATAGTAATCTCCAATATAAGGATGTGTAATATCTACAGAACCATATGTTTTACCCTGTTCGTTAGCTTTAATCAGAGGTTTTTGTGGCATTGGGTAGAAACTCCAATAATTCCTAATCCATAAGGTAGGTAGTACAGATATAGGCGCTTTTTTAACGCTCCTATTAGCAATTGTTATTTTGATTAGGATATCATCAGGGTCTGCCTTTGAGTATTCGGTGAATACATCAAAATATTCGTTTTTATCAAAAATTCCTGTATCCAGTAATTCATATTCCAATTCTTTCTTTCCTCTCATTTGATTCGTGGCTACCAAATCTTTGTAAGGAAAAGCTTTCTGAGGATATTTATATAGATGCTTCATGTAGGAATGTGTGGGGGTATTATCCAAATAGTAATATAGTTCCTTTACATCCTCCCCATGGTTTCCTTCTGGTCCTGTTAGTCCAAATAAACGTTCTTTTAATATATTATCTTTCCCATTCCATAGTGCCACTCCAAAGCATAGATTACAATAGCGATCTGAAATACCAGCAATCCCGTCCTCTCCCCATCTATACACCCTTAATCTAGAATGGTCATGCGGAAAATAATTCCATGCATCTCCATGCATACTATAATCTTCCCTAACGGTACCCCATTGACGCTCACTTAAATATGGACCCCATTGCAACCAATCTTTTTCGCCGCTATAGTTTTCTTTGAGTCTTTTTTCCTCTTCTTTAATCATAAAATAATCTACTTTTCGGAAGCGGAAAATACTTCTTTATCCCATAATTTCATCGTAAATCTAAATTTTTTATACAATATGAGCTGCTTTCCTGAATATTATGCAGATATGATAGGATAAACCATACAAATTGAGAAAATGGAACTTAGATTTTTACTTCTTTCATTTAAAAACACTAATCCAATTCTAACTCCTTTAATAACGCTTCTGCCGAATTTGTTGTTTTTTTATAACATGCATATCCCCATCTCGCGAAAAGAGCAATAAACACACCCATTATGACCACATACCAAAGCGGAAAGGTACCTTGTTGAAAGATGTCTTTACCTTTCATTAATTTGGAGAATACGGGCAAACAGGTCATCATAAATATAAAGGAAAGGTATATCCCCAAGCGTTGAATCATCAAAACCTTATTTTTTGCCTTGGAATAAGATATCAAAGTATCTTTAATATTTTTCTCTGTTATATTGATTTTTTGAATGTTTTTTAATGATCTAAGGGTTACTATAGGGAGACCTATTAAAAAAGCTATGGATAATACGCCACACACTTGTAAATACCATATATCCAATGTATTAAAATAGAATAACATATAAAGTGCAGCTATAAAGCAAATTATTGCTCCGAAGGTTTCTGCAATGGAAATAGTCCTAAATTTCCGTGTATATCTATCCTGTGTCATGTCTAATATGATTTTATCGGTTAATTTCTTTTGATGTTTCAGTTGGTCACTCATTTCGGACCAGACTGCCTGTATTTCTTCTAAGTCCATGTTATTGTTTTTTTAGAATTTGTGATTTTAATTTTTGTTTAATCCGAGAAATCCGCGTGGCAACATTGGTTGGTGTTAGTCCTGTAATTAGCGAAATTTCAACATATTGTTTTCCCTCCAATAGTAAAAGCATTATACCTTTTTCCAAATCATTTAAATTTTGGATCTGAGCATATACCAATTTCAAACGCTCCTCAAATTGGGGGTCATCATTTTCTGTTTGCTCAAGAATAACCTGATCTATACCAACTTCATGCGGTTTTCTTTTTCTTTTTTTCAATCTAGTTAATGCCGTATTCAATGCTATGCGATACATCCATGTACTAATCTTGGCCTCGTTTCTAAAGGAATCGAACGATTTCCATAACTGGTAAACAATATCTTGATAAAGGTCTTTTTGGTCATCACGGTGATCGGTATATAAAGTGGTTATCTTAAAAATGATTCCTTCATTTTTTTTGATCAACGTGGTAAATTGTTCTTCCTTATGCATTCTGGCACTGCGCTTTCCTTATTAGTATCAAACTTTGTATAATTATCACACTAAACTCTAAAAATTATTTGATGCTTTTGTTTAAGGTGAACAAAACATAGAGAAATTTAAGCATAAAAAAAGGGAGCTTTCTAGCTCCCTTTTTTAAAAGGGTAAAGTTTCTTGTAAATATTGTTTGTTTTGGCTAATTTGATAAGTGAAGCTTACTGGATTATTATCTAAAAAGAACCCATTTAATATATTATTCCTTAATCCATAGGGAATAAATTGGTATCAAGACCAGGAATAAGTCGCAATGCATTTTTATAATATACTTTTTTCAAGACATTATCTGGCAGGCCAATTCCGTACATAGCCCAAAAGGCATGATACTTCTTGTAATAAGGGAAGTATTCATCATTGGTTTCTAGGACCCTAAAGTAGGTAGGAAACTCTTCCGGTTTCCAACTGTCTTTCCCAAAAAGAATCCTATCCTGATATTTTATGAAAAATTTGTGGGCGTTTTGGGGTTGCCGTCCTAATTCTGCAATAACCGCTGAGATACCAACATTCATATTAGGCATTTCATCCATCAGTTCACTCAATTTTTGTAAATCATTGGCATACCAGCCCATATGAGCAGCTATAAAATTAGTCTTAGGATGTTTTTTAAAAATATGATGCTGTTCTCCAATTATTTGTTCCCATGGCGCCGGATCAGTATCAGTTCGCTTTCTACGGGGGTGTGTCTTAAGTTCTAACCATCGTTCATTGTCCGCGTCAAAATCATCCCAAAAAGGTTCTGGGTCCGCGGCATGGATCAGTACTGGAATACCTAATTCTCCACATTTAGCCCATATAGGGTCTAAACGTGCATCATCTATAGCCAATCTTTTACCTTCTGAGTCCTTATTGCGAAGGCCAAGACTCTTAAAAACCTTCAAGCCTCTAGCGCCATTTTTTACGTCTTCTTCTAATTGATCTGCGGCCTTTTTACTCCATTCCTCATCTTTGGCTCCTTCAAAATCTATATTGGCAAAGACAACAAACCTATTGGGGTAGTTTTTCTTTATGTTCGTGATAGATCCAAGTAGTTTTTCTCCTGAACCACCACTTAGATTTACCATGATACCTTCATTAAGTGTATCCATGGCCGCAATTAATTCCGAAAGGTCTTGGTCTGGCATACGATATTGATGGCTATGGACATCTATAAAAGGAAATTTCGCTTTTTTAACCTCATTTTCAGGAACTATAAGAGTGGATGTAGGATTATAGGTTTCAAAATCCATCACTTGGGCCTGAAGGGCAAATAAGCTGAAGCTTACTAAGCTTAAGGAAGTCAATATTCTTTTTTTATTCATCATAAAAATGTTCATAGGCTTTAATTTTCTTCTGGTAGTTCTTTTAAAAGGGTATTATAATCTTTAGGGGTATCTATATCCGTTTCCTTACCTTCGGGATCAAGGCTAATGGTTAAATGCTTATTTTTCCCAATTAGCTCTTTGGCTCCAAAATCTTGATTAAGATCTTGTAGTTCTAAAAAATATTTTTGAGCAAATATAGCGGGTACGCCTTCCCTACTCCCATAATTTGTGGTAACCAGGCCATTGGATTTTTTAATAAACGTATCTATCATTTTATTAATATACCGAGTGTCTATTAAAGGTTGGTCTGCTAAAAGAATTAAAACTCCCGTGGCCCCACACTTATTCTTTTGGATGTAGTTGACCCCACAGCTGATAGAGGTGCCAAGTCCATGCTCCCATACTGCATTATCTACAAATATGACGTCATTATCACTAATTTTAGAGCGTATTTCAGATGCGTGTGCTCCCAAGACTACAATAATATCAGAGCCTTCGGAATTTTTGGCCTGTTCTATTGTATTTTCCAGAAGTGTTGCGTGTTTCCAATGCAAAAGCTGCTTAATGCTACCCATACGGGATCCCGCGCCACCTGCAAGGATTATCACAACAATTTTTGATTCTAAATTATCCATCAGCTATGTATCCCCCCGGTTTTGTCCTTGAGCATCATAGGTTTCTTATTTCTTGTTACCGAAAGTATTTCTGCCATAATGGCAATAGCAATTTCCTGTGGCGTCTCTGCACCAATATTAAGTCCGGCGGGACCGTGTATTTTATCAAAAAACGTATGGGCCACTTCTGGACAATGTTCCAAAAGATCGCTTAACAAGCGTTCCCTTCTTTTGGAAGGGCCTAGTAGACCAAGATAAATAGGGTTAGTATCCTTTAATTTAAGGAGATATTTTAAATCTTTTGCATAACTATGGGTCATTACTAAGAGTGCTGTTTGTTCATCAATGACTTTTAAATCTATTTCATCAGGATCTTGATTAAAAAATGCATGTGCTCCCGGAAAATCAAAAATATTTTTTTCCTCCATAGGTGTTCCAATTATAGTGACTTCCCACCCAGCAGTGGAAGCCATTGCGCATAATTGGAAAGCATCGTGCTCAGCACCAACAACCATTAGTTGAAAACATGGATTCATTTTTTGTTGAAAAACATGCAGGTCAGATTTTTGAGCAAATGCTAGATCAAAATCGTGTTGCACAGGATATTGGTTTCCTTTGCCAAAATCAACCACCGTGCCCAAGCCTTTAAAATCCTCTTCGCTTTTTTTATAGAATGAATGTAATTTGAAGCTGCTCCTTTTTTTAAGGCAGTTTTCAAAAGCCTTTAAAAAGGGTTCATTGGGATTGAACGGTTCAATAAGTATGTACAGAACTCCTTCGCAACCTAGTCTATAACGACCGTCATAGGTCATCATTTTAGGGATATTACTTTCAAAAACACTTTTGGCCTGTAGAACAACTTCCTTTTCAACACAGCCTCCGCTTACGGCACCAACCTTTTTGCCATTTTCCAAAAGAAGCATGCTTACCCCTGGTCTACGATAGGAAGAACCATCTAAATCTACTACGGTAGCTAATACGGCCTTAATACCGCTATCTTTTGCCTTCTGATACTCGTATATTATTTTTTTAAATTCGTGTGTCATAATTAGACTATTCTTCTTGTGGGTGAAAATGGGACAATTTCCCCAACATTATAAGAAACTTCTTTAGGATCTAATCGTATAAACCCATCTGATTGTGCCAAACTGGTTAAATCTCCAGAACCGTTTTCTCTAATGAGATGAGCTATAAGTTGGCCGTTTTCTGATTTTATTTTTACTCTCAAAAATAGGGTTAAAGTACCAGTAGCAAGAATGGCCTCAGCTAAAATTACATTAATTTTTGAGATTGGTAAATTTAGTGAGCTTTTTAACCAATCTCTAAAATAGAGATGATAATTTGCAAAGGTTGAGACTGGGTTTCCAGGGAATGAAAAAATGACGGTACAAGTTTCCTTTTGTATTCCAAACCAAAAGGGCTTACCGGGGCGTTGCAGAACCCTATGGAATATTTTTTCTACACCCAATTCTTCTAATACATCTGGGATATAGTCAAATTTACCTTTAGAAACACCGCCGCTTAATAGCAGTACATCATTATCAAATAAGGCTTTTTTTATTTCATTTTTAATTTCTTCCTTTTTGTCATTTATATGTAGCTGTGAAGGGACGATTTGTTCTTGTGCCAAAGCAGCGTAAAGAGAATGGATATTAGACTTTCTAATTTGGTGTGGCAAAGGACTTTGATGAACATCCACAAGTTCATTACCGGTGCTAATTATGGTTATTTTAGGTAGTTTCTTGACCAAAACCCTTGCTTTTCCCACAGCAGCTAAAACCCCTATTTCAGAAGCAGTAATTAAACTGTCTTTTTTAACGACTATAGTTCCTTTTTGTTCGTCACTCCCTTGCAAATGGATGTCCTGTCCTTTTTTTGGTTCACTATTCAATACCGCATACCCATTATTAATGGTTATATGTTCATACATTATGACGGTATCTGCATTTTCAGGAACAACTGCTCCAGTCATTATTTCCACACAATTATGTTCTTGGCCAAGGTTAATTTTTGGAGATCCCGCTGCAACAATAGCTTCAATCTTGAACTTTTTTATTCCATTTTTTACTGCTGTATAATTTATGGCTATGCCGTCTTTGGTAGCCCTGTCAAATGGAGGGAAATCCCTATCTGCTTTAATATTATCCACCAGTACCCTACCCACCGCTTGAAGTAAGTCCACTTTCTCTGAACCATAATCCTGCTTGAAGGTCATTACTTTTTGGTATGCTTCTTGAAAAGTGATCATTTTTTAAATAGAAATTTGAAGTCCGTTAACTAGTAAAACCCTTACACCCACCATAAAGACCAAAGTGGCTGTAGTTAATTTAATACCTTTCCCTGTTAATTTACTTAAACTAATTCGTATTCCCAATTGTCCGCCAATAAGGACGGAAAAAAGTAAAGCAAGTCCTTCTAGCAAAGGCATTTGAAAAGTTCCATTGGAAATGAGTCCCGCTAAGCCAGATATAGAATTTACTAAAATAAAAAAACTAGCCAAGGCCGCTATTTTTATGGATTTTTCCCATCTCATATGATTAAGGACAGGAGCTAAAAAAATACCGCCTCCTATTCCTACCATTCCTGAAAGTAATCCTATAGAGCCTCCAAGAAGATACGTCAAATATGGAGGGTACTTCTTTTCAATTTCTTCCTGAGTAGGAAGTTTAATTGTCTGTATAACTAAAGCTAGGGCAGAAATGATCAATGCAGCACCGAGTATAATAAAAAATACATTTTCTTTCAATTTAAAGGAGGCACCTAGAAAAGCCAAGGGGATACTCGCCACAATAAAAGAAATGAATTTTTTGAAATCCATGTACCCCTTTTTGTAGTATAAAAAACAACTCCCACTGACCACCACAAGATTACATAGCAAGGCCGTAGTACGAATATCAAAAAAACTAGAAAAAACGAGCGTCAGAATCGCTAGATAACTAGAGCCACCTCCAAATCCGACAGAGGAATATAAAAGAGCGATCGAAAAAAAACCTAAACAGAGTAAAATTAATTCTTCGGGATCTAAGAACATACAGCGACATATGTATTTATGCCCCCGCGAACGGAGTATAGTGCTATTTCAGAAAACTGATTTTTTAATTGTTCCAAAGCTACAGCGCTGCGCTTACCCGATTGGCATATTAAATATATAGGTTGTTTTAAATCAATATCATGATAGCGATTTTCTAACTCATTCAAGGGAATATGTACGGAATTAGGAATTTTATACGCCTCAAATTCTTCTAGGGTTCTTACGTCAATAATCTGAACGGAACCTTGTGAGTTTATTAATTGCTTTAGCTCGTCAACCGTTATTTCTGAAAATGGAGAAGCAGATACAATACCGTAGGAATTGTTTAAGGCAAATATGTTCAAATTCTCTTCTTGGAGGTTAAAAGTAATTTTCTGCATAGATTGGTCCAAAGCGTTATACAACAACAATTTACCTTTTAAAACCTCCCCTATTCCTGTAATCATTTTTATGGTTTCTAGGGCTTGTAGATTTCCAACTATTCCGGGGAGAACGCCCAAAACACCGTTGATATTACAGTTAGGTATTTCATCTATTGATGGCATATTCGGAAAAAGACATCTATAGGTTGGTCCTCCTTTAAAATTAAATATGCTCACCTGACCTTCAAACCCTTGTAGTCCCCCATAAACAAAAGGCTTCTTTAGTATAACACAGGCATCATTTATAAGATATCTGGTTGGAAAATTATCTGACGCATCTATTACGATGTCATAGTCCTTTATGATTTCCAAAGCATTGGAAGCCATCAAAAAGGTGTCGTAGCCCCTTAGTCTCGTTGCTGAATTTTGTGCTTTTAGTTTTTTAAACGCTACATCTAATTTGGACTTTCCAATATCTTTTTCTGTGTATAAAACTTGGCGGTGTAGATTAGAAATAGAAACTACATCACGTTCCACAACACCTAAGGTTCCCACACCCATAGCGTTTAAATACTGTAATACTGGGACTCCTAAACCGCCAGCTCCAATAACGAGAACACGTGACTTCATAAGTTTAATTTGGGCTTGTGGCCCAAACTCCTTTAGAGCGGTTTGCCGTATATATCTATTGGAATCCAAAATTAGGTTAGTTTTAAAATGGCCTCGTTGTACTCTTCCTTGGAATTGGCATTCAAAAGAATTTGTTCTTGTTCAGGAACTACTAATTGTACATCTGAATGTATAAGAAATTTTCTTGGACAGGTGCTTGTTCCATTAATAAGATGTGAAATAGAGAGTTTCAAACCTTCAACTTCCCAAATAGCACATAAGGGCTCTGGCAACCTACTTTCTCCCCCAGCAAAAGCTGTGGCAATCTTACCTGTATTTCTTTCTTCTATCAATTGTTGAATCCCTTTTATATCCATAAGGGGCAGGTCGCAGGCCAAAACAAGCCAGGCCACGTTGGGATACTTCTTGTGCGCACTTAAAATCCCGTTATAAGGTCCTCTAAATTCATTATTGTCCAATATAAAATTAATACCGCCGGGTAGTTCATTCACCTGTTCAGATCGGATACTGAGAAATGTTTTATCACAGATTTTTTCCAATAATTGGTACAAATGTTCTCTTTGCGGAAGCTCATGATAAACAATTGCACCTTTATCAGTACCCATTCTTGTACTTTTTCCTCCCGAAAGAACTAAGCCATATATTGTGCCCTGAGACATATTAGAAGATCATTAATTTATTATTCAGTGGTCTTAACCCTATTTTTTTTAAACTATCCGCCTATAGAAGTCATGGAACTATCAAAAACAGAGGAGTGATTTTTTTGCGCTTCGAAACCTGTCTTGGCCCTACTACCAATTGCTTTTGAAATGTGAAGTTTAATGTTTTCTTCTGTATTTTCATTTCTCATCACATCCCTAAGGTTCATACTTGGTTTCCCATAAAGGCAAGTAATAACGTCTCCGGTTGCAGAAATACGCAGTCTATTGCAAGTACCACAAAATGTTCTGCTAAAGGAAGGAATAAGTCCAAATGTTCCTTTGTGCCCCCGTATTTTATAATTGATAGAGGTTGAAGTACTTGGAGATTCTAGCTTTTCAATATTGGTGTAGGCATCTGCAATATGCTTAAATATATTTTTATAATCCCATTTAATGGTATTGAAAGTCTTGGAGCCTCCATTGAAAGGCATTTCCTCTAAAAAGCGTACAGAAACATCATACTGTTTCATTGCTTCTAAAATAGGTATCATTTCTTGAGTGTTTTGACCATCCAATACAATAAAATTGATACGTACTTTAAATCCTTCCGTAATAAGTCGCATCAAATTATGATAAACTGTTTCATACTCATTTCTTCGGGTAATAACATCAAAGGTTTCTTTATGGATGGCATCCATGCTCACATTGATATTGGTAATGCCTAATTCTTTGAGTTCATCAATGTAAGGGCCTATTAAGGTTGCATTTGTAGTAATGGAAATATCTTTAAGTCCATCTAAGGCTGCCATTTGACGCAGAAGCACCATCAAATCTTTTCGAACAAAGGGTTCTCCTCCCGTAATCCTTATTTTATCAATACCCTGTTCCACCATTATCTTACTTAAGGAATAGAGTTCATCAAGGGTAAAAAGGTTATCGTTTTTAGCGAAGTTGATACCTTCTGCAGGCATACAATAATTACAGCGAAGATTACAACGGTCTGTAACCGCCAATCGCAGGTAGTTTATCTTTCTATTATGGTTGTCAATCAGCATCTATCTTCATTTAAAGCGTTCTTAACATCATCTTGTAACAAAGATAGGTTATCCACCACTAACGGGGGGGATCAGCGCTATCTCATCGTGGGTATTTACCACTGTTTCATTCTCTGCAAAGGCATTGTTTACTGCCACTGCCAAAGAAGATAGAGTATTGAGTTTTGGATATCGTTCACCAAGATAGTTCTTTAATTCTCCTACAGTGTGGATTTTTGATTCCAGTTCATTAAAAGTATCTAACTTTAATGAAGAACTACCAACAATATCTTTAGTAATACCAAACAATAATATGGTCATATTTATCCTATAATTTCCTTTTCGGGCATTTTTAATAAATCAGGATTTTTCATAAACGGCTGCTCGGTTAACCTATTACCCGTGGCTGCTTTAAAGGCGTTGGCAATAGCGGCTCCAGCAGGAGGCAAAGCGGGTTCTCCAAGCCCAGTTGGAGATAGATTATTTTGAATAAAATAGGTTTCAATGGCAGGTATTTCCTTCATTCTAATAAGACGATACCTATCAAAATTATTGGCGAGTGGCTTCCCTTCCTCAAAACCAAAATCACCATACATAGCGTGACCTATTCCGTCTATAATTCCTCCTTCCACTTGGTTCAAAGCTCCCAAAGGATTAACAACAATACCACAATCAACTACACAGGTTACTTTTTTAACCACGGGCATGCCATTTTCAATCTGTACATCTGCAACTTCTGCCACATGGGTGTTATGACAATAATAGGCCGCAAAACCTTGAAAAGTTCCTGCTTCTTTTTTACCCCACCCTGATTTGTCTACAACTACATGTATAACCTCCTCCATACGTTCCGGAGAATATTGAATGCGATCATCCGTGGTTCCTTTTACTTTTTGCAATAAATCTAGTCGCATTTGCACTCGATCTACTTCCATGGCTTCTGCCAACTCATCAAAGAAGCTTTGCTCTGCAAAGGCCAAGAAATTAGTGTAAGGAGCCCTCCAAGCTCCAGTGGTAATGTTACTTTGGTAATTAGCAACATCTACTTGGTAGTTTTCAATAGCGCCAGCGGGGAAAAAATTAGGAATTAACCCATACATATTGCTATTAATGGACGCCTCTTTCAAATGATATCCTGTGATTTCTCCATCCTTTATTGCCGCCTTGATCCTGTACTTAATGGCCGGACGGTAAATACCATCCATCATATCGTCTTCTCTAGAAAATACTAGCTTTACCGGCTTTTTGGCTAGATTTGATATTTCGGCAGCTTCCAAAACAAAGTCTCCGTACAATCTTCGTCCGAAACCTCCACCCATACGGGTCATTTCTAAATGTATCTGCTTCACGTCCCTATTTAATAATTCGGCTACGTCATTTGCTGTGCGCTCAGGGGTCTGTATGGGCCCAACCAAATGTATTTTATCTTCGGTTACATCTGCAAAAAAATTCATTGGCTCCATGCAGTTGTGAGGAAGAAAAGGTGAGTGGTAGGTGCGTTCTACAATTTTATCTGCAGCGGCAAAAGCTTTTTTAATATCTCCATCCTTTCTTAAGGTTTCTACCTTGGAACCATTAAGTAGATCTGTCAATATTTTATCATGTTCCGCAGTACTTTCCAATTTGGTGTCTTCTGTCCAAACTGCTTTCAATGCATTTTTTCCTTTCATGGCCGACCAGGTATCGGTAGCCAGGACTGCTATTTTATTACCAAATTTTACAACATCTACAACTCCAGAAATTTTTCTGGTCTCGGAATCATCGAAAGATTCTAATTTTTGACCAAAAGCAGGCGGCCTTAAAGAAGATGCATATACCATGCCCTCTTTCTTATAGTCCAGTCCAAATAAAGATTGTCCTGTTATAATTTTATCAATATCAACATTCTTAACATCCGATTTAATGATAGTGAAATCTTTTGGATCTTTTAAACTAACATTCTCAGGCACCTCCAATTGAGCCGCCTCTTTCACAACATCACCATACCCCAAAGTTTCCCCTTTTTCATTGGTGATTACCCCTTCTTTTGTAGTACATTCGGAAGGATCTACCCCCCACTTAGCTGCAGCGGCATTCACTAGCATCTGACGTGCAGTTGCCCCTGTTTGCCGTAAAGGTTCCCATCCGAAACGAATAGATTGGCTCCCTCCTGCCACTTGTCTTGTGTAATTATTGGTATCTAAAATGCCCTGTTTTACGTATACGTTATCCCATGCAACATCCAACTCCTCTGCAATAAGCATAGGCATGGAGGTTTTAACTCCTTGACCAATTTCTGGATTTGGGGAGAATATGGTTACCGCGCCATTGTCGGCTATTTTTATAAAAGCATTAAAGTCATTAAAGTCTAATTGCGATATATCTACAGGTGGTTTCGCTTTTGGAGAACAGGCTGTAAACAAATTGAAACCTATAAGGAGTCCTCCGCTTGCCAAAGAAGAAGTTCTAATAAAGCCTCTTCTGCTAAAGGTCATTTTTGTTGATGTTGACATGATTTTAATTTTTTTAACTCCGGTTGATGGTACTCGGAATGAGACATTAAGTGTAAAATAGCTGGTCCACGGACCATTTTTTGTTATCCCATATTATTAGCAGCGGTTTCTACAGCTTTGTGAATACGGGTATAGGCTGCACACCTACAAATATTTCCATGCATAGCATTTTTAATATCTTCCGACGTTGGATTGGAATTTCTTTCTAGAAAAGCGGAAGCCGTCATGATTTGTCCTGCTTGGCAATAGCCACATTGAGGAACATCTACCTCTTTCCAAGCCTTTTGAACAGGGTGGGATGCATCAGCGGATAAACCTTCAATAGTGGTAATTGATTTACCCTCTACCTGTGAAACTGTTAAGGAGCAGCTTCTTACAGCATAACCATCCAAATGAATGGTGCAAGCGCCACATTGACCTATTCCACATCCAAATTTGGTTCCTACCAAATCCATATGGTCCCTTAAAACCCAAAGTATTGGAGTATCCTCACTAACATCTACTGTTTGGGTTTCCCCGTTCACTTTAATTTGATAGGCAGGCATAATATCTGTTTTTAATTAAGTCCATTTTCATAAAGTCCTCAAGTTAAAAAAAAATATAAATGACACCCTCGTTTTTAACACTTTCTTAAAAGTAATTTGATGAACTTTGATGCAGAAAATGCATTGTATATTTCTTAACATTTATTTTTATAAACATGTATAATTTTATTTGCTTTTGAACGTTCTTCTTGGTGAACCTATATAAATTAGAAAATGAAAATATCAATTAAAATAATTACCTTTTTTAGCATTCTTGTTTTAGCCATTTCGTGCGGTAATGCCGAAGATGATATAAATTTCAATACAAATAACAATGGGGAATTGGGAGAAGGTAAGCCAGTAGACGACTGCCTTAACCTTGGCGAAAATCAACTAATACTATCAATACAAGATCAATATACTACCCTTCCGGGAAAAATCTCTATATTTTTTAAGGTCTCTGACAAGGATGGCGCACCGGTATCTGGATTAACAGCAGATAAGTTTACAGTTTATGAACAAGGAAGAAATGACGCTTGTTTCAATACCATTTCTACCTCAGAGTCTTTTGCTAGAATTTCACCTAATACTCAGATTTTCAAGAACAATACTATCTTGGTGTTAGATTTGAGTAATAGTGTTTTGAGCAGTAGTTTAACGGAATTGAAATCGGCTTCTACAAGTTTCATAAACAATGTAATGCCAGATCCTGCCATAGAATCTGTTAAAATGGCAATCTATTGGTTTGATGGGGAAAACGTACTACACGGGTTGAATCCGTTGACGCCTTCCAAGCAAGAATTATTGAATGCTATTGACGGTATTACACAAGACATAAGTAAAGATCCTTCTACTGATTTATACGGGGCCGTTATAAAAGCGACTGATATTGCTACAGACCTATTAAACAAGAGCACTCAAAATAATAATATTGGAGCTGCTTCTGTAGTCATCTTTACCGATGGTACGGATCAAGCATCTAGATTTACGGAAGCTGCAGCCTTAAAAAAGGTAAGGGAAGCAAATCTAAATATATCATTCTATACTATAGGATTGGGGGCTGAAATTGATACTGAGGTATTAAAAAAAATAGGTAAGACGTTTAGTGTTTTTGCTGGTAATAAAGCAGAATTGGAAAATACGTTTAATGATATTTCCGAAAGGGTTTCTGAAAGAGCTAATAGTTTTTACCTTTTTGAATATTGTACTCCTAAGAGAGACGGT
This sequence comes from Sediminicola arcticus, assembly GCF_040566695.1. NCBI lineage: Bacteria > Pseudomonadati > Bacteroidota > Flavobacteriia > Flavobacteriales > Flavobacteriaceae > Sediminicola > Sediminicola arcticus. The sequence continues at coordinate 277,835 of NZ_JBEXAE010000003.1, read as the reverse complement.
AGTGGTGAAAATAATCTAGCTATTCAAGTGAAAAATGGAAGTAAGCAAGGTGCTGTTCAGACTAAATTCAACGCCAAAGGTTTTACTGGCGGTTGTGAATAGAATTAATTCATTTAAATTTTAACAAAAAGGGAGCATCTATCAGATGCTCCCTTTTTGTTTTTCATGATTTTAGTGGCATCGGTAGGGTTTTTGGGGCTTTAATTGTTTTAATACTACAAGAGCTATAACGATAACCAACATCCCAAAAATAATTTTCGCTAACTAAAACATGAATATGATGGATGCTATCAACGAAATTATTCAAGAAAGTCCAATAAGAAAATGGTCTCTAGGCTACAAAAGCGCCATACTTCTGCTGTTTTTTTGTATTGTCATTACGCTTTTCTGTATGTTAATTCTCCTACTAAAATACGGTCCTTACACGACCATCCAATACGGCTATTAGTTTATTTCCTTAAAATAAGAGCATTTTTAAAATTGCTTTTATCACCGTTTAATCGGATAAGGAAGCCATTGACGACTGCAAATTGAATTTCATTGTCCTTTTCCAATACAAAGGTGGGGTTCATTCCAGCACGAAGATTAAGTACAGGTGCCTTAAAGTCTTTACTTACAATTTGGATAGGAAGATTGGTATCCTTCTTGCCCGATGGTAAACTCTCCAATCTCACATAGGTATATCCTTGTTTTAAATATTTAAAAACCTCGGATTCTTTTAAGGATTCTATGGATTTAAATAGTTCAGGATGTACTTTTCCACTTTTAACTGTATATCCAACAGCATCTAAGGTTTCATACCCATAAAACGTAGAAAGATCTCCTTGGTCGGCTACCGTGCTATTATAGTAGAAGTTAGAATGGTCTGCATTATCTACTTCCGAGCGATGTATACCCAAATCTAATTTATACTCTTGGCCCAAAAGGGTATAAGTGAGTCCCTCTATCTTAAGATCGAACAACATTCTATCATTTTCTGGGATTTTCTCGTAATCCTCTAATGGAATGTTTTTATAATTCCCTTTTGCTATGGTGTAAACTGCAGATAAAATGGAAACATAATTCAGTTTTCGGATTTCCTGCTTTTCAGGATCACCTGGATACCCTCCGGATTCTATTAGGATAGCACTGGTTCCCCATTTTTGGATATTGTCTCCAAACGCTCTAGGTTCAAAATCATCATTGTATCTACCTACTTGTCCTGGAGCATATTTTTGGATAATACTATTCATGAAAACAATCACTTTCATGGCATTTCCTCTTACTTCATTGATATCTTTTTCATAGTTATACGCAGGTGCCAAATAAGATATTGTTGCAGGTTTTTCTGTACGTTCTGCATTGTAATACGTGCTTTGGTCATGGAGGTTGAAACCAAAATCGGCATCTAGAGAATCTCGCACCATTTTTAGGGTTCTTCCTTCTGGCGATTGTAACATTAGTGCGTCTCTATTGATATCTATTCCTAACCTGTTTCGCCTAGTATAGGCCTCTGCCCCGTCAGGATTTAGCATAGGTAAGAAGTGTAAGGTTATGTTGGATAGGATGGCTTCCTTTTCAGCAATGAAGGTGTCCCCATTTAAAAAGTTAATAATATCAAAGATAGCTTGGGTAGCTGTAGGTTCATCCCCATGCATTTGAGACCAAAGAAATACACTGGTAGGACCAGTTCCAATACTGATCAACGTCAAGTCCCTTCCTTCAATGGATTCTCCTACCACTTTTACTGTATATTTTGGGTCCGACATTAACCGATTGATTAGCGGCTGAAGTGCTTTGTGTTTTATCCTCCTCTTATTGAGGGAAGGTTCCTTGAATTGATCATAACTTTCGTATAAAGCAGCCGTAATATCATTTTCTTGGGCCGAACTATCTGCAGCAATTAGGAAAAGACATAGAAATAGTACCAATTTTATTTTCATGCTAGTTTGTATTTTGAGGTGTGGATTTAAAACTTAATTTTTTCGCGGCCTTTTTTACTCTTTTTAAAAAGCGATTACCAGGATCTGTTTTTTCTGTTTTGTAGGAGTCATCCCTTTCCAACCAATAAGGATGACCAACAAAATTGGTATATTCATAGTGCCCAATAAGATATTCTATATCGTATTTGGATTTTAAATATTTTACGAGCCAAATATTTGATTTTCGTTGTGCCCTAGTTAACTTTTTATCGTCTAGTCCACCAACATTTTCGATACCAATAGCAATATGGTTTAAACCAATCACATGTCTGGCCATTAGGGTTTCTGGCATTAATCTATATATGGAGCCATTTTTGTCCACTAAAAAATGAGAAGATACATTAAGACTACTAGCTATCTGTATTTGTTCTCTCCAGCTTGGCAATTTGGATTTGTAAAACACATCAAAAGATCCCGCGAAGGTAGGAATAGCGGTCCAATGCAGGACAATCATTTTAGGGCTTATCTTCGCAGAGTCGGATACTAATCCGTAGCGATCGGACATGTATTCCCTTGTTAAAGCTATTCGTTCTTCATCAAAAATAACAGGCTTATCAACGATAATCCTTGAAACGGAGCAAGAAAGTAAGTTGATAAGAACTATAATAGATATTACATATTTCAATTTTAAGGGATATTTGAATTGAACCCTAAAAGTACAACTTAGGGAGTTTGGTCAACAATAAGAATACTATCTTTTTTAATAACGTAATAAAGCATTATCTTTTTTCTGCCCCAATCAAAGGCTTTGGCCCTATCTATACCCATATAAATATCGATCTTTTTGCGCCACCGAGTATGCATTTTGTCTTTTATCAAATATATTTGGGAAGAGGTATCTATTCGTACCATTGTATTGTACTTTAGGCCTAACCGAATCAAATCCCTAGATACTGCAATACATTTCATGCCGGGTTGTAAAGTGTCACCCCAAGCAGATATATTGGAATGGACTGCAGTGGTCTGTGATGGCAATGAATTATATGCGGTGGCGGTCACCCTTACAGAATCCCAAGTCAATACCTCGGCATAGACCTTTTTTTTAGGAGAACAAGAAGCAAAATTCAAGGTTAGGACTATGGTAATAGATGCTAATGCATAAAAAAATGTTTTATGTGTAGTCTTTTGCATATGGTAAGTTCAATTAGGTAAGGAAACAAAACTTAAGTCATTTCCCATCATGGGAAATAATCTATTATTACAGGCTTTTTTAGCGATCTCATTTTTTTCGGTACTTGAGGATACAAAGTTCCAGTAAATATGTCGTTCTTCCGGCAATGGTAATCCTCCAAATAGCAGAAGATGAGCATTTGCATTTAATACAGTCTTGTAGGTATTCTCTATCTTAAACACCAAAATATTTCCTTTACCAACCACATCACCACAAGTATTAATACTTCCTTCAACAATACAGATTCCAATTTCTCCCTTCAAATGATCCTTGGTATTAAGCTCAAACTCTAATGTGTTCTTTATTTCAATCATGAACAATGGGGAGTGTGCAGGTACTGGCGAGGTTCTTCCATATCCTTCACCAGCTATCAATTTAAATTTAGCGCTCCCTTCTTCCCATTGTGGTAGCAAGGCTGCTTCAATGTGATGGAATTCAGGGGAACAATCTTCCTTAATTTTTGGTAAGGCAATCCATATCTGATATCCATGGAACTTAAATGTTTGCCCATGTCTAAGGTCTTTGGGTGTCCTTTCTGTATGGGACACCCCTTTGCCAGCGACCATTAAATTTACTGAACCTGGGGTGATACGTTGTTGGGTGCCTATACTATCCTCATGGATAATTCCCCCTTCTAACATATAGGTTACTGTAGAAAGGCCTATATGTGGATGCTGATCAACATCCATATATTTCGTAGGCCCCAGCTCAGTAAGATCCATGTGGTCTATAAAAACAAAGGGGCCTATCATTCTTTTTTTTCGGAAGAGAATTAATCTACCCACCAGAAAATCACCAATATCCCTACTTCTTTCAGCTATAATTAAACCAAGATTGGACATATTAAAAAAACATTTACTTATCCTAAAGTAACAATAATTATCAAGTAAAGATTTAATTTTAAAATTCCATAATTATATGTTCCATGAAAATTTTCAAAAGAATTGTCATTGCCATTATTATTGTTATAGCCATTGCCCTGGCCTTTAATTATTCAAAACTGAACATTATTTCTGGCTATGCCGCAAAAAATATGGCTTCAAGTGTTTTTATAGCTGATAGAACCCCTGCTTCAATAGATAAAAATGATAATAACATTCCTACAATTAAACTGGCAAGTACAGAAGTGGATTATATACATAAAACCGCTTCCTCCTCGGTTTTTGGATTCATGGAAAGAAAAGTAATATATCGTCAAGGTTTGGGTAGTGTTCTTGTAAATGACTCTTATGATTACAGCAAAAAATATTTGCGTCCAAGACGACAAATCTCAGGGAATAACCTTCCCTTTCCTTACGGTGACAATGGAAAAAAGGATACTGTCTTTGGGAATGTGGATTATCAAAAATTACAAAAGGCCATCAATAAGGCCTTTTCAGATCCCGAAATAAAAAAAACCAGAACTGTCTTGGTTGCCTACAAAAATGAAATCATTGCTGAGCAATATGCCGATGGCTTTACGCATAAGACCCCAATATTGGGCTGGTCCATGACAAAAAGTATCTTGGCAACTCTTTATGGAGTTTTGGAGCACCAAGGAAAATTAGAACTTAACGACTTCGCTCCCGTAGCTGAATGGGGAAAAGATGAACGTAAAAATATTACGCTCAACCACCTGTTGCGTATGCAAAGTGGATTAGTTTGGGCAGAGGACTACACTAAAATATCGGATGTGACAAAAATGTTGTTCATGGAGTCAGATATGACCCAATCCCAACGACTAAAAAAGGCCATTGCTAAACCTAAAGAGATCTGGAATTACTCTTCTGGAACATCAAATCTTTTATCGGGACTATTGCACCATTATGTTACGAAAAATCAGGAATATCTAGATTTTCCCTATCAGTCTTTAATAGACAAAATAGGTATGCATTCTATGGTAATTGAAACCGATATGGAGAACAATTTTGTAGGGTCGTCCTATGCTTGGGCGAACACTAGGGATTGGGCAAAATTTGGTCTGTTGTACCTCAATAATGGTCAATGGCAAGGAGAACAACTTTTTTCTAAAGATTGGGTAACGTACATAACCACTCCCACGGTTGAGTCTGATGGTACTTACGGAGCACATTTTTGGTTAAACGCAGAAGGAAAGTATCCAGATGTTCCCAGAGATTTATACTCTGCAAATGGATACGAAGGCCAATATGTTTTCATAATACCTTCCAAGGAATTGGTGATAGTAAGGACGGGATTAGCTGAGGACCCTATATTTGACATAAATGAATTTATATCGGAGGTAATAGCAACGATTAAGTAGAATTGGGCAAGACCTTCAGAGTAGTTGTGTATCCTTAATTTTAGAGCTATGACCTTTTAACTTCTCATATCATTTTTTATACGAGCCAGCCTATAATTTGTTTGCGGACATTGAGCCAAAATAAATAAGAAGCTGGGGAGGTTTTATCGGCACTTTCAGATAATTGAAACAAGTTTCTTTCAAAGGTTAGAAGGTCCTTTCCTAGTATACCTTCTTCTCCCAAGTCATGGAATGCCATAGACCAATCGCCGAAGTGCCTTTTAGGAATATGTCCTTCCCACAATAGATTTACATCGTAATGTCTATCATCTTTTTCTATATTTTGAAAAAGTTGATGTATGTTTTTGGAATTTCCTTCAATTATTTGAACGAAAATATCATTGTGAAACACCAAACAACCGGTTATATGAGATTTTTGGTTGTAAGTACGTGATATTTTCAAAATGTCAACTATTTTGATGTTATCGGTATTCTTTTTTGCTTTGGAGCAATAGACTAGTTCTAACATCTGTGGGTTGTTTGTAAAATAAACTTGTTTAACTTATAAATATAAACTCGTTACTTTTAGGGAACCATATATTTAAAGTACGAAATTTTGAAAAGATTATAGAAGATAAATTCATTTAAGTACTAAAATAAAGAACATTGTGTTATTTAAACTAGGCATATCATATTTTAAAAACTGATTATTTTTTACCCTTTCCCTTAAATTTTTAGAATTAATAACAATGAATAGCGCAAATGCAGCTATGAAAACTGTTAAATAATAAAGGACATAACTTAAAAAGTGGTTTCCACCACAAGGAGGTGCCACTTCGCAACAAAAGTTCCCTAAGCGACTAAAAGGAAACTACTTTAGTCCTGTAAATAAGTAATAAAATTTTTATTTTCATATAGTGTTCTCGTAAAAAGGGCTTCGTCTTAAAAGGTGAAGCCTTTTTTTATACCTATACCCCTTGGGAGCTTAATCTACTTTGAAACCTTCTATTATGGGAGTTGCCTTTGTCTCGTCAGATTCTAAAACAAACAGCCTAACGCCACCATACAAGCCTCCACCAAAACCTGAAACACGAGCAGATTCATTTTGGTTTTTAACTAGAGTACCTATTCCATTTTCCTCTAATAATCCTTTTAAAAGGATCACATCTACTTCACTTCCCGTATACACATTTATATACTTGTCTTTTGTTTCCATAGAATTCTAATTATTCAGCGGTAATAGTTTCCGCATTGTACATAAAAGAGTCTCGCATTTTCTCCATTCGATTGTCAAATTTTTCGCCAAATATAATGTATTGGCATTTTTCTATACTTTCCGGAATGCGAATCACATCAGAGTAATCACTTGCCTTCACCAAAAACGCTGCATCTTCTACCATGAACAATTTTAATTGTCCTAAATGTATTCCATTGAGATAAAAAATACGACTTAATCTTTTTGGTGTGGCAATAACAATGTCAGTTCCTAAATAAATTTCTTCTCTCTGCAATTCTATATTATGCTCTTCATAGGCACAGTAAACCCTTAAGTCGGTTCCATACGTATATTCTTTAAATTTTTCAGCAAGCTCCAATGCTGATTGTTTGTCTTTTACATAAATCAATGCCCTTGGGGAATCTTCAAAAGCCACTGCTCCAAGTTTTTGAATCGTAGCTATGATCATGGCCGTTGTTTTCCCATCTCCTTGAGGAGCTATAGCAAACAGACTGCTACCTCCCTTTATTTTTGAAATCACCTCCTTTTGAAAAGCTGTCGGGGCTGTAATTCCAATACGCGCAATGTTTTCTTTTAAGATGGGGTGTATTTTTTTGAATGACATAAATATTGGGTCCTTATTAATTTGTATTTCTAATTGGATAGAGCTATTGAATAATTACAAATATCACTATTACGGCCACCTACCACAAAATAGAACTGATTCACAACAATAATTTCGTGCGAGCACCAAATGTATATACTTTAGTAGTATATAAAAACAGAATAAGAATTTTCATTTTCATATAGTGTTCTCGTAAAAGGGCTTTGTCTTCTCAGATAGGGTCCTTTTTTAATTACAGGACAGGGCTATCTATAACATCTGTTAGGGAATCCATTTGTTCTTCCCAAAGTCAGGCTTTCGCTTTTCAAGAAATGCATTTCTTCCCTCTTTCGCCTCTTCTGTCATATAGGCTAATCTAGTAGCCTCTCCAGCAAATACTTGCTGACCAACCATACCATCATCGGTTAGGTTCATAGCAAATTTCAACATTTTTATAGAAGTAGGTGACTTTGCTAAGATTTCCTGTGCCCATTCAAAAGCGGTATCTTCCAATTCTTCATGAGGGATGACTGCATTTACCATTCCCATTTCATAAGCCGCCTGAGCTGTGTAATTCCTTCCCAGAAAGAATATTTCCCTAGCCCTTTTCTGACCCACCATTTTGGCCAAATAAGCAGATCCATAGCCTCCGTCAAAACTAGTAACATCGGCATCTGTCTGTTTAAAAATAGCGTGTTCCTTGCTCGCAAGTGTAAGATCACAGACCACATGAAGACTGTGTCCTCCACCAACAGCCCACCCTGGTACGACAGCAATAACTGCTTTTGGCATAAAACGGATCAATCGCTGTACCTCCAAGATGTTCAAACGATGCATGCCGTCTTCGCCAACATAACCTTGATGCCCCCTAGCCTTTTGGTCTCCCCCACTGCAAAAGGAATACACTCCATCTTTGGTAGATGGTCCTTCACCGGATAACAATACTACGCCAATAGAAGTGTCTTCCTGGGCATCGTAAAAAGCCTCATAGAGTTCCTTCGTAGTTTTAGGTCTAAAGGCATTTCGTACGTTTGGACGATTAAAAGCGATACGGGCTACCCCATCGCATTTTTTATATGTTATATCTTCAAATTCCTTGACTACTTTCCAATTGATCTTACTCATAATTCAATAGTATAAAAAAAATTCAAAATACAAAAATAACGCTTCTACCCTCGATAAAAGATCAATAGGCCTACTGATTTTTAGCTTCTATCCATTTGGCCATGTATTTAGTACTAGCCATAGTGTGATGCATCAACATTGCGCCAGTAAAATTGGATATTCTATGATCCTTTAAGTTGTTAATAGTTTCATTTATACGCTGCAATAGAAATCCTTCCAGTATGGTTTTGTCATATAGTTTATTGATAATTGCCACTCCTTGGTCTTGGCATTTTGTCCAAATCTCCTTTTTGGTATATAAGACTACCGCGTTTTTAGCTATGATAGCTGCATCATTTGAGATCATACCGCTCCATTGAAGATTGGCATGCATACCTTCGGCACCTATTTCTGTAGTAACGTTAGGAGTCCCAGACAACATGGCATCCACAAGTTTTCCTTTTATACCCGCGCCAAATCGCAATGGCGCCAAACTCACCCTAGCTACTCCTAACACTTCAGTAGCGCTTTCGGCCCTGCCCATTACAAAAAAACCCTCTTTTGGTTGGTGTAATCGTAATATGCTTTCTGGTAAATAACCTCCATAAATATGTAGATTAACAGTCTGTAATTGCGCCCGAATCAATGGCCAGATTTCCTTTTTTAACCAATGGATAGCATCTATATTTGGAGCATGTTTTCCATTGCCAATACTAATAAAATTCTTTCTATCCTCAAATGACCGCCAATTCATTTTATTAGTTTCCCTTATGGGATCTAACATGAACGGTAGAAATACTAATATTTTTTTATCAATTTTGATTTCGTTAAGCAAAAGTTCCATTTCATAGCTCGAAATGATCAATGAAAGATCACATCTGTATATACTACCAATTTCCCTTTTGGTGATATCGGCTTGTTTCCAATCGGTAATCGAAGCAGTTTTTTTATTCTTTTCGGCTTCCATCCGAACTGATCTTAGGGAATGCAAGTCTTCCGTGTCCAGAATCCTTAGGGCATTAGGTGAATTTTTGGCGACACGCCATCCAAATTGTTCTTCTGTTAAGAAACGATCGAAAAGGACAATATCTGGTTTTAATTCTTGAATGAACTGATTAAATCCAGAGTCGTTTAAACGTATACTTTTTTTCTGGACGCCTAAGGTTTCCAGTTGCATAGAAAAATCTGATTCTTGTGCGGTAGATGCAAAAGTAATCTGATAGTTATTGCTTTTAAAAAAAAGCAACAACTGAAGCATTCTAGACCCCGCTGCAGTTGAAGAAGGTTCGGGCCAAACAAAACCAATGATCAATATTTTTTTTGGTACCAAAATAGCCGTCATGGGTTACATTTTGGAAGCAAATTTCTTGGAAATCCTAGATCGGAGCTTCCGCTCGTAATCTTCCTCCAACCACTCTTTGTAATTTTTGGTGTTGTTCATAATGCAATAGGAATACAATCGCACTCTATAGGCTATTTCTTCCTTTAGTTGTTTCGCCAAAACACGGGCATCAAAAATATCCTCGCTATTTTCTACACAAATTTGAGCATGTTGTTCTATGCTATTTTCCAATACAGTTTTAGATTTTAGCCCTAGGGCAAAGACTTTCTTATATTCTTCTTTTACATTAAAGTCCAAGATCGCAGATTTGGAGAATTTATCCTTTAATTCTTGTGGCATTTCATAGACAAAATCGCGCTCAATTTCTTCATCATTTCTAATGTTCTCCAAGAAAAAATCGGGAAAATGAAAGATTTCCTTCCAATCCATTGGGGCATCCCACATGCCAAACCTTGCTATATTATTGCCTAGATCAATTACAGTAAATTCGTCTTTATTCGGTAACACCCTTGATCCCCTGCCTATCATTTGAAAATATAGGGTCAGGGATTTGGTGGCCCTGTTAAGAATAATTGTTTCCACAGTAGGCTCATCAAAACCGGTAGTTAAAATACTCACAGAAGTCAAAATTGCGTCAGGAGTATTAGAAAACCATGTTAAGATTTCCTTCCGTTCAGTAGCCGTATTCTTATTGTCCAGATGCCGTATTGGATATCCTGCTTTTTTAAAGGTCTCATATACATATTTTGATGTATTGATACCATTATTGAAGATTAAAGTCTTAGTGCCCTTGGCAATCGCTTCATAAGATCCCAAAAGTTTCCCCTGCATGCTTAAATTTCCATAAAGCTCATCGGAAGATTTAACAGTATAGTCTCCATGGATTCCCAGTTTAAGTGTTTTGAGACTCACGTCCATGTTAAACATGTTGGCACGTGCCAAAAACTTTTTATTTATCAAATTGCTGATCGACTCTCCCATGATCAGTTTTTGGTAATTATCCTTCATTGGAAGCTTAATGTTGGAGCTTAACGGAGTGGCTGTTACCCCAAGAATAGTAGAGTTTTTAAAGTATTTAAACAGTTTTCTGAATGAATTATAATGCGCTTCATCAATAATTACAAGACCAATATTTTTTATCTCAACTTTTTCTTCTTGAAGTCGATTATTCAAGGTTTCCACCATTGCCACAAAGCACATAAACTCATCTTGGTCTATAAGCTCCTTGACATCGCTATTGATAATTTTGTTTTTTACTCCAAAACCTTTGAGCATTTTAGACGTTTGTGAACTTAGCTCAATACGGTGGGTTAACACCACAACTTTTTTTTGTGTTTCTTTAATGTATCTTTTGGCAATTTCCGAAAAAACAACAGTTTTTCCTCCCCCAGTGGGTAATTGATACAATAAATTAGAACCCTTTGGGGATTCTTCCAAATGCTTAAAAATAGTATTCAGATCCTCTAATTGATAATCATAGAGGGTCTTTTCTGCTTGTGCTTTTTTAATCTCCAATAGGATGCGTCTGTTTTTTGTGTTCTAAATTTTGATATTGAGGGAATCTTTCAAAATTAGCAGTTTTTTGCCCTTTAATGAAATTTATATCCCGGAAATATGAAAATTTAATATCCTTTGGAAACCGAAACCTCATTTATCATTGGCTGCCCTTTGGTCAATCTACTGTAATTTTCTAAAATTTGAGGTACAATTGAACTTGGAGATGAAACACTGGCAATATGGGGGGTGATCTGTATTTTAGGATGTCCCCAAAATGGGTGGTCTTTAGGAAGTGGTTCTTCTGTAAAGACGTCAAGACTAGCACCAGACAAATGCCCACTATTGACCAAATCGAGTAGATCCTTCTCTACCAGATGACCACCTCTAGCAACGTTTATGACAAAGGCACCCTTTGGTAGTTTACTTAAAAATTCCTTGTTCAATATATTCTTGGTTTCCTTGGTCAATGGCAGTAAACATATTAAAATAGATGTGCTAGCTAAAAACTGGGGAAGTTCCTTTTCGCCTACAAAGGTTTGTATAGCTTCCTTTTTGGAGTTGGCCCAGCCTTGAACCTGGAAACCCATATTTTGTAGATCCATGGCAAGAGTACTTCCCAATTCACCAAGTCCTAAAACACCAATAGTAACATCTTTCTTTCGCAAGTATTTCATTCTGGTCCAACGCTGCTGTAATTCTTGTTGCCCGTAAAATGGTAAGTTTTTTAAATAGGAAAATATGCATGCAATAACAAATTCAGACATATCATTGGCCAACATTGGATCTACCACCCTAGTAATCATTATATTTTTCGAGACATCCGAATCGGCCAAAATAAAATCTACACCAGCCCCCATAGATGCCACACATTTTAAATTGGGATACGCTTTTAAGGAACCTTTCGGGTGCTGCCAAACCAACGCCATGGTAATGGTCTCCTTAGGATGTTCTTCGCCAAAATCATAAATTAAAATGTCTTGGGATTTTTTTTCCAGCAGTGCTTTCCATTGGGAAGCTTTGCCGTCCTGCCTAATAATGACTATGGCCATATGTTAATCTATTATATCCAAAGCCCTTGAAAATTCTTCTTCGTTGGGCCACTGTTGATTTTGGGTGGTATTAAATATTCTTACAATCCGGATTTTAAAATCTGGCAGTATCTCATTTAGTGCTATATACTGTACAGCCTCCGAAAAAGAATTGAGCATACTTTTATAAAAGGCCTCTGGAACATTTTTATCAGCGGAATAGGCCTGTGCAATTTCTACATTATAAAGCATAACATCGGCCACCAATTGCGGTTCAACACCCAATTTTGTAAAGTGTTTCAAAAACTTTTGAGCTACTGATCTTCTGGCCTTAGGACGTTTGCGCTTTACAGGAAAATATTCGTTAGATATTTTTACCTTTGCATCTTGCACCAACTTATCTTCTTTGGGATTGAAAACAAAATCATAATATTCCTTAACTACAGGAAATCTTTCATAAAGATCTATTAGCTGCTCTGCCAATTCCTCTTGCTTTAATTCTGAAAGATATTTTTTTAATGCCCTTTTACTCATTTTGAAATTATACCCATAATTATTCCTTCAAAAGTACAGTTTGATTAAATAATTCGAACATATTTTAGCGTATTTCCGTAAAAACCTTAAATTTTTCATAAAAAGAGGGGTTAAATACCGATGTTTTTTGGATTATCGCTAAAAAAAGAGTATAATATAAACTTGTAAACTTTCTAAAACAAAATCCATATATGAGGCAACTAAAGATCATCAAGCAGGTAACTAACAGAGAATCAAAATCATTGGATAAGTACTTGCAAGATATCAGCAAAATAGGCATGATTACTGCAAATGAAGAAGTGGAGCTGGCACAAAAGATAAGAGAGGGTGATCAAGTGGCCTTAAATAAGTTGACTACAGCGAATTTAAGATTTGTTGTTTCTGTAGCTAAGCAGTATCAAAACCAAGGATTAAAATTACCGGATTTGATCAATGAGGGAAATGTAGGACTGGTAAAGGCAGCTAAACGTTTTGATGAGACTAGGGGATTTAAGTTTATATCTTATGCTGTTTGGTGGATCAGACAATCTATTCTTCAGGCTTTGGCAGAACAGTCAAGAATTGTGAGGCTACCATTGAATAAGATTGGTTCCATTAATAAGATTAAAAAAGCATTTTCCTATTTAGAACAATCACATGAGCGTCCGCCTTCTGCCGAGGAAATAGCCAAAGAATTAGATCTTTCCGTGAGTGAGGTTAAGCAATCTATGAAAAACTCCGGTCGGCACGTAAGCATGGATGCCCCTTTGATAGAAGGAGAGAATTCCAACCTGTACGATGTATTACGATCGGGAGAATCACCTAACCCAGATAAGCAACTATTGCTTCAATCTCTAAATATCGAAATTGTTAGGGCATTGGAAACATTGTCACAAAGAGAAGCCGATGTGGTAAAACTATATTACGGGATTGGGGATCAACACTCCATGACCTTGGCTGAGATAGGGCTGACTTTTGATTTGACAAGGGAAAGAGTTAGACAAATAAGAGAAAAGGCTATTAGAAAGCTAAGACACAATTCTAGAAGTAAGATCTTAAAAACCTATTTGGGATAATTGTTGTCACATAATATTTTACAAAAAAAGGAGCACCTTATTGGGTGCTCCTTTTTTTAGTGGTTCATATTCTCCACTAAGAATAATTTATTTTATTGATATTGAAATTGACTAAGATTTCATTTAAATCTTGCATAAAACTTAAGTAAGCTGCGTTGTCTTGATTTAGGTTTGCCATAATTTGGGATTTTAGGTATGATGTTATTTGACTATAAATAGTCTAACTCCACCAATTCGTTTAAACTTAAAATTTCATTTAAATCTTTAAGGAAGATTAAGTATTCCTCTCCGTAGGTGTCGTATAACATAATTAATTTCGGGTTTTTAATTAATTTAAACTTGGGACTTTAAAACTATTTAATAAATTTATTTATTTACTACCGACGAAAAAATTTTTTGTGGTGAAGATGCTTTTTTTTGTTGTAAACATACTAATGTGCATTGGTAGTCTATTTTTTAACCACTATCCATCTGCATAAATTTATTTTTAGTTGAGATGCTAGCTTCATAAGAAGTGAATTGGGTTTGGTAATCATAGGTTTACGCTTACTATGGTCATTAGAAGTCATAGTATCTCTCACCTTCACAGCATCCAATTTAAATTGAATATTCAGTATGTCAGAAGAAGGGGATTCTTTTATTTTTAGTGTTTCAAGTAAATCAGTTAGACTTAAAGGCATTTTACTTTTTATGCTATGGAAATCTTTAATAGGTTGTATAGCCATTTTCTGTTCAAGGCACTTAGTTCCAAAAAAATGAATGGATTCTTCTGTATTCGTTTGCCCAATTTTATTATTATTATCTAGAACAACGTTAGAACCTTTTAAATTTAATTTTTCAGCTAATTGGATTTTGGTTCGTTTAACTTTTTTCTTGAGGATCACATTATTGGAGGTATCTATTGTATCAAGAAAGATCATTTCTTTACTATCACCTATTTCCGCAATTTGCTCCAATAAAATTAATTTGGTATTAAAGTCTGCAATTTCAAAAAGAGGCTTAAAGATACACCGCTTCCTTATTTTATCTATTTCCAGTACAGCTCCCTCTTCTTCAGAAAACCAATAGTTTTCAACAGTTATCCCATTTAATATTTTTAGTGCTTTCTCGCGAATGCCTAAATTATCTTCGTTAACTATGATTTGCTTTAAAATGGGAATCTCTCTTTCATCACCTGCTTCAAATATGGTGTCTAATAAGATATTCTTGTCACAATCGTCCTTTATAGAAAAAATATCCTCATAGAACGCATCGGTAGCAGTAGACCTACCCTTTTCTAAACGTAAACCATTAAAATCTGGTTTTGCCCTTACTTCAAGCTCTTCTTTTTTCAATTCTATAAAATGCTCTATATCTGATGTGTCATTTATAAACTTTTCCAAAGATTCAAAATCCAATGAATAAAGTATTTCATCTGATATTACTTCTAAATTTTTTAGATCATCCATTCTTAAGGTAAAGGACTCTTTTGACAGTTTATTCCTTTTATTTTTTTTCATGAATTATGAATCTTAAGTTAAGTCCTTATTTTAATTTTTTCAGTTCTATTTCAATTGCATTTACAACTACTGGGTACTCTTCCAAAAAACAATTGTACAAAAATTCTAGGTATTTTAAATCCTTATCTGTGTTGCAGGTTTTGTGAATTTGATCAACTATAGAATGTAAACTGAAGGTTTGCATCATGGCTAAACCCGATTTTATTTTATGCGCTGCAAATTGAATATTTTTAAAATCTTTCAGCTTTAAATAGTGTTTCACCTTACCAATGAATTCGAATGCATTTTGTTTGTAAAGAGAGATAAGCTCTTCCAACAGGTCCAATTCACCCATACATTCCTCTAATATTATTTTGAGGTCTATTTTTGGTGTTTCATCATTTATAATTTCTCTAGAAGGGTCTCCAATCCTAGAGGCAATCATATCATTCATCTTCATCTCTGCTCTATTAGAAGTTAGTTTCATCAATAATTCATCTGGACTATAAGGTTTTAGAATATAATCATTGATACCATTATCCCTGCATTGTTCCTTATCCTTGATAGAAAAGTCGGCCGTTAAAGCAATGATTGGAATTTGACTCACATAGGTATTTCTGCTGCTTCTTATTTTCCTGGTTACTTCGAACCCATTCATTATAGGCATCCTCAGATCCATGAAAACCAAATCTATATTGTTGTTTTCCAATATGTTTAGACCATATTTGGCATCATCTGTAACGTGTACCAAACAACCCCAACTTTTTAGCCTTTGTTCTATAAGTTTTTGGTTCAGAAGATTATCCTCAAAAACAAGGATCTGCATACCCTTTACTTGGTCCTTCCTATTCGTGTTGGTTACTTTTTTCTCTTGCTCAGTTTCATTTAACATCTCGACTCCAATAACAAAAGGAAGCTCAAAATTAAAGGTAGTACCTTCTCCTAACTTACTAGAAACATTTATATTACCATTAAGGTTTTTAATTATTTGTTTGACTATGTTGAGGCCTAAGCCAGAACAGCCATACTTCTTAAAAGTATCATTTTCCGCTTGTCTAAAAACATCAAAAATATGCTCAATATTATTTTCGGAAATTCCTATGCCTGTATCTATAATATTGAAATCCAACACAATATCCTTATTGTTTTGCTTTTTGGCATGAATTTTAAGGTGGATATCTCCCTTATTAACAAACTTTATGGCATTGCCAATGAGATTTAGGAGGATTTGAGACAGTTTGGAGGGATCTCCCACCAACATTTCTGGAATTTTGGTGTCCATATCCACTTCCAGCTTCACATCTTTATCCATGATTAGGATATTACAGAGATACATAACATCCCTAACTAAACTGTAAAAATTAAAATTCACAGCTTCAAAATGCTCTAGACCAGCTGAAAGTTTGGAATATTCCAATAATTCATTGATAATGTCCATGAGATTGTAGGAAGCTGATTGTATTGCAGAGACCTGCTGCTTTTGTTCCACTGAAAGCTCACTTTCCTTCAATAAATCAGTAAATCCTATAATTCCGTTTAGGGGTGTTCTTATTTCATGACTTGCCATGGCAACTAAATGCTCTCCCGTGCTTTTTAGATGATGGGTAGATGCTTTAATGGAAGTGTCTTTTTTAGGAAGTAAGCCCATTTCTGTTCCCTGAACTCTGTACGTGCCAGAAGCATGAGCAGAAACAGTGCCGATAAGCTTTTCTTCAAGGCTACTTTTTAATGAATTAAATGATTTTTTCAATTGGGTAGCCTCTTCAGAAGTCAATTTTTCAAAAGAAAGATTACTCAGTTTAGATTCTAAGTCGGATAAGTGGTATGCTACGTTTTTTGATTTCAATGAGTAATGGATTTGGTTTTTTTGCTTTATTAAGCGAATTCAAAATTCAAGTGCCACAAATAGTGTTAAGTTTGGTCAATTAAATATCACCTTTCTCTATAGTTTAGCCAATTAAATGTTATCTACACTTCCTTTTGTGTTGTCAAATTGCGTTATTTGTATGTATAAAACCAATTATCATGAAGCAATTTATCGTATTTATATGCATTTTAACCGTAATTTCTTGTAAAGAAGAGAAAAAAGAAATTACAGAAAGTCTTTTGGAAAAAGCCCATAGAATTCACGAAAAGGTAATAACCATAGATACCCACAATGATATAAATGTTGATAATTTTACTGATAGCATTAATTACTCACAAAATTTAGATACCCAGGTAAATCTCCCAAAAATGACGGAAGGCGGCCTAGATGTCTCTTGGTTAATCGTCTATACGGGACAGGATTCGCTAAATGCGCAAGGATACAAAAAGGCATCAGAAAACGCAATGTCAAAATTTGAAGCAATTCATAGACTCTGTGAAGTCATAGCGCCTGATGAAATTGAATTGGCTTTGACCTCCAACGATGTACGTCGCATTTCCAAGTCTGGAAAAAAAGTAGCCATGATAGGAGTAGAAAATGCCTATCCCCTTGGAGAGGATCTTTCCAATTTTGAAAAATTCCATCGTCTAGGAGCAAGATATATTTCCCTATCTCACAATGGACATAGTCAATTTTGTGATTCTAATACAGGAGAAAAAGATAGTATATGGCTATATAACGGTTTAAGTGAGTTAGGAAAAAAGGCTGTTATTGAGATGAATAGGTTAGGAATTATGATAGATGTATCCCATCCATCAAAATCTTCTATGGAGCAAATGGTGGCACTTTCCAAAGCCCCAATTATTGCTTCACACTCATCGGCAAGGGCATTGTGTGATCACAGTCGTAATTTGGACGATGAGCAATTATTACTATTGAAAAAAAATGGGGGTGTTGTACAGACCGTAGCTTTTAGTTCCTATCTGAACACAGATAAACATGAGGCTAGAGCGACATATCTGAAAGAGCTCTATTCAAAGATAGCTGATTCTTTAGGTATTGATTGGTACGAAAGATCTCAATTGGCTGATTTATCAGATGTTCAAAGGTCGGTTTTCATGGCCAGTTATCCTAAAGTTTTAAAACTGGCCAAACTACAGGCCGCGGAAGATAAAAATGCCCCAGAAGCTATAAATGTGGCTGATTTTGCAAATCATATTGATTATTTGGTGAAATTAATAGGCGTTGATCACGTAGGGATTAGCTCCGATTTTGATGGTGGTGGAGGTATTGAAGGATGGGACGATGCTTCAGAAACCTTTAATGTGACCTTAGAATTGATAAAAAGAGGGTATACGGAAGAAGAAATTGCAAAATTATGGGGAGGAAACCTTTTAAGGGTGCTCGATGAAGTACAGGCCATAGCAAAAAACTGGGCTGAAAATTAATTTTCGGCCGCTAGTCTATCTTTTACATACTCTATTTTGGTTTTCCCATGAGATGAAGGCTTGCCATCTGCTCCTAGATTCACCATGATAATATTGTCTACTGTTACTATTGTTTCACGTGTCATCTTATTGCGGACTTCACAATTTAAAGTCAATGACGATTTTCCAAATTTAACCACTTCAATCCCTATTTCAATAATATCTCCTTTTTCTGCCGTGCTCATAAAATTAATTTCCGACATATATTTGGTAACCACTTTTTTACTTTCGAGCTGAATAATACTGTATAAAGCAGCCTCTTCATCAATCCAAGCAAGTAATCTGCCTCCAAATAGGGTTTCATTTGCATTTAAATCTTCGGGCTTCACCCATTTTCTAGTATGAAATCTCATAATTCGCTATTTAACTTCAAAATTAGTCGACTTTCTAATTAAAAAATAACATGGAATTGGATTGTAGGGCAGAAATATGAATTTAGAATATTAATGACCTTAAAACAAATTATTGACAAAATAGTATTGCCGAAATTATCATTTTATATATACCGTTTTTTTATTAATAAACTCCATGATCCCATGCGAGGATAGTTCTCGACCATAGCCAGATATCTTAGTTCCACCAAATGGAAGTCTTGGATCGCTTTTCACCAGTTCGTTTACAAAAACCGCTCCATCATCAAATTGTGGCACCAAACGTTTTGCCTTTTGTATGTCTTTTGTAAATATTGAGACGCCAAGACCAAAAATGGAAGAATTTACTAGGGAAACAGCCTCTTCTTCATTATCAAAAATGGTTATGCCAATAGCAGGTCCAAATGTTTCTTCTTTAAAAACGGGCATTTCCTTAGTAACCTGAGTTAAAACTGTAGGTTCAAAAAATGTCCCTCGTCGTTTACCTCCCAAGACTAATTTTGCTCCCATGGCTATGGATGTATTGATCTGATCCTCCAATTCCTTGGCCAAATCTTCTTTCGCCATTACTCCAATATAGGTATCCTTGTCCATAGGGTCCCCAGATTTTAACTGAGAGACTTGGGTTTTGAATTTATTGGTAAATTCCTCGGCTATCTCTTTTTGCAGAAGTAGTCTTTTACCAGCAATGCAGCTTTGACCTGTATTTTGGAATCTTGCATTGACACATGTTTGTACTGCCATTTCAAGATCAGCATCATTAAATACAACTAGGGCATTGCTCCCCCCAAGTTCCAATACAGATTTTTTTATGCTCTTTCCAGCTATGGAAGCTACTGAAGAGCCGGCCGGTTTACTTCCTGTTAAGGTAACCGCTTTTATATGATCATTTTTAATAATCCCCTCAATCTTATCACTACCAATTATCAAATTTTGAAAACACCCCTCTGGAAAACCTGCCCTATTAAATACCTGCTGTATCAATTCCCCAGATTTCATCGTGTTGGAGGCGTGTTTTAGTACTCCAATATTACCCGCCATTAGAGCAGGTGCAGCAAACCTGAATACCTGCCAAAAGGGATAATTCCAAGGCATAACGGCCAATAACACTCCTATAGGCTCCAAACTAACGTAGCTTTCTTCGGCATCGGTGTCAATAATTTCGTCTTTTAATTGAGAAGCTGCATGTTCAGCATAATATTCACATACCCAAGCGCATTTTTCTACTTCTGAGATAGCCTGACTAATAGGTTTACCCATTTCTTTGGTTATCACTTCTGCATATTCTTGTTTATGTTTCTTTAATTCTTCCGCAGCCTTATACATGAATTTGGCTCTATCCTGAAAATTGGTTTTACGCCATTTTATAAACGTCTCTGCCGCCAGATTGAGTTTATCTTCAATCTCAGTTATATTAAGTTCTTTGAACTGATATTCTTCTCTTTGATTGTAAGGATTTATTGATTTTTTCATGGTATCGCTACATTTTCGATTAAAGTTAAAAATATCGAAGGTTAGGCTTGAATACTTATGACGATTTTAACTACAATACTTCTAGATGTTAAAAAAAATTAAGATATTTTTGAATATAGCTGTAACAATACATGTAAAAAGCTACTAATCATATACTATAAATCTAATGGAAATGAAGACATTAAAAACCAGTGTAGCTGCCTTACTTTTTTCTTTTTTGGTGCCCATTCAAGCCCAAACGGCAGATGAAATACTAGCCAATTATTTTGAAAATATTGGAGGATTGGAAAAAATGAAAAGTATTAAAGGTGTAAAGATGACTGCTAAGGTAAGTCAGGGAGGTATGGAAATACCTTTAGAAATTTTACAATTAAACGATGGACGACAAATGACCGTAATTAATTTTCAAGGTAAGGAGATTAAACAGGGGGTATTTGATGGCAGCACCTTATGGAGTCATAACTTTATGACGATGAAGGCAGAAAAAAGTGATGCAGAAGCTACCGCTAATTTTAAATTGAATGCCAATGATTTCCCAGATTCATTCATCGATTACAAGGAAAAAGGATATACTGTTGAATTAATGGGTAAAGAAACCATAGACGGAGCAGAAACATTTAAAATTAAGTTGGTTAAAGAACCAATCACGGTTGATGGTATACAAGAAGAAGATGTTTCCTTCTACTTCTTTGATACTGAAAATTTTGTACCCATAGCCGTACAATCAGAAGTTAAATCAGGTCCAGATAAAGGAATGACATCAGAAGTTACCATGAGTGACTACCAAGAAGTTGACGGTTTGTATTTTCCATTTTCCATGACCCAAGGAGTTAAAGGACAACCTGGAAGTCCCTTAACAATAAAGAGTATTGTACTTAATCCCTCAATAGAGGATGGAGCTTTCACGTTTCCAGATGACATGCAAGGAGAAAAATAATCAAACAAAAAAGAAAAGGCTCTTTATTTTTAAAAGGGTCTTTTTTATTAAAAACTGATTTGAAATGAAAAAATCGTTAGTAAAACTTTTAGTTGGGGCAATGATCATCCCTTTTATCGGATTTGCCCAAGAATCACAAACTAATAATGGTAAAGAAATTTTTGGTGATATAACAGCAAGACATATTGGACCTGCCCTTATGAGCGGTCGTATAAATGACATAGAAGTGCACCCATCCAATAGTCGAATTATCTATGCAGGTACGGCAGGTGGCGGAGTTTGGAAATCCAATGATGCAGGAATGACATTCAATCCGATTTTTGACGAATATTGTCAGTCTATAGGTGCTGTTACCTTGGATCCTAATGACCCTGACAACACTATTTATGTAGGAACTGGGGAGACATGGACAAGGAATAGTGTTTCTATAGGAGACGGCCTATATAAGTCGATTGATGGGGGGACTAATTGGAATAAAATTGGATTTAAAGCATCTGAGCGTATTGCCAGTATTATTGTTAACCCAGAAAATTCCAATGAAATTTATGTAGGCGTTTTGGGTGCCTTATGGGGAGACAGTGAAGAAAGAGGGGTTTATAAATCTAAAGATGCTGGAGAAACATGGGAGAAGCTTCTATACATAAATGGCAAGACCGGATGTGCAGATTTAACTATGGACCCATCTAATCCCAATATTCTTTATGCCTCCATGTGGGAGTTTAGAAGAACAGGATGGTCTTTTGAATCTGGAGGTAGTAATAGTGCCCTTTACAAATCAGTTGACGGAGGAGCCAATTGGAAAAAAATTCACAATGGTTTTCCTGAGGGTAATTTGGGCCGATTAGGAATTGCGGTAGCACCATCAAAACCAAATATCCTTTACACTGTAATAGAGGCAGAAAAAGACGAAAAGAAAGGCTTGTATAGAAGTGATGATGCAGGAGAATCATGGAAACAACTAAACAATGATTTTGGAATTACAGTTAGGCCTTTTTATTTTTCTAGAATTATTGTAGATCCAAAAGATGAAAATGTAGTGGTAAAAGGAGGACTTACTGGTTCTATTTCAAGGGATGGGGGCAAAACCTTCAAAAACCTTGGTAATATGCATAGTGATATCCACGATTTCGCCTTTGGCATAAAAGATTCTGATATCCTTTATGTTGGTACCGATGGAGGTGTATATCGCTCTTGGAATGGTGGTAATACCATGGAAATTGTTGAGAATCTGCCGCTTTCACAATTTTATCATGTGAGTGTGGATAATGAAGAACCTTACAATGTTTACGGAGGATTACAGGACAATGGTTCTTGGTTTGGGCCATCTAGTTCTCCCGGAGGCGTAGAGGCTAGGGATTGGAATTCTGTAGGTGCTGGGGACGGATTTAGAGTTTTGAAACATCCTTCAAAAAAGATCATCTATTCCGAAATGCAAGGAGCAGAGAACGTATGGCGATATGATGTGGAAAGAAACCTAACCAAGACGATACAGCCACTTCCAACAAAGAATACTCTAAAGTTGCGCTTTAACTGGAATGCTCCAATGGCTATTAGTGAGCATCAACCGGACCGTTTTTACATGGGCAGTCAATACTTACATAAGTCTGAGGATATGGGAGATACATGGCAGATCATCTCCCCTGACCTAACGACAAATGACCCGAAAAAGCAAAATCAGGAAGATTCGGGTGGACTTTCTAAAGATAATTCTGGTGCGGAAAATCATACTACTATTTTTACAATTGCTGAATCCCCTATGGATGAAAATATCATTTGGGTGGGTACAGATGATGGTAATGTCCAAGTGACCCAAGACGGTGGAAAAACATGGACCAATACAGTAAATAATATTATTGGATTACCCAAAAATACATGGTGTTACCACATAGAGGCAAGTACTTTTGAAAAAGGGACGGCTTATGCTGTTTTTGAAGGACATACAAGCGGTGATATGAAGCCCTATACGTATAGAACAACAGATTTCGGTAAATCGTGGACCAGCATTATTACACCAGATATTGAAGGTTTGGTCAGAAACATACAAGAAGATTATGTGAATCCAAATCTATTGTTTTTAGGTACTGAGTTTGGGCTTTATATAACCATGGACGGCGGAACAAATTGGTATAAGTTCACAAACAATATGCCCTCGGTAGCAGTTCATTTTATTGACCTTCACAAAAAAACAAATGATCTTGTACTAGGAACACATGGTAGAGGTATTATTATTATAGATGATATTTCTCCCTTAAGGGATTTAAATCCCGTGGTCATGAATAAAAACGTGCATTTTTTCGTGAATAACCCAACCGTAATTGATGAACAAGGAGGATTTTCTGGCGCATTTGGAAATGAGACCCAATTTGTGGGTCAGAACAAGACCAAAGACGTACAGATTAAGTATTACCTAAATAAGAGACATACCTTTGGAAAAATGGCGATGGAAATACAGGACATGGAAGGCAATAAAATTATGGAACTTGGACCTAGTAAATCGAAAGGAATTAACATAGTTAATTGGGGATATACCCGTAACGTCCCTAGAGTGGCCAAAGGCAAAACCTTTAGTTTTGGGGGGTTTACAGCACCAAAAGTTCCTGCTGGCACGTATAAAGTTGTCATGAATAAAGGCAAGGACACCTTTGAACATACTTTTGAGCTTGTTTATGACAATAAGTCACCCCTTTCACCAAGTGATCGGAAGCTTAAAAATGAAACGACCATGAAACTGTATAATATGACTCAAGAATTAGCATATTTAGTTTACGAGGTAGACGCACTGTTGGAACAAACTCAAACGAATGACAATTCCAAGTTGTCCTCTAAATTGAATGATTTAAAGAAAACCTTGGTTGTTACCACAGGGGATAATTATGTTGGTTCCGCTGAATTACAGCTTAGGGAAAAGATGACCGACCTGTACAGCAAGTTGGCTACTAACTACGATAAACCTACAAAATCTGAATTGGACAACCTAAATGTTATTTCGGAACGGTTCAGCTCGGCTAAAACGGACTTTGACAAACTGAAAAAAAATGCAAAGGATTATCAGAGTTTGCAGCTAAAGAGCTTTCAGGATTTTATAGATAGCAAATAATCAAGACTAAAATATAATTAAAAGCCATTGACTAAAAGGTCAATGGCTTTTTTGTTCATAACCCAGTTAAAAACTAATTGGTATAGGTAAATTAGGATTAATGTTAATGGCTACCTTTAAAAAAATCCGTGAGATGAATACTAGATCCACTAATCTCTTGAGCCTTCGTCCAGAGATTCCTTCTGCCAGAATTACAGATGATATGAGTAAAGATGAGCGTTTTCAAAACCAAACCCTCCGCCCTATCATCAAATTACAGAACCTTTTGATTATTTCTGTTTTCAAAAATTATATTGGAAAACATAAGAACAGATTCTATGAACTTACCCTTCAAAAGCGCATCGAATATATTGAAAATGCTGTTCAAAAGGATATTAAATTTAGAAATTCCTTAAAGGGTTTAATTATTGGTCAGTTTACCGTTGAGGAATACGAAACCTATATACAAAACTCTTCGGCCTTGAATAAAAGGATGATGAATATGGTTATAGAGCGTCTAAAAGATCAAATACAGCTACTAGAACTGGCTGCATTAGTCCAATAAAGTTTCTCCATTTAAATTGGTGGTGAGGATATCGCTCATTAAATCAAAGTAAGGCCTAATAGCCTTAAAGGATTCAGTAAGGGTATCCTCAAAATCAGGAGAAAACACCTCTTTGTCTGAGAAGTTTTTCATGACAGTGAATTGCTTTTTACGTATCAAGTCAATATTGGGGTCTTCTTTATCAAATCCTTTTGGTGCTGTTTTTAGTTCTTCTCCTTGCAGGTTTCCCCATACTTTTTTAAATGAAGGATTATTAAGTATTTCTCTTATTTCCGAAGAATCAAGTTCAAACTCTTTTCTTATCCTCAAGAGATCATCTTTATTTGGTTCCCAAAAGCCTGCTGCAATAAAGCTTTCGCCTGGTTTCAATCGGATATAATACCCTCCCCTCAATGTGCTGCCCATTCTGGAAAAGGAACCTGCAAAATGTACTTTATAGGGTGTTTTGTCCTTAGAAAATCGTACATCGCGATAGATACGGAATATTTTTAATTTTTCTAGTTCATCATACTCACGCATTGATTGTAACACACTGATATAGAATTTTTTAACCTTGGCTTCCAAGGTTTTGAATTGTGTTTTATGGTCTGTAAACCACTCTTTATTATTATTCTTTTCCAATTCTTTTAAAAAATCGAAAATATCTTTCGTAATCAATGGATTCTGCATACGACCAAAAGGCTTTCAAATTATACTTTAAAGTTACACATTTTCGAAGCTTTCGTTTGAAATATTGGTTAATTTTGAACTAACTAGAATGCAACATGGATAAACAATCAATTATAAAGAAAATCATTCAGCATAAGAAACAACCAAATTTGAGATATCGGTTGAAGCAGAATGTAGAGAATTTTACAGATCGACTTTTTTTTATGCTTTTCGACATAGAGACTCCAGTGGAAGAAAATTTAGACATTTTAGAAACTGAATTTGATCAATTAGTAAGCTTAGCATGTTGGGAGGTAGACACCCCCTGCAAAAAAGTTTGGAACAACTACATGGCCAAAATTCCTGATATTTTAGAAAAACTCAATTTAGATGCAGAGGCTATTGTGAACTGCGATCCGGCATCCCTATCCATAGAAGAGGTGTATATGGCGTATCCTGGTTTTTATGCTATAGCTATTTATCGTTTAGCGCATGAATTATATGAAGAAGGATTTCCTTTAGTGCCACGTTTAATGACAGAATATGCACACAGACAAACAGGAGTAGATATCAATCCTGGTGC
This sequence comes from Sediminicola arcticus, assembly GCF_040566695.1. Classification (NCBI taxonomy): domain Bacteria; kingdom Pseudomonadati; phylum Bacteroidota; class Flavobacteriia; order Flavobacteriales; family Flavobacteriaceae; genus Sediminicola; species Sediminicola arcticus. The sequence goes on along the minus strand of NZ_JBEXAE010000003.1, from coordinate 251,599 downwards.
CCAAATTGGGGATTCATTTTTTATTGACCATGCCACTGGAGTTGTAATAGGGGAAACCGCCATTATAAAAAACAATGTGAAAATTTATCAAGGTGTAACCTTGGGGGGATTATATGTCGCCAAAAACCTTCAGAATACCAAAAGACACCCTACCATAGAAAACAATGTGACCATTTATGCCAATGCAACTATTTTAGGAGGAAAAACGGTTATAGGTGAAAATAGTATTATAGGCGGTAATGCGTGGATCACGTCATCTATTGCTGCTAATTCAACAGTATATCATACTCCAGAGATAAAAATAAAAACTATTTCCAATGGAGTATAGCATATTAGATCTAATCGGAAATACTCCCCTTGTAGAATCAAGGGTATTAAATCAAAACCCTAATGTCCGATTGTTATTTAAAATGGAGGGACATAATCCAGGGGGCAGCGTCAAGGACAGGGCTGCATTAAATATGATTCAAAGTGGTCTTGAAAGAGGCGAAATTGACAAAACCTCTAAATTAATTGAAGCAACAAGTGGAAATACCGGCATAGCGTTGGCTATGATTGCTGGTATATATGGTTTGGATATAGAATTGGTAATGCCGGAAAACTCTACTAAGGAAAGGGTACAGACCATGAGAGCCTATGGGGCAAAAGTGACCTTAACCCCTGCTGATATTGGAATAGAAGGTGCTCGTGACTATGCCGAGGATAAGGTAGCTAATCAAGGATATATTATGTTGAACCAATTTGGTAATGACGATAATTGGAAGGCACATTACAAAAGTACAGGTCCAGAAATTTGGCGAGATACGGAAGGGAAAGTCACACATTTTGTTTCCTCAATGGGAACCACGGGAACAATTATGGGGACTTCTACCTTTTTAAAGGAAAAGAATCCTAATATACAGATTGTTGGGGTGCAACCTGCGGACGATGCTAGGATACCTGGAATACGAAAATGGCCAGAAGAATATTTACCTAGAATTTTTGATAAAAGTAAGGTAGATCAGATTATTGAGGTTACCGAAGAATCTGCCATTGTAATGGCCAAAAGGTTAGCCAAAGAAGAAGGGATATTCTCCGGGATGAGCAGTGGTGGGGCAACTGTGGCTGCATTGGAGTTGGCCAAAACTTTAGACAAAGGCGTCATAGTTTCTATTATATGTGATAGGGGCGACCGTTATTTGTCCTCAGACTTATTCGAATAAGAAAAGAGCGCCTTTAAGCGCCCTTTTCTTATTTCCTGAATAACCCACTTATTAAGGTCAGTAGGAAAACCAACATAATGATGAAGAAAAGTATTTTAGCGATTCCTTCAGCAGCACCTGCCAATCCTCCAAATCCGAGAATTGCCGTAATACCTGACATTACTAAAAATATAAAGGCCCGGTGCCACTTCATTAATTCTTAAATTAGTCTATTTCATAGATGTATAATCTTCAATAAATAGTTCTATTTCATTTCCTTTATCATCGGTAATTACATATGCTTCTTTATTGCTTTTAAGTTTATTCTTGTAAATGCTTTCGCTCTTTACAATCTCTAACTTATTTCCATTATCTATAGCTACCATGATTTCATCGTCATTGGTAACTAGCATAAAATCCGACTTTATATCTGCCCTATAACTAAATTTTATAATCTCGTCATAGGCATTATCTGAATCGCTATCAATTTTCACCGTTTTCATAACATTCTTTTTCTGGAATATACGATCTTGATTTACCTTGGACTTGTCCTCTGGCTCCATTAGAACATCTCTGGAAATAACTGTATTAATTTTTACAGAATTTTTTATCAACTCTCCATTTTCATAAACCTCATAGGTTTTCTCTACAGTTTCTGAGGTCATTTCACTATTTTCTTGGGCGAATATTGTAGTTGCCGAGAAAATTAATAATGTGCTTAGTATTATCTTTATAGATTTCATATGTTTTGTTTTAATATTCGTAATTCTATTATCAATTTTAGCACTTTGCTCATATTTTGTGCTAATAATTACTTTTAATGTTGAATCTGTTATTAGTCTCAAAGACTAGCTTACAGAAGCGTTCCTTAGCTTATCAGTTTTTTCCTTATTCCAAGCGTCCAACATCCAACTTGTTTTTTCAAGATTTCTAATATAGGCTCCAATCAGGTCAATGGTTCCTTCATCTCCAATAGAATCAGCTTTATTTACCACCTTTGTCATCTGTTTTAATAATAAACTATGTGATTCTAAAATTTCTACTACCATTTCCTTATCGGTCAGAGAATTCATGCTTTCTTTAATTGCGGACGCTTTTAAATATTCACTGTAATTACTCATTGGATGATACCTTAACGTTAAAATACGTTCTGCGATATCATCTACCTTTACTCTTGCATCAGTATATAACTCCTCAAACTTCTCGTGAAGATCAAAGAAGTTATTCCCTAAAATGTTCCAATGAAAGTTTCTCAGTTTTTGATAGTACATATGGTAGTCTGCCAATAATGTATTGAGTTCTACAACGACAGGCAATAATTTTTCTTCATTAATATTTAAATAATTCATATTCGATATATGTTTTTTAGGATTAAAAAAAGTGATGTTACTTTTGGACAGGTAGTCTTTGATTTGCCAATAGAATATTAGCGTATTAGGCGAATGCTTTTATAAGATATTTATTATGTCCAACTATCCTAATATACGTGGTATAGCTATATTTGTCAAGGTGTTTAACGGCCTTTAACGGTATTTGGGAAGTATTAACAAAATGGTTTGTTAAAGCCAGCGTTTCTTTTTAAATAAAATTAACATGGTAATAAAAAGAGTTAACATAACTCCTAAGACAACAAAATAGCCATATTTCCACTCTAGTTCCGGCATAAAGGAAAAGTTCATCCCATAGATTCCAACTATAAATGTCAAAGGAATAAATATAGATGCCATAATGGTAAGCACTTTCATCACCTCGTTCATTTTATTGCTAACATTACTCATGTACATCTCTAATAAACTCATGGACATTTCTCTATAAATCTGAAGGCTTTCATTGATTTCGAGGCAGTGATCCATTAAATCCTTTAAGAACAATTTGGTGTCCTTTGTGACCAAGGGGTTTTCGGATTCTATAAGTCTGTTGATCAATTCCTTTACTGGAAATATCCTTCTACGTACTCTTAAAACCTCTTTTTTGAGATCTTGGATTTTTCGTGCAGTATATGGAGTCGGATTATCATATACTTCTTCCTCTAATTGCTCTATTTTCGAATTGATATTCTCCAAAACAACAAAATAATTATCTATAATGGCATCTAAAAGGGTAAAAAGTAAATAGTCTGCTCCCCTACTCCTAATACGACCCGATTTTGTATGGATACGATCTCTTAATCCATTGAAAACGTCTTCTTTAAGTTCCTGAAAGACAAGTACAGCTTTATCCATTAGTACAAAGGCAACATGCTCACTTACCAGTTCATTATTGGCATCCAGATAAATCATTTTTAGAACGCAAAAAATATAGTTTTCATATTCATCAATTTTTGGTCTTTGACTGGTATTCACCGCATCCTCAATAGTCAATGGATTCAACTCAAAAGTCCTGCCAAGATTTTCTATATAGGCCTCATCACTTAATCCAACTACATTAATCCAAGAAGTTGAGGGCGAGTTCTTAAAATCAAGAATTTTTTCAACCACGTCCGTTTGGTAAACTTGATATGAATTTTCATCAAATTCTATGATACTTACATCGCTTTTTTGTCCTTCTCTAAATCCTAAATAGGTTACCGTACCTGGTGCCTTCCCTATTTTTTTGTTAGCTCTAGGTTGTTTCTTGTGGGTAGTTTTATAGTTGGATTTCTTTTTTGACATACGATGTATTTTATGATTTAAAGATAGGAATATGTGGGCAAAAAAATTAGTGAAAATCCAATCTATTCAACAATAATCCAGAACCTGGAGCAACATAGGACAATAGGAATTCAGTTTCTGGCTTAAGGGTTCTTTTTATATCATTAAGGCTTAACTCACCTTTCCCCAGTGAAATTAAAGCTCCCATGACCATACGTACTTGATAGCGCATAAAGCCTTCTGATACAATGTGAAGCGCATAGCTTTTTTCAGGAAAAAAATTGGCCTTTAATATGGTGTTCTCTTGAATTTCACAGCTTTTAATACTGCGATTATAATTAGTATTGTCCTGATGTCTTGTGGTGTAATTTCGGAAATCATGATCTCCAACAAACAGGTGTGCTGCTTTGGTCATCAGTTCCAAATCTAAATCATCCTGTATGTTAGCAATGAAGGGAGCGCTAAAAGGATGATTTTTTTGGCCAAATGAAAATAAATAGACGTACTCCTTTTCTTTGCTATTTTGAATGATGTTGAAGTCCTTAACAACATTTGAAATGGATATTATTCTTATATCTGGAGGTAAGTTCTTATTGAATAAATCCTTAAATTCCATTAAGTCGTCCAAAGGTAGGTCTTCCAAAAAAAGTTCAAAAGCAGCTTGTAGGGCAGATACCTTTGCATCGGTGCGACCGGCTCCCAATATTTTAAATTTTCGTTCAGGCAATATGAACTTTAAAGTTTTCAAGAGCATGCTTTCAATGGTCTTTTGACCGGGCTGTTTCTGCCACCCGCTGTATCGGAATCCCAAGAATTGTAATTCAATTAGATAATAGTTGCGTTCCTTTTGCATGGGTCGGTTTTAAGCTTTAAAGGTAGGGTTAAGATGAAACCTAAATCGCAAAATTAATAATTTGATATTAGACTTATTTTTCCTTGATTTCACGATTAGTATTTCATCACCCTTTTTTTTAGGTTTCACAACTATAACAGTACTTCACTTGGAAGACTGTGCAACATTACACAACACTTTTTTGCGTATTGTCAACAATGCTTGCACTTCATCGAAATGTTTGAAATAAATGAAAACATATTGCGTTTTGCTTTTGAAACAGGGGTACCCCAAGCGCCCTTAAACCTACTTTAATGAATATACTACTACGCATCTTTCCTTGGAAAATGATTAAGGTATTATCCATTGTGATATTGATGACACTTATCGTTCTTAATTTTTATGGTCTTTATACTAATAAGTTCTACTTTTTTAAATTTGACAATTACATATTTCCAATCTTGACCTTGGCGCATTTTGTATATCTCTATGTAACGTGGTTTAAAGTAAGAGAAAATGAATATCCTGATCCCCAAATGAGAAATTTGGAGTATATGTTATACATTATTATGTTCGTATATGTGTTTCAAATTTTTGATACCCTTTACATCTTATCTAGTTATTCGGACTACGATGAATCTATAATTCCAGTAACTTTCCTTCCTGTAGGATCTTTGATTGTTACCTTGTATATTTTGTTGATTTTTTTGACGCTAATTTCCTTTAAGTACCGTAAAGTATTGGTAGGAGAGTATAAATTTATGGATATGAATGATAATATTGATTCTTGGCAATAAGATGATTTCTATTAGATAAAAAAAGCCCTCTCATAATGAAAGGGCTTTTGGGTTTTTATAGACCGTTAATAAAGCTGCCGTAAAGATCTTTAAATTGATACCCCTCGGTAAACCGATGTTTGCTTAATTTCTTGTGGGCCACCAAACCCCAAAGCAATAGTTCTTTTAAAAAGTAACTGTCTTCTTTTAAGGCATCTGGTTGATATTCCTTTATCAATTGATTTAGCGGTGGTACACTATCCAACTCCTTTTTATACTCTTTATCTGTGGCATCATCCAATATTTCGAAGCCTTCCCCGTCAAAAAACCAAGAGATTAGTTCATCGTAAGGCCCAGCGGCCTCCTTTCGTTCCAATTTATCAATTTTAGGGAAATACATAGGGAACAATGTTTTAATGGCATCCTCCACTAAAATAGAAGCTACACCCCCAGCTCCTTCCTGTTCACCTTCATATACCAATTCTATTTTTCCTGTAATGGAAGGAATGATACCCATAAAGTCGTTTAAACGGATACTAGTGTTGTCTTCACCATTTTTCAAGGCACGACGTTCTGCAGTACTCAACAAGTTCTCAAAAGCCGTAATACTCATTCTGGCACTCACCCCACTCTTAGCATCTACATATTCACTTTCACGTGCTTCAAAACTTATTTGTTCCAAAAGATCTTTGGCCATGTCTGGAACAAAAACAACATTAGTTTGCCTTTCGTCTAACTTGGCTTCCTGTTCCGTAATTTTCCGAGCTGTTTTTATATCCTCAGGGTAATGTGTTAATATTTGTGATCCAATCCTATCTTTTAAAGGGGTTACTATACTCCCCCTATTGGTATAATCTTCTGGATTGGCTGTAAATACAAATTGTAGGTCCAAGGGTAGGCGCAATTTAAAACCTCTTATCTGAATATCCCCTTCTTGTAATATGTTGAAAAGGGAAACTTGAATCCTAGCTTGTAGGTCTGGTAATTCATTGATCACAAAAATACAGCGGTTCGCCCTTGGAATCATCCCAAAATGGATCACCCTGTCATCTGCATAGGACAATTTTAGGTTTGCCGCCTTTATGGGATCTACATCTCCAATTAAATCTGCTACAGTTACATCAGGGGTGGCCAATTTTTCATAAAAACGCTCTTCTCTAGGCAACCAAGAAATAGGTGTTTTATCTCCTTTATCTTTTATGAGCTCCATAGCATACCGGGACATAGGCTTTAGGGGATCGTCATTGATCTCTGATCCTTCAACGACGGGTATAAATTCATCCAGAAGATTCACCATTAATCTCGCCAATCTAGTTTTGGCTTGTCCCCTAAGTCCCAAAAGGTTAATATTATGTCTAGAAAGAATGGCTCTTTCCAATTCTGGAATCACAGAATTTTCATACCCCCAAACCCCAGTAAAGGTTTGTTCCTTATTCTTAATTTTATGTATTAGGTTATCCCTAAGTTCATCTTTAATTTTTTTTGTTTGGTATCCCGTATTTTTGAGATCACCCAGTGTCTTTATTTCTTTATAGTTCAATTTCATATATTTTTTTAAATACTACTTGGTAATAAGTAATGGTTATTATCCCTTTAATCTTTTTCTTCTGTTCTGTTCATAATCTTCAAAAATCATTTCTCCTAGACCTTTTAATCCTGTAAAGAAGGCCTTCCCATTATTAGCTTCTGCAAAATGTCGCACAAACTGGGTTAAATAAGGATCTTGGGCAATCATGAAGGTGGTGATTGGAATGTGTAATTTTCTAGCCTGCCTGGCCATATTATAACATTTCTCCACGATATAATCATCCAAGCCAACGCTATTCTTATAGTAGGTGCCGTCTGGCATTCTCAGACAACTAGGTTTGCCATCGGTGATCATAAAAATCTGTTTATTGGTATTCCTCCTTCTTCTAAGTATGTCCATGGCCAACTGTAATCCAGCAACAGTATTGGTATGGTACGGTCCCACTTTCAAATACGGGAGATCTTTTATGGGAATTGGCCAAGCATCATTACCAAACACTAAAATTTCCAAGGTATCCTTGGGATAACGTGTGGTAATAAGTTCAGCCAAGGCCATTGCTACCTTTTTTGCAGGCGTAATGCGATCTTCCCCATAAAGGATCATACTGTGGGAAATATCAATCATAAGTACAGTACTCATCTGAGCTTTGTATTGAGTATCCTCTACTACAAGATCATCTTCGCTTAGGGCAAAGCTGTCCATCCCATGGTTAATTTGGGCATTTTTTAAACTTTCGGTCATGGAAATATGTTCCAATCCATCCCCATAGCGATATTCCCGGAATTCCCCTGTATGCTCGTCTCCCCTTCCAGATTTGCCAGTTTTGTGGTTTCCTGAGCCACTGCGTTTTAGTTTTCCGAAAATTTGGTCTAAAGCGGCTTGTCTAATAACACGCTCCATTTTAGCAGTAATGGATAAATCCCCATTGCCTTCCCCTGTTCCTTCTCCTCCACCGTCTTCGAATTCTTCTCTTAAAAATCCTTTTGCTTTTAGATCTTCAATAAAGTCTTCAATGGTGTAATTTTCATCTGTAAGTTCGTATTCCTTATCGAGCTCCCGTAACCAATCTAACGCTTCATCCACATCTCCTGAAGTATGTGTAATCAACTCTTTGAATATCTCAAAAAGCTTCTCGAATGGAGTTTGGTCCGGTGACTTGTAATTAGAAAAACGAAATCCTTTTCTTTTGTTCATAGCCATGCTATAAAATTAATACATTTGGAAGAGACCCATTATTTTTTAAAGAAAACTTAACGCTTTACCCTACTTTAGCATCGTATGAATCCCGAAAACCTTTCAAAATTTGTAACCTTTTTTAAAACACCGCCCTTGTGGTATGGAAATTATGACGGACTAGAGCAATTTGACTTCCCAGAAATTGATTTACAGGATTTAAAGATTGATTCAATTCCAGAAAATATAAGATTAGGTCATCAAATGGAACGTGTTTTCCTTCAACTTGTCGAACATTCGCCTCGCTACAGGGTACTCGCCTATAATATCCCGATAAGAAAAGATAAAATTAGTTTGGGTGAAATTGATTTTATTTTGAAGGACTTAGAAGAAAATAAGATGTTGCATGTAGAGCTTACGTATAAGTTTTACATCTTAGACCCTACTGTTGCCAATCCAATACATCAATTGATAGGGCCCAACAAAAGGGATACTTTTTATGACAAAAAAGAAAAAATAAAACACCAGCAAATTCCTTTGCTCCATTCACAAGAAGGAAGCACGGTATTGAGGGATATGAATATTGATCATGAAAGTCTTGATCATAAGGTTTGTTTTAAGGCGCAGGTTTTTCTTCCTTTAGGATTACAAAATCCCAGCTTTTTACCCTTAAATAATAGTTGTTTTGCTGGATACTGGATGTCCCAAGAAACTTTTTCAACCTTTAGGAGAAATTTTTCCTTGTTTTATATTCCCTATAAAAAGCAATGGCCGGAAAGTCCGACATCTGATCTACATTGGAACTCCTATCAAGATTTTAAGATAGATTTAGATTCCCGATTGGCAAATAAAAATTCCCCCATGGTTTGGCTAAAAAAATTCAATGGGGAATTGCTAAAAGTTTTTGTTGTGTGGTGGTTATGATTTCTTCTGCCTAGTTTTTAAAACCTCCACGATATCATTTAATTTAAATCCTTTTGCCTGCAATAATATGAGGTAATGGAACAGCAGATCGGCACTCTCGTCCAAGAAAAGTCCATCGTTATTATCTTTAGCCTCAATAACCACTTCAACAGCTTCTTCACCAACTTTTTGGGCTACCTTATTAATGCCTTTTTGAAAAAGTGAAGAAACATAACTAGGCTTTGCTCCTTCTTCAATGGGAGCCTTACCTTCCGCTTGGTTTTTTCTATTTTGGATGATTTCTTCCAAACCGGAAATAAACCCAAAGTCTTGCACATTTTCTTGGCCCCAACAAGTATCAGTACCCTTATGGCAGGTAGGGCCAATGGGATCTACCGAGATCAGCAAGGTGTCTTGGTCACAGTCCAATTGAATATTGATCAGTTTTAAGAAATTACCACTCTCTTCCCCTTTGGTCCATAATCTATTTTTAGTTCTACTAAAGAAGGTAACAGTTTTGGTATCCAATGTTTTTTGGTACGCCTCTTCGTTCATGTAGCCAAGCATTAAAACATTCTTGGTATTCGCATCCTGTATGATGGCGGGTACTAATCTATCTGAATTTTTTGTAAAATCTATTTTCATACAATTTTTTTTATAATATACTAATAACAAATAGTATACTTAATCTTATCTCTACCTTTACTTAATATTAAATAGGCTACTTAAAGACGCACAGGAATATTATTTTTTCTCAATTCTTCCTTTAAATTCTTTATTTCTATTTCCTTAAAATGAAAAACACTTGCGGCCAATGCAGCATCTGCCTTACCTTCTATAAAGGTATCTGTAAAATGCTGAATATTGCCTGCTCCTCCCGATGCAATAATTGGAATATTCAATTCGGTGGACAATTTGGCCAAGGCTTGATTAGCAAACCCATTTTTGGTTCCATCATGGTTCATAGAGGTAAATAATATTTCTCCGGCGCCTCTTTGCTCCACTTCTTTTGCCCATTCAAAAAGATTCAATGTAGTAGGTACTTTTCCTCCTACTAAATGAACAATCCACTCTCCATCTATTTCTTTTGCATCTATGGCAACCACGATGCATTGAGATCCAAATTTAGCAACCAATTCGTTGATCAATCCAGGATTTTTTACCGCAGAGGAGTTAATGGAAACCTTATCTGCCCCGTTATGCAATAAAATATCAACGTCCTCAATGGAAGATATTCCCCCGCCAACGGTAAAGGGAATATTTACTTTTTCAGCCACCCTGAGCACTAGATCGGCTAGGGTTCTTCTTCTTTCTTCTGTAGCAGAAATATCAAGGAAAACCAATTCGTCTGCTCCGGTCCTTGCATAAATCTCAGCGAGTTCCACAGGATCGCCAGCATCACGTAAATCGACAAAGTTTATGCCTTTTACGGTGCGTCCATTTTTAATATCCAAACAAGGAATAATGCGTTTTGTTAACATTCTAATATCGTTTTACATGAAAGAATACTCTTCCACTTTGAGCTTTACTATTGCTTTAGTTATATTTTAAGACAAAGTCTTCCAATTGTTTCATTGAGATACGGCCTTCATATATTGCCTTTCCTATAATAGTGCCTTCACAGCCCATTTCTGCCAATTTGGGCAGTTCATCAAAAGTGGAAATTCCCCCACTGGCAATAAGCTTCAGTTTTGGCCCTGCTTCCCTTAATATTTTGCTATAAAGATCAAACGATGGACCTTCCAACATACCGTCCTTACTGATGTCTGTGCAAATTACACAGGAAATACCCTCTTTCTGATAGGATTGGATAAAAGGTATTAACTCCTCATTGGAATCTTCCAACCAACCAGAAACAGCTACCTTTTCATTTTTGGCATCTGCACCTAGAATTATTTTATCGGCACCATATTTTTGTATCCAATTGATAAAGGTGTCCCTGTCTTTAACAGCAATACTACCTCCAGTAATTTGTTTGGCACCGCTGTTGAACGCAATCTGCAGGTCCTCATCGGTTTTAAGACCCCCACCAAAATCTATCTTTAATGACGTATTTGCAGCAATCTGCTCCAAAACCTTATGGTTCACGATGTGTTTAGATTTTGCACCATCCAAATCAACCAAGTGCAGATATTCAATACCATGGGCCTCGAATTCCTTAGCAACCTCTAGAGGGTGTTCATTGTATATTTTTTTAGTATTGTAATCTCCTTTTGAAAGGCGGACACACTTACCATCTATGATATCTATTGCAGGTATTATTCTCATTTTACTGATTTATTAAAGAACTACGTTGTCCTTGGTCATCCAAAGTGTAGAGTTTCCTATTTTTTCAAATCCAAAACGCTCGTAAAGCGAGTGGGCATCTTTAGTTTTCAGAGCAAAGGTCTTTATCTCAATTAAAGCATCACTATTCATCACATGTGATATTAATTTATATCCCAATCCTTTACCTTGAGAGTCTTTAAATATAAGTACGTCCATCACATAGGCAAATACTACAAAATCTGTCACTACCCTAGCAAAGCCCAATTGTTCGTTTGTTTCGGAATACAAACCAAAACAGAACGAATTGTCAATTGTTTTCTGTACATCTTCAAGGGATCTTTTCATTCCCCAATAAGAATCTTCACTGATATATCGGTGAATTTTAGTGATGTCCAACTGTTCTTTATTGGTAGATACGTACGTTTCCATTTTTTAAATAACTTCTAGAAAATTTTTGAGGATAACTTCACCAATCGTGCTGCTTTTTTCTGGGTGAAATTGAGTCCCGTAAAAATTATTCTTCCGCAAAGCTGCACTATATCGTACATCATATTCGGATACAGCAATGGTTTCAGAACAAATAGGGGCATAATAACTATGTACCAAGTAAATATGCTCCTTTTCGGATATATCTTTAAATAAAGATGTTTTTAAATCGGATATCTGGTTCCACCCTATTTGTGGCACTTTTACCTTGTTTGAAAATTTCTTTACATCCACATCAAAAATCCCCAAACCTTGGGTATTTCCTTCTTCCGAAGAATGACACATAAGCTGCATGCCCAAACATATTCCCAATACCGGTTGTTTTAGATCTGGGATTATAGTATCCAGTTTACTATCGCGTAGCTTTTTCATAGCACTACTTGCTTCTCCCACTCCAGGGAAGATGACTTTATCCGCAGCTTTTATTTCGGCTACATTATCACTTAAAACGGCTTCATAGCCCAAGCGTTTTATTGCAAATTTGATACTCTGAATATTTCCAGCACCGTAGTTGATGATAACTATTTTCATTTTTTATGTGTATGATTTAGGAGCTATATTGAATCACTAAATTATTTAACCGATTCCATATACCCTTTAATCAATTATTTTAATATTACAGCACCCCCTTGGTGCTAGGCAAAACCATTTTTTCCACGTCCCGCTTCACCGCCATTTTGATGGCCTTCGCGAAGGCTTTAAAAATAGCCTCAATTTTATGGTGTTCATTAGTGCCTTCTGCTTTGATGTTCAAATTAGCTTTCGCTCCATCAGTAAAAGATTTAAAAAAATGAAAGAACATTTCAGTAGGCATTTTCCCTATCATTTCACGTCTAAATTCTGTTTCCCATACCAACCAGTTACGGCCACCAAAATCTATTGCCACCTGTGCCAAACAATCATCCATTGGTAAACAGAACCCATATCTTTCTATTCCCAGTTTATTACCCAAGGCCTTATGGAATACCTCTCCTAAGGCTATTGCTGTATCTTCAATGGTGTGGTGCTCATCTACCTCCAAATCACCATTTACATTAATATCAAGGTCCATTTGACCGTGTCGTGCCAATTGATCTAACATATGGTCAAAAAAGTCGATTCCGGTTTTGATATTACTTTTCCCAGTACCGTCCAGATTCAATTTGATGAATATATCGGTTTCATTGGTCTTACGGTTAATTTCGAAAACCCTATCCTTCAATTTTAAGAACTCATATATTTTTTCCCAGTCGTTATTTTCCAAGGCTATCACATCATTAAGTTCTTCATGCTTTACAGTGATTTCCCCAGGACCTAAATTGGTATTGTCGTTGATATAAATTCCTTTGGCTCCAAGGTTCTTTGCCAATTCTATATCAGTTAATCTATCCCCTATCACAAAGGAGTTCGCTAAATCATAATCGGCAGAAAAATATTCCGTCAACAAACCGGTCCCAGGCTTTCTGGTTGGTGCATTTTCATGTGGGAAGGTTCTATCCAAGAATACCTTATCAAAGACTACCCCTTCATTCTCGAAAGCCTTAAGGATAAAATTGTGCACTGGCCAAAAAGTATCCTCAGGAAAAACATCTGTACCCAAGCCGTCCTGATTGGTAATCATAACCAATTCATAATCCAACTCTTTCGCAATTTTACCCAAAAAAGTAAATACTTTGGGATAAAAGATCATTTTGTCAAAGGCATCAATTTGCTCGTCAATCGTTTCCTTGATGATAGTGCCATCCCTATCTATAAATAATACTTTTTTCATAAATTCACAGCCAATGTCCTTCAAAATTAAGGATTGGACTTCTTTATTATTGGTTATCTATTTTCTTTAATAGTTTTATCAATTTCTTATTTTCCTTAGCAGTTCCTACAGTAAACCTTAAAGTGTTCTCGCAGAGGGGCTGGGTAGTCCTGTTCCGAACCACAATACCTGCCTTTAATAGTTGATGGTATCTTTTGGTAGCGTCATCTACTTTAGTTAAGATAAAATTAGCATCCGATGGATATATTTTTTCAACAAAATCAATACTTCCCAAAACATTATAGAGCGCATCTCTTTCTTTTAAAATGGCTAAAACTTCTTTGTTTACCCTTTCTAAATCCTCGATTCTTTCAAGAGCTCGCTGCTGAGTAAGTTCATTAATGTTATATGGTGGTTTAATTTTATTAAGGATTGCTATTATTTCTTCTGAAGCAAAACAGATTCCTAGTCTAATCCCCGCCAAACCATATGCTTTTGAAAGTGTCTGGGTAACTATCAAATTTGGGTAATTTGACAACTCAGTTATCCAGCTGACATCGCTGGAGAAGTCTATGTAAGCTTCGTCTATGACTACCAATCCGTGAAATCTATTCAATAATTCACGGATAATGGCACTTGATATGCCATTACCTGTGGGATTGTTTGGTGAACATATAAATAAGAGTTTGCTATGTTCATCTTTTACTTTAAAGATTTCTGCGATATTGGGCTGAAAATCTTCGGTTAACAATACTTCCCTATTTTCAATATTGTTGATATAAGAAAGCACTTTGTACATGCCATAGGTTGGTGGTAGGGATATGACATTATCCTCTTTTGGTTCACAAAATGCCCTAAAAATTAGATCGAGCACCTCGTCACTGCCATTTCCCAATAGAATTTGAGATGAAGATACTCCCTTATTAGCCGCTAGGACTGCTTTTAATGAACGTTGTTGTGGGTCAGGATATCGATTGACCCCATTTTCAAACGGATTTTCATTAGCATCTAAAAACACCATTTGGGAGCCATCAGACACATATTCATCCCTTGCAGAAGAATATGGACTTAGTCCTTTTACATTCTCCCTTACCAAGTTGTTTATATTTATTTCAATTTTCATAGTCTACGTCACAAGGACAAATTTCCAGAATCTTTGCGCTTCGCACTAGATCCAAATATTTTAATTGTTAATCAAACTTTGTAACCTGAGGGTAACTGCATTTTTATGTGCCTGTAACCCTTCTGCTTCTGCCATTACCTCTATGGTCCTTCCAATTGCCTGGATACCCTTATCTGAAATTTTTTGGAAAGTCATACTTTTCATAAAGCTATCTAAATTCACCCCGCTGTATTGTTTAGCATACCCATTAGTAGGTAAGGTATGATTAGTACCTGAGGCATAATCCCCTGCACTTTCTGGCGTATAATTACCTATAAATACTGAACCTGCATTTAAGGTATTATCCAAAAAGAATGCCTCATTTTTAACACAAAGAATGTAATGCTCAGGACCATACTCGTTAATAAGGTCAATAGCAGTCTGTTCATTCTCTACAAAGATCAATTTACTATTGGCAATGGCCTTTACTGCTATTTCCTTTCTAGGAAGAACTCCAATTTGGATTCCCACCTCTTTTTCTACTTCTTCTATCAGTTTTTTGGAAGTAGAGACCAAAATTACTTGACTATCCACACCGTGTTCAGCCTGACTCAATAGATCAGAAGCTACAAATGCCGCATCAGCAGTATCGTCGGCCATCACTAATAGCTCGCTGGGTCCGGCAGGCATATCTATGGCTACGCCATATTTGGTGGCTATTTGTTTTGCAACTGTCACATATTGGTTTCCAGGTCCAAAGATTTTATACACTTTTGGAATGGACTCCGTTCCAAAGGTCATCCCTGCAATAGCTTGGATACCCCCAACTTTGAAAATCTGGGTCACACCACATAGATTGGCAGTATACAATATGGCTGGATTAATTTTTCCTTCCTTATTGGGAGGGGAACATAAGACTACGTCTTTACAACCGGCAATGGCAGCAGGAACTGCTAACATTAAAATGGTCGAAAACAAAGGTGCTGTTCCTCCAGGAATGTAAAGTCCCACTTTTTGAATTGGACGTTTTTCTTGCCAACATTGAACCCCTTTTGTAGTTTCTACATCCACTTTTGGAGTTTGTTGCGCCTTATGGAAAACCTCAATATTACTTTTTGCCTGTAGAATAGCTTGTTTAAGTTCCTCAGAAACTAAAGCAATACCTTCCTTAACTTCTGCTTCCGTAACCTTGATATTTTTCAGGAAAACTCCATCAAACTGTTTGGTATACTTGGTTATCAAGGCATCACCATCTGCTTTCACTTCTTTGAAGATTTGATTGACAATCCCTTCTATGTCGGCAACTTCTTGTGTTGGCCTTTTTAAAATAGCTTCCCATTCTTTTCTTTCGGGATTATATATTTTGTTCATTACAGGACCATTTTTTCAATTGGACAAACTAAAATACCTTCTGCTCCAGCCTCTTTTAATTCCTCGATTACTTCCCAGAACTTATCTTTATTGATAACCGTATGCACTGAACTCCACCCTTCTTCTGCCAATGGCAATACTGTTGGACTCCTCATTCCTGGTAAAAGAGCAATAATATCCTTCAATTTTTCATTTGGAGCGTTTAATAGTACATATTTAGATTGCCTTGCTCTAAGAACCGATTGAATCCTAAAACGCAGTTTTTCCAAGAGTATCTTTCCTTCTTCAGAAATTTGCGGAGAGACCACCAAAACAGCTTCACTATGAAGCATCACCTCTACTTCTTTTAAATTGTTTTTGAAAAGAGTGCTGCCACTGGAAACAATGTCACAAATAGCATCTGCCAGTCCAATATTGGGCGCAATTTCAACTGAGCCATTGATAATATGCAACTCCGCTTTAACTCCTTTTTCCTTTAAATAATTTTCTACCGTATTTGGATAAGATGTGGCAATCCTTTTCCCTTCAAAATCCTTTATGGAATTATATTTTACAGATTTTGGTATTGCCAAGGAAACCTTGCATTTAGAAAAACCTAGTTTTTCGGCTACTATAAGGTCCTGCCCTTTCTCTATCAAAACATTTTCACCTATAATAGCTATGTCCACTACGCCATCCCTTAGATACTGGGGTATATCGCCATTTCTAAGATAAAAGGCTTCCAAGGGGAAATTTCTTGAAGAGGCCTTTAGTTGATCTTTTCCATTATCAATGGATATACCACAATCCTTTAAGATTTGTAGGGAATCTTCATTTAGCCGTCCACTTTTTTGAATAGCAATTCTAATTTTTTTCATGTGCTTAATTTTTGTTTTTGGCCTGAACAAATAAACAGGATGTTAAAAACAAAACCCGTTTGATTGCTCAAACGGGTTAGAATATATTTTGTTACAACAATACATTTCTAGCTCGCCTGATTGCAAGTAAAGAAATGATGATGCTGTACGCTATACTTTTTCATAATGATACAAAAATAATACTAATTTTTATTCTTGAAAAATTTATGTCTCACAATTTGTTTCAAATATGTTAAAATACTATTGATTCCCTAAAATGACAGGTAATCCACCATCTCCAGAACCAATAACGATTACTTTGCTATTTGGTGATTGGGATAGTTTTAAGGTAGCTTCTATACCTTTGTCCTGAAGGATTTTATCGGTTAGGGATGCACTTAAAATTCTGTTTGCATCTGCTTTACCTTGGGCCTCTATAATTACTTTTTCCGCTTCCTTTTCAGCGGTCACCAGTCTAAATTCATATTCCAAAGATTCCTGTTCTTGCTTTAACTTACGCTCAATAGCTTCTTTAATAGTTGCTGGCAAAGTTACATCTCGCACCAAAATCTCATTTAATTGAATGTACTGTCCATCTACGATTTTTCTGGTCTCCTCAAAAATTTCCTGTTGTATGGCATCCCTTTTACTGGAATATAATTGCTCAGGGGTATAACGACCTACAACACTTCTTGCTGCTGATCGTATGGATGGCAATAGAACGCGTTGAACGTATTCTTCACCTTTTTCTTGGTGCAGTTTCCCCAAAAACTCTCTTTTAGGTTCAAACCATGCAGAAGCATCCAATTTAATATTCAATCCATTAGAAGAAAGTACGTTCATCTTTTCAAATACTTCTTGTTGTCGTACTTCATAGATGAATACCTTGTTCCAAGGGGCTACAATATGAAAACCTTCACCCAGGGCGGGTTCGTCAGTAACGACACCTCCTCCAAAAGTTTCGTATAAAACGCCGGCCTTACCTGATCCAATGGTAACAGCAGATTTAGTTATTAAAATAACCAGTAAAATAATAGTAATAATCGCAGGTATTGCAATCTTAGGTAATTTGTCCATTTTCTATATTTAATTTAACTTAATCCTTTAAATTTACGCAAAAACCATTCCGCTGTCAAAATGGCTACAATTATAGCCAATAAGATTCTAAAATCAATTAAAGATACGACATTTTGGCTGCTTACTTGGGTAGGAAGATAACGTTTGTCAGTAATCAGCCTAGATAGTAAACTATCTACCTCTATTGGATAAAAAAGACTCCCACCAGTATTTTGCGCCAATCTTCCCATTTTTTTATAATTGCTGGATAAGAATTGTTTTTCAATATCAAAATCTAGAATCTTGAACCCACCTGTTTTTGAAATGGTTTCATCTTTAACATTTACCTTAAACTCATAGGAGTCACTGATGAAATTTTCTAAGTCTACCTCGTAATAACCATTTTTCAATAAGAAAGGTATTTCCTGTATAAAGTTATCTGAAAGCCGTTTGATTGTTATGGACAAAGAAGCATTGGTGTCAAAAATATAGGTCTTATCAAAGAAAGAAGCTTTAATTTTAGCTTCACCCGCACCAGAGAAAATTACATTATAATCGACGGTTAGGCGTTCCTTCGATTTATTGGTTGCCAAATACAACACAAGCTTGGCAATTAATTCATCAAAATTATTGAATCCATTGTCATTTCTAAAACTTTGCATTCTCCATTTCCATATATTTTCACCAAATAAGACTGCCTCTTTTCTAGAATCATTAGTTAAGACCGTCAAAAGTGGTTGTCTAACGTCTACGCCCTTGATGCGTTGATTTATTAATGTTTCGTTGGGTTTTATAATAAGAATTTCGCCGAGATCACTTTCAAGAGGAGGAAAATTAGATACAGAAAATTCAGCATTATTGAAAATGGTGAAATTGGAATTTAATATCGGGAAAATTTCTTCAACTTGATTATAGGAATTCTTTTCGAAACTATTTTGAACTGAATTCAAAAAACGCCAATCTGTTTTTGTTCCTGTTATAGTGAAAACCTGTGCCCTTTTAACTTCTATAAAGTCATAAATAGGCTTAAAAGAAGGTACGGGTTGATATAAAATAAACAGATCAATATCTTCTAATTTATCAACGTTTGTGTTCGGGTTTAATATATCTACACTGCGTTGTTCATTACTTTCAATTGCTTTTTTTAGCGCCCCTATGTCTGGATGAAGCATATCTGAAATGATAGCTACATTGGTTTTTTCATCGATTACCTCTAAGGCTACTTCCCGTACATTATTGGAAACATTTTTTTCATTTTCCAATGGACTTACAGTTATTTTTATCTCCTTGACTCCAACCGTTTTTGCCTCAAGTAGTGTACTCAGTCTTCTAGAATTATTCGTTTTTGAAAAGGTCATAGTCTCTGTTGCAACTACCTTTCCTTCTATCATAATCCGAACAACGGTATTTACACTGCCTTCACCTTCATAAGCAACATATGTTTCCAAGGGGAATTTATTCTTAAGAAAAGCATATGTATTGACATTGACCTGAGAAATTCTAATATCATCATATGTCGCCGTATCCCCTACAACAAGTGGATATACCGTAACTTTTTTTGGAGAACCGTAAAATTCATAATCCTCCCCAACAGTCTGGTTTCCGTCACTTATCATAATGACCGCTGTGTTGGAGGCATCAAATAAGGTGTTAAGGGATTTTAATGCATCTGAAATATTGGTGCTCTTTTTTGTGAAATTTAAGCTATCCAAAGTTTCTATGCCATTACCAAAGCTAAAGGTTTGAAGGTTAAATAGGTCTAAAACACTCTTATTGCCCGTTATTTTTCTTAAGAGAGAATCTACATTGGTATTTGTATTAGCTTTTTTTATAGAGGTAGAATTATCTACCAATACCACCAAATTAGACTTCTCTATCTCGTATTCTGTTTTTGCTAATTTCGGATTTATCAACACTAAGAGAAGACCAAAAATGGCTAAAAAACGTAAAAGGGAGAGGAAAATTCTTAGTTTCCTACTCCCTTTGTTCTTGTAAAAATACTGGACATATACTATAGGGAATGCGAGCAAAGCTGCGAGCAAAATATATAGTACTGAAGATGTTTGCATATCGTTTTTTAATTCATTCTAAAGCCAGAAGTTAGAACCTCATTGTATTATATTTTGTTTTAACACAAAAGGTACACTACCTATGATATTAACTTCTTTGTCTACGTGAGCATTCCCCCATCAACATTTAGAACTTGTCCGGTTACATAAGCTGATAAGTCAGAGGCAAAGAACAAGCAGGCATTTGCAACATCATCAGGAGATCCACCACGTTTAAGTGGAATCCCATCTCTCCATCCCTGAACTACCTTAGCATCTAATTTATCGGTCATTTCCGTTTCAATAAATCCAGGAGCAATAGCATTACAACGAATGTTTCTGGAACCGAGTTCTAAAGCTACCGATTTTGTAAATCCTATCATTCCTGCTTTTGAAGCGGCATAATTGGTCTGGCCAGCATTCCCTTTAACACCTACAACACTGCTCATATTGATGATAGATCCTTTGCGTTGTTTCAACATAGTACGTTGTACCGCCTTGGTCATATTGAAAACTGATTTTAAATTGATTTCTATTACAGTGTCAAAATCATCTTCGGACATACGCATCAGCAAATTATCCTTGGTAATGCCCGCATTATTTATTAAGACGTCTATGGAATCAAAATCTTGCAATATTTTGGCAACCAATTGTTCCGAGTCCTCATAACTGGCAGCATTACTCTTGTAGGCCTTGGCCTTAACACCTTTGGCCATTAATTCTTTTTCCAATTCAAGGGCAGGAGCCTCACTAGAACTATAGGTAAAGGCTACATTGGCACCATGATCTGCAAAAACCTTGGCAATTCCCATACCTATGCCCCTACTGGCACCTGTAATAATAACATTTTTTCCTTCGAGAAGTTTCATGTGATTTCATTGTTTACTTAAGTTGATATTCAAATATAGGCTATGTTTCAGATAAGGCGAAAAAAATCCCTATTTCTCCCGAATTTAATTCAGAACAATAGGGATTTTTTTGAGATTCATTACCTGAATCCTATACATTTTTAGGACAACTATGACCCTAATACTTCTTTTACTTTAAGACCAATTTCCGCAGGGGAATCTACCACGTGAATTCCACACTCCCTCATTATGCGCTTTTTGGCTTGGGCAGTATCATCACTACCACCAACAATAGCACCTGCATGGCCCATTGTTCTTCCCGCAGGAGCTGTTTCACCTGCAATGAATCCAATAATTGGTTTTTTACTTCCACTGGCTTTGTACCAATGGGCAGCATCAGCTTCCAATTGACCACCAATCTCTCCTATCATGACCACACATTCAGTTTCTGGATCGTTGATTAATAATTCAACGGCTTCTTTAGTGGTGGTACCAATGATTGGATCACCACCAATTCCAATGGCTGTAGTTATCCCCAATCCTTGACGCACTACTTGGTCAGCAGCTTCGTATGTTAATGTTCCTGATTTTGATACTATTCCAATAGTTCCTTTTTTAAATACAAAACCTGGCATAATACCTACTTTTGCCTCGCCTGGAGTAATTACGCCAGGACAGTTAGGACCTATCAGTCTGCAATCTTTACCTTTTATGTAGTCGTAAGCCTTCACCATATCAGCTATAGGAATCCCTTCAGTAATGGTAATAATAACTTTAATTCCCGCTTCGGCAGCTTCCATAATGGCGTCTGCAGCAAATGCAGGTGGAACAAAAATAATAGTCGTATCCGCTCCTACTTTCTCTACTGCTTCCGCAACAGTATTAAAAACAGGTCTTCCCAAATGCTCTAGTCCCCCTTTTCCTGGAGTTACACCTCCGACTACATTGGTTCCGTATTCTATCATCTGTTCGGCGTGAAATGTACCTTCACTACCCGTAAAACCTTGTACAATAATTTTCGAGTCCTTATTAACTAAAACGCTCATTCTATATTTGGTTTATTTTTTGGTTTACAAAAATATGTCTTAAAAAACGATTTCTAAAGTATTACCCTGCTTATTTGTCCTTCAATTTATCTAATATGGAAGGGATTTGCTTTACATATGCTAACTGCTTTAATTTCTCCCTTGCTTCCTCAGCTGGACTGCCAAAATAATTTTTACCACCTTCCAAGGATTTAGATACACCACTCTGTGCCATAACGACTGCTTTTTGTCCGATAGTGATACCACTTATTATACCTACTTGTCCCCAAAGGATGACTTCGTCCTCAATAACTACACAGCCAGCAATGCCTGTTTGTGAAGCTATAAGACATTTTTCTCCTATTACGGTATCATGGCCTACATGTACTTGATTATCTAATTTTGAACCTTTTTTAATAGTGGTATCCCCCGTTACTCCTTTATCTATAGTACACAAAGCCCCTATATCTACATAATCTTCCACCACTACCCTTCCACCAGACAACAATTTATCATATCCGGTAGAACGATTTTTGTAATAAAAAGCATCTCCCCCCAAGACAGTACCAGAATGAATGGTAACATGGTTGCCTATGACACAATTATCATATATGGAGACGTTAGAATGAATGGTACAATGTTCTCCAATCACCACATTATTCCCGATAAAAGCATTGGGCTGTACAGTTGTATGTGCTCCAATTTTAGCAGTTGGAGAAATGGTATTTAACGATTTTTCGAAAGGCCTAAAAAAGCTTGTCAAGGTGTTGAAATCACGGAAAGGATCGTCAGAAATTAAAAGCGCCTTTCCGTCTGGGCAATCTACTTCCTTATTGATAAGCACAATGGTTGCCTTAGAGTTTAAGGCCTTGTCATAGTATTTGGGGTGGTCAACAAAAACAATATCCCCATGTTCCACAACATGAATTTCATTCATTCCCAACACAGGGAAATCTTCTGCCCCAACATAACGGGTATTTATTATTGCCGCAACTTGCTTTAAAGAATAAGGGATGGGAAATTTCATAAAAAGAAATTAGAAAAGGTGTTTAACAAATCACAGAGTACCCTCCAACAGTTAAACACCTTAATATGATTGATTAACTAGACTATTCTTTTACACGCTCCATATAAGCGCCTTTCTCTGTGTCCACTTTAATTTTATCTCCTTCATTAATAAATAACGGAACATTCACACTAGCTCCAGTCTCTACCTTTGCAGGTTTAGTAGCATTAGTAGCTGTATTTCCTTTTACTCCTGGTTCTGTGTAGGTAACTTCCAAAATAACACTAGCTGGCATATCAACGGACAAGGGCATACTATCCTCTGTATTAAACAAAATGGTTACCAATTCTCCTTCTTTTAATAATCCTGGAGCGTCAAGAGAACTTTCTTGAAGTGTAATTTGGTTGTAATCATCGGTGTTCATAAAATGATAGGTTTCCCCTTCCGCATAAAGAAATTGGTATGTTCGGGTCTCTACACGAACATCTTCAATTTTATGTCCGGACGAAAAAGTATTATCTATTACTTTCCCAGTGGTGACACTTTTTAATTTAGTACGCACAAAAGCAGGACCTTTGCCTGGTTTAACGTGTAAAAATTCAATAATTTTAAAAATATCGTGGTTATACCTGATGCATAATCCTTTTCTAATATCTGATGTAGATGCCATATATATTAATTTGTACTAAAATATCCTTTCATAATCCCTCTTTGGGAATCTCTTATAAACTGTAAAATCTCATCCCTTTCAGGTGTTGCTTCCATCTCTGCCTCAATAATCTGCACGGCCTGGGAATTATTATAATTTTTCTGATAGAGTATTCTGTAAATATTTTGGATTTCACTAATCTTATCAGATTCGAAACCTCTGCGCCTTAGTCCTACTGAATTGATTCCTACGTAGGATAATGGTTCCCTTGCTGCTTTTACATAAGGAGGTACATCCTTCCTAACCAAAGAGCCTCCTGTTACAAAAGCGTGATGTCCTATGGATACAAATTGATGTACAGCAACCAAACCTGCCAAAATTACATTATCTCCAATAGTAACATGTCCGGCCAGGGTAGAATTATTAGAGAAGATACAATTATCGCCTATAAAACAATCATGGGCCACATGACAGTATGCCATAATTAGGCAATTCTTTCCAATTTTGGTCTTCATTCTATCAGAAGTACCCTTGTTAATAGTAGCACACTCCCGTATAGTAGTATTATCACCTATTTCTACGGTAGTTTCCTCTCCTTTATATTTTAAGTCTTGAGGGGTTGCAGATATAACTGCACCAGGAAAAATATTGCAATTCTTTCCTATTCTTGCACCTTCCATTATGGTCACATTGGACCCTATCCAAGTTCCCTCACCAATAATAACGTTATTATGAATAGTTGTAAAGGGCTCCACCACCACATTTTTGGCGATTTTTGCCCCTGGATGTATATATGCCAGTGGTTGGTTCATGTTATTTCTTTTTTGCTATTTGTGCCATCATTTCTGCCTCGCAAACTAATTTTCCATTGGCATAGGCATAGGCTTGCATATGGCAAATACCCCTGCGTATTGGTGTGATTAGGCTACAATGAAATATGAGGGTATCCCCTGGCAATACTTTTTGTTTGAATTTTACATTATCTATTTTCATGAAGAAAGTCAGATAATTTTCCGGATCGGGAACGGTACTCAACACTAAAATCCCTCCTGTTTGCGCCATGGCTTCTACCTGCAAAACTCCTGGCATTACTGGGGCATCGGGAAAATGACCTATAAAAAACGGCTCATTCATTGTTACGTTTTTCATTCCTACCACGTGACTATCGGAGAGTTCCAGAATTCTATCGATCAACAAAAATGGAGGTCTATGTGGCAACATGGCCATGATTTGATGGATATCCATCAACGGTGGCAGGTTGAGATCATAGGTAGGCACGCTGTTCCTTTTCTCCAACTTTATCATCTTGGACAATTTTTGTGCAAATTGAGTATTTACAAAATGTCCGGGTTTGTTTGCGATGACCTTCCCTCTTATCCTAATACCTGTTAAGGCAAGATCTCCAATAACATCCAGTAATTTATGTCTTGCTGCCTCATTTGGTTGGTGTAATGTTAGGTTGTCCAAGATGCCATTGGGCTTTACAGAAAGTTTTTCTTTTTTAAAAGCTTTCTGGAGTTTCAACATGGTAGATTCAGAAATTTCCTTGTCTACGTAAACTATGGCGTTGTTTAAATCTCCTCCCTTGATCAACCCGTGCTCCAACAACATCTCCAATTCATGTAAAAAACTAAAGGTACGTGCAGGTGCTATTTCTTTTTTAAAATCTGACAGGCGTTCTAAGGTAGCATTTTGGGTCCCTAAAACTTTGGTTCCAAAATCGACCATAGTAGTCACTTGGTATTCATCTGAAGGGATAATGGTAATTTCGCTACCCGTAGCCTCATCTTTATACGATATGACCTCTTTTACAATGTATTCTTTTCTGATGGCCTTTTGTTCTACTATACCGGCCTTTTCCAACGCTTCTATAAAATATTTAGAAGAGCCATCCATAATAGGCGGTTCGGAAGAATTTAATTCTATAAGGACATTGTCAATTTCTAAACCTACCAATGCAGCTAGAACATGCTCAGAGGTTTGAATCTTGACCCCGTTTTTCTCCAAATTGGTACCACGCTGAGTATTCACTACGTAATTTGCGTCGGCCTCAATAATGGGTTCCCCTTCCAAATCAATTCTTTTGAATGCATATCCATGATTTTCTGGAGCCGGCACAAATTTCATTGTAACATTTTCTCCGGTATGCAATCCAACACCGGAAAGTGTAATCTCCTTCTCTATAGTCCTTTGTTTTGAAGTACTTTTACTCACTGGTCTTATTTTTTTCTAGTTCTTCTAATCTATTGACAAGCTTAGGTAAATTTTTAAAATGCACATAGGATTTATTGAAATCTCCATAATGAAGAGATGGAGATCCTTGTAAAACCTCCCCATCCTTAATATTTCTACCTATTCCTGATTGGGCTTGTATTTTTACCCTATCCCCAATCACAATATGGCCAACTATGCCCACTTGTCCTCCTATCAAACAATTCTTACCTATTTTTGTGGATCCAGCAATACCTGTTTGCGCAGCTATTACTGTGTGTTCCCCTATTTCTACATTGTGTGCTATTTGGATTTGGTTATCCAATTTAACGCCTTTCCGCAGTATGGTTGAGCCTAAAGTAGCCCTATCTATGGTAGTACCCGCACCAACATCTACATTATCTTCCAAGATCACGTTACCCGTTTGTGGTATTTTGTTAAATTCTCCATTGCCGTTTGGAGCAAATCCAAAACCATCGGCCCCTATCACTACTCCACTATGTATGACGCAATTGTTTCCAATCTGGGTATCCGAGTAAATTTTAGCCCCTGAAAAAAGGATTACATTGTTCCCGATGGATACATTATCTCCAATATAAACGTTTGGGTAAATTTTCACATTATCCCCTATTTTCACATTATCTCCCAAATAAGAGAAAGCACCAAGGTAAAATCCAGTTCCATAGGTTGAAGAATCAGAAAGAAAGACAGGACTTTCAATTCCTGTCTTTGTATTCTTTGCCTTATTATAATATTCTAACAACCTTGAGAAAGACTCATAGGCATCGTCTACCTTTATTAGGGTGGTCTTCAAGAAATGTTCTGGTTTAAAGGTCCTGTTGACTATTGTGATAGAAGCCTCAGTGGTATATATGTATGGAGTATACTTGGGATTTGCCAAAAAAGTTAGTGAACCACTCTCACCTTCCTCTATTTTGCACAGCTTATGAACAGTGACTTCGGAGTTACCGTCAACCTCACCTTCCAATATACCCGCAATCTGGCTAGCCGTAAATTTCATGTGGACAAAAGTAAGAAAAATAGTTAAACGTCAACTTTGGGATAACAGATATAATATTTAGTTACCGTTTTAGATAGTGCTTTCAAATTTAAATGGTCAGATGCTTTGGCTACGTCTGTTATCCTTCCATTTCTTCTAACGATATTAATGTTCTGTTTGTCTTGATCATAAGCCTTATTCTCAATTTCGCCACTAAAAATAAAATAAGCAGTTTCCTCATCGGTTAGGTTATAGGAACTTTTAAATGTATCGAATTGCTTTTGCAACTTTTCACCTTCTATGGGTTTGTTTTTCATTTTAATAGTCAACAATTTTCTATTGATGATCATGTAGCATAATTTAGATAGCACAAAATCGGGATGGTCTACCCATAACTTTAGAGCTGATAAAATGTCCACATCATCCAATTTGGCAAATATTTCTAAAGTGTCATCATCAAAATTTTCCTCATTAATTTTATGTTGAATAAAAAACAATAATGGCTTACTACACGCAATATCCTCCCCTTTATCCAGTAATTCCTTGGCCCTTTTAAGAACGCTGATAAGCAACTTTTCTGCTACCAATCCGGTCTTGTGTAGGTATACCTGCCAATACATAAAGCGTCTTGCCATTAAGAATTTTTCAACAGAGTAGATTCCCTTTTCCTCTACTACCAATTCCCCATCTACTACATTGAGCATAGTGATCATTCGCTCTGAGCTAACATTGCCTTCTGCGACCCCCGTATAAAAACTATCTCTTTTTAGATAATCCATCCGGTCCATATCTAGTTGACTAGATACCAATTGATTTAAGAATTTTTTGGGATAGGCTTTATTGAAGATCTGAATGGCCATAGTTAAACTTCCGTTAAACTTCTTATTCAGTTTTTCCATAAAAAAGAGGGATATCCGCTCGTGGTTTACCCCTTCTACTATACTATGTTCCATGGCATGGGAAAACGGGCCATGCCCAATATCGTGCAGCAGTATGGCACACAACAAGCCCTCTTCTTCCAGTTGCGTTATCTCAACCTTCTTAAAACGAAGCACTTGGATGGCTTTTTGCATCAAATGCATACACCCCAAAGCATGGTGAAATCTGGTATGGGTTGCCCCTGGATAGACCAAATAGGATAGACCCATTTGCGAAATTCTTCGTAACCGTTGAAAATAAGGTTCGGCAATAAGGTCAAAAATTAGCGTATTGGGTATACTAATAAATCCGTAAATTGGATCATTAAAAATTTTAAGTTTGTTTGATTTAATCAAAATGACGAATCTTTAAGGCAGTAAATATAAGCACTAAATGAACAAGATTACAATCCTATGGGTAGATGATGAAATTGATCTGCTTAAACCACATATTATATTCCTAGAAAGTAAAAATTACGAAGTTATTACCTGTTTAAGTGGACAAGAAGCCTTGGAAGAACTAACCAAGAGCAAGGTAGACATTGTCTTTTTGGATGAAAATATGCCTGGAATTTCGGGCTTAGAAACACTAAACGAAATAAAGGTCATTAATGCCTCCTTACCCGTTGTGATGATTACAAAAAGTGAAGAGGAGTTTATCATGGAGGAAGCAATAGGGTCTAAAATAGCGGACTACCTTATAAAACCTGTAAATCCTAACCAAATACTCTTGTCCCTTAAAAAGAACCTAGACCATTCCAGGCTGGTTTCTGAAAAGACTACAGCTAATTATCAGCAGGAGTTTAGGAAAATATCTATGGATCTTTCTATGGTAAATTCCTATGAAGAATGGGCTGAACTTTATAAGAAACTCATCTATTGGGAACTTCGTTTAGAGGAAATTGAGGATTCTGGAATGTTTGAAATATTAGAATCCCAAAAGACCGAGGCCAATGCACAGTTCTGCAAGTTTATGGAAAAAAACTATGAAGACTGGTACCAAGGTGGAGATGCTCCAGTAATGTCGCACACCTTATTTAAGGAATTGGTTAAGCCTGAGTTAAAAGACAGCAAAACCTTATTGGTAGTCATAGATAACTTAAGATATGACCAATGGTTAGCCTTTGAAGACACCTTGAACACCTTTTACAAAAAGAAAAAAGACATTCCCTATTACAGCATTTTACCCACAGCAACCCAGTATGCAAGAAATGCAATATTTTCTGGTCTAACCCCTTTGGATATGGAAAAGAAGTATCCCGACTGGTGGAAAAACGATACGGAAGAAGGGGGTAAAAATTTGTATGAAGCCGAATTTTTAGGAACACAATTAAAGCGATTAGGACTAGACCTAAAATGGGATTACCATAAAATCAGTAGCCTGAAACAAGGAAGATACTTGTCTCAAAATTTTAAAACACATAAGAATAATGACTTAACGGTTATTGTATATAATTTTGTGGATATGCTTTCCCATTCAAGAACCGAAATGGAAGTTATTAAGGAATTAGCATCCAATGACAAAGCCTACCGATCCCTTGCCCTTAGCTGGTTCAAAAACTCTCCCCTACTAGAAATCATACAGCAAGCGCAGAATATGGGACTGAAATTAATAATTACCACAGATCATGGAACCATAAATGTAAAGCAACCCTCCAAGGTAATTGGCGATAAGGAAACAAGCCTTAATTTGCGTTATAAAACCGGAAGAAGCCTTACTTATGATCAAAAGGATGTTTTGGAGATAAAAAATCCTAAAGATGTTCATCTACCCAGTATTAATGTAAGTAGTTCATTTATTTTCGCCAAGAATGATTTATTTTTTGCCTATCCCAACAACTACAACCATTATGTTAGTTATTTCAGGAATACCTATCAACATGGTGGTGTTTCTTTGGAAGAGGTTATTATTCCATTTATAGTTCTAGAGCCTAGATAGGTTAATTAGATCAATTTAAAATGAAGTATTCGGAGAAAGAGCTGCCCTTAGTGGCGAAAAAAATTGTGGAATTGGCCAAATCCAAAGTGATTTGCTTTCATGGAGTTATGGGTGCGGGTAAAACTACCCTTATAAAAGCCTTGGTAAAAGAATTAGGAGGGGCTGGCAATACCAACAGTCCAACGTTTGGTATTGTTAATGAATATTATACTACAACCAATGAATTATTGGGATATCATTTTGATTTTTACAGATTAAACCATGAGCATGAGGCATTGGACTTCGGGGTGGAAGAATATCTATATTCGGGTGCTTGGGTCTTTATAGAGTGGTCAGATAAGATTTTCTCTTATATCCCGGAGGACTGTTCTAATATATATATAGAAATTATTGATACTAAAATTAGAAACCTTACCATCGATTAATATATTTCTTGAATATTTATTCTTCAAAAATCGTTTTAGAAGAAAGAAGAATAGATTGAGCAAAAAATAATTTTGAGTACTTGTAGTAAGAAATCCTTATAATTTACGAATATAATCTTTAGCTAATATATTTTTTGAATAGTGAAAATTTTGTTAATAAATAAACCATTTATACAGAATAAACCACCAAAAATGAAGATAAAGTCCTACAAATAAGAAAATTAACTTTATTTAACCTGCATTTTTATATTATACCACTCATTATTTAGCTATCTTTGTTAGTATATTCGATATAAACGTAGAATTAATTCTGCAAACAACAACACAATCATGTTAAAGACAATAGATAGACTAACACAGTTCGTCAAATACGCGGGTTTAAGTGCTCGACAATTTGATTTGTCCATAGGGGCCGGGAACGGTTATACTTTAAGGATGAAAAAAAATCATGCTTCCATTGGAAGTGATGTTATTGAAACGATCTTAAGAACATACCCTCAATTAAATTTAGTTTGGCTAATGACAGGTGAAGGTGAAATGATCA
Organism: Sediminicola arcticus; assembly: GCF_040566695.1. NCBI lineage: Bacteria > Pseudomonadati > Bacteroidota > Flavobacteriia > Flavobacteriales > Flavobacteriaceae > Sediminicola > Sediminicola arcticus. The sequence continues at coordinate 221,116 of NZ_JBEXAE010000003.1, read as the reverse complement.
AAAAAGGAGCTGAATCCAAAACGTTGGAATTCGATCAGTTACCTGCCACCAAGCAACAGGAGATTGAAAAAATCATAGAACAAAAAATTAGAGAACGCCAAGAAAAGGAGTTGCAAAAACTTCTTTTGGATGTGACTCAAGAAATTGAAAAAACAAAAAGCAAAGAATAGCCCCCCTATTCTGCTTTTTTATAATTCAATTCAGCTATTAAGGCTTCTCTAATTTTTATTAGGGAAGCCCTATTTTTTTCCAAACTTTCAGGACTGTTGTCAGCTTTAATTAAATCGAACTCCTTCCTCTTGTTATTCAAGTTACTATTGACTTGGCTCAGCTCTTCTAAAATAAGATTTATTTCGTTAAGAATATCTTCATATATGTCGTGTAGCTTATGTCTATATTGGATCTGAAAGGACAGAAACAATATCAGTCCAATAATAAAAAGAATTGCAGGAGCTGCCTTTACCAATTCAAATTGATCTACAACATTGGAATCATCCTTGAACATCTCCCAAATTTGATATGTAAATAGAGTTATAGGCACCATAATAGCGTATCGCCACCAATTCTTGCTACTAATGAACCATATCATTAATGGGAGCAATGCGAAAATCTTATAAAAAATATACCAAAAAAAGATATGAAGATCTTTGAAGCCATGATCATGGATATAAAACCATCCGTAAGAAAAGGATTTTGGCCCTTCTGGTATTAATCTAGATAAAATATACAAAATAGGGATGGAGGCTAATATTATAGTACTAATTAGTTCAAAAATTCTTCTTTTGTTCCTTCCCCCATTGGGCTGTAGATTAATGAAGCTACTTTCTTCATCTAGAACGTGTCGGGTTTGATAGAGTTTTTTTAAATATTGTTCTTTGGATAATGCCCCCTTTATTGATTCTAGATTTGAGGTCCATTCACTAAGTTTATAATACAACTTCTTTGAATTCATATTTAAAACCAAGTCTGGTTCTAGATCTAATAATAGGTAATTTCTTTTTAACTGCTTTGTTAGCCTAAATTTATCTATAAGAATCAATCCCCCTAAAACCATGAGGGATAATAAGAATTTGAACACCATGTTTTCTAAAAGAGTGGTAAGGTTGTCAATATTAATAAAACGTGCGCAAAATTCATATATAAAAATAAACAAGGGAAATAAGATGTAATTCCGCCATAAATGAATGGACGTGAAGAACCAAATAGATAACAGAGTAATGGGAGTTACACATGACAACAATACCCAGACAAACAAATCATTTGAAAAATAGTAATGCTGTAATTTGTAATTAAAAAAGGTAAAATAATTTTCTGTTTTACTAAAAAATAGGTGGATATAAAGTGAAATGGAAACTAGAATGATTATCAATGGGATAATTACATCGCGTAGCCATCTTGTATCCCATAACCCATTTTTTCTCTTAAAAGTTTCAATCATATTAAAATAATGTAATCATCTGCCTGAAAGGTGATTAAACTGCCAGAGGTGAAAGAATATACTCTAAGCGTGTAAGTTTTTTTTTAGTGTATTTTCCTATAAAAAAGCTTTATTTAATTATAACTAATATAAGGACTTATTTTGGAGTACTTTCAATTCCATTGAAAGAGTTTCCCTTAGTGCTACCAGCTTTTGCTCATATGCCTTTTTATCCAAATACTGTTTTTCTGCAAACAATTGCTTTAGACGACTAGCAAAGGGTTCATTTAAAATAGAAGATTGGTGCTTTTCTATAATCTTCAAAATTTCTAGTTCTATTTGTTTATCTGCCTTCTTAATTTTTGTTTGATAGTTAACTACAGTAAACAAAAAGAATAACAACAATACTAAAGGAACCACAAATGGAAAAGAATAATACAGCTCATGTTCATCAAAGGTGTAGGAAAAACTTGGATTAAAAATGGAGAATAATTGAAAAGCCACAATAATTAGATTCATGAGTACTCCATATCTCCAAATCTGTTTACATGTTAAAAACCAGATTAGTAGATAAATTAAACTGAACATTTTAATACATAAGAAATAGACGAAAGTTTGAAAGGTTGGAAATCCAGAATTATAAGAGAATCCCAGAAATTGAAATTATACAAAATCAGTAGGAACCAACTTGTATGAATAGTATAAATAGGCATTAGCAAAAGAATTATTACTACTCCAATCTTTGTTGCTTTTGGTAATGGAGCTTCCGTTTTAGAAACAAAATTAAATTCTGAACCAAATTGACGCTTAGCTTCTAAATCTTTAAGATCATCTAATAATGGTTTTCTCTTTACGGTATGTGTTTGCCTATTAAAGGTATCTCTAGTGTTCTCTTTAACAGCAAGGATGTTCCTGTGTTCTTGGATTGCTCTTACCAACACAAGGATATCAGTGGTAACAACCCCTGTGGAATTTTGTACACGAAAAAAAAACAGCTTCGATAAAGAAAAAAAAAACAAGTAGATATAGCGAACCAAAAAGTAAGGTTAAAAGGGATAAGATGATAAATCCCAAGTGTACTCCCCCAAGAATGGATACTGTTTGATAAATAATCAATAGTATCCCTGGAATGAAACAATACCGCCAAAACCTAGATTCGGAGATAAACCAGAACCCTAATAAAAGTAGCACATATAGTTTCCCTAGCACATAATATGCCTGCAATGCAGTTATCTCAAAATGATACGTAAGAATTGTGAATGAAGTAGATTAGGGTATCCACAGATATACATATAGCAATAACGGCAATATAGCTATACATACTGTAAGCAGAAGTTGATGACTGTATTTTAGGCTCAAGAAATTCAATAAAAATTTCAAACATTAAGTATTCGTAATTCTAAAATCATTTAACAACGATATTTATTGAGTAAAAAGGCGTTCCAATTTAGATCGCGGAGTATAAAGTTAAGAGTGCGCATGGCTCAAGACTCAAGGCTCAAATTTATAATCATTTTGTTTTACCTCCTATCGGTTAATTCAAAATATTATTGTAATTTTTCTGTTAAATGACACTAAAATCGATGAAAGTATTTTTTTTATCGATAAAATGTATTATTTTGTCGTTATAATGCAAAGTAGTTGTAATTTTTTTCCTACATTTGTATTGAAGATGAAATTTTACTAACTAAAAACTTTTTACGATGAACACAAAAAAGATTCTTTTCGCTGTTGTGGCCGCTGCTACATTGTTGGTTGCTTCCTGTACTTCAAGTACAGCAAGTGACGATTCTTTGTACGAGCAAGGTGTTGACAAAACAAAAATCAACAAAGGAAATAGCAACGGATAATATATTCGTTACAATTTTTTTTAAATTTTCAAAAAGGGTAATCATAAATTACCCTTTTTTGCGTTATATAAGTATATGTCCTACAATTTTGCTCTAATGAATGAAGAAATACCTCCAAAAAATAAAAAAGCCAAAAAGAAATTGCTCATAGATTCCTTTATGGTATTCTTTATAATAATGGCACCTTTTATCTTCAAGGCACATGAATATTTACCAGAGACTTTGACTATTAATATATTGGGTTATACCATAGGTGATAATGGATTTGGAAGTGTGAACATGTATGGATGGTTTATGGTTCAAAAAATCATTCCTTTATACTTATTAATCATTTGGTTTTTTACGTGTAAGGATTGGTGGTACCATATCATATTGATACCAATAATGATGTATGCCTTTCAGATTTTTGAAACAGTGTATTCCGAGGATGTATATGTGGATACGGAAAATGTATTGTGGTTGCTTCCTGTTTGTATGATAATTATACCTATTGTGTATTTTATTAGGATTAAATTGTATGACAAGCACGTACACGGTATAGATTTGGACGCCATGGATGCGGAATTAAAGATGCTACAAGAAAAGGAACGTTTACGAATGGAGAAAGAAGAACTTAAAAGAAAAATAATGTAAATTTGAGGATGATGTGTTTTTAGCACCTTCAATTACAACCTATGAACCAACCTTCTTCACCTTTTAGTAAGCAACAACTACTTCCACAAGAAGAAACTTTAGAAGTTTTACGACAAAAAGGAGAGCTCTACATAGGGATTCCTAAAGAAAATCAATTCCAAGAAAAGCGTATTTGTCTAACCCCAGATGCTGTAAATGCCATTACTGCCCACGGGCATAGGGTACTCATAGAATCTGGAGCTGGTGAAGGGGCTAATTATTCAGATATTGAATATACCAATGCGGGAGGAGAAATTACTAGGGACACCAAAAAAGTCTTCTCTTGTCCCCTAATCCTTAAAGTAGAACCTCCCACTTTTTCAGAAATTCAATTATTAAATCCGCAAGCGACCATTATTTCCGCATTGCAGATAAAAACCCAATCCAAAAAATATTTTGAGGAATTGGCCAAGAGACGCGTAACGGCTATTGCATTTGAGTATATCCTAGATGATGAAGGCAAATACCCAGCGGTAAGATCCTTAAGTGAAATTGCAGGAATTTCTTCTGTTCTAGTTGCGTCTGAAATTATGGCTGCCACCAATAAAGGTAACGGACTCATGTTTGGGAATATCAGTGGAGTTCCTCCTGTTGAGGTGGTTATTATTGGTGCCGGTACTGTTGGGGAATTTGCTGCCAGATCTGCTATTGGCTTGGGAGCCAATGTAAAAGTGTTTGATAATTCCATTACCAAGCTTAGAAATATACAAACTCATTTAAGACAAACAGTGTATACGTCTACCATACAACCCAAAAATCTATTAAAGGCTTTAAAGCGCTGTGATGTAGCCATTGGTGCCACCAGAGGAAAGGACAGATCACCTGTAGTGGTAACTAGTACTATGGTAGAGCACATGAAAAAAGGAGCCGTCATCATAGATGTGAGCATTGACACAGGAGGGTGTTTTGAAACAAGTGAAATTACCACCCATGACAAGCCTACAAGAGAAAAATTTGGAGTGATTCATTATGGGGTACCTAATATCCCTTCTAGGTATCCAAAAACATCTTCAATTTCCATCAGCAACATTTTTACACCTTATCTTTTAAAAATAGGAGAAGATGGTGGACTCGAAAATTCCTTGAGATTTGATAAAGGATTAAGAAATGGTCTATATTTGTATCACGGTATTTTAACCAACAAATCGGTTGGGGAATGGTATGACCTTTCTTATAGCGATATCAATTTTCTTATCTTTTAGTGTATGGCATTTATAAAACGGCTCGGCTTCTTTTTAGTCGGTCTTTCTATTGGAATCGTTTTTCTAACGTTCTTTTTTAAGAAAAAAACAGAGGAAACAGGAACGGAATTCTGTTATTTTCCTAACTGTAGGGTATTAAAGGATCTAAGGTCCAAACCCATTTTTTATTCGGAAGACATCAATGCACTTTTAGCTTCCAACAAGTTAGATACCTTGGATATCAATACCTTTTTTAGGAACGGTGATATCGATTTTGGGAAAAGTAATGCCAAGACAGTGCCTTGTAGAACTTATGTTATTGAGGGCTCCATAAAACAGAAAAAGGCAATTTTAGAAGTTAAAAATTGCCCTTCAAAAGTGATCGTGGAACGGGTTACGGACCTCTAACCTATCAACTATTCCTTTTGAATTTATATTTTTCTACGCGTACGCTCTTTTTTTAATAAAGTAATTTCCCTTGTTGTCTGACCTGAAACCGATGTATTTTCCTCTGCCCTTCTAATTAAGTATGGCATTACGTCCCTTACTGGACCAAATGGCAAGTACTTGGCTACATTGTAACCGTGTGCGGCCATATTGAAGGAGATATTATCACTCATTCCGTATAATTGTCCAAACCAAATATTGGGATCATTTTTAGCAATGTTCCTTTTCTCCATGAGGTCCATTAACTTATAGCAGCTCAATTCATTATGAGTACCTGAGAAAAGAGCAATTATGTCTAGGTGCTCTAAAATATAGGATATTGCTTCATCAAAGTTCTCATCGGTAGCCTTTTTGGATGGACAAATAGGTGTAAGATAACCTTTCTTCTCCGCCCGATCATTCTCCTTTTCCATATAAGCCCCACGAACCACCTTAAAACCTATTTTAAAGTTCCCTAATTGGGCCTTTTTATGTAATTCTTTAAGATAAGCTATTCTATCCCAGCGATACATTTGCAGGGTATTAAAGACAATGGGCTTTTCTTTATTGTATTTTTCCATCATATTCTCCACCAAACTATCAGCAGCATCCTGCATCCAACTTTCTTCTCCATCTATAAGTAAGGCTACATCCATTTCATAGGCCTTCTTGCATACTTTGTCAAATCTGTTGATTATCCGATGCCATTCTTGGTTTTCATCTTCAGTAAGGGTTTTGCCTTCCCCAATTTTTTGGTAGATCGCAAAACGGCCAAAAGCAGTAGGTTTAAATACAGCGTATGGTATAGCTTCTTTTTCCTTGACGAAATTGAGGATCTCCATAATTTTCTCGTAGGCAGAATCAAATTGATTTTCTACATCTTTTCCCTCAACGGAATAATCCAATACCGAAGAAACCCCTTTTTGGTACATTTTTTCAATAAGGGGCATACAATCTTTTCCATCGACACCGCCGCAAAAATGATCAAAAACAGTAGCTCTAATTAATCCTTCTACTGGTAAATGAGCCTTAATGGCAAAATTGGTAACCGCTGAACCAATTCTTACCAAAGGTTCGTTAGATATCATCTTAAATAAAAAATAAGCTCTTTCTAGTTCAGAGTCCGTTTTTAGTGCAAAAGCCGTTGCAGTATTTTCAAAAATTTGATCCATTATTGTCAATTTCATAACTGGTCAAATATAAGTACAGAATATTTATCTTATCAATAAAAATAGCCTTTATTTTGTCTTTTTTAATCCGTTTACCATGAATTCAATAGCGAGCGATTCTTACGTTGTACATTTTAAAGAAAAAGCCTATAACGCTTTAAACGAGCACCTAAAAGATGCCAATTATTCCAAAATTTTCATCTTAGTAGACGAAAATACCCATGATCTTTGCCTACCCCTATTTATGGCCGAAATAAACGGGGATTATTCTTATGAAATTATAGAAATAGAAGCTGGGGAAATCCATAAGAATTTGGAGACCTGTGCACAGGTATGGGAAGCCATGTCCGAATTGGATGCAGACCGCAAAAGTCTTATGATCAATGTAGGAGGTGGGGTTGTCACAGATATGGGCGGATTTATAGCTTCTTGCTTTAAAAGAGGCATACCCTTCATCAATGTACCCACTACCCTATTAGCAATGGTTGATGCTTCTGTAGGAGGTAAAACTGGGATTGATTTAGGAGCTTTAAAAAACCAGATTGGCGTCATCAACCAACCACAAATGGTCTTGGTAATTTCCGATTTTCTGAATACGCTTGAAGAAAGGCAATTGCAAAGTGGTTTTGCTGAAATGTTGAAACATGGACTTATCAAAGACAAAAAATATTGGACAGAGCTTCAGATGCTTTCTAATTTTGAGTTAATGGATGATTTCATCTATCATTCCATTCTTATAAAAAATGAAGTTGTACTTCAAGATCCCACAGAACAAAATTTAAGAAAAATATTAAATTTTGGTCATACTCTTGGACATGCCATAGAATCCTATTTTCTAGAGAGCGCAACTCATGAAACACTATTACATGGGGAGGCAATAGCCATAGGAATGATCATGGAAGCTTTTTTATCCAAAGAACTGACAGGACTATCAGTAAAGGAGTTGGAAGATATTAGGACTACATTTCTTAAGAGATACAAAAAAATAGTTTTCACGGAAGAAGATATACAAGCCATCTTGGGCTTATTGAAGTTTGATAAAAAGAATTCGCATGGCAATATCAATTTTGTGCTCTTGAGATCCATTGGAAACCCAGAGATCGACATAAAAATACCTAACAATTTGTATATCAAGGCTTTTGATTACTACAAGGTTTAAGGCGTACACCTACTAAAAAAGGCAGTTTTACAACTCTAGGGGTTGCGTAAGAAATAAATAGCATAGCTTAGGATTAGAAATCACCCTAAAAAACAAACTATGATACGCAGGCTAGTAGACTACAAGAAATTGGATCATCAAGTGGCCAACCTTCTCATTGAAAAATATCCACATGGCTACGGAGATAGTGATATTATCTCTTTTAAAAACATGCATGGTGAAATCGTGGAGGCTGTAGAAGTAAAAACAGAAGACACCCTCTATCTTGTCAAGATAAGTAAATGTTTAGCACTATTTATCGCTGAATTTGACGATAAGATGGAAAAGGAACTAGAGATAAAACCCGTGAAACCAGAAATTATTGGAGGGCAAGAAGAGGAAATTGAGTATGAGTTTGAGGATACTCTTGAAGAAGATTATGAAGAATAATTATAATTCTTCACTAACAGCTTTTTTGTTAGGACCAACTTTTTCCTCGCGATAGGTAGCATATTGAAAGGTGAATTCTGCCCCAAAAAACATGATGATACAGGTGTAATACACCCATAATAAGATTAGAACAACTGATGAAGACCCTCCATAAACTGAGGTTGGATCACTTTTAGTAAAGTAAAATCCCAAAAGGTACTCTCCTATTAAAAAGAGAATAGTGGTAAGTCCGGCTCCCCAAAAAGTAGTTTTCCAACGAATATCAATATCTGGCAACCACTTAAATATGGCACCGAATAGTCCTGTAATAAAACAAAATGAAAACAGGAAGCTTATTATATCGGCAAAAATGGCCGCAAGATTAGGCGCTATTTGTCCTACATATTCGCTTAATACGTTTAATATTATGGACAAAATCAAAGAGACTAGGAATAAAAACCCCAGAACTAATATCATTCCAAACGAAATCAACCTTTCCCGCAAGGTCTTAAGGAATCCATCTTTTTTTGATTTCACCCGCCATATGGCATTCATGGTCCTTTTCAATTGAACAAAAACGCCAGTTGCACCAAAAAGTAACATTACAACTCCAAGCATAATGCTAAAGGTACTACTCTGGTTCAGGGAGGCATTCGCAATCATTCCTTCTATGGCCTCAGAAACTCCTTCCCCTATTAACCCACCTAATTTCTTTACTATCCTTCCCTTGACGGCATCAACACCAAAAAAATATCCAGATATGGATACCACGATCATTAATAAAGAAGGAAGTGAAAATAAAGTATAGTAGGCGATAATGGCACTTTTGCCAAATGGATCGTTATTGTTCCATGAAATAAATGTTTTTTTTATTAAGGTAAAAAAAATCTTAAACCTTTCTATTATCATACATATCGATTCTCTAGGATGGACAGATGATGTTTCTGATGTCCTGAAATAATGAGGCCAGCTGCACCAACACTCATTTTAGCACTACTCGCCATTCCTATTCTTTTTAAAGCTTCTTCCTCAAAGGTTTCAAATAAAGCAATAGTAGACTGTCTTAAGGCCAAATATTCCTTTATAATACTTTCCTTAGTACGATCATTGGCATTAGAAGCTAGAACATATTCGTCTTGATCAAACCCAGGTAAGGGTGTTTTGTCATTTCTATAAAAACGAAGTGCTCTATATTGAAAGATTCGTTCCGTATCTATCAAATGTACCAATACCTCCAAAATAGTCCATTTCCCAACTCCATAGGCATAGGTTAATTTAGCTTCTGGGATGTTTTTTATTTGAAGTACAAATTGGTCCATTCCCGTTTTCAATGCGTCCATTAATTCTATATCGCCCAATGCCTCAATATAAGGTTTATAATAAGCATTGTAATCAGTTGTACTTAAATCTGTTGTTCTCATAACATAAAAATAAAAACCCCAATCAAAGGTAATGATTGGGATGTTATATAAGATATAAATTTGGTTATAGCTCGTTGAAAATGGTGTGCATCAAACGCTTCTTATCATTAATACTCTCTTCCAATGAAATCATGGTTTCAGTTCTGCTAATACCATCAATATCATCAATTTTAAAAATGATATTTTTAGCATGATTAGTGTCTTTGGCCCTTATTTTACAGAAAATATTGAATTTTCCAGTTGTTATGTGTGCCACAGTTACAAATGGAATTTGGTTTAAACGTTCCAAGACAAATTTTGTTTGATGTGTTTTTTCCAAAAATATTCCTACATAGGCAATAAACGCGTACCCTAATTTGACATAATCCAATGTCAATGATGAACCTTTTATGATACCTGCCTCTTCCATTTTCTTCACTCTAACATGCACGGTACCTGCTGAGATTAACAACTTTTTTGCGATATCTGTAAATGGAGTTCTGGTATTGTCTATAAGCATGTCCAGAATCTGATGATCTATTTCGTCTAATTTAACTTTACTCATGGTCAATATTTTAGGCAAAAATAGAAAATAAAGGAATTAAATGTAAAAAATAATACTTTTTTTTAGGAAAATCATAATGAATTGTAGATTTCAAACGATTTCATTCAATATTTATCGAATACAATTCATAAGAATTTTATTGGATTTAACACTTTTAGCGTCTTTTTCATCCAGACAATTGTATGTTTTATGGCCGAAATATTGATTAAGGTTCCCGGTTTTGTCCAAAACCGGAATAAAAGTTATGGTGCCTAAATCTAAAACCTCTTTATAAAGGATTCCCAGATCTGAATTTTTGGGAAGTGTAGGGCGTAATTGGTCCGCATTCTTTATTAAAACATCGAAGTAAAGTTTGCTATTTTCAGGAATTTCAAAATAGTTACTTTGAACGTAGCGATGAATCTCTTCTTTAGCAATGGTCTCCACCCCTTTTAAAATCGCATAGAAGATGTACATCCTAGTTTGTTCCCTTTGGTAATCATCCAGAAAATGTCCTGCTTCGAAAAGCACGGTGGGGGTATCTAACATTTGAAATGAATCTCCCACGCAATTATGATTAAAGCTATCATCATATCTACCTACTTGCCCAGGTATTAATTGCTGGATAAGACTGTTCATAGCAACAATCAACTGTATGCTAATTCCCCTTGTTTTGGAAATATTCCTTTCTTTATCATAGGCTGGCGACAAAAATGAAATGGTTGCAGGCTTTTTGTTTATTCCTACGTTAAATATGGTCCTTTGATCATGAAGGTTAAAGCAAAAGTCGGGCTTAAACGCATCATAAACAGCTCTTAAAACCTTGCTTTCCGGCTGTGAAAGGTCATATGCATCTCTATTTAAATCGATCTCATTAGCGTTTACACGGGTGTAAGCGAAAGCCCCATCAGGGTTTAGAATGGGGATAATCTTTAAGGTACATTCCCTAAGGATTGTTTTTGCCAGCTCCGAAGAATCTTTTAGATAATTGAAAAGATCTAAAATAGATTTGGTGGTCGTAGTCTCATTTCCATGCATCTGGGACCACATTAATATTTTTTTTGGCCCTGTCCCTAAAGTGACCAATTTAATTTTCTCTTGAAGCACAGATAGACCTATTTCTTCTATTTTCAACTCTGTTGAAGGTAGGCCAAGTACTTTATCAATATGCACATTGGTCACATATCTTCCTGTTATGGCCTTCTCCTTTATGGTTGAATAATCTAAACTATATGGATGCATACATTTTTTATTAATTTATTGTTTACAAAACTAACATCAAATAAAATTACATATGTATACATCTAAAATATACAAATGTATACATTAATGCCTCGCAATAGGATGGGGTATTATTTTTGTAACCTACTATTACAACTCTTATAAGAAATTTACATAGCACATATGTAAAATATTGTATTTCAAGGATTTAATATACTTTAACTAAAGAGTTAATGTACTATTTATTAGTGTTTTTTATTATTAACTCTCTTGCTGTTATCTCATAAATGATTACTTTTGTGTAAAATATGTTACAATGTTAAATCAAGATGTGTTTCTCAAAAGACTTGAAACGATTATCGAATATTATGATCTTTCAGCCTCTGCGTTAGCAGATAAGATTGGAGTGCAGCGCTCCAGTATTTCACATTTGTTAACTGGCAGAAACAAACCGAGTTTAGAATTTGTTTTAAAAGTTGTTCATGCTTTCCCCGAGGTCGATCTTTATTGGTTGCTTCAGGGGGATGGTATTTTTCCTTTAAATACGGATGAGAAGAACGCAACCCAATTCTCTGCTCCTAAAAAAGAAAAAGAGATTACTCCTCCTTCAATTTTAACAAATGTTAGTCATAAGGTTGCTTCAAAAAAAACAATACAAAAAATCGTCTTTTTTTATGCTGATGGGAGCTTTGAATCTTATTTCGAGAGAAAAGAGTAGTGTTATTTATTTAATGTCTTCCATTTAAAAGTTGCTGAAATAATAAATGGTAGATACCTGCAATTTTCTTTTCTTTGTGGGTATGATTAAAAAATCTTATTACATTATTTTATGCGTATTCTTATTCGCTTCTTGTTACCAACCAGAACGCAACTGTAAGTTGTTTAAAGAGGGGAAATTTGAATTTACGACTACAGTGGACGGGGAAGAAATTACTACCACCTTTGTCCGTAATAAAGGTATCGAAATAGATTATTTTCAAGGTAAGAGCGACACCTCTTCTGTAAGATGGATAAATGACTGTGAATACATTACCAAAAAAATAAATCCTAACAATATGGCAGAGGAAAAATCGGTTCATATGAAGATCCTTTCCACAACAGACGACACCTACACTTTTGAATACAATTTTGTTGGGGACAAAAAGAAATCTAGGGGAACTGCTACGAAAAGTAAGTGAGCCCTGTTTGCAATTTTCACTGCCCCATTTGATTAAATTCGGAAATATGTGATCTTAACACCTAGAGGCTAATCTATTTCATAATGTTAATCCCTTTGAAGGTTGCTTTTTTCAATATTCCTATACTATTTAAATAAAGTTGATCAGTAAAGCGAAGCTGTAGCGCAGTAAGAGCAAATTAGACTAATCTTCAACACAAAAAAAGCCCTTGGATAACCAAGGGCTTTTTTTGTTTGCGTGGCGCTCTGTAAACTAATTTGGTCTACTGTAAACTAATTCAGGGTTAACATCTTTATGTTGTTTAAAAAGTCGTTGCTGCTGCTTTACAGTTAAGGTGCTTCCGTCATGGCTCCAACCTGGAGGGCCAAAGATATACATCAGCGCATGAGAAAGTTTCTTAGACTTCTTTACGTCTTTATAAATATCATTGAACTCATGGGTAAGAATAACAATTGGATTATGAGAGTCTGGTGCATGGATAACACCATATTTTACATCTACATCATCATCTAATTCTTTCCACGTGCCAAATAGCTTGTCAAATATATTGAGAAATCCTCCATGGTTTTTGTCCAAATATTCTACATTTTGAGCATGGTGAACTTGGTGCATGGTATGCGTATTAAAAATTTTCTCTAAAAAGCCCATTTTTGGTATATAGACAGAATGAAGCTGAAATTGCCATAGTGCCTCAATACCTAGACAAACCACTACCATTTCTGGAGGAAAGCCCAATGCTGGCATCCACATATAAAACAATGGCTTATATAAAATAGTAAACCAACCGTTTCTCACGGCCGTACCCAAATTAAAATTATCAGAAGAATGGTGTACTATATGGGCAGCCCATAGAATACGTATTTCATGATTAGCCCTGTGAAACCAATAATATGTAAAATCATCTGCTAACTGACAAAGTAGCCAAATATACCACGCATAACCAAAAGATTGATATCCCAGAATATTTGTCCTAATCCCACCGGTTCCAATAGGATTGAAAAGCTCATAAGTGAACTCAAAAATTACAATTGCAGATACAACTTTTATTAGTGGGGCTATTATAGCAGAACCTATGCCCATAAATCCACTGGCGGCGAAATCTTTCCATTTGTAAAGATCCTCGTCACCGTGCGTTTTGCTATAGGTTAATTCTAATAAAATAAATGCGATAAAACAGGGTACTCCGTAGACTAACGGATTGGTAAAATCCATAAAAACAACTTTTTTGTAAATATAACAATAAACTCCCGCTATTCCTTAAAATTTTAACATCAACATAGTGAATTAGCTTAAAAAAAAAGGAACCTCTATTTTTCTCTTATACTTCTTAATAATTTATTTTGCTCCTTCATTAATTTTTCCAAATTGGCTAGCAACTCTATGTTTTTTGGTGTGGCCACTTCTTGATTTATGGGATCTTCTGATTTAGATTTAAAACGATTTATAAACTTAATAACCACGAATATGGTGAAGGCCACTACCATAAAGTCTATAAAAACTTCTATTAGTTCCCCATAGGCTATAGCTACTTCCTTTAGGTTGCCCTGTTGTCCTCTAAGCACTAATTTTCTATCCGAATAATTCACATCGTCGGTCAGCAATTCTAAAGGAGGCATAATTACTTTTTTTACAATAGCATTTACAACCTCGTTAAAAGCGGTCCCAATAATAATCCCTACCGCCATATCGATCATGTTTCCTTTGATCGCAAAATCTTTGAACTCTTTAAAAAAACCCCTCATTATATTCCTTAAAACAAAAGTGTTTGGCCCTCATCTTCTGGTTTAGACCCCTTAGGCTTTAAAGGATTTGAAGAGGTATCATTTGAAGAGTCCAAGGACTCTTCATCTACTACTTCCATGTCCTCTGGTTTTTGCTCCTGGGGCTCTTCAAATGGCAATGGTTCCATAGCATTAACACTCTTTACCTTTTCGGATGTTAAAACATTCCCTAAAGCTTTTATTCCTTTAACTGATATAAAATCCTCTAAATCAATTATTTGATTAGGCTTAGTGTCCTTGCCTCTAGGTTTAGAGAATTCTACTTCTACGACGGGTCTCCAATCTGTGGAGATAAGCTCTAAGACGGACTTTGGATGTTCAGAAATGAATAATTCCTCCTTACCCTCATTTTCTATAACGAAGCGTTTTATAAAATATTTTTCTTTTTCACCCTCGTAATATACTGCAGATAATGGCTTGCCTGGATTCCATTTTTCTAACAATATCATATCTTCATCAAAATGGATGGAAAGGTCAGGTATCAAGGTTTTGGCGAATCCTTTTTGGGTTACAACTAGAAGCAAATCATCGCCCTTAAATTCTCCGAGGAGGTCACCCCTTCCGTCAACATTTAGCCTTCTAACCACATCATCGAACCAAATTTTTCTAGGCTTCAAAGTTGACACCCCTTTTTCTTTTAGTTCAACTCGTTTAATGGGGTATTTTGTTACCACATTACCTTTGGAAGCCCTCCCTTTTATAAGAACATCTGCAAAATCAATATCCCACTTTAATTTTTTGATACTTCCCGCCTGACGCAATAGCACCGTAATAACTTCTGCTTCCCCATTAGGATTTTCGGAAAAATAAGTAATTTCTGAATTGGCCTTACCATTGGTCAAGTCGTAAGGCTTATCCCTTGTGATACTGGTTACGTTAAAACGCTTAATATAGCTAGGTCCCCCTTTACCGTCCTTATAGATCATGTTGTAAATGGTGCGCTTATCCTTTTTCTTGAAGACCGCTACATGAATGATATTTTTTCCAATAAATGTCTTAGCATCCACTTTGGTGATTATCATTTGGCCGTCCCTTGTAAAACAGATAATATCATCAATATCACTACAATCAGTCACGTATTCATCTCTTTTTAATGAAGTACCAACAAATCCTTCCTCTTTATTAACAAAGAGTTTGGTGTTTCGTATGACCACTTTAGTAGCTTCTATATCATCAAAAATTCGGATCTCTGATTTGCGTTCTCTTCCTTTCCCGTATTTTTCTTTTAAACTCTTGAAATAATCAATTGCATATTCTATTAAATGTTCAAGATGTTGTTTTACTTGGGCAATTTTCTCTTCCAGTCCTTCTATCAACTGCTGGGCCTTTTCCAAATCGAACTTAGAAATCCTTTTTATCCGAATCTCAGTTAGTCGCACAATGTCCTCCTGGGTGACAGGTCTTTTGAGATGACTAACATGGGGTTGTAATCCCTTGTCAATCGCCTGTATCACACCTTCCCACGTTTCTTCTTCCTCAATGTCGCGGTAAATTCTTTTTTCAATAAAAATACGCTCCAGGGAAGTAAAGTGCCATTGTTCTTCAAGTTCTGATAGCTGTATTTCTAATTCAGCTTTTAAAAGTTGTACTGTATTATCAGTAGATCTTTTTAGCATTTCTACTACCCCTATAAAAAGAGGCTTGTTATCTTCAATAATACATCCTAGGGGTGAAATTGAAGATTCACATGCTGTGAAAGCATAAAGAGCATCTATGGTCTTATCTGGCGATAGGCCACTTGGCAAATGGATCAAGATTTCTACATCTGCAGCAGTATTATCCTCAATTTTTTTGATTTTTATTTTACCCTTTTCATTAGCTTTAAGTATCGAATCTATTAAAGTAGAAGTATTAGTTCCGTAAGGTATTTCATTAATAACCAGTGTATTTCTGTCTAATTGTGATATTTTAGCCCTTACCCGAATTTTACCCCCTCTTAGTCCTTCGTTATAATTGGTAATATCTATAATCCCTGCTGTAGGAAAGTCTGGAAACAGCGTAAAACGTTGTCCTTTTAAATGCTTAACGGAAGCGTCTATTAATTCAATAAAATTATGGGGTAGCACTTTCGTTGAAAGTCCAACTGCTATTCCCTCCGCTCCAGAGGCCAGTAGAAGTGGAAATTTAACCGGGAGATTTACGGGTTCCTTGCGTCTGCCATCATAGGATTGTTGCCATTCGGTAATTTTTGGACTAAAAACAACTTCCAATCCAAATTTTGAGAGTCGAGCCTCAATGTATCTCGATGCTGCAGCTCCGTCTCCGGTTAAAATATTTCCCCAGTTTCCTTGAGTATCTATGAGTAAATCTTTTTGTCCGATCTGCACCATGGCATCGGCGATACTTGCGTCACCATGTGGATGGTACTGCATAGTATGCCCAACAACATTAGCCACTTTATTATATCTTCCGTCATCAAGCTCCTTTAAGGCGTGCATTATTCTTCTTTGCACCGGTTTAAAACCGTCTTCGATGGCAGGTACTGCACGTTCTAAAATAACATAGGAAGCGTAATCTAAAAACCAGTCTTTGTACATCCCTGTAACCTTGGTTAAGGAGTCCTGAGAGGCATCTAGGTTTTCATTAATTCCTTCATTTACTTCTTCATTCTCTTCCATTCAGAAAGAATCGTATTAATTTGGTTTATATTTAGTTGTCTCGAACAAGATCAAGTTCAACTTTAAGATTTTCGATAATAAATTTCTGGCGATCAGGTGTGTTTTTACCCATATAGAACTCCAATAAATTTTCAATAGACATAGCTTTATCTAACATCACTGGTTCCAAACGAATGTCATCTCCTATGAAGTGCTGGAATTCATCTGGAGAGATTTCCCCCAAACCTTTAAACCTAGTGATCTCTGGTTTTCCTGTTAGTTTTTCTATCGCATTTCTGCGCTCCTCCTCACTGTAGCAATAAATTGTTTCTTTCTTATTTCGCACCCTAAACAATGGAGTTTGTAATATATAAAGATGGTTCTCCTTGATGAGCTCAGGGAAAAATTGAAGGAAAAAAGTAATCAATAATAAACGGATATGCATCCCATCAACATCCGCATCAGTAGCTATAACCACATTGTTATATCTGAGATCCTCCATGGATTCTTCAATATTCAAGGCAGCCTGTAATAGGTTAAACTCTTCGTTCTCGTATACTATTTTCTTAGACATACCGTAGGAATTTAAGGGTTTTCCCCTTAGGCTAAATACTGCTTGGGTAGTAACGTTTCTAGATTTGGTGATAGAACCAGAGGCAGAATCTCCCTCTGTGATAAACAAGGTGCTCTCCAAACGTTTTTCATTTTTCATATCGCCAAGATGCACTCTACAATCCCTTAGTTTCTTATTGTGTAAACTCGCTTTTTTGGCCCGATCCTTGGCTAATTTTCGAATTCCAGATAATTCCTTTCTCTCCCGTTCCGCCTGCATAATCTTTCGTTGCAGTTTTTCTGCAGTATCAGGATTTTTGTGCAGGTAATTGTCCAGCTGTTTGCCTACAAAATCATTGATATAGGTCCTAACTGTAGGAAAACCGCCCCCCATATCGGTAGAACCCAACTTTGTTTTAGTCTGGCTTTCAAATATAGGTTCCGTCACTTTAATGGCAATGGCCGAAATTATGGACTTTCGTATATCGGAGGCCTCATAATTCTTACCATAAAAGTCACGAATGGTCCTAGCTAATGCTTCCCTAAATGCAGATTGATGGGTTCCTCCTTGTGTAGTATGTTGCCCATTCACAAAGGAATGGTATTCTTCACTATATTGTGTTTTGCTATGCGTTATAGCAATTTCAATATCTTCTCCTTTTAAATGAATGATGGGATAAAGCATATCATCCTTAGGATTGTTATCTTCCAATAAATCCCTTAATCCGTTTTCGGAATGGAATTTTTCACCATTAAAAACAATGGTTAGACCTGGATTTAAATAGACATAGTATTTAAGCATGCGTTCTACATACTCATTCCTATATTTATATTTTTTAAAAATGACTTCGTCTGGAATAAAGGATACTTTGGTTCCCTTTCGCTTAGATGTTTCCACAGGGCCATCTTCGGAGACCAGATTGCCTTGATGAAATTCCGCAGTTTTTAATAGGTTTTCTCTTGAAGATTCTACTTTAAAAAATGTAGATAGTGCATTGACTGCTTTTGTTCCAACACCATTTAAGCCTACAGACTTTTTAAAAGCCTTACTATCATACTTACCTCCAGTATTCATTTTGGAAACTACATCCACAACTTTGCCTAGAGGAATACCTCTTCCGTAATCTCGGACGCTGACCAAATTGTCTTTGATGCTGATATCTATGGTTTTCCCAGCTCCCATTACAAACTCATCAATACAATTGTCTAAAACTTCCTTGAGAAGAATATAAATTCCGTCATCTGCTGATGATCCGTCACCCAATTTTCCAATATACATTCCAGGCCGCATGCGAATATGTTCCTTCCAATCCAATGAACGTATATTATCTTCGGTATATTGGGTGTTTTCCATTAATTAAGTAGTTTAAGGCGCGTTGCTAAGATAGGGAGTGTTCTAAAAAGATAAAAACACTACTTGTTAAAGTAATTAACAATAGCTGGTATGCTTTTGTTGATATAGATTGTGTTCCAAGAAATTTTGACTTTTTTAATATTGGTAATAAAAAATCAGAACTACCTGAGGTACCTAAATTATAATATAAGTAAAATAAAAATACCTCTAAGTAGAAAGGATGTCTTACTAAACACCTACCTGGCTTGAGGTATCACATTTTATTTAGGAAAGAACAAGATGGATTAAATCCTTAAAAGTAAAACTACACATTAAAACGAAAGTGCATTACATCACCATCCTTAACGATGTATTCCTTCCCCTCTACTTTCATTTTGCCAGCTTCTTTTACTTTGGCCTCACTTCCCAAGGCAACAAAATCATTATAAGCAATCACCTCGGCGCGTATAAATCCTTTTTCAAAATCGGTATGAATTACTCCGGCCGCCTGAGGCGCTGTTGCCCCAACCGGAATGGTCCATGCCCTTACTTCTTTTACACCTGCGGTAAAATAAGTCTCCAGGTTCAATAATCTATACGCACCACGTATCAATTTGGCAGACCCAGGTTCTGTAAGTCCAAGGTCTTCCAAAAACATTTGACGCTCTTCGTAAGTTTCTAATTCAGTGATATCAGCCTCAGTACCCACGGCAAGGAAGATTACTTCTGCTTCCTCATCTTTAACCGCCTCCTTTACCTTATCCACATAACTATTACCAGTAGTAGCAGACTCCTCGTCCACATTACAAACGTACATTACGGGTTTATCAGTGATAAATTGCAACGGCTTAACAAATTCATTTCTGTCATCTTTACTAAATTCTATAGCACGGATGGAAACACCAGCTTCAAGCCCTTGTTTTATTTTCAAAAGGACAGCTTCTTCCTTTTGAGCTTCTTTATTTCCAGTTTTGGCTGCACGTTTTACTTTTTCAAGCTTTTTGTCTACAGTTTCAAGGTCCTTTAATTGTAATTCCATATCAATGGTTTCCTTATCCCTGATAGGGTTAACCGATCCATCAACATGAACAATATTATCATTATCAAAACATCTTAGTACATGAAGAATGGCATCAGTTTCGCGAATATTACCAAGGAATTGATTGCCAAGCCCCTCACCTTTACTTGCACCTTTTACCAAACCTGCTATATCTACAATTTCAACTGTAGCGGGCAAAACCCTTTCTGGATTTACCAATGACTCCAATTTTTCTAACCTCGCATCAGGAACATTAACTACTCCTATATTAGGTTCTATGGTACAAAAAGGAAAATTTGCACTTTGTGCTTTGGCATTGGATAAACAATTGAAAAGTGTTGATTTACCAACATTTGGCAATCCTACGATACCTGCTTTCATTCTTTCGTTATTTAAGGGTGCAAATATAGTTCTTAAAAGGAACTTTTTAATCATGATTTAATGAAACAATATTGTGCCCTTAATAATTTGAGTATAGTAGGGTTAAAATAATTTGTTAATCATTCCAATGCAGGGAATTAGAAGTAATGAGCAACACACAAGAATTATCTTAATAAGATATTTGCAAAAATCAAAGTCTCAAATTTGGACATTAATAATTATCCTTTATAGATTTTAGCATACGGTAAAAAAACTATCTAAACGTAATCTTTTTCATAAAAAAATGTTAATTCATATAATTTTTAGTATTTTCGACAACATATTAACTCAAAAAAATAAAAGATGAGATTTACATATGCTATTTCAGCATTTCTATTATTCAGCTTCACGGTGGCTTTTTCGCAGAATTCTGTAAGCGGAACAGTAAAAGACGATGCGGGTTTGCCTCTAGCAGGAGTAAACATTGTTGAAAAAGGTACTAATAATGGAACATCAACCAATTTTGATGGAAACTATGAAATATCAGTAGCCGGCAACGCTACTTTGGTATTCAGTTATGTAGGGTTTGCCACGACTGAAATAAAGGTAGGCGGCCAATCTACAATCAATGTGGTCCTTGCAGAAGGAATGCAATTAGAAGAATTTATTGTGGTTGGTTCACGTACGGCACCTAGAAGTAATGCGGACACGCCATTACCTGTAGATGTTATAGGTGCTAAAGAATTGACTTCCACTGGACAAATGACTTTTGATAAGGCATTACAGTACAGAATTCCATCTTTTAACACGGTACAAACCCCGGTAAACGATGCGACCTCTTTATTGGATCCTTATGAAATAAGGAATATGGGACCAAGTAGAACATTGATCCTGATCAATGGAAAAAGAAAGAATCTTAGTGCCTTATTATACACCCAAACCTCTCCAGGACGTGGTGAAACAGGTGCTGATATCTCAGCTATACCTACAGACGCTATCAAAAGAGTCGAAATCCTTAGAGATGGTGCTTCTGCCCAATATGGATCTGATGCCATAGCCGGCGTAATGAACATTATATTAAAAGACAGTCCAAATGAAGGCTCCGTTACTGTGAGAACAGGTATTACCTCTGAAGGTGATGGCGAAATGTTTGGAGTTGCCTTAAATAATGGAAGTACTATTGGCGAAGACAAAGGTTTTGTAAACTATACTATTGACCTTTCAAAGGTAAACTTAGCGAATAGACCAGGTACAGTAAATGCAGCTGGTGAAGCTGCAGATTTTGGTGCTGATATAGCAGATGTACAAGAGTTTTTAGGTAGAAGGCCAGATGCAGGAAATATCAATGGTTCTCCAGAGACTGCTGCTGCTAAGTTTTCCGTGAATCTTGGTTATGACCTTAGTGAAAACACAGAACTTTATGCTAATGCAGCGTACGTTTACAAATCAGTAAACAGTTTTGCCAACTATAGAACTCCATATTGGAGGACTGCTGATCCTTATGAAGATGGTGGTTTTCCGTATTTAGCAGATTTTTTTCCTGGTGATAATCCAAATAATCCAAATGGGTATGACGGTTATGTACCAACCTTTGAAGGTTTATTAAGCGATTATAATGCAACTATTGGTTTTAAATCAACTATTAACGATTGGAATGTTGATGCAAGTTTTACTACTGGTGGCAACTTACAAACTTATAAAGTGAATCAAACCCATAACCGAAATGTCGTTTACTCTCCTTCAGTATTCATAGATGCTAATGGAAATGGCTCTTTAGATGATGGTGAAATTACTGAAGGTTCAGAATTGTACCGAGCAAATAGTCAGCAATCTTTTGATCCAGGTGGAACAAAATTTTCGCACAATGTAGGTAACATTGATATATCAAGACTACTATCTGATAAAGTTAGTATTGGTGTGGGTGCTGAGTTTAGAACTGAAACCTTTGAAGTTATTGAAGGTGAACTAGCTTCTTACGATGGTGGTGGTGCCGATTCATTTGCAGGAGCTTCTCCTCAAAACTCAGGTAAATTTAACAGATACAACATTGGTGGGTATTTCAGCTTAGATTATGACGTCACAGATGCTTTTTTACTTAGTGGTACCGTTAGGACAGAAAACTATTCTGATTTTGGTAATGCTTTTGTCTACAAATTTAGTTCTCGTTATAAAGTAAATGATGCTTTTACCTTAAGAGGTTCAATTTCTTCTGGGTTCAGAGCTCCTACCCTACACCAAATTTATACTCAAAAAGCGCAGTATAGCTTTATTCCTGGTCAAGGTATCCAGGTAGGTGGTTTAATTAATAATGTTTCTACCCAGGCTAAATTATTGGGTATTCCTCAATTGGATGCTGAAACATCTCAAAATTTCACAATTGGTTTTGGTGGTAAAATTGCGAGTCAATTTAGGTATACCCTGGATTATTATAACATCGCAGTTAAAGACCGGATTGTATTAGGTGCTGAAATAAGTGCTACTGGTGATGCTACAAATCCTTTGGATATTCTTTTAGCTTCTAATAACTTAAGTGATGTAAGCTTCTTTTCAAATGCAATTGACACCAAAACATCTGGTATCGATGTAGTATTAAGTTATGATAATATTATGTTAGGTGAAGGTTTACTTGATTTAAACTTATCTGGAAACTATACTATTCAAAACGAACGTGATGGAGCAGTTAAAGACATTCCTTTAGTTGCCAATGCAGGACAGTCTGTTGTTAATGAAACGCAAGAAGCCTTATTCTTTACTTCTAGACCGGTAACAAAATGGATCTTAGGGGCAAATTACGATATCAACAAGTTTGGTTTCTCCTTAAACAATACTTATTTCGGTAAGACTACGTTTCAGCAACAAGGATTGGATAATAATCTATTTACGGAGTTTACTCCAAAAATTGTAACCGATTTGGGGATTAATTATAGCGCAACTGACAAACTAACAATTGCACTTAATATCAACAACATATTGGATGTATTACCTGAGTGGAGTTTTAAATCTAAGAATGCTGCTGGAGATGCACTTTTGGCAGATGCTGCTCAAGTACAAAATCAGTCTAATCTGATTACGTTTAACCAACGTTACTCTCAGATGACCTATGATGGATACCATTTCAGTCAATTAGGTACCATGTTAAATTTTTCTGTGAATTATAAATTTTAAAACTCAAACATATATTCATATCAAAAAGCTACCTATTTTTAGGTAGCTTTTTTTATTGGTACTATGAGCAAATTATACGGACCAGAATTATCTAAGGTATTTGATGAAATTTATCAAGGCTTTATTGATTACGATGCAGAACAAGACTTTTATGCCAAACTCTGCCATGATAAAAAAGTTGATTCTGTTTTAGAACTAGGATGTGGTACCGGAAATTTAGCCCCCAAACTAAGCAGTGAATTTAAAGAATATATAGGACTGGATTATAGTGATCATATGCTCTATATAGCACGGCAGAAATTTCCAAGTGGTAATTTTATTCAAGGAGATATGCGAAACTTTCACTTACCCAAAAAATTTGACGCCGCTTTAATCACCGGTAGATCAACAAGCTATCTGCTAACAAAGGAAGATCTTTTGAATACTTTTGTGAGTATTTTTGAAGTTTTAAATGCAAAAGGGACTTTAATTTTTGATTGTATCTACGCTACTAGTTTCATCCCCTACATATTAGATAATCCAACCGTAATACATAAATCTAAGGTCAATAATATTGAGTACAGTAGGACTTCTAAATGGTATTCCAAAAAAACAGACTTATCATTAATTCACTGGGATTCATCTTACTACCAACAGCAAGGTATTAACCAGGAGTTTTTAGGCAAAGACACCGTTATATTCAAAGTATTTACCAAAACTGAAATAATATCAGCACTAAATAGCGCAGGATATGAAGTTATGAAGACATTGGACAAACCTTCATATGCTTTTGATACTTTTGTAGTTGTGGCCGAAAAATCGAAATAAAAAACCCAAACATGTGATTGGGTTTTTTTTATCAATTCTATATTTTATTTTTATTCTGGGTGCATAAAACGTTGCTTACCCAATAGCTCCTCTTCCGTTTCAACATGGCTATCATCTGGCACACAACAATCTACTGGACATACAGCGGCGCATTGTGGTTCTTCGTGGAAGCCCATGCATTCCGTGCACTTATCAGGAGAGATATAATATATTTCATCACTTATTGGCTCTTGAACTTCATCGGCGTCCACTTCTGAGCCGTTTGGTAATACCACCTTACCGGATAAAGAAGTACCATCACTATATCTCCAGTCATCTGCCCCTTCGTAAATTGCGGTATTTGGGCATTCTGGTTCGCATGCCCCACAATTTATACATTCATCAGTTATTATAATTGCCATAAATTTCTTTTTCTATTGCTTACTTTTGTACAAAGGTAAAACCTATTAAAACACTAAACAAATATAATGACTGAGCTTGAACTTAGATTAGAAGCATTTGTTAAACTTGGTGATTTATTCCGAAAATTTTGTAAAATTTCAAAGAATAATGAACATCTTAAAGAAAATATTAATGAATGGTTTCGGGAGTTTGATGAGACCATTGTGTTGGCTGGACATAAAAATGGATGGTTTATAAGAGAAAACATCCTTTTTTGTCTTGAAAAATGGGGTGCCCTTTTGACTAGGGACAATCTTGTTAATTGGCTATCAGACTATACTATTCTTCAAAATAAACCTAAGACTGTCGCTTTAATAATGGCTGGTAATATCCCATTAGTAGGTTTTCATGATTTTTTGGTTACCATGTTAACAGGAAATAGCGCTTTGATAAAACTATCCTCTAATGACAATGTCCTTTTACCTTTCGTAATAAAATATATCATCTTCACTGCCCCCGCCCTTAAAAATAAAATCACTGTTACTGAGGGAAAAATGGTCAACTTTGATGTGGTTGTGGCTACTGGAAGTGATAACACAACTAGGTATTTTGAGTACTATTTTGGGAATAAACCAAATATAATTAGAAGAAACAGGAATTCTTTGGCCGTTTTAACGGGAAATGAAACCGTTGAAGATTTAAATGCTTTGGGAGATGATATTTTTAGATACTATGGGCTTGGTTGTAGAAGTGTCTCTAAATTATACGTTCCCAAGGACTATAATTTCAATATTTTTTTTGAATCAATCTATACTTTCAATCCCATAATAAACCAAGTAAAATACGCCAACAATTATGATTACAACAAGGCTGTTTATTTAATGAGTGAATACAAGTTACTCGATAACGGCTTTTTAATGCTTAAGGAAGACGAAAGCTATTCCTCTCCTATTGCAACAGTGTTTTACGAAGTTTATGATTCATTGAAAGATTTAGAATTAAAACTTGAGGCAGAAAAAGAAAAAATACAATGTGTTGTTAGTAAGGGGGTTATAGATGGAGAAATTTCATTTGGACAAACTCAAAATCCAAGCCTATCAGACTATGCCGATGGAGTTGATACTGTTGAATTTCTGATAAAGGCATAAAATTACTAGATTATACTCACTATTTTTATCATAATTAAAGAATTTTACCATTAAAACATTTCATCACACATGAAGAAACATAATTTTAGCGCAGGACCATGCGTCCTTCCTCAAGAAGTAATACTTAAATCAGCTGAGGCGATACAAGATTTTAACAACTCGGGACTTTCTCTAATAGAAATATCTCATCGAAGTAAAGATTTTGTAGCTGTAATGGATAGGGCACGAGCCTTGGCATTGGAATTATTAGGTTTGGAGAACAAAGGGTATAAGGCACTCTTTTTACATGGAGGTGCTAGTCTTCAGTTTTTAATGACTGCCTATAACCTTTTGGAGACCAAAGCAGGATATTTAAATACGGGAACATGGAGTGATAACGCCATTAAGGAAGCTAAACTATTTGGCGAAGTGCTAGAAGTAGGTTCTTCTAAATCTGAAGGCTACAACCATATACCAAAAATGTATGGTGTTCCCAATGATTTAGATTACTTACACCTAACCTCCAATAATACTATTTACGGGACGCAAATAAAAAACTTCCCGAAGGTGAATGTCCCGCTTGTATGTGATATGAGTTCCGATATTTTCTCAAGACAGCTCGACTTTTCTAAATTTGATTTGATATATGCAGGTGCTCAAAAAAATATGGGTCCAGCTGGGACTACCTTGGTAGTTGTTAAGGAATCGGTCTTAGGAAATGTAAGTCGTAAAATTCCTTCCATGATGGATTATCAGGCACATATTTTGAAAGAAAGTATGTTCAACACCCCGGCTGTATTTCCTGTTTATGTATCCATGTTAACCTTAGAATGGTTGAAAAATTCAGGAGGAATCCCGGCTATAGAAGAAGTGAACAATAAAAAGGCACAATTATTATATTCAGAAATAGATCTTAATCCATTATTCAATGGATATTCTATAAAAGAGGATAGGTCTACTATGAACGCCACGTTTAACCTTACGGAAAGTAAGTTACAAGCTACTTTTGATGCCATGTGGAAAGAAGCAGGTATCAATGGCCTAAGCGGACATAGGTCTATTGGAGGTTACCGAGCTTCTATGTACAATGCCCTCTCATTAGAGAGCGTAGGTATATTGGTAGATGTTATGAGCGAATTGGAAAGAAAAGCATAATTGTACTAATTTTAAATATGATTATTCAAAAGAGATGAGCATGAAAATATTGGTGAACGACAGAATATCACAAATTGGAATAAATGCTTTGGAGAATGCAGGCTTCGAAGTAAATACTACCAAGGTTGCACAAGAACAACTAATACATTATATCAACAAAAATGGTATAGATATTCTTTTGGTAAGAAGTGCCACTCAAGTAGGTAAGGATGTGTTAGCGAATTGTCCATCCTTAAAAATAGTAGGTAGGGCCGGCGTTGGATTGGACAATATTGATGTTACTTACGCAAAACAAAAAGGAATTAAGGTTTTAAATACTCCGGATGCATCCTCAGCTTCGGTAGCGGAACTTGTTTTCGCCCACTTGTTCAGTGGTGTGCGCTTTGTTCATGATTCTAATAGAAGCATGCCATTAGAAGGTGATAGTAAGTTCAATATGCTTAAAAAAGCATATTCCAAGGGAGTAGAACTAAAGGGAAAGACCCTTGGAATTGTTGGATTTGGAAAAATAGGTCAAGCTACTGCAAAAATTGCTTTAGGTATTGGGATGCATGTAATATACCATGACCATCATAGGGAAGAAACAACCGTAAAGGTTTCTTTTTTCGATGGGCAATCTATATCCTTTAATTTGAAGAACAATTCTATGGAGCAACTACTGAAATCTGCAGATTTCATTTCCATGCACGTTCCTGCACAAAAACATTATGCCATTGGCAAGAATGAATTTGAATTAATGAAAGACGGAGTAGGTATAATCAATACTGCACGAGGAGGAGTAATAGATGAAGTGGCTCTGGTTGATGCCTTGGAAAATGGTAAAGTCCTTTTTGCAGGATTAGATGTTTATGAATCAGAACCAAGTCCAGAGATAAGGATTCTTATGCATCCTCAGATCTCCCTTACCCCTCATATTGGAGGTAGTACCTTAGAGGCTCAAGAAAGAGTTGGAATGGAATTAGCCAATCTGATCATTGACCAAACGAAATAGTATTGATAAAACCAAGATCAATGATTTGAAATTCATTTGCGTATATTAGAAGTGTAACAAACATAACTTAAAAAATATGTCAGGACTATTGGAATTATTGGACAGCCAAACAGGCAAACAATTAATTGGTGGAATAGCCGGGCAAACTGGCCACTCTGAGGAAAAAACTGCCAATGTACTAAGTATGGCTATGCCGCTATTAATGGGTGCTATGAAGAAAAATGCTTCTACTCCCCAAGGAGCAGAAAGGTTAATGAATGCCATAAACTCTAAACATAATGGAAGTATTTTAGATAATCTGGGGGCATGTTCAACGGAGGTGTTGATCAATCTGTAGTGAACGATGGGGCAGGAATACTTGGACATCTCTTGGGAAATAAACAATCACTAGTTGAAAATACCTTAGGTCAAAAATCAGGTTTAGAAGCGAGCTCAGTCGCTAAATATTAAAAATAGTAGCTCCCATAATAATGGGCTTTTTAGGTAAACAAAAATCCCAAAACAACCTAAATGACGCAAATGGTCTAAGCAGCCTTTTAGGTAGTATGTTGGGAGGGCAACCACAACACAACCAGAATCTAATCACCAGTTTACTTGATTCTGATGGCGACGGAAGCGTTCTTGATGATGTTGCAGATATAGTCTTAGGTAATACAAAGAAAAAAGGAGGCTTGGGAGGTATACTCGGTGGGCTCTTTGGAAAATAACGGAGAATATTTTAACAAAATCACTTGATCTCTCAGGTGGTTTTTTTGTACCTTAATTTGAAAAAATTGTGGTTATGAACATTAAAGCTTTATTTAAAATTTTAATATTACTTCTTTTGATGGCACTTGGAATTGGCAGTTGCACCAGTAATAAAAAGGCAGTTGAGGTAACCTCACAGGAAAAAAAAGCCTTTGAACAGAAAGAAGGAGATACCATTACCATTGCCAATGACAGCTTGGAATACGATATTATAATTATTGAACCTGGTTACAACGTATGGTTGCAATCTATCGCAAAACCAAGACAATATTATTCTCAATCATTTTTAGAGAATAGAAATAATATTTATGTGAGGGAATGGAATGCAAGGGTGATGCAACCACAACGATATAGCCCAAACCTTTATGAACTCCAAATTAATTATGATTTCAATATTAATTATGGCTATGAGGTAAACTATCAGCTATATAATTATTTTATCTATTTTCAACGCAAATACAATCAACGTCTTGGACCTTTTGTTCCTAGAATTTAAAAGCTTTATCTTTGCCCGAGAATTTAAAAAGGTTATGAAGAAACTGAAAGAACGTTGGGAGATAGATACCAACTTCGAAGTCGTTATCATTTTAATAGTCTTTGCAATTACGGGTTCTAGTTCTGTTAAAATAGCAAGACCTTTATTGGAACTAATAGGATTTTCCCGAGCTATTTTTCCTGAAGACGGCATCTACACTTTCCTTTATTGGACTACACGAATTCTTATTATATTTCCAATTTATCAATTTTTACTTGTATTATTTGGTTGGTTATTCGGCCAATTCAAATTTTTCTGGAAATTTGAAAAGAAAATGCTTGGCAGATTAGGTCTAGGTTTCCTTTTTAAATAAAATTATAGTTTAATTAACATCTCATCTACATAGTATTTATTTAGTTTGTATCGTGGGAATCAGATTTAAAAATAGTTTATTAATTAGCGTAGCCTTTTTTTTGATAGCTGTAATTGAGGCTCCCTCGGTAATAAAGTTATGGCATTCATTATATAGCCATACGGAAATTACATGTGATCAAGAAGGGAAGACACATTTTCATAGCGCAGAAATTGATTGTGATTTTCATAAATTTAATATTACACTTCACTATTTCCTTCCTCAGATTCATTTTGAAGCGAATTTAGTTCGTTCTTTCAGAGAAGACCATTTTGATTATTATTCCTCTGTAAGCCTATTTCAAAGTCATCAATATACCTTAAGGGGGCCGCCTGCTAGTGCATAATTATCTTTAAAATAACATTCATCTATTTAAAACTAAAATATGCACAATTTTTTTTTGGTACTACTTGTTGTGATTTTTTTTTCGTCACAAAGCAGTTTTGCTCAAAATTCTATTTCTGGAACCATTACCGGTAATGAAGACCAGACTCCTTTAGAGCAAGT
Organism: Sediminicola arcticus; assembly: GCF_040566695.1. Lineage (NCBI taxonomy): Bacteria > Pseudomonadati > Bacteroidota > Flavobacteriia > Flavobacteriales > Flavobacteriaceae > Sediminicola > Sediminicola arcticus. Next base: position 191,062 of record NZ_JBEXAE010000003.1, on the reverse strand, counting down.
CGAAATATATTTCCCTCAACTAGAAAAAGGAACCTTGACAAATGAAAAAGGAATTTATTCCCTTAGTAATATTCCTGTGGGCCCATATAAAATTGTAATTACGTATTTAGGATTTCAAACGTTCTCCAAAACCCTCGATATAAAACAAGGTGAAAACGTTTTGGATGTAAGTTTAAAGCTCAGTGCTATAGAAATGGAGGAGGTTATTGTTTCTACACCATTTCACAAATTGCAAAGTGAAAATGTAGTAAGAGTAGAATATGCCAATGTAGCACTACTTAGAAAAAAAGGAGCCATGACTTTAGCTGATGGGATTACCAATATTGCCGGAGTAGAAAGTGTATCTACAGGTATCGGCATTGGAAAACCTGTGATTAGAGGATTGAGTTCCAACAGGGTTTTGGTCTACACCCAAGGCGTAAGATTGGAAAATCAACAATTTGGTGATGAGCATGGACTAGGCGTAAATGATGCTGGAATTGAAAGCATTGAGGTTATCAAGGGTCCGGCTTCCCTACTCTATGGATCGGATGCAATGGGCGGCGTGTTGTATTTAAATCCTGAAAAATTTGCGCCTTCAAGTTCTACCGAAGGGGATATAAATCTAAATTATTATTCCAATACGGAAGGATACAATATGAATGCTGGATTTAAAACATCTGCTGAAAACCTTAAATTTATACTTAGAGGAGGAACAACCTCTCATGTAGATTACAAAACAGGGGATGGAGATAGGGTTACCAATTCAAGGTTTAAAGAAAATGATTTAAAAACGGGCCTTGCCTATCAAACAACTAAATTTAACACCGAATTAAGGTATAATTATAATGCTACGGAAATTGGGATACCGGAAGAAATAGGGGAACAAACGAAAGAGCGTACCCCAGAATTGCCTTTTCAAAAGATAACCAATCAAATCCTAAGTTCTAAATCAAATCTATTTTTTGATAGGTCTAGCTTAGAATTTACCTTAGGTTATATTTTAAATGATAGAAAAGAATTTGAAGATGATCCTTCAAATGCCGCTTTGGATATGAACTTATCCACTTTTAATTACAACATCCACTATAACCTTCCAAAGGTTGGAAAAGTAGAAACCATTTTTGGTTTACAAGGTATGCATCAAAATAATACCAATTTTGGGGAAGAAATTTTAATACCTAATGCCCTTACCAATGATATTGGAGCTCTTGCCACGTCCCACATACACTTCAATGATAATAACGATATTCAATTAGGTCTGAGGTATGATCATAGGTCTATTAACAGTGAGGCTACAGGAATACTAGGTGAACAGGATTATATAGACCAATTAAATAGAAATTTTAGCAGTTTTAATGCTGCGGCAGGATACAAATTAAATTTTGCTAAATCATTTATAGGACGATTAAATTTAGCTACTGGTTTTAGGGCACCTAATTTAGCAGAGCTCACATCCAATGGAGTTCATGAAGGGACAAATAGGTATGAAATAGGTAACCCCGATTTGAAAAACGAACAAAATTTACAAACCGATATCTCCTTGGAATTTAAAAATGAGCATATAGAATTTTATGCAAATGGGTTTTTAAATGATGTGAACAACTATGTGTTTTTAGAACCTACTGGAACTTTTCAGGAAGATAATGCCGTTTTTAACTACGAACAACAAGATGCCCAATTATATGGTGGTGAATTTGGGTTCCATTTACACCCACATCCCCTGGATTGGCTGCATTTAGAAAGTAGTTATCAAACCGTAATCGGGAAATTAGATGGTGGAGATTATTTGCCTCTGATACCGGCAAATAGTCTTACGAATACTATTAGAGTTGAGCAATCTAGTGCTATTGACTGGCTTAATAGCGGTTACGCCTTTGTTACGTTAAGGTCGGTTTTTAACCAGAATAAAGTGAATGCCTTTGAAACATTTACCGATGGCTACAATATTTTAAATATTGGAATTGGAGGTAGCATGATCTTATTTAAACAAGATGTAGAAATACGTATCAGTGGAAATAACATATTGGATAAAAGCTATGTTTCTCATCTGTCCCGTTTAAAACCTGATGGAATAAATGACATTGGCAGAAATATAAGTTTGGGACTTAGCCTACCATTATAATTAATAGTAAGAAATAAGTACATAAAAGGAAGTATTGTGAAATGTCCCCTTTTATGTACTTATTTCTTATTAGAAGTACCGAAACCGTAGGCGTTCTGCCCTATAAAACCCTTGGGGAACTCATCATCCCCTTTAAATCCTAGCTCAATATCTCCACTGTCTTCAGGAATATAATTTGTTTTAAAAATGTAATCCCATAAACTAAGACTTATACCAAAATTTACACCATAAGTACCTTTGGGTAAAGTGTATGCATGATGGTAAAGGTGCATTACAGGGTTATTAAGAAGATATTTAAGCGGGCCCCAAGTTATTTTAATATTAGAATGATTAAAGTGACCAATGGTAATGGCAAGAAAATGTACGATGTACGCTTGTTCTGGTTCAAATCCTCCTAATATCATAACTCCAAAAGTCTTTAGAGGCTTATACAACACATTTTCCATCCAATGATATCTAAGATGTGCAGCAAAACCCATCTCCTTTACAGAATGATGGACTTTATGGAATTTCCACAAAAAGGAATATTTATGAAGTAGGATGTGCGTAAACCACTGCACAAAATCCAAAATAACAAAGAACACTAGCAATTGGAAAACCATTGAAAGACTGCCAAGGTCAACAATCGCTAAGCTTTTGGATGTTAATCCAACGTCCTTAAAGAAAACTTCTAGTAATTTGTAAAAACCGCTGATCACCATAGCGAAAATGAAAAAGTTGAAGAACATGTAAAAACCGTCCATCCAAAAATCCTTTCTGAAAATAGATTGTTCCTTACGCCAAGGGAACAATATTTCCAAAGCCCATACGAGTAGAGAGATAGCTATAAGTCCCCAGAAGTAATTGTTATACCAAGGTACTTCAAATAGTATGGACCTACCCGTCCAATGTAGGGTACCCAAAAAAGAATCTATAAAAGCTACTATATATTTTTCCAAAGTAAATCGTGTTTTAACACTAGTCTATTAAGTAGTAAAATAAATGCACTCCTTACACAATGCTCATTTCTAATTTAAGGGGTACCATTCTATATCCTTTAAACCTTCCCTTCTCCCCTTTTCTATTGGGCCATAATTTTTTGCCAAATAATCTACAATTACATCTTCATTTTCTCCTAAGTTCCATAAGTTTTGTGTTTTCTGCATCCATCGTATCGTGGCTATCCATTCTTCTTTACTCATTCTGTTTTGCGTCACTAATTTTGCAGAATGACAGCTCGTGCAATTGGTGATTACTTCCCGCATCCCAGTGTCTTCAATAAATCCAGTTCTCTTATGAATTCCATTTTCTGTTTTTTCGGTATCCTCTTCAACAACAACGTATTCAGCTTCAGTATTGGAGAAATTTGATAAAGTATCTTCCGCCAAATAAATGATAGCAGAGCTTACGACCACAATCAATAAAAACCCACCGATGAGAAGCTTATAACGCGATTGGGTGTTTTTTATATTTTTACTTGACTTAGCCATATAACTATACTACTTTGACCGCAATTCTATGACAGGCATTATTTAAATACCCTTTAGGATTCCACCCCGGAACCAGCATGGGTTGTGCAGTTCCACTGCTATCTATCGCTTTAGCCCATACCTCATAATACCCTTTTTTAGGTAATTGAATATTGGCTCTAAAATGTTGCCATGCAAGTCGGTTTAACGGACCTTCAAGGGAACAGGCTTTCCATGTGGCACCAAAATCTATGGAGTACATTACTTTGGATACTTCTAATTCTCCCGCCCAAGCATGGCCTCTTATATTTAATGAAGTTCCTAACTCCAGTAAAGCACCAGTTTTTGGATAGGTTATCAAAGATTTTACCGGCATAGATTCTATAATAGCCATCTCAGAGTCTTTAACAACTTCTCCTGGCGCAACAGGGTTTTTGGGTACACGGTAAGAGGAGCCCATCATTTTTTCACCGTCATGTTCTTTGTTTATTATGCTGATTCTATCAATCCATTTTCCTGAGACCGACGCGGGCCAACCACCTGCCACCAAACGCAAGGGATAGCCATGGACAAGTGGAATAGCCTTTCCATTCATTTCAAAGGCCAATAGCGTTTCATCCATTAATGCTTTGTACATAGGCATCCCTCTGGAAATTGATTCTTTACTAGGGTCGCGGGTCAAATGAAGATCTTGAGCATGATATCCAATGTAAATCGCATCTTGTTTTATACCTACATCCTCCAAAATATCTTTTAGCCTGATCCCTGTCCAATTGGCACAAGAAACAGCACCTATTGTCCATTGATTACCTTTAGCAGGAGGATCAAATTCATTACGCCCGTTTCCACCGCATTCTAGCGTAAGTTGATAGGTATGTATTTTAAATTTTTTTTTGAGTTCCGTTAAGGTGTATGTCTTTTTTTGTTTTGTAGATTCTCCATCGAAAGTGAGTGCCCAATTTTGGATGTCTATATTTTCCGGAATTAATCCATTATTTCTAACGAACATGGCTTTGTTTGGCGTTATCCTATCGTCTAATAGGTGTGCCCTGGCCTCTATATTCCATGGCTTGTCATTTAAGATCACCATTTCCTTATCCTTATTGAACATTTTATAAGGATCAATATCTTGTAGCGCTATGGGTTTGTACTCCAATGGCATAGTAGATCCAAAAACTATTTCAGTTCCTATGATCCCAGACATGGCACCCAGAGCCACCTTACCTACAAAATTTCTTCTCTTCATAATTTGACTATTGGTATTCTAATTAGAATATGAAATAAAAATAATGAATTCCTTCAGAATAAAACTTAACGATAACCTAGAGGAGTTTATTGGTGTCAATTCTTTTGAAGCACCAAGGTGGTCATACTCCTTACATCATGAACATTTGTTGTTTTTATAGGTTCCAAAAAAGTAAGACTCAATCTTTCCATTAAATTTTCCAAGAGTTCTCTTGTCATCAAAAACCGTTGAGTACCATCGGGTATAGAATACATGCCTTTTCCTTCAGAGATGACCAAATCCTCTATTCCTATATTGGAAGTCATTCGGATAAAAATACTACCATGAACTTTTATAACCCTTAGCATTTCGCCAAACATGCTATAAAAATGTTGTTCATTCTTTGCAAAATGCAAGACCGCATTACAGATGATATGATTGAACATTTCATTAGCATAAGGAAGCTTATCTATTTCTGAAACAATATATTGATCCTTTAAACCAGGGTAAATTTGTTTTACTAGTCTAATTTGGTACAAATCTTTATCCACTGCCCAGATATTAAATTGATTGTTGTAAAACCAATACATATTTCTACCTGTTCCACAGCCCGCATCTAATATTTTATCTCGCTGATTATACCTTCCCTTAACAATCTGGTCTAAAAGATAAATATCTAAGTTGCCTAATACATTCTTTAAATCTTCGTTTGTCATTAATCAATTCCTAATTCCATAAAGGCACCACACAAAAAAGACCCAATCTTAGTTGACTAAGGGATGGGTCTTTAAAATTAAGATTTTTATAGGCTAAACCAATATTACTTTTCCTTTTCTCGATGTTTTTACAACATAGGTATAAAACCACATTAATGTAAAGGAGGGAATAAAATCCAACCCAGGCACCAGTTCTTCCACAAAGGTGATTACTCCGGCCAGTTGTCCAATTCTACCTTTGTACATTCTAGTCATTAACCATCCCGAAATAGGCGCCCAAATAATATCTGAGAACTCTCCTATTCCAGGAATTAAAAAAGAAACCATTCCCGTGGCATCGAATACTAGGCCAAGAAAAAGGTTTCTTATTTTATGAGTTTCAACAATAGACATATTTACAATTAATAATTGCTGACAATATTAATAAATAAAAATGCCAAAAAACTTAAGAAAGCTTACTACTTATTAATTTAAGAAATTCGTTCCTAGTCTCTTGTTTTTCAAATTGCCCCCTAAATCCAGAAGTAGTGGTTACTGAATTTTGTTTTTGAACCCCTCTCATCATCATACACATATGCGAAGCTTCTATGACTACAGCTACCCCCTTGGGTTTCAAGGTTCTATTAATACACTCCAAGATGTCATGTGTTAAACGTTCTTGCACTTGTAATCTTCTAGCAAAAACATCTACTATTCGTGGAATTTTGCTCAATCCAACAATATGTCCGTTGGGGATGTAGGCAATATGTGCCTTGCCAAAAAACGGCAACATATGATGTTCACACAAAGAATATAATTCAATATCCTTTATGATTACCATATCATCATAGTCTTCCTTAAACATCGCTCCTAAAAGAATTTCCTCGGCATCTTGCTTATACCCTTGGGTTAAGAACAACATAGCTTTAGCCGCTCTTTCTGGGGTTTTTATCAATCCCTCACGGGTAACATCCTCCCCAATTTCCTCTATGATTCTGGAATATCCATCTTCAACTTCTGAAGTAATTTCCACATTGTACTCCTCTAGATTTGTGTATGGTGACATATTGTTATGATATATTTATAGTAATTTATTATCGTAATATTTTTCTAACTTTTTAATTTTTGGATCAATAATGAATTGACAATATCCTTGGCTCCTATGATCATTATAATAGTTTAAATGCTCTTCCTCTGCAAGATAAAATGGCTTGTTTTCAGTAACTATTGTTGCTATTGGACTCCCATAAACATTATCTTGATTTAGTTCCACTATAAACTGATCTGCTATTTCCTTTTGATTTTCGCTCTGATAAAAAATATCACTTCTATATTGGGTGCCTACATCATTCCCTTGCTGATTTAATGTAGTTGGGTCATGGGTAGCAAAAAAAACTTCCAATAATGTCTTATAATCAATTTCTTTAGGGTCAAAAGTTATCTTTATCGCCTCAGCATGTCCGGTCCTTCCTGTACAAATCTCCCTGTAGGCAGGGTTTTTTATAGAACCTCCCGTATAACCAGGTATAACTTCTTTAACACCACGTAAACGTTGAAATACCGCTTCGGTGCACCAAAAACACCCTCCGGCAAGTATAGCTATTTCCAAATTAGATTCATTCATTTAAAAATTGTTTATCAATTCTATATAAACGTTGAACAAATTTATTCATTTATTTATTCATATCCCTTATATAAATGATAAATCGTTCTTAATTTTATCCAATGTACATTTTTACCAAGTAAACTTAAAATAGTCGTTATAAAACATCATAACTATCCTAGTCATTATGAAGACCCTAATAAAAACTAAGTTCCATGGTAAGGGTAATTTTGTAGTGTTGGGCATTATGATTACTTTCAACCCGTAAAAAAAACTAATGATACAGGCTTCTAATATTAGAAAATATTATGGCGAACTCCAAGTCTTAAAAGGAGTTGACTTGCATATTAAAAAGGGTGAAATCGTTTCTATAGTTGGGGCCTCTGGAGCTGGTAAAACAACATTATTACAAATTTTAGGAACACTAGATAACCAGACAAATAAAAATGATAGTGAATTATTTATCAATCAGATCAATGTTACATCTCTGAATGATAAGGCCATGGCTAGATTTAGAAATGAACATATTGGTTTTATTTTTCAGTTCCATCAGCTTCTTCCAGAATTTACAGCCTTAGAGAATGTATGCATACCTGCATTCATAAAAAAAACACCAAAAGATGAAGCTGAAAAACGGGCCAAGGAACTTTTAGATTTTTTAGGCCTTTCTCATAGGTATCATCATAAGCCCAATGAATTGTCTGGTGGGGAACAACAAAGAGTAGCCGTAGCTAGAGCCTTAGTGAACAATCCTTCCATTATTTTTGCAGATGAACCCAGCGGTAATTTAGACTCTGAAAGCGCAGATAATCTTCATCAACTTTTTTTTAAATTGAGACAGCAATTTGGACAGACCTTTGTAATTGTTACCCACAATGAAGAATTGGCGGAAATGGCCGATAGAAAATTGGTGATGGTAGACGGACTAATCACCACATAGGAATGCTTAAAAATGTTTGGAAGTATGTTAAATCTCCCACATACAGGGAATATAAGGAGGGCAGTTTAACCTACAAAAAGACCATTTTTTTTTCTTTATTAAAATGGAATCTTTTTTTGGGACTTTCAATTGTATTTTTCAATAGTACCTTAGTTAAACTTTTTGGCTTAGAAATGGGTAATCATGCAGTATCAGAACTATTTTCAAAGTATTCTGTTTGGTCTATTTTCTTTTTAGCATGTGTTCTTGCACCCTTTCTAGAAGAGCTTTTATTTAGGGGTCCCTTATTGTTTTTCAAGAAGAGCCCCTACTTTAAATATGCCTACTACCTCTCCGTTCTTTTATTTGGAATTGTCCATGTTTTTAATTTTGAAGGAGGACGACAAATTTATTATTTAACCCCATTGTTGATTGCACCACAACTTATTGCAGGTTTTTTTCTTGGATATATCCGAGTTAAATTTGGGCTTAAATGGTCTATTTTATTGCATGCTGCGTTTAATACTGTTCTCATTGGACCAATGCTATTGATGAAATTTTTTAATCTCCCGTTGGAATGAAAAAAACCGAATTAAAAGAATTTTTAGATGCCAAAGTCATACAATATAATCATCCAGATTTTTTAGAAAGTGATCCGATTCAAATTCCTCATCTTTTTACCCTAAAAGAAGATATAGAGATAAGTGCTTTTCTAACGGCAACCATTGCTTGGGGAAACCGAAAAAGCATTATCACTAATGCACATAAGTTAATGGAGTTGATGGACCATTCCCCTTTTGACTTTGTTATTAATCATCAAGAAAATGATGCGGAGAAGCTCCAAAATTTTGTTCACAGAACTTTTAATGGTGAAGATCTAGCTTATTTTATAAAAAGCTTAAAACATCTCTATAAAAAACATCAGGGATTAGAAGGGGTATTTACCTCCCACCACCACAAGAAATCCATACAACCTACCATCTCTCAATTCAAAGAAATATTTTTTGAAATACCCCACCCCAAGCGCACCACAAAACATATTTCCGACCCTTTGAAGGGTTCCGCTGCCAAACGGATCAACATGTATTTGAGATGGATGGTTAGGGATAATGCCACTGGGGTAGATTTTGGCTTATGGAAAAATATTTCTACGGCAATACTCTCCTGTCCCCTAGATGTGCATTCTGGGAACGTTGCCAGAAAATTAGGGCTATTAAAACGTAAGCAAAACGATGCAAAGGCCTTGGCCGAACTCGATAAAAACTTGCGTAAACTAGACCCTAAAGATCCAGTAAAATATGATTTTGCCTTATTTGGATTAGGAGTTTTTGAGAAATTTTAACCTCCACAATATTCTAGTTATTGATAAAGAATTGTAATTGTTTTGCTTCTGTACATGAATTTTACAATAGTTTTAACACTTCTCAATCTCATTGACAAAGTCAATTCAGTAATTAATAATTAAATTACCTTTATATAATAATCACTAAAACTATGTTCAAAAAAACTACCCTTTCCATTTTTCTTATTGCTTGTTCCTTTCTTCTTTCTAAAGCACAGGATAGAAGTTTACCTATAGATACCACAGTTGTAACCCAACATAGTGTCACAGCAAATGGAGCTACCTTCAGTTACACCGCTAAAACGGGTACGCAGCCCGTTTGGGACGAAATGGGAAAACCTATAGCGGCACTTCATTATACCTATTACACTAGAAACAATATAAAAGATAGGGAGGAAAGGCCGTTAGTTATTTCCTTTAATGGCGGACCAGGTTCTGGTTCTGTTTGGATGCATTTAGCTTATACAGGACCACGAATACTTAAAATTGACGATGAAGGTTTTCCTGTGCAGCCCTATGGTGTTAAAGAAAATCCTTATTCCATTTTAGATGTTGCAGATATCGTATATGTAAATCCTGCCAATACCGGATATTCCAGAACTATACCTGTAAGTGGTAAGGAAGTTGATAGATCTAAATTTTTTGGAATCAATGCGGATATAAAATATTTGGCTGAGTGGCTGAACACATTTGTAACACGCAATAATAGATGGCGCTCCCCTAAATACATCATCGGAGAAAGCTATGGTGGCACAAGGATTGCAGGTTTGGCATTGGAACTACAAAATAGACAATGGATGTATTTGAATGGGGTAATAATGGTTTCCCCAGCAGATTATAAGGTGATCCGAGTTGGTGGACCAGTATCGGACGCTTTAAATTTACCTTATTTTACAGCAGCGGCTTGGTACCAGAAAGCATTAGATCCGGCCCTTCAACAAAAAGATCTTTTAGAAATTTTACCAGAATCGGAAAACTATACCTTGAACACCTTAATTCCAGCTTTGGCCAAAGGTGGATTTATATCTGATGCCGAAAGAATGGAGGTTGCAAAAAAAATGTCCTATTACTCTGGGCTAACCGAAAAAGAGATCTTGGAGCATAATTTGGTGGTTCCAACAAGTTATTTTTGGAAAGCTCTTTTGAGGGATAAAAGCGGTTATACCATTGGCAGATTAGATTCTCGATATTTAGGTATGGACAAACAATTAGCCGGTGATTCTCCTGACTATAATTCCGAGCTAACATCTTGGTTGCATTCTTTTACCCCGGCAATTAATTATTATTTGCAAGAAGAATTAAATTTCAAAACAGATATAAAATATAATATGTTCGGTCCTGTTAATCCTTGGGATGATAGTGATGACGATACAAGGGATAACTTGAGACAGGCCATGGCGCAAAATCCTTATTTAAAGGTGATGTTCCAATCTGGGTATTACGATGGTGCAACTACTTACTTTAATGCTAAATACACTATGTGGCAGATAGATCCAAGTGGTCGTATGAAAGATCGCTTTAGTTTTAATGGATATAGAAGTGGACATATGATGTATTTGAGAAGGGAAGATTTGCAAAAAGCAAATAACGATATACGGGAGTTTATTAAAAATTCCAGTGCAACAGGTAAATCTGCAAAATATTAACTATTTAAGAATGTGGCAGCTATTGACTTTAGGCTGCCATATTTTGTTTTTTTGAAATAGCTCTTTTCAATTTTATACTGGAATGTTAAAATGTACCTACAATTTTGAGATCAAGAGAGACCATATTGTTATGAAAATTAATGGATCCTATCTTTTTCAGGACTTTATTAGAATGCCCGAAATCATATTAGACTCCTGCCAATCTAATAAAATTTACAGGATGCTATTAGATGGCGGAGAATTAGAGGACACAGATGCACCTACTATTGATCGTTTTTTTATTGGCGAAAAAATTGCAGAAATTTTACGTTCCAAAGTAAAGTTAGCGGTAGTTTGGCCGCCTTATCATATGGACAAACTTACAGAGAGTGTAGCAATAAATAGAGCAGCCTACATGCGCATGTTCGTAGAACCAAAAGAGGCAAAAAAGTGGTTGTTGGATAAAGGCGCCGAAGAGCCTGGAGAACTGTTCAAACAATAAATAAGCTTAATGGTTAATTACCGTTACCTTGATTCCTTTTTCTTCCAATTTTTCAATTAAGGATGGAGAAATTCCCCTGTCGGTAATGATTTCATCTATTTGATCCAGATCACAAATTTTGGCAAAACTCTTTTTTCCGAATTTTGAAGAATCCACTAATAGTATAATTTTTTCTGCTGCCGATAACATCCTCTTGTTGAGCTGTGCCTCCTCCAAGTGAGTGGTGCTTAATCCGTATTCCAAATCTATCCCATCTACACTTAAAAATAATTTACTACAAGATATATTCTCCAGAATATGAGCAGCGTAATTTCCCACTACAGAGGACGAGCTGTGCCTCACATAACCTCCTAATTGTAATACTTCCACTTCTCTAAACTTTATAAGTTCTAAGGTCACATTTAAAGACGAAGTGATTACGGTTAATTTTCCTTTGGGCCTAATACACCTTGCTAATGCCTGAACAGTAGTGCCTGAAGCAATCATGATAGAATCGTTTTCCAGAATGAGTCGCGATGCAGCTTCCCCTATTTCATTTTTTTGCGATACGGATATCTTTTCTTTCACATTAACGGGTCTATCATTTATATAAGGGTTTTCCAATGAGGCTCCCCCGTGGGTTCTAAATAATAATCCTTTTTCTTCCAATATTTTTAAATCCTTTCTGATTGTCACTGCTGAAACATTCAAACTCTGGCAGAGATCTAACACTTCCACGTACTTCACCTCTTGCAATCTTTCTAAAATATCCTGATGTCTTTTCATAAAACAAATATGACTTTCCGTAATATACAAAAATGATAAAATATGTAATAAAATGAAACATTTAGTCAATAAAAAAACAGAATAAACGATAAAAATAAAAATAATTTTTTCGTTTTATTTCGTTTTTGTTTCATATTGCTTTTTAAGTTCCAATAATTCTTGTTATTATTGATATGAATTAAAAGTAAATCGCGTGAATATTTTTCAAAGAGAAATCATCCTTAAAGGTTTAAAAAGAAACGAAGACTGGGATGTAATCATAATTGGTGGTGGAGCCACTGGTCTAGGTATAGCATTAGACAGCATTAGTAGGGGCTACAAAACAGTTCTGTTGGAACAAGTAGATTTTGCCAAAGGAACATCTAGTAGAAGTACAAAATTAGTTCATGGGGGTGTGCGCTATTTGGCACAAGGAGATATTGGGTTGGTAAGGGAGGCATTATATGAAAGGGGTTTAATGCTTAAAAACGCTGCTCATTTAGTTACGAATCAATCCTTTATTATTCCGAACTACAGATGGTGGGGTGGCATCTTTTATACCACTGGCCTCAAAATTTACGATCTATTAGCAGGAAAACTAAGTTTAGGGAAATCATTTCATATTAATAAGAAAGAAACCCATAGAAGATTAAAAACATTAAGTACCGAACATTTAAAAGGTGGCGTAGTATATCAAGACGGACAATTTGATGATTCTAGACTAGCTATCAATATTGCCCAGACAGCAATTGAAAAAGGAGCTACCCTTCTCAATCATTTTGAAGTACAAAAACTGACTAAAGATGATATTGGAAAAGTAAACGGTGTAATTGCCATTGACAAAGAGACAGGCATAACGTATACTCTAAATGGCAAAGCCGTAATAAATGCTACAGGAGTGTTTACAGATGAAATCCTAAAAATGGATAATGAACATGCCAAAAATATGGTACGTCCTAGTCAAGGAATACACTTGGTTTTGGACAAATCCTTTTTACCTGGAGATGACGCCATTATGATTCCAAAAACGGACGATGGGAGAGTATTGTTCTTAGTTCCTTGGCATAATAAGGTTGTAGTTGGAACTACGGACACTGTTTTGGACAGTCATAGCTTAGAACCGATAGCGCTGGAAGAGGAAATCAACTTTATTCTTACCACTGCTAATCGGTATTTGACTAAAAAAGTAGAAAAAAAAGATGTTTTAAGTATGTATGCGGGACTAAGACCTTTAGCCGCCCCACAAGATAAGTCTGAAAAAACAAAGGAAATATCTAGAAGTCATAAAATCATTGTATCTAATTCAGGGCTTGTTACCATAACTGGCGGTAAATGGACCACCTATCGAAGAATGGCACAGGACACCATAAACAAGGTAATTGCCATTGGTAAATTAAATAAGGAAAGCTGCAAGACTGCTTCTCTTTCCATACATGGATCTACTGAAATTGTAGACAGAAACGATCACTTGTATATTTACGGTACGGATTATCAAGAAATAAAAAAGTTAATAGAAGAAGACCAAGAACTCGGTGAGAAATTACATCCAAAATTAGATTATTTAAAGGCAGAAGTGGTTTGGGCTGTCAGAAATGAAATGGCGCGTACCATAGAAGATGTTCTGGCTAGACGTGTCAGGGTATTATTTCTTGATGCTAGGGCAGCTGTTGAAATGGCTCCAGTAGTAGCTGATATTTTAGCAAAGGAACTTGACAAAACAATAGAATGGAAAACATCACAAATTTCAGCATTTAAATCATTAGCAAAAAACTATATCATACAAAGTCAACCAACAACATAAAATATTAACCATTAGATTTTGATTAATTCTTTTTATATTCAATATATGGACCAATATATTCTTGCCCTTGATCAGGGAACCACTAGCTCTAGAGCTGTTATTTTTAACAAAAAAGGGAACATAGTTTCTGCTGCTCAAAAGGAGTTTACTCAATATTTTCCAAAACCTGGTTGGGTAGAACATGATCCAATGGAAATTTGGTCAACTCAAGCTGGCATAGCTGCAGAGGCTTTGGTTAAAAAGGGATTGAACGGTAATAATATTGCTGCTATTGGGATTACAAATCAAAGGGAAACCGTAGTTGTTTGGGACAAAAAGACTGGTGTACCAGTTTATAACGCCATTGTTTGGCAAGATAAGAGAACGGCCGAATACTGCGATGAATTAAAAGAAAAAGGCAAATCTGATCTTATTAGAAAAAAAACGGGTTTGGTCATCGACTCCTATTTTTCTGCAACTAAGGTAAAATGGATCTTAGATCATGTAGATGGCGCACGTAAAAGGGCCGAAGATGGAGATTTGATTATGGGGACCATTGATACTTGGTTGATATGGAAGATGACCTTGGGAGAAAAGCATATTACAGATGTTACCAATGCCTCCAGAACCCTTATTTTTAATATTAATACTATGACATGGGATGAGGAATTGTTGTCACTTTTCGAGATCCCAAAGAGTATGCTTCCGGAAGTTAAACAGTCCAGTGAACTTTATGGACATACCTCTGGAACAATAATTGCCGGTAAAATTCCTATAGCAGGAATTGCTGGTGATCAACAAGCCGCGTTGTTTGGGCAGATGTGTACCAAACCCGGAATGGTTAAAAACACCTACGGCACCGGTTGTTTTATGCTTATGAATATTGGCGAAAAACCAATAGTTTCAAATAATAATTTATTAACTACCGTTGCTTGGAAAATAAATGGAAAAACTACCTACGCATTTGAGGGAAGTGTCTTTATTGCCGGTGCAGTAGTGCAATGGCTAAGGGATGGATTAAAAATTATAAAGACGTCCTCTGATGTTGAAAAACTAGCAGGCTCTGTCAGCGATACTGAGGGGGTCTATTTTGTGCCTGCCTTTGCTGGTTTAGGAGCTCCCTATTGGAACCAAAAAGCCCAAGGAACTATATTTGGTATAACTAGGGGTACTACTGATGCCCACATTGCTAGAGCGGCTATTGAATCTATAGCTTATCAAACTATGGATATATTAAAGGCAATGGAAGCAGATGCAAAACTGACCATTAAGGAGTTAAGGGTAGATGGTGGTGCAACGGTGAATGATATCTTAATGCAATTTCAGTCCGATGTTTTAAATACTACTACAGTAAGACCAAAAGTGATAGAAACCACGGTAATGGGAGCTGCTTACTTGGCTGGATTAGCTGTTGGATATTGGGATAATCTGGAGGAAATACAGGAAATATGGCAGACTGATGTGCACTTCACCCCTACCATGGAACGCGAAGAAATTGAAAAAGGTATCAAAGGATGGTACAAAGCGATATCCGCTCTTCAATTTTGGGCTCAATAATTATATCAACCAAACCATTTAAACTATGACACCTTTTATAGCAGAAATTATTGGCACAGGACTTCTCATTTTATTAGGTGGAGGTGTTGTCGCGAATGTTGTATTACATAAAACCTTGGGTAATAATAGTGGCTGGATAGTGATAACCACGGGCTGGGCCCTTGCGGTTTACATTGGGGTTGTTGTGTCCGCACCCTATAGCGGAGCCCATTTAAACCCTGCAGTTAGCATTGGCTTAGCTGTAGCAGGAAAATTTGCTTGGGAGTCTGTCCCATTGTATATTCTTGCCCAATTTATTGGTGCAATGGTTGGTTCCTTGATGGTATGGACCGTTTATCGCAAACATTTTAATGTTACGGACAGCGGGGATGCGAAAAAAGCAGTCTTTTGTACATCGCCAGCCATAAAACATTACCCAACGAATCTCATTAGTGAGATTGTAGGCACATTTGTTTTGATAATCACCATTTTGTATTTCACGGATGCTTCAATAACCGAATCAAATATCGCTGTAGGCCTAGGATCTGTAGGGGCAATTCCTGTGGCATTTCTAGTTTGGGCGATAGGACTTTCTTTAGGCGGAACTACCGGTTATGCTATTAATCCTGCTAGGGACTTAGGCCCTAGAATTGTTCATGCGGTTTTACCTATCAAGAATAAGAATAGTAATGATTGGGGGTATGCTTGGGTCCCTGTTTTAGGCCCCATAATCGGAGCAATAGTAGCGGCAGGACTATTTCTACTTTTATCTCCAACTTAAAAATTATCATCACAATTTTTAGCGCGATTTCATAATAAAAAAATGAATGGACCATATTCTATAAAAGGTTGTTAATACAGCTTGATTAATAGTTTCTATTTGATACTTTTACCGGAGATATGACGTTTCAAAAAGAAGTTTTTTTTCCAGAAATAGCGCATTGGCTATACAATTATTTTATTTCTATTGGTTTTTCAGAAACCGCGTCGAAGTATTTCAATATGTTGTCGCTTTTCATCGGGATGCTACTAATCATAAGTATCGTCGACTTTATTATAAGAAAAATTCTTATCAAAGCCTTTACTGCGTTCGCTAAAAAGACGACTACAACTTTTGATGATTTTATGGTAACCAATAAGGTACCGCTTAATGTAGCCCATATTGTTCCTCTGCTCCTTGCGAAGGAATTCATGCCAACAGTACTAGTAGATTTTAAATATGTAGACAGTTTAGCTGAGAAGGTGCTTCATGTATTTAGCATTATTTTGACCCTATGGATCGTTCGAAGTTTATTGAATACATTAAAAAGTTACTTTAAGACCTTACCCCACCTCAAAGATAAGCCCATAGATAGTTATATTCAGGTATTTATGATCTTTGCTTGGGTAATTGGTTTAACATCTGCTCTGGCTATAGTAACCGGATTTCCATTTATTAAATTTATAACCACTCTAGGAGCGGCTTCTGCCGTGGTCATTCTAATATTTAAGGATACAATTTTAGGTTTCGTTGCTAGCATACAAGTTTCCATTAACGACATGGTGCGTATTGGAGATTGGATCACTTTTGAAAAATATGGTGCAGATGGTGATGTAACAGAAATTAATTTGGCCACCGTAAAAGTCCGAAATTTTGATAACACCACCACCACTATCCCTACCTATGCCTTAATTTCCGATTCTTTCAAGAACTGGAGGAGCATGGTAAATTCTGACGGAAGAAGAATTAAAAGGGCGCTAATCATCAAACAAAAAAGCATCAAATATCTCACTAAGGAAGATATTGAAAGATTAAAGGGGATTGAGCTTATTGCAGCTTATTTGGAAAAAAGGGAGAATGATATTGAAACCTATAATAAAGCAAATAATATCAATAAAGAATTAGCCATTAATGGAAGGAATTTAACCAACATTGGGGTCTTTAGAAAATATGTGGAGAGCTATGTTGCCAGCCACTCTGCTATCAACAAAAACATGATGCTCATGGCAAGGCACCTTCCTCCTACCGCTCAAGGAATCCCTTTGGAGGTATATGCCTTTAGCAGCGATAGAAGATGGGAGAATTATGAATACATCATGGCGGATATTTTTGACCACTTACTAGCAGCTGTTCCCTATTTTGAGTTAGAGCTTTTTGAACTCCCGGATAATTCTGTTCACAATACGCATTTGTCATCTTTGCATTAGTGATTAATAATCTTATATTCTTGTTAAAGCCCTTCATTTTAATGGGTGTGTCTTTTATATTTACATAAAAAATTGCACCTTCCGCATTAGTTTTTAAAATACCATATAGGGTAATATTAAAGGTTAACTATTCGGTGGGTCCTATTATATTTCAATAATGGAAAAAATAGAAAGAATTGAAAAGGAAATCGCTGGATTAAGAGAACAATTGGCCAACCATCATTTGTACTCCAAATTATCAAAAGTTGAAGATATTAAAGTTTTTATGAAACATCATGTTTATGCTGTTTGGGATTTTATGTCGCTGCTTAAGGCCTTGCAAATAAATTTAACTTGTACTAGTGTCCCTTGGACTCCAAGACCAAACGCAACATTGGCTAGGTTTATCAATGAAATTGTTCATGGAGAGGAAAGTGATATAAACGAACTAGGAGAGCCAAAAAGTCATTTTGACATGTACTTGGATGCCATGGACCAAATTAATGCTAACACTTCTCAAATTAGACATTTCATTGAATTGATTAATGAAAATAAAGAGGTTTCAGAAGCTTGTGACGAAGTTAAACTGGAAATTGTCGTAAGGCAATTTGTTGAATTCACATTTAGTATCATCGCTACAGGCAAGCCGCACTTAATAGCTTCTGCCTTTACGTTTGGCAGGGAAGATTTAATTCCTGACATGTTTATTGAAATTATAAAAAATGAAGAAAAAGGAGACACCTCCAAATCCTATAGTAAACTTCATTATTACTTTATAAGGCATATAGAAATCGATGGTCACGAGCATGGCCCTTTATCCCTAAAAATGATATCAGAACTATGTGGAGAAGATAAAACTAAGTGGGATGAAACCTTAAAGGTTGCCAAAAAGTCTTTGGAACATAGGATAAAATTATGGAATTTTATAACTAGTCAAATTGAATCTCAAAAACTCCAATTGCAAAATTAATACGTTCTATCTTGTGGGGGCAGAAAATTTAGGGTTATGTACTATAAAAATTAGAAAATGAAGGATTTTAGGACAACGAATATTTTATTATTAGTAATTGTAGTGCCTTTGGTTTTTTATTTGCTAAAAATATTGTCATTTATATTTATACCCCTAGTGTCCTCCATGTTCATAGCATTACTTTTCCTTCCATTACTGAGAGGCATGAACAAAAAAAGAATCCCTAAACCTCTAAGCATTGTGGTCATTGTATTGATTATTGCCGGGGTATTTAAACTTGGAGGAGAATTGATACAGCTTACTAGTAATGAAATCCTATCAACCGAAGAATCATTTTTAGTACAGGCAGAGGCTAAATTAAATATCCTTATTGTTGATCTGGAAGAATCAATAGGTATGCAATTAGTTGAAGGTGAAGATATTTACGGCCAATTTTTAAATAAGGAAAGCATTGCAAATAATTTTGTGCCAACGCTCAATTTTATAGGAAGCACCCTTACGATGCTTTTGATGACTGTTTTTTTTGCTGTATTATGGCTTTCAGAATCCATAAACGTTCAAAAGCTTTTAAACTCTACGATTATAAAACAAAAGCATGCATCGGTCAAGACATTCATGAAAATTGAAAATGACTTGATTAAATTTATTAAGGTCAAGTTTTTAGTAAGTTTATTCACAGGCATAGGGACGGGATTAGCCTGCTATTTTTTTGATGTAAATTTTCCAATATTTTGGGGGCTATTTGCATTTCTTATAAATTTTGTACAAATGATAGGATCTTTTGTAACGGTTATATTGTTGAGCATATTTGCTTTTGTAGGTATAGATTCAGGGAACGTGCTCCTTTTCTTTATCCTTTCTATTACAGGAGTACAGGTTTTATTTGGTTCTATTTTAGAGCCAATTTTCATGGGTAAATCATTTTCAATCAATATAATAACAATCTTGGTAATGCTCATGCTTTGGGGATATATATGGGGAGTTCCTGGTTTAATTTTGGCAATTCCCATTACTGTTTTTATTAAAATCATATTAGAACAATTCCCTGGGACTAAAATAATTGCTAAGATTATTTCTGGCGATGAAATAAAGGTAGATTTGGGACTTAATCCTATTAGAAAGGTTTCTTAATCTAATCTATTTATGTACCATGTTGCCCTAAAAAAATTAGTCTAAAATGTGGTTGCTAAAATTGACTTTAACCTCTCTATTCCTTATTATATTTATGACAGGATCATTGTTTGCTCAGGATTGGGCCAATTTAAATAAATACGCGGAAGCTAACACAACTTTACAGAAAGAGGTCATTAAGGAGGACCGCATTATATTTATGGGAAACTCCATAACAGAAGGATGGAGTGATCACAATCCACAATTTTTTGAGAATAATGCTTACATTAATAGAGGTATTGGTGGACAAACTTCCCCTCAAATGTTACTAAGGTTTAGACAAGATGTCTTGGACCTAAAGCCAAAAGTAGTAGTTATCTTGGCTGGCATCAATGATATTGCTGGAAATACAGGACTTTCTACCCAAAAAATGATTGAGGACAATATATATTCCATGGCAGAATTGGCAAATGCACATGGCATCAAGGTGGTATTGTCTTCCGTTTTACCTGCATACGATTTTCCTTGGGCTCCAGGATTAGAGCCATCACTGAAGGTTATTGCATTAAATAAATCTATTAAAGAATATGCGGAAACCAAAGGCCACGTTTATTTGGATTATTTCTCCGATATGGTAGACTCTAAAAATGGCCTCCAAGCGATGTACACCTATGATGGGATTCATCCCAATACCCTGGGCTACAAAGTTATGGACCCTTTAGCTAAGGCGGCTATTCTAAAAGCATTGAAATAGAAAAACTATTGTCATTCTATGCACTCAAGTACTATCTGCAGGAGCATATTATCCTACTAAAAATCTGACCGCTAAAGAATTAATACTAGTGGTAAGGAATGCAAAGGATTTTTTTTCAAATGATAATTTATCAATACCTTTAAAACTCTAATTAGTTGTAATTGAAATGAAAGAAATTGAAAATATTGAGCTTAAATATTTAAGCATAGATGATTACCAAGAGCTAAAAAACGCCATGATTGCCTCCTATACGAATTTTCCTAATTCCTACTGGAGAGAACATCAAATAGATACCCTGATCAAAAAATTTCCAGAAGGGCAAGTTGTATTAAAAATTAATAATATGATTGTTGGCTGTGCCTTATCCATCATTGTGGATTATAGCAAGTTTGATGATCAACATACCTATCAAGAAATTACGGGAGATTATATGTTTTCTACCCATAGTGCTGACGGAGATATTCTTTACGGCATTGATGTTTTTATAAAACCAGAATTTAGGGGAATGCGCTTGGGAAGAAGACTCTATGATTACCGAAAGGAATTATGCGAAAGGCTTAATTTAAAAGGCGTAGCCTTTGGCGGAAGAATCCCAAATTATCATAAATATGCTGAAAAAATATCTCCAAAAGAATATATAGCTAAGGTTAAAAGAAAAGAAATCAATGATCCTGTCCTCAATTTTCAAATGGCCAATGATTTCCATCCTGAAAAATTATTGAAAGGTTATCAAGAAGGGGATGAAGCTTCTGGTGAATATGCCATGTTGTTGAAATGGGACAACATTTACTATACAAAACCTCAGAAGAAAGCAGAAACCACAAAAACATTGATAAGACTTGGCCTTATACAATGGCAAATGCGACCATATAAAAATTTGGAAGAGCTAATGCAACAGGTAGAGTACTTTGTAGATGCCGTATCTGGATACAGATCAGATTTTGCGCTTTTTCCAGAGTTTTTCAATGCTCCATTGATGGCAGAAAACAACCATTTATCGGAACCTGCCGCTATTAGGGAATTGGCCAAACACACAGAAGCTATTGTAGAACAATTCACCAAATTAGCCATAAGCTATAATATAAATATCATCTCTGGGAGTATGCCAGAAATAGTAGATGGCCGACTTTACAACGTGGGGTATTTGTGCAAGCGCGATGGTACAAAGGAGCGTTATGAAAAATTACATGTTACCCCTGATGAAGCTAAAATTTGGGGCCTTCAAGGCGGGAACCAATTAAAAACATTTGACACAGATTGTGGTAAAATAGGTATATTAATCTGCTATGATTCAGAATTTCCTGAATTAAGCAGAATATTGGCCGATGATGGTATGGATATTTTGTTTGTTCCTTACCTAACCGACACCCAAAATGGATTTTCTAGGGTTCGTAATTGTTCACAAGCAAGAGCCATAGAAAATGAATGCTATGTAGCTATTGCCGGAAGCGTAGGTAACCTTCCCAAGGTACATAATATGGACATCCAATATGCACAATCCATGGTGTTTACACCATGTGACTTTTCCTTTCCTGCAAACGGTATTAAAGCTGAGGCTACCCCAAACACAGAAATGATATTAATTGTAGACGTAGATGTGGAATTGCTTCGAGAACTAAATCAATTTGGAGCTGTAAAGAACTTGAGGGATAGAAGAAAAGACCTTTTTGAACTAAGAAAGCGCTAAAAAAATATTGATAATTGGTAGTAGTCCAAATCATTGTAAGGAAGAAATTCAATCAGTGATTTGGACTATTTTTTTTTAGAATTCAATCGGACCCTACAATTTCAAGCGATGAAAATTCAAGCTAATCCTACTTAAATTTAATACCTTGTACCTCATGCAAGAGCTATTGGTTAGTATTTTGATTCCCTTTAAAAACACCTCGGAATTCTTGCCTGCTTGTATAGATTCTATTCTGGCGCAAACAAATACGAATTGGGAGATTATTGCTATTGATGATCAATGTACAGATGTTAGTTTGTCCATTATGAAACAATATGAAACAAAAGATTCTAGAATACATGTTTTCAAAAATGAAGGATCGGGCATTATAGAGGCATTAAAAATGGCGTATTCGCTTTGTAAGGGCAACTATATAACCAGAATGGATTCTGATGATATAATGGCTGAAAATAAGATCGATTCTATGTTAGAAGGATTGATATCTCATGGCCTAGGCCATTTAGCCATAGGAAAAGTAAAATATTTTTGTGAGGGAGAGATTCGCGATGGCTATTATAAATATGAAAAGTGGTTGAACAGACTTACCCATACTGGTGCTAATTTCACAGAGATTTATAAGGAATGCCCTATCCCCTCTCCCTGTTGGATGCTACATAGGTCGGACCTAGAAAAATGCAACTCCTTTCAGCCCAAGCGCTATCCAGAAGATTATGATTTGGCTTTTAGATTCTATGAACAGGGACTAAAATGTATTCCTAGTAATGAAGTCCTACACTTTTGGAGAGACTATGATTATAGGGCTTCAAGAACAAGTGAACACTATGCCCAAAATTATTTTTTGGAAATTAAACTTCGCTATTTTTTAAAATTAAACTATCAGCAATTTAGACCTTTAGTAGTTTGGGGAGCAGGGAAAAAAGGAAAGAACCTAGCTCAAAACTTATTAAACAAGAGGGTAAATTTCTATTGGATCTGCAACAATCCAAATAAAATTGGAAAGGAAATTTATGGAAAGGAGCTACAACATTTCAGCACTTTAAAAGAGTATAAGCAACCACAAGTCATCATCACTGTAGCTAATCATGAGGCCCAGAGTTTTATCCGAGACTACCTTAAGGAATTGCAAATGAACACACTAAAAGACTACTTTTTCTTTTGTTGAATTGTAAATTAATTTTAACGCCATCCCAACATTTTAGAACAACTAGAAAAATCTTGAAACTATATGAAATTCCTTTGTGATAATGAGAAATTAAAGCTCCATTGGATTCAAAGGAGTGGGTGTTTTTATTTATATTTGGAAAACTAAATTTAGGAATGCAGTTTAAACATCCGGAACTACTTTGGGCTTTATTACTACTACTGATTCCCATTATTGTGCATCTTTTTCAACTGAGAAGGTTTAAAAAGACACCTTTTACCAATGTACAGCTTTTACAAAAGGTTTTAACCCAGTCTAAAAAAAGCAGTAATCTTAAAAAATGGCTGCTTTTGGCTAGTAGGATACTCCTGTTCACTTCTTTGATCCTTGCCTTTACACAACCCTTCTTTTCAGAAAAAATAGCACTTCAAGAAAAGGAAACCGTTATTTATTTGGATAATTCCTTCAGCCTTCAGGCTAAAAATGACAATGAAACCCTTTTAAATACAGGGGTTCAGCAATTAATAAAGTCTTTACCAAAAGATCAGTCCTTTACACTTTTTACCAATGATAGAGTCTTTAGAAATACTAAACTAAAAGATATTCAGAACGAACTTATAGGCCTTACCCATTCTACCAACCAGCTCATTTTAAAGGATATATATCTCAAAGGAAGCACCTATTTTGATGCCTCCAAACCTACCCTTAAAAATTTGGTGGTCATATCTGATTTTCAAGAAGGGATGGCTTTAAAGTTGGCTGATACTTCTAATTATTACAAGAGTCATCTAATTCAATTAACATCTGGCGATTTAGAAAATGTATCCTTGGATTCTATCTACGTTTCTTCCAATTCTGCGGACAATATAGAACTAGAAGCCCTCCTATCCACTAACTCGGACCTAGAAAACATCCCTGTCTCCTTATTTAATTCTGGAAAATTATTTGCCAAGAC
The DNA here is from genome assembly GCF_040566695.1 of Sediminicola arcticus. Taxonomy (NCBI): domain Bacteria; kingdom Pseudomonadati; phylum Bacteroidota; class Flavobacteriia; order Flavobacteriales; family Flavobacteriaceae; genus Sediminicola; species Sediminicola arcticus. The sequence goes on along the minus strand of NZ_JBEXAE010000003.1, from coordinate 166,756 downwards.
CTCTGCCCAATTTGTTAATAAAAAGGCCACTGTTTCATTTACCATCCCCTATAATTCGGAAATAAATGGAACCTTGGAAATTACAGATTCAGGGCTCAGCTATGATGATGTGCTTTATTTTAATATAGCGCCTAAAGAAAAGATTAGTGTATTAGGCATCAATGAGGCTGATGATAATTTCTTGATCCGAATTTTTACGGAAGATGAATTTTTATATTCCAATACGCCAACGAAGGAGTTGGATTATAGCGCCATAGACAAGCAAAATTTAATTATTTTGAATGAACTAGACGAAATACCTAACTCTTTGACCTCCGTTTTACGCAAATTCAAAGATAATGGTGGTAGTTTATTGATTATTCCTTCAAAAAATATAGTTTCAAATTCTTATAACACCCTAATAAATGGTTTTTTTAAAACTGGATTGTCTCAGAAAATAATTGGAGAACACAATATCGTGAGCATCAATTTTTCGCACCCACTTTATCAAAATGTTTTTGACAAAAAAGTAGTGAATTTTCAATATCCCAAAGTATCAGAATATTATAACGTTAAAACCGAAGCACCCCAATTACTTGTTTATGAAAATGGGGCTCCATTTTTAATTGGTTTAAACGGGTTCTATTTTTTTACAGCACCATTATCCCAAGATGTTTCTAATTTTAAAAACTCCCCTTTAATTGTCCCTACTTTATATACCATGGGAATCAATAGCCTTAAAATGGCCAATCTGTATGAAATAGTGGGACGAGACAGAACTATAGACCTATCTATCAGTTTAGGTAAAGATCAGATTATAAAGCTATCGCAGAACAGAAATGAAGTTATCCCTGAACAGAAAGCCTATAACAATAAAACAAGTTTAAATTTTGGCAGTGTACCAACTAAAGATGGCCTTTACTCCATTAATGAAAAAGAGAGGACTTTTAAAAATATTAGTTTTAATTATCCAAGGAGCGAAAGTGAGCTCCGATTTATGGAAATAGACAACTTACCCGCCTCTTCTAGGTCAGACTCCATAAATTCCTTGTTCCAATCACTTGAAAAAGAGAATGGCATAACCGAGCTTTGGAAATGGTTTATTATTTTTGCATTACTATTTGTATTGGTCGAGGTTCTTATCCAAAAAATTTTTAAATGAACATACTTTTAAAATCCGTTAAAATATTCGATATAAATAACAAGGACCTTCATTTAAAACATCGTGATATCCTTATAAAAAATGGCATCATTGAAAAAATTGCCGTTAAAATAGAGACGCCTTCTAAGACAAAGGTTATAGAACAATCTAATTTGCATGTTTCCGTTGGTTGGTTCGATAGCAGTGTTAGTTTTGGAGAACCAGGCTATGAGGAGCGAGAAACTATTTCAAACGGATTGCAAACTGCTGCCAAAAGTGGTTTTACCGATATTGTACTTAATCCTACCTCCCACCCTATTCCTGACTCTAGTTCTGATATAGTTTTTCTAAAGAATGCTGCCAAAGGACATGCCACAAATATGTATCCGTTAGGATGTTTAACCGTCAGAGGAGAAGGCCGAGATCTAGCCGAACTTTATGATATGAAAAGTGCAGGAGCGATTGGATATTATGATTTTAAACATGCGGTAGAAAATTCTAACTTGTTGAAAATTGCTTTGCAATATGCACAGAATTTCAATGGTCTGGTCATGTCCTTTCCAATGGATCTTAAAATTGCGGGGAAAGGTCTGGTAAACGAAGGAGAAGTGTCCACTCGGCTAGGATTAAAGGGTATTCCGTCCTTAGCAGAAGAATTACAAATAGCTAGGGACCTGTTTATTTTAGAATATACAGGGGGTAAATTACATATACCTACTATCTCCACTTCTAGATCCGTTAAACTTATTGCAGAAGCAAAAAAGAAAGGACTAGATGTAAGCTGTAGTGTAGCAATCCATAATTTGTTTTTTACAGATGAACGTTTGGTAGAATTTGACACCCATTATAAAACTATGCCACCTTTAAGGACCTATAATGACGTAAAAGCATTGTTAAAAGGACTAAAAGACGGCACAATAGATATGGTTACTTCTGATCATATACCTATGGACATTGAACAAAAAAGAGTAGAATTTGATAATGCCGAGAGCGGCAGCATTGGTCTGGAGAGTGCATTTGGTGGACTAAATATCCTTTTTGATTTTGATTTAACCATTGCCCTTTTGACCAAAGGAAGAGAGCGTTTTGGTCTAAAAACACCTATTATAAAAGAAGGGGAAATAGCCACATTAACGCTTTTTGACCCAGACCTGGAATATACTTTTGATGTTAGGAACATTTTATCCACCTCCAAAAATAGCATGTTCTTAAGCACCAAGTTAAAAGGTAAGGCAGTAGGTATTATCTCAAATGGACAAATTATTTAATAAATATTTAATGGAAAACACTGAAAAAGGGAGGGCCACAGCTATAATAGCCTATTTCACAATGGTAGGAGCATTAATTGCTATTACCATGAACATGGAGCCTAAAAATGATTTTGCACGTTTCCACATACGTCAGGCCTTTGGATTGCATTTATTTTTTCTTGGATTTGCGCTATTTTTAAGTCAATGGTTCAATGCTTATGCCTGGTATGGACTATATATCTCTTATTTGATTTTATGGGGTTACGGGTTTATTGGAGCTATTTCTAGTAAAAAACAAATTGTTCCCCTAGTCGGAGAATTCTTTCAAAAATGGTTCACATTCATTCAATAACATGACAACAGCACCTTTATCCCTTCATCATATTATAAGACCTTCATCTTTAAAAACAGGTAAAGCTCCAGTAATGTTCATGTTGCATGGATATGGGAGCAATGAAGAAGATCTGTTTTCCTTTGCCAATGAATTACCAGAGGAACTCTGTATTATATCTGTAAGAGCTCCTTTTCCCCTTCCACCGCACGGAAACGCATGGTATGCCATAAATTTTGATGCCCAAAATGGAAAATGGAGTGATGAAGAACAAGCTATTGTTGCGAGGGAAAAAATTGTGGAATTTATAGACGAGGCCTGTGCAACCTACCATTTGAACGACCACAGAATTACCTTGCTTGGCTTTAGTCAAGGAACTATTCTTAGTTATGCCGTAGCATTATCCTATCCTGAAAAGATAAAGAATGTTGTAGCTCTTAGTGGTTATATCAACGAAAATTTACTGACCACAGATTTTAAAAATAAGGACCATAAAAGCCTTAAAATATATGCTTCTCATGGAAAGGCAGATCAAGTAATTCCTCCAGAATGGGCACAGAAAGCACCACAAATCTTAGAAACCCTCGGTGTGGAGCACAAATATGAAGAGTTCCCAGTAGGACACGGAGTTGCACCACAAAACTTCTATTCCTTTAAAAAATGGCTCGAAGATAAAATTTAATTAATGCGCGTGTACAGCAGATGATCCAATAAGGTAAAATCTGCACTTAGATCATCCTTAAGTTCATACTTCAATAAAACTTCACCCCAATACTGACCATCAGAAAAATCAGCAATAATCCATTTATGGTTTAAGGTTTTAATTTTATTGATTTTAAAATCTCCTTCCATTCCTTCGTACGGAACTAGAGGATTATCCCCTTTTTGTTCATTAGTTTCCAACAATTTATCCTCTATATAACGTGTTGGTTGCTCTAATTTCAAATGGTCATAATATGCTAAGGCATCGTCATTATTATCCAATGTAAAATACTGCACATCTAAGACTTTTATGTTGAGTTTCTGTATAGAATCTTGCATTTGTGTAATGTCCTTTTCAAGATTCTCTATCTTTCCATTTTTATCTTTGACCATATTGTTGGCGCTAACAAATTGGTAAAGGGCTATTAAAGAAGCAAAGATGAATAGGTATGAAAATATTTTACTCTTCATGAATAGATAAGGTTCTTAAAGGTTTAGTATTAAATTATCATAGGCCAAATGTACATTTTTTGGAAGCTTTTTCTCCACCTCTTCATGAAAACCTAACATATGGCTGATATGTGTAAAGTAGGCTCTATCTGGCTTTACCTTGTCCACAAATGCCAACGCTTCCTCTAAATTTAGATGGGAATGGTGAGGCTCTTCTCGTAAGGCGTTTATAACCAACACCTTTGCCCCTTTTATTTTTTCTACTTCTTCATTAGATATAGTTTTTACATCTGTTAAATAGACAAAGTCAAAAATTCGATATCCAAATACCTGTAATCGGTTATGGTATGCCTCAACCGGAATAGCATTGGTATTTCCAATCTTAAAAGGGTAATTGTTTTCTACAATGTTAACTTCCACTGCCGGAGCTCCCGGGTACCTATTTTCTCCTGCAAAAATATAATCAAATCTAGTTTGTAAAGAGTTTGCAACGCGTTGATGGGCATAAACTGGAATATCCCCTTGCCTAAAAAAAAAAGGTCGGATATCGTCTATACCTGCGGTATGATCGGCATGTTCGTGGGTAAATAAAATCCCGTCTATTTTACTGACTTTATGAGTCAACATCTGCTGCCTAAAATCAGGTCCACAGTCAATAACGTAATTAAAATTGTCCCAAGACACCATAACCGATACTCTAAGTCTTTTATCCTTGGGATTTTCACTTAAGCAAACAGGGTGCGAGCTCCCAATTACAGGTATTCCTTGTGAAGTTCCAGTGCCTAAAAAAGTAATTTTCAACGTATCTCCTATTTATTCCAAATTTATAACATATTTATCAAATAGATACCCCAATCTTTTTAACTTTGTGGCACGTAAAACAACAAGAATGGCTTCTGTCCTAAATAAAGACATCGCATTTGAAAATATCCCCTCCATTAAGGCTAAAACCTTGAGGATAAATTTAAACCCAGATATATACGGTACGTTTGCCGAGATTGGTGCAGGCCAAGAAACTGCAAGGCACTTCTTTAGGGCTGGTGGATCTTCTGGAACCATTGCAAAAGCCATGAGCGCGTACGATAAGGATTTTAGTGACGCCATTTATGGTATTGAACCTGATGGCCGTTATGTGACACAATCTAGGTTAAAGAGAATGTTGGAATATGAAATACAACTAACCGAAGAGCGTATTAGTCGTCAGAAACATCCAGACCGACTCTTTTTTTCCTATGCCAACACTGTTGCCACAATCGATTTTGCTAAGAAATTTAAAGGCCATGGGTGGGTTGGAATACGTTTTCAATTAGATCCCAATCAAAAGGAATGGGATGAGATAGTTTTGCACATTCGTTTTAGGCAGAATGAAGCTAGACTACAACAAGAAACATTGGGCATTTTAGGGGTGAATCTGATTTACGGAGCATTTTATAAGTATGATCAACCCAAAAAATTATTGAGATATCTTTATGATCATATAGATAAGGACACCATTGAAATTGATATGATCAATTTCTCAGGACCCAACTTTAAACACGTAGATAACCGTTTAATGAGCCTTCAGCTCATTAAGAACGATATGACCGATGCGGTAATGTTTGGTCCTGATGGTAATAACTTGTTACCTGCTGCCATCCTGTATAAGAAAAATATTTTGGCCTTAAGGGGAAGTTTTAGACCTGTAACCAAAGTGAATTTGGATATGTTCCAAAAGTCCTACGATATTTTTGTTCGGGAACAAACAGTAGACATTAATAATACCATCGTTATTTTTGAAATAACCCTTTCCAACCTAAAAGCCTCAGGCGAAATAGACGAACAGGATTTTATGGACCGGGCAGAATTGCTATGTTCCCTAGGTCATACAGTAATGATCTCCAAATTCCGAGAGTATTACAAGCTGGTAGAATATTTCAACAATTACACTAAGTCTAGAATTGGTCTTACCATGGGGGTAAATAACTTAGTGGAAGTTTTTGATGAGAAATACTACAGGCATTTAAGTGGAGGTATTTTGGAGGCATTTGGCAAACTTTTCTTTAAAGATCTCAAGGTGTACCTATATCCTATGAAAGATGAAGAAACTGGGCAAATTATGACCAGTAATAATGTTAAGGTACATCCTAGAATGAAAGAGCTGTACAAATTCTTTAAGTACAATGGTAAAGTAATGGATATCATCGATTACGACCCAGAAATACTACATATCTTCTCTAGGGATGTTTTGAAAAAAATAATTAACAAGGAAGATGGCTGGGAAGCTGAACTTCCAGAAGGAATAGCTGAAATCATCAAAGAGAAGGATTTATTTACTAAAAAATTGGTAAAAACAGAGGCGAGTAAATAAAATTGACCTTATAAAATAAAAGCACCCTAATGAGCATTAGGGTGCTTTTATTTTATATATATAACTATTCCAATATTTGGGCAGCATGATCTTTGGTCTTTACTTTGTCTATGACCTTGGTCAAGATGCCCTTTTCATTTATGATAAAGGTTTTTCTGTGGATACCATCATATTCTTTACCCATGAATTTTTTTGGTCCCCAAACCCCAAACGTATTGATAACCGTATGATCCTCATCTGCCAAAAGTGGAAAAGGAAATTCATATTTATTCTTAAAGTTCTGTTGTTTGGTTTGTGTGTCTTCACTAACCCCGAGAAGTTCATAACCCTGTTTTTGGAGTTCTGAATAATTGTCCCTAAGGTTACATGCTTCTGCAGTACAACCAGGCGTATTGGCCCTTGGGTAGAAAAATACAATTAGTTTTTTACCAGCATAGTCGGTTAAAGATATTGAATTACCATCTTGATCTTGGGAGGTAAATGCAGGTACTTTCTCACCTTCTTTCAGTGTGTTCATAGTTTTTTTAATTAAATTCGTGTTTCATATTTCTTTTGTAAAATTAAACAAAAATGACGAAAGCCGAAAAGGTTGACTTCACTATCAGTACGCTTCAGGATTTATATCCAACCATTCCAGTTCCCTTGGAGCATAAAGATCCTTATACCCTATTAATTGCTGTACTGATGTCCGCACAAAGCACGGATGTCCGTGTCAACCAAATTACTCCCTTATTGTTTGCCCAGGCAGATAATCCATATGATATGGTAAAGTTAAGTGTAGAAGAAATTAGGGATATTATCCGACCCGTTGGGCTATCCCCAATGAAATCAAAAGGAATACATGGTTTGTCTAAAATATTGATTGAAAAATACAATGGTGAAGTTCCAAAGGATATCGCATTGTTAGAAGAATTTCCGGCCGTAGGCCATAAAACTGCCAGTGTAGTGGTAGCTCAGGCATTCGGGATACCAGCTTTTCCTGTAGACACCCATATCCATAGATTAATGTATCGTTGGGGTTTTACAAATGGAAAAAATGTGGTACAGACAGAAAAGGATGCTAAAAGACTGTTTCCCAAAGAATTGTGGAACGATCTGCATCTTCAAATCATATGGTATGGTCGTGAATATTCCCCTGCTAGGGGATGGAACTTGGAGAAAGATGTCATTACCAAATCCATTGGCAGAAAAACAATATTGAATTCTTACTACTCAAAACAAACAAAGACCTATAAATAGGTCTTTGTTTAAATTTTTGTTTCGGAACTAGTTGATGTTAATTCAAATTGTTTTCGAACTGCATATTTTTATATTCCAGAATCTGTAAAGACCTAGAATAATTCATCAAAAACTGAATAGTTTCTGGACATGCTTTAGCTAATTTGCACGTGTTTCGTTTTGTAGAGTAAATTCTTTCCATATGTTATAGCTTTGTTATGTTAAGATAACGCCACTTAAATGGAAATATTGCACAATACGACCTACTGCATATTAATTCGTTAAAACGATATTATGTTTGTTTATGATTTTTCTCATGTTGATCAAAGCGTATCTCATTCTTCCTAGAGCAGTGTTAATGCTTACTCCTGTGTTTTCAGATATCTCCTTAAAACTCATGTCCTTGTAGATACGCATTAGAAGTACTTCTTTTTGATCGTCTGGAAGTTCTTCGATAAGGCTTCGTAAATCACTATCTATTTGGTCTTTTATAAGTTGCTTTTCAGCATTTAACTTGTCATCACCTATTACAGAGAAAATATTAAAATCATCACTCCCTTCGAACATAGGCATCCTTTTGTTCTTTCTAAAGTGATCTATAATAAGATTATGCGATATGCGCATTACCCAAGGTAAAAATTTACCCTCTTCACTATAGGATCCTTTTTTTAAGGTTTTGATCACTTTGATAAAGGTATCTTGAAAGATATCCTCTGTTACATCCCTGTCCAATACTTTTGAGTAAATGAAGCTGGTGATTCTTTGGTTGTGTCTGTTGATTAAGGTTTCTAAAGCCTTTTCATTTCCGGCAATATAATCTCTTACTAATACTGAGTCATCAATCTGTAGTTCCATACAAATTACTTTTTTTTAGTTAAAATTAGGAACCTCCCCTTTAGGAAAGGTCTTCTAGTTATTTAGGTAAATTCTAAAAAGTAATTTTTCTGTATAGGCCTATATAGTTATTAATTACAAATCAAATATATAAAAAAGAAGATCTTATAAAAAAACATTGTTGTGACTTGCCCAATTAGTGATGTTAAAGTAAGGATTGTAGTTATTAAAAAGGACATATCGTATCTTTGCAGCCTTAAATAAGCATATGTCCACAATATTAGATGTTAATCCTAAGCACAATATTATAATAAAGGGTGCCAAATTGCACAATTTAAAAAATATTGACGTTGTAATTCCACGAAATAAACTTGTGGTCATAACCGGGCTGTCGGGTTCCGGGAAATCAAGCTTGGCTTTTGATACCCTTTATGCTGAAGGCCAACGTCGCTATGTGGAATCCCTTTCTTCATATGCCAGGCAATTTTTAGGCAAATTAGACAAGCCAAAGGTAGACTATATAAAAGGAATAGCACCTGCTATTGCTATTGAACAAAAAGTTAATTCCACAAACCCAAGATCAACAGTAGGGACCACCACGGAAATCTATGATTATCTTAAACTACTCTTTGCCCGTATTGGAAAAACCATTTCCCCTATTTCTGGACTTGAAGTAAAGAAACATACGGTTGCCAATGTAGTGGATTATATAAAAAATTATGAGGAGGGCAAAAAGTTATTACTACTTGCTCCCATTCAGATTAAATCGGACAGAGATCCTATTAAATCGTTACAGCTATTTTCCAAACAAGGTTACGCTAGGATTAAATATAAAGGAGAAGTAATTCGAATCGATGATAGCATTACTGAAATGGATCGGGAATTTGATCTTGTTATAGATCGTATCATCACCAAAGATGATGAGGACTTTTACAATAGATTGGCAAATGCTATTGATACCGCCTTTTTTGAAGGGAATGGCAATTGTGTAATTGAGGAGTTAGATAGTGGTGAACAAATTCATTTTAGCAATAAATTTGAATTGGACGGGATGCAATTTCTAGAACCCAACGTGCACCTTTTTAGTTTTAATAATCCATATGGAGCCTGCTCAAAATGTGAGGGTTATGGAGATGTTATTGGAATAGACGAGGATTTGGTAATACCAAACACCTCATTATCTGTTTATGAAAATACTGTTTTTCCCTGGAGAGGAGAAAGCATGGGTTGGTATAGAGATCAGTTAGTGAATGCGGCATATAAGTTTGATTTCCCCATCCACAAGCCTTGGTTCCAATTAAGTGAGACACAAAAACAATTGGTTTGGAACGGTAATTCACACTTTATAGGTATTGATAAGTTTTTCCAAACCTTAGAAGAAAAGAGTTATAAAATTCAAAATAGGGTTATGCTATCCCGATATAGGGGTAAAACCAAATGTAATGTATGCAAAGGAAACAGATTACGAAAAGAGACCGATTATGTGAAAGTTTCCGATAAATCTATTTCTGAACTCGTTCAATTGCCAATTATTAAACTTATCCAGTTTTTTAATGAGTTTTCCTTGAGTAAACATGACGAACAAATAGCATCCCGCCTTTTGGTGGAAATAAAGAGCAGACTGGGATTCCTGAATAAGGTGGGTTTAACCTACCTGACGCTCAACAGAAAATCCAACAGCCTATCCGGAGGAGAAAGCCAACGTATCAATTTAGCTACTTCCTTAGGTAGCAGTCTAGTGGGTTCTATGTATATCCTTGATGAACCAAGTATAGGTTTGCACCCAAAGGATACAGAAAACCTAATTGACGTTTTAAAATCGTTACGGGATCTCGGCAATACGGTTATTGTGGTAGAACATGATGAGGATATCATGAAGGCCGCAGATGAAGTCATAGATATTGGTCCAGAAGCCGGCACGCATGGTGGACATGTGGTGGCACATGGTACGATGCAGGATATTTTGAACTCTACATCTCTAACGGCAAAATACCTAAATGGAACCATGTCTATAGAAGTCCCTAAGCAAAGAAGACAATTTGAAAATCACATACATATTAGTGGTGCTAGGGAACATAACCTAAAAAATATTGACGTAACCTTCCCTTTAAATGTACTTACCGTTATTACTGGTGTATCAGGTAGTGGAAAAAGTACTTTGGTTAAAAACTTACTATATCCTATAATTTTAAAAGAGGTCGGGGGCTATGGCCAAAAAGCCGGACAGTATACTGAGGTAGCAGGGAACTATTCCTCTATAAAACATGTTGAGTTTGTAGACCAGAATCCAATAGGACGGTCTTCAAGATCCAACCCTGTTACCTATATAAAGGCCTATGACGATATCCGTAACTTATATGCTAACCAAAAACTTAGCAAATTAAGAGGATACCAAGCCAAACACTTTTCTTTTAATGTGGATGGCGGTCGCTGTGAAAAATGTAAAGGAGAAGGAGAGATCACCGTAGAAATGCAATTTATGGCCGATGTACATCTAGAATGCGATGCCTGTAATGGTAAAAGGTTTAAAAAGGAAATTCTAGAAGTAAAATTTGAAGATATCAATATTGATGATCTACTAAACATGACTATTGATGATGCTATTGATTTTTTTGAAAAACACAATCAATCTAAAATTCAAGGCAAATTAAAACCTTTGCAAGACGTGGGCTTAGGCTATGTAACTTTAGGCCAATCATCTTCTACCCTATCTGGAGGAGAGGCACAAAGAATTAAGCTCGCTTCGTTTTTGGTAAAAGGTAGTACTAAGGAAAAAGCACTCTTTATTTTTGATGAACCTACAACTGGACTACATTTCCACGATATAAAAAAACTATTAAAATCCTTTGATGCTTTAATATCCAAAGGCCACTCCATTGTGGTTATTGAACATAATATAGATTTGATCAAATGTGCCGACTATATCATTGACCTAGGTCCAGAAGGTGGAGATAATGGAGGGCAATTAATGGCTCAGGGAACGCCAGAAGAAGTCGCAAAAAATGAAAAATCATTTACCGCAAAATATTTAAAGGACAAATTATAGTGCTAATTATATTTTTAATATATTGATTATCAATTATTTATAATTATTAGATATTTTTTGGCACGCTCTTTGAATTAAGGTTATCGAATGTAAATAGTTACATTCTGAACTTTAAAACCTTATATCATGAGAAACTTAATACTCCTTTTTACAGCGTTGATTTTTGGTGCTTCCAGCGCCATGGCTGTTACGGTAGAAGATAAGGTTGCAACACGCAATGCTTATAATTACAACAACTCCTTCATTTTTGTTGAAGATGGCATTACGTTTTCAGTATATCCAGACGGAGAATTCGATTTTTATTTAGAGGATAGAGCTGTAGTAAACGCCAATGTTAACTTTAGAAACGTTAATATAACGTATAACTCTGGATACGATTATAATCCATATGTACAATATGACGATTATGGTGCAGTACTACAGGTAGAGAACATTCCAATATATTATGATTATTACGGTCGGGTTACCCAAGTAGGCAACGTAGATATCTCTTATAATAGAGGAAGGGTAAATAGATTGGGTGGCCTATATGTATACTATAACAGAAATGGGATATACAGTCACCATACTGGGTTCATTAACGTGTATAACAGAAACTATTTGTACAGACCTTTTCACAATTATTTTGCAAGACCAGCAGTGGGATTGTGTTTAGTATACAACAGACCTTATAGAAGGTATTACGAACCAGTTCGCTACACCTATTATAGACCTTATCAAAACAACAATAGAAGGTATTATGCCAAATTTGGTAATGAGCATAGATACAAAAAAGATAATTACAGGAAATCTGATATCTATAGAAATGATAACCGTGTTGTGGCTAGAGAGAATAATTCTAGAAGAGATAATAACTATAGGACTTCGGGTAATGTAATCAAGAGAAGCGAAAGTAGAAGTGTAGACTATACAAGAAATGGAAAGTCTAACAGAAATGATAGATCGAACTATGATGCTAAAAGAAGCGTTGATAGAAATGACAAGTCTACTAGATCGGATAGGTCCAACTATGATTCTAAAAGAAGTACTGATAGAAATGTTAGCGAAAGTAGATCATCAAAGCCTGCTGTAACTAGAACGGAATCAAAAAAAGAAGTTACTAGATCACCAAGGAGTACGACAAATACTAGGTCCAGTACTTCTTATAAAAAACCACAAGGAAGAAATTCTGAGAGAACGGTAACGACAAGAACACAAAAATCGGTTTCTTCTAAGTCCGATGGTTCTAGAAATTCAAAAGTATCTTCCAGAACTTCTACTCCTAGTCGCGTAGGAAAAGATGCTACTGGGAATAAAAGAAGTACCGCTTCCACTTCTAGTTCTAGAGGAAGAAGTTCTAGGGATTTTTAAAATATAGTTTTTAGGTTGGTTAGTTGTTTAACCCCGCATCAATTTTATTGATGTGGGGTTTTTACATTTAGGAATTACCTGCGAATTATTTAATCCAGCCCGTTATCCTTTCTCTTCAAGTATTTCGAAAGCAACCCAAACACATCCTCTGATATTCTAAAACGATAAAGGACCCCAATATAGAATACGGAAATTAATAAACCTTTTAAAAGGATATTCACAATAGGGTGAAAAGCAAACTGCAGAGCGGAAAATAAGGCGATAACAACTATTAAAAGCGCCAAAACTTTCAAAGTTTCCATCGTAAAAGGCTGTATCCCAAATTTTATCTTAACATAGACCAGTTTTATAGTATTGTATATAAAAATAGCTGTAAATGTAGCAAATGCAGCACCATTGATTCCATATTTTGGAATCAACCATAGATTGAATAAAATGGTAAGCATGGCCAACAGCACGCCCATAACCAATAAGGCCCTATAGTAATCCGAGTTGTATAAAATAGCATTATTATTTCCCATCAATGCGTCGTATACTTTAGCCAAACCAATTAAAAGAACCACCACAAAGCCTCCTCTGTAGGCTTCCGGCACTAAATAATAAAGGTCATTAAGGTTTAATATGATAAGCACGAACAATAAACCCGAAACTATAAACAAGGTCAGGGAACTCTTTTCATAAAGCCTCTTCATGCCCAACGTATCCTTATTGTTCAATAATTCTGCAGTCAGAGGATAGGCTATTTGATGCATAGATCTCGCTGGCACAGCTATGACCGTTGCTATAAATATGGCCACACTGTAATAGGCCACGTTCTCAATTTGTATAAACTGATTAATCATAAATCGATCTACTTCTAATAAAATAACAGAAGCAGAACCTCCTAGAATAATGAGGGCGCTATAATTAATGATGCTCGGCGTTCTTTTTGGAAATGAAAAATTGAGTTTGGGCATTCTTAATCGGTACGCATAAATATTCATTATAATGGTTCGCAACAAATAGACCGCAACCATAGCCTTTAAAAATAGATCAATTGATATTAGGTCACCATAAACCAAGATCAATAAAATAGTAACTCCAATCCTGGCAAAAACCTCTTTCATAAAATTACCAAAAACCGACTTCATCCTTATTCTTGCCCAAGAATAGAAAACTTCAAAATAGGCCATGGCGAACCCTATAAAAAATATATACCATACATAACTTTTCACAATCGGGTTTTCTTTTGATAAAAAATCGCCAATCATGGTATACCCAAAATAAGTGATAGCCGTGGCAGGTATTATTAAAAACAGGGGTAAAATTAACATTAAGGTGAGGAAACCATCAGCACTTTTTTTATCCTCAAAAGCACTGTAATATTTCACCAAGGTATTAGGAACCCCAAATGCCAACAATGGCATTAAAATAGCCGATGTGGATAAAATAACCCCTACCAATCCATAATATTCATCGGTGAGAAACCGGGTATAAAGAAAGAGAGTATTTATAGCGCCAATACCAAAACCAACATAGGTTACAAGGGTGTTTTTAAATGATTGCTTAAAGATTATTCCCATAAGATCAACTTTGCTAATTTCCCAGTAAGTTCCCTTCTACTGTATTGATCGGTATGTCCACTTTTTACATGAAGTTCTCCCTTTTGGTATTCATGGAACCATTTCAATAGTTGTGCCTTGATTCCTACACAATCCGTATATGTAAATGCACTCCCTGTATTGGTTTCTAAAATCATTTGTGCCACTTCCCATCCTTTGGGACCAACTCCCAAAATTGGTCGTTCTGCATTCATATATTCAAAGAATTTTCCTGGTATAATTCCCTTTGTTTCTTCGCTATCTATTTCTACCAATACTAATACTTGTGAACTTTGCTGCCTTTCAATTGCCTTTTCATGTGACACGTAGCCTTCTAGGCGGATATAGTCTTCCAAGCCGTGACCTTGGATAGATTCTAGTACGTCTTTACTAACTACTCCTATAAGCTCCAACACCAATACTTTCTTAAAATCTAAATTTTCCTCAGTAAGTTGCTTTAATGCCTGCCACAATACTTTTGGGTTTCTGCCGGACAATAGTGACCCAATATGTGCTATTGTAAACGTATCGTCTAATTTATGCGCAGAATCCTTAGCATAATCAAATCCGTTTGTAATAACATTTACAGGCTTGTTTGTGATATTGGAAAATTCTCGTTTAGTTGTTTTACTAGTCACAATTATGGAATCTGCCTTATTCAACACCTCTGATTCTAATTGAAGATGTTTTTTTTGCGCGATTTTGGATAATTTTAGCTTTTTATGATAGCCAATAGAGGACCATGGATCTCTAAAATCAGCAATCCAATGTAAATTAATCTTTGCCTTAAGCTTCAATCCAATAAGATGCACACTATGTGGAGGCCCTGTCGTAATTATTGTTTGAATCTTTTCTTTCTCTATTATCTGCTGTAAATATTTTACAGATGGTTTTACCCAAAATTTTCTAGCATCTGGGATAAATAGGTTGCCGCGGATCCATAACAAGATTTTTTCCAAAAATGACTGATCTCTGGTCTTGATTATTCCAGAACTGATTCTTTTTGTTTTCTTTTTTGAAAAAATACTAGCCAATTGATAGGGCTCAAAAATTTGATGTTTGTAAATCTTGACCCCCTCAGGAATCTCCATTTCAAAAGAACTATCTTTTATTGGGTATTCAGGATTCTCAGGAGCATATACCACTGGCTCAACATCAAAGTCCCTTAAATATTTTACAAATTTTAACCACCGCTGTACACCGGGTCCTCCAGCCGGAGGCCAATAATAAGTGATAATGAGAACCTTTTTCATTAAGAATCTTCCTTTTTACGCAAATTCCATAACGAAAAACCGATACCACCAAGAACAAAAAGACCTAAAAGCACAGAGCTGGCCAAAGTAATGGTTCCCCCAGTTTCAATCACCTTTGGTTCAAATTTAAATTCTATTTTATGATTTCCGGCGGGTACTTTCATTGACCTTAGGATATAATTTACTTTAAAATGGGGAGTTTTGATTCCATCCACATAAGCATTCCATCCATCGGCATAATACATCTCTGAAAAAACGGCCAAGGCATCTTGGACATTTATTGACCTATAGGTCAAATGATTCGGACTATAGTCTAAAAGTTTAATAGTCGCCGTGGAATCTTTTTGAAAGGAGAGAGATGTAATATTTGGAAAGTCATTCGTATTTATGACCACCTCGTTGATGACATCCAAGCTGTCCAATGCTTGAATTTCCTGATTGGCATTTTTTACGGGAATTAAGGTCTTTACAAACCATGCATTGCCACTGGCATATGGATTTAATGCGGGGTAATCCCTACCATCTTCGTCTTGCTGAACTACGTATTTAACGTTGAGCATGTTCAAAACGCGCATGTTGTTCTTATATACATGAAAATCGAACAATTCCTGTAATGCTGCTGGTTTTGCAGCATGATATCCTCCGATAGACTGATGAAAATAAGAAGTTCTTGCACCATTTAAACCTTCAGACGGGTCATATACTCTAAAAATACTAGGATCTTTAGCTATCTCCTTATCCATAGCAGTTTCTTGAAACGGCTCTTCCATTTGTCTTGCCCTAACAAAATCGCTTTCGTTTACATATCTAAGGTCAATTCCCACAAGGTCAAATACTAGTAGTAAGCCCAAAGCAAGAGCCAATAAATTTTCTTTGATTCGTTCTTTGATATAAAGCCAAAGTGCTACTGCAGCCAATAGGACATATATTAGGGATCGGATTAGATCACTAATATAAACAGACTCCCTATCCAACTGTATCATGGTCATGATTTCTTCTCCGAAATATTTTTTATAGGTATCATCGCTTTGCCCAACAAAATTGAACGTACCCTTTAATAGGAACAGTAAGACTACAAAACCTAAAAAAATTAAAACCGAAACCTTAAGTGCATTCAGTTTTTTAGTCTTCTCCAAAGTAGGTTTAAATAATTCTACTAAAGCCAATACTGCCAGAATTGGCGCACATAATTCCAATATCACCTGTATCGAAGATACGGCCCTGAACTTATCATATAAGGGGAAGAAGTCGATCATGAAGTCGGTCAATAATCCAAAATTCTTACCCCACGAAAGCAAAAGCGCCATAATGGTTCCCCCTACTAGCCACCATTTCGCCTTGCCCTGAACCAAGAAAATTCCTAAAATAAAAAGGAAGAAAACGATAGCGCCAATATAAGCCGGAGCGGCCACAATAGGTTGGTCTCCCCAGTATAGTGGTAAGCCACTAGTAAATTCCAAAGCCTTTGTCCTGGATAATCCTTGGTTTGTCAAATAAGTGTAGGCATTGGATTCTGTCCCCAAATCTTCACTATTAGATCCCCCAAACAATCTAGGAACAAATAAATTCATGGATTCTGCAATACCATAACTGTATTGGGTGATATACTCCTTATCCAACCCACTCGTATTTATCTTTGGAGAACCATCAGGATTAATGGTCAATTCTGTTTGCCCCCTAGTGCTCCAATCGGCATACTCCTTGGTTGCCATTAGACTAGTAGCATTTACCAGTATCCCTAAAAAAACAGCACCTATTAAAATGCCTATTGAAAAAAAGAAGTTCTTGAAGGTTTTCTTTATAATCGCATCAATAAGATAAGCAGTTCCAACAACTACAACCAATAACATAAAATAATAGGTCATCTGATAGTGATTGGCGCTTACCTCTAGTGCCATGGCCAAGGCTGTAAGAATGAAGCCCCAAATGTATTTTTGTCTGAATGTCAATACAATTCCTGCAAGTATAATAGGAAGGTATCCAATGGCGTGCGCTTTAGCATTGTGACCAACTCCCAATATGATGATCAAATAGGTGGAAAATCCAAATGCCAATGCTCCTAAGGCTGCCAATCTATAATCTACCTTCATGCAACATAGGAGAATATAAAAGCCTATAAAATACAAAAATAAATAATCAGCCGGCCTAGGTAGAAATCGGATGAGACTATCCAATTGCTTCACATAGTTATGCGGATAGTGGGCCCCTAATTGATACGTTGGCATTCCTCCAAAAGCACTGTTGGTCCAATAAGGTTCTTCTCCATAATTGTTCCTAAAATCGGCTTGTTCTTTAGCCATTCCAGTATACTGGGCAATATCCGATTGAAAAATTTTCTTTCCTTGTAAAACTGGATGGAAATATGCCAACGAGGCAATAATAAAAAGAACAAGAATAAAAAAATGTATAAATAGCGCTTTAATGCCGATTTTCATGGTTGGTGGTTGTGGTATTAATTAGTCAATTTCTTCAAAATCTATGTATTCTCCAACTTTTTTAGAAGATGAAGAGGTTGTGCCCTTATTTTTCTCAATGATTACTTCTCCCGCTTTCTCTTCTTTAGCTGAAGCTTGATTGGGAAAACCACCAAACTTTTCTTTGAAATGCTGCTCGGTTTTTTTTGCAGCGTATCGCAATATTTTCGGACCAAACCATTTAGCCAATATTTTGAGAAAAAAATATACTAACAGAATGATTAATACTGTTTTTAACAAACCCATATTATTTCAAAAATTTATATCAAAAATACAATTATAGCGTTGTATACATAGTGTAAAAGTCATAAAATAATAATAAAAACATGCCTTTAAGTAACCCCTTTACAATGAAATATCCTCAAATAGTATTCCTGTCATTTCTATTCTTATTACCCATATCGATGAATTCCCAATATACGGATGTCATAAATTCCAATAGACCAGGACAATCAGTTAGTGCCTATGCCGTTGGCAAAAATGTGCTACAAGCTGAAATTGGGTCTACCATGCAAAAAGATGAGCACGTAAAGTTGTTCACCGAATCTGACTTTTTAGGAATAGATATCGCCTTGCGCTATGGTCTGTTTTTTGAGTCATTGGAAATTTACTACGAAGGTTCTTATGTTAAGGAAGACATTTTTTATACCCAACAAGATCTAGACCTTACTAGAAAGGATTTCACGAGAAATAGATTGGGTCTAAAGTATTTGCTTTACGATCCTTTTAAAAATCCTGAAAGCAATAAACCTAACCTATATAGTTGGAAAGCCAATCATGGCTTTAAACTTAAAAGTTTAATTCCCGCAATTTCCATATATGCTGGCGCCAATTTTGTTCTGGGGGAAAACCCTTATTATTCTGGAGATCCAATAGTTTCTCCCCGTGTGATGTTGACCACCCAAAGTCGGTTATCCTCTAGGTTTGTTCTTATTTCAAATATTGCCTATGATAGGATTGGAACAGATTTTCCAGAAATGAGTTATATCGTTTCTGTTTCACATGCATTGGGCAATCCTAAATGGAGTGTCTTTCTTGAGCACCAAGGTATTAAAAGTGATCGCTATGCCGATGCAATAGTAAGAACAGGTGTAGCATACTTATTCAATAAAAATTTTCAAGCGGATATTAATATAGCCACCAACTTTAAAAATACCCCTTCCAAACAATTTGGAACGGTCGGTTTCTCTTATCGCTTGGATATGCACCGAGATGCATTGATGCCCATTGAAGACCAAAATGATGGAGAAAATGGAAGTATCAGTTCAAGCAGTATGAAAAAATCAAAGAAGAAGAAAAAGAAAAATAAAAATAATGATGAAACTGACTTCTGAATAAACAAAGTTGATAGAGAAAGGCATATCATCAATTAACACCGAATATTGGAGAGGTATTTTATTCTATTGATTAATATTACTAATATTGATGATAGAAAACATATAAGATGATCACGATAAAAGAAGCTATCTCTAAATCCGATTTAAAGAAGTTTGTCACCTTTCCTTTTTTACTATATAAAAATTCCCCTTATTGGGTCCCCCCAATTATCAATGATGAATTGGCATCTTTTGATAAATCTAAGAATCCCGTTTTTCAGGATGCAGAAGCATGGTTCCTTTTGGCCTACAAAGGAGATCAAATTGTTGGACGAGTTGCAGGAATAATCAATAAGATAGAAATCAACCAACAAAAAGTGAATAAAATGCGCTTTGGATGGTTCGATTTTATTGACGATTTTGAGGTTTCGGGTGCTTTATTAGACAAAGTGGCTGAAATAGGGAAGCAACATCAATTGGAATATATGGAAGGCCCTGTAGGGTTCTCTAATATGGATAAAGTAGGGGTATTAACAGAAGGTTTTAACCACATAGGCACAATGATTACCTGGTACAATCATCCTTATTACGTAAACCATTTTGAGCATTTTGGATTTGTAAAGGAAAAAGAATATGCAGAAAATAAATTCCCTTTTATTAATGCAAACCCTAAATTTTTTGAGAAGGCAAATGAATTGGTCAAGCGGAGATATGGGGTAAAAGCCATTAATTTCACAAAGACTAAGGAAGTAATGCCCATGGCGGACAAGATGTTTGATCTATTTAATGAAAGCTATGCTAAACTTTCCTCCTTTGTTCCAATCACAGCTATTCAAAAAGAATATTTCAAAAAGAAATACATCAGTTTCATCAATCCAGAGTATATCAAATTTGTTGTTGATAAGGATGACAACCTTATAGCTTTTAGTATTGTTATGCCTTCTTTCTCTGAGGCATTACAAAAAGCTAAGGGAAAATTGTTCCCTTTTGGTCTTTATCATTTACTTAAGGCAAAAAAGAATAGTAAAGATGTTACTTTTTATCTTATTGGAGTGCATCCCGAATATCAAAATAAAGGGGTTACAGCCGTCATTTTTAGTGAATACCATAAGACGTTTTCGAAAAAAGGTATTGAATACTGCTATAGAACGCCAGAGTTAGAAGACAATGTGGCCATACGCCAACTTTGGAAACACTTTGACCCACAAATTTACAAGCGACGAAAAACTTTTAGGAAGAACCTTAAATAGGAACTACTACAAATAAAAAATCCCATATTAAATAATATGGGATTTTTTTATATCTCAAGCTTTCGGTTATTCGCCCATTGCTGCTGCAACTGCAGCTGATAGCCTTTTATAGGTGCCATTCTCCAATCTCGCGCGAATCTCAGAAAAGGCTTCTAAAGTCTCATTTATATCTTCTATTGTATGTGTTGCCGTTGGGATCATTCTCAATAAGATTAATCCTTTTGGAATGACAGGATATACAACTATAGAACAGAAAATGCTATAGTTTTCCCTTAGATCCTTTACCAAGGCCATGGCTTCAGGGATACTACCGTTTAAATAAACGGGGGTCACACAACTGGTTGTGGTCCCTATATCAAAACCTCTTTCTTTAAGACCATTTTGAAGTGCATTCACGTTTTCCCAAAGCTTAGCTTTAAGCTCCGGCATAGTACGTAACATATCCAAACGTTTCAACGCTCCCTTCACATAGATCATTGGCAAAGATTTTGCGAACATCTGTGAACGAAGATTGTATTTTAAGTAATCGATGATCTCTTTATCTGCAGCCAAGAATGCTCCTATACCAGCCATTGATTTAGCAAAAGTAGCGAAATAGACATCTATCCCATCCTGTATTCCTTGCTCCTCACCTGCACCTGCGCCAGTAGCACCCAAAGTTCCGAATCCGTGGGCATCATCCACTAAAAATCTGAAATTATATTTTTTCTTAAGGGCAACAATTTCTTTAAGTTTCCCTTGTTCCCCGCGCATGCCAAATACACCTTCAGAGATAACTAAAATACCTCCCCCGGTCTGTTCTGCCATTTTTGTAGCACGATCCAAGTTCTTCTCAAGACTTTCAATGTCATTATGCATAAACGTAAATCGTTTACCCATGTGCAGCCTCACCCCATCTATAATACAAGCATGCGCATCCACATCGTATACAATGATATCGTCTTTAGAAACCAAAGCGTCAATAGTTGACAAAATGCCCTGATATCCGAAATTTAGTAAATAAGCAGATTGCTTGTTCACAAAAGCAGCTAATTCTTGCTCCAATTGCTCATGAAAATCTGTATGACCACTCATCATTCTTGCACCCATAGGAAAAGCTGCACCATATTCCGCTGCTGTTTCACCATCTACCTTTTTTACTTCAGGCCTGTTTGCAAGACCTAAGTAATCATTGATACTCCAAGTAATCACTTCTTTACCTTGAAATTTCATTCTATTGGAAATAGGTCCTTCTAATTTTGGAAAGACAAAATATCCCTCTGCTTGGGAAGCCCACTTTCCTAGTGGTCCCTTATTCTCTATTATTCTATCAAATAAGTCTCTCATTTAGACTGCTTAGTTTAGATAGCAAAAGTATTGATTTTTAATAAGGATTCATAAATTATTTTCAGGTATAAATAAAAAAAAGCAATGACAACTCAAGTCATTGCTTTTTTTATAACCATAAAATGCTACTTATTTTATGTATTGGATTTCTTGAGGCTCGGATTCATGTTTACTATCAAAGAATCCTTGATCCTCCATCCATTGGTCACTATAAATTTTGCTCATATACCTAGAACCATGATCAGGAAATATGACTACAACATTACTATCCTTTCCAAATTCCCCTTTTTCGTCCAACTGCTTTACTGCTTGCATTACGGCTCCGCTGGTATACCCTACAAACATCCCTTCTGTCCTTGATACCTCCCTAGCAGTATGTGCACTTTCCTCGTCAGTTACCTTGATGAATTCGTCTATAATATCAAAATTAGTTGCTGAAGGAATTAAATTTTTACCCAAACCTTCAATTCTGTATGGGTATATTTCATTGGAATCAAATTCTTTGGTCTCGTGGTATTTTTTCAAAACAGAACCAAAGGCGTCAACTCCTATTATTCTAATAGTTGGATTTTTTTCTTTTAAATATTTTGCTGTACCTGATATTGTTCCACCAGTTCCACTGCACGCCACTAAATGTGTAATATTCCCATTGGTCTGATTCCAAATCTCAGGACCCGTACTGCGATAGTGGGCCTCAGCGTTTAAATCATTAAAATATTGATTTAAGTAAATGGAACCCTTTACCTCGCTATGAAGTCGCTTTGCCACTTCATAGTAAGATCTTGGATCGTCTGCACTTACATGGGCAGGACACACATATACCTTTGCACCCATAGAGCGTAACATATCTATTTTATCTTTTGACGACTTGGAGCTAACAGCCAAAATGCATTCATAGCCTTTAATAATACTTACCATAGCAATACTAAAGCCAGTATTGCCTGATGTTGTTTCAATAATGGTACTGTCCTTTGTCAGGATACCCTTTCTTTCAGCTTCTTCAATGATATAGGCTGCAATTCTGTCCTTTGAAGAATGTCCGGGATTAAAGGCCTCTACCTTTGCGTAGAAGTTACCTGTAAGCCCTGATGCAATTTTGTTGAGTTTAACTAGAGGGGTGTTTCCTATGAGTTCTAGGACGTTATTGTAAGCGTTTATCTTATGTTCCATATAGGTCGTCTAAGGGAATCTATTAGTCTAAAAGTTACAAGATTAACAAAATTCCAATTACAAAATTAATTATTTTTTTTAGATTAACCCATTTTGCCCTCTAAATCTAGCAAAAAGGTATATTCTTTGGCTACCTCTTTAAGGGACTCAAACCTACCTGAAGCCCCACCATGTCCGGCATCCATATTAATATCGAATAATAAAATATTAGTATCAGTTTTATGTGTTCTAAGCTTGGCCACCCACTTGGCAGGTTCCCAATATTGCACTTGGGAATCATGTAACCCTGTAATTACATACATATTAGGGTAATCATGGGTGGTAACATTATCATATGGGGAATACGATTTGATGTACTCATAATATTCCTTTTCATTAGGGTTACCCCATTCATCATACTCTCCCGTAGTTAAGGGTATGGATTCATCTAACATCGTAGTAACCACATCCACAAAGGGTACTGCTGCAATAACACCGTTATATAGTTCTGGTGCCATATTTACTATAGCTCCCATAAGCAAACCTCCTGCTGATCCACCTTCAGCATAGAGATGTTTACTACTCGTGTATTTATTGTCTATTAAAAATTTAGAAGCATCTATAAAATCTGTAAATGTATTTTTTTTCTTCAATAATTTTCCGTCTTCATACCATTTCCTACCTAAATACTCCCCACCCCTAGCGTGCACAATGGTATAAATGAATCCCCTATCTAAAAGGCTTAATCTTACCGTCGAAAAATAAGGATCTAAAGTATATCCATAGGAAGCGTAAGCGTATTGTAACAAAGGGCTAGTGCCATCTAATTTGGTGTCCTTATGGTATACCATAGAAATAGGAATTTTAACCCCATCTTGGGCTTTGGCCCATACTCTTTTGGACCTGTAATTATCCTTATTGAATTTACCTCCAAGTACTTCTTGTTCCTTTTTTATCACTTTCTCCTTTGTTCTCATATTAAAGTCAATGATAGAACTAGGAGTGGTAAGTGCATTATACCCGTATCTTAAAACTTCCGTATCAAAATCTGGATTGGTACTTACATATGCGGTGTAGGTTTCATTATCAAATGGCAGATAGTAGCTTTCGCTATTGTCCCATCTAATAATCTTTAATTTATTAAGTCCGTTTTCACGTTCCGATAATACATAGTAGTCCTTAAAAATATCTACATCTTCCAGTAGTACACGATCCCTGTGGGGAATAAATTCTTTCCAATTTTTTGATAACGTATTCTCCTCGTCCACCTTCATCAACTTGAAATTGGTGGCCCCATCTTTATTGGTCATTACGTAAAAATAGGTGCCATAATGTGCTATGGAATACTCCAGCCCTCTTTGCCTTGGTGAAAATATTTTAAATTCAGCGGACGGGTTGTCAGCCTCCAGAAACTGATATTCTGAAGTTAGTGTGCTTGAGGAACCAATGATGATGTATTTCTTAGATTTTGATTTATAAACATAGGTATTGAAAGTTTCGTCATCTTCATGAAAGACCAAAACGTCATTTTGTGCGGAAGTTCCGAGCACATGTCTATAAATTTTATCTGAACGAAGGGTGACCGGATCTTTCTTGGCATAAAAAAAAGTTTTGTTGTCGTTAGCCCAAACAGCGCCACCTGTTGTATTTTCAATCTTATCTGGATATACATCCCCAGTTGTTAAATTTTTAACCTTTAGGAGATACTGTCTTCTTGAAACGGTGTCCACACCAAACACAGCTAGGTTATTATCGGTGCTAATGGCCAACCCACCCAAACTAAAATAATCATTCCCTTCTGCCAAAAGGTTACAGTCGAACATAATTTCTTCGGGGGCATCCTCTTTTCCTTTACGTCTTGAATATATAGGATAATCCCTGGCCGTTTCATATCTGGTAAAATACCAGTATCCATTTTGCTTATACGGAACCGACGAATCATCTTCTTTTATGCGTGATTTCATTTCCTCAAAAAGAGTAGCTTGAAATTTCTTTGTATGCGCGGTTTGCTCTTGGTAATAGGCATTTTCCTGTTCCAAGTAGGTAATCACCTCAGGGTTCTCCCTATCGTTCAACCAATAATAGTTATCTATCCTAATGTCATCATGTTTTACCAGTTTCGCTGGTATTTTTTTTGCTATAGGTGCTTTTATATCTATCATTTGTTTTCTATTATTTTCACAATAAGCTGCAAAGCTAATACTTAATAAAAAAACTAATTCCTTTTTTACCAAGAGTCTCATAAAAATCATGTTTGTCCGAACAGTTTAGTAATTTTGAATACTAATAAAAAAAAAAGAAAATATGTTTGGAGATTTAATGGGAATGATGGGGAAATTAAAAGAAACCCAGGAAAAAGTAAAGGCTACTAAAGAGAGGTTAAACCACGTCTCAGTGGAAGAGAAATCATCGGATAACCTTTTAAAAGTAACCATTACCGCCAACAGAAAAATTAAGGCCATCCAGATTGACGAAAGCTTACTGGCAGATAAGGAACAATTAGAAGACTACCTTATTCTTACATTGAACAAGGCCATAGAAAGGGCCACCGAAGTAAATGAGGCAGAACTTGCAGCTGTTGCGAAAGAAGGCATGCCCAATATCCCTGGAATGGATGCTTTTCTTAAATAGGTATGACGATTTGCTAATCAGTAAACATTACTGAATTTTATTATTTTTTATCTATAATGCAAATTCTTATGTGAGCCAAAAATACTCAGCTTTGTTGGGCAAATGACATTGGCTAAGCAATTATGACAGCACTTAGTAAATTGTAAAAAGGAACATATCTGTCTACTTCGCAAGTAAAGATTGGTACTATCATCGATACACTATACCAAAGCAAATATTTTTTGAGCCTTCAGAGTTTATTATTCTTTCTAGGAGTTAGAACTTTTTTTTAGAGATACCTCATGAACTACTAATTTATCATAAAAACACTAGGAACCTTAATAGAAGATTATTCTCCATGTTGCCAAAAAAAGAATACCTGCTTTTTGTATCCTATTAAAGCCTTATTCTGAAGCACTTAATAAACTTTCTGGCTATAACATTAATAGCAACACTTCTTCTTTTAGGGCCTTGATGAAAGAATATAAATTATAGACTTCAGAGAGTTTATCTGTTTTTTGAGTACTATTTTATTTCAAGTTATTTGGTTTTAAATAAAAGAAGACTGCTCAAAGTTTACTATTTTTAGGGAAAAGCCAAATTCTATATGATAGAGATTAAAAAACACAATAAAGACACCTATCGATTTAGAGTGAATACTGCCACTGGGAATACAATTTTAGAAAGTGTAGATTTTCCAAATATAAAGGATATTAGAAAATCTGTAACAGAATTACAAGAGTCCATCAATGAAAGCAACGTTTTTGAACGAAAGACGGATAATAGTGGCAAATTTATATTCCAATTAAAAAACAAGGAAGGCCAACTAATCGGCAATAGTCAGTTATATAGTTCCGAAGCCGGAATGGAAAATGGTATCAAAAATTTAAAAACCTATTTCGATACCATCTCCAATATGCCAGAGTTATAAATTATTTAGAATCTTCAGAAACTCAGTATGTTGATCATCGGAATAATCCAAATGGGTTACGATGCGCAATTTTCCTTGTCCCATCCCTATTAAATGTGCATTTCTATCCTTTAGCTTTTGTACAAACGTTTCAGCACTCATGATGGCTTCATCAATCTCAAAAATTATTATATTGGTTTCAATGGGCTCCACCTTTTTTATAAACCTCAATTGGTTGAGCAATAGACCAATTTCATCTGCTTTTTTGTGGTCTTCTGATAAACGCTCCAACTGATGATCTAGTGCGTAAATACCTGCGGCAGCTAAGAATCCGGCTTGTCTCATTCCGCCGCCCAAAACTTTTCGTACGCGAATTGCCTTATGAATAAGCGCTGCATCACCTACCAAAACAGAGCCAACAGGACATCCCAACCCCTTACTGAGGCAAACACTAATGGTATCGAATAGTTGCCCATATTGTTTAGGATTTTCATTTTTTGCAACTAAAGCATTCCATAATCTAGCACCATCCAAATGGTAGGCAAGACTATGGGTATCACAAACTTTTCTAATCTTCTGCAATTCTTCAAAATCCCAACAAGCACCTCCACCTTTATTGGTGGTATTCTCAACACAAACCAAAGAAGTTGATGGACTATGATAAAAATCTGGAGGATTAATGGAGGCCTCCACTTGGGCGGCCGTCATCATACCCCTATGACCATCTACCAACTTGCAAGACACACCACTGTTAAAGCTAATGCCTCCACCTTCATAATTATAAACATGGGCATATTTATCACAAATCAACTGCTCTGCTGGCTGTGTATGTAACTTAATGGCCGCTTGGTTGGTCATAGTGCCACTTGGAAAATAAAGGGCAGCTTCCATTCCAAACATGGCCGCAATCTTTTCTTCCAAGGCGTTTACAGACGGATCTGCTTTAAATACATCATCTCCTACTTTTGCGGACATCATTGCGTCCAACATTCCCGGTGTAGGTTTTGTAACCGTGTCACTTATCAAATTTATTTCCAAAATATAACTGTAATTTTAATTTGTGTATTCTAAACAATCCATACCTATAGGCGAACCATCAGGGATAGTAGGACTAGGGATTACTTTAAACTGTTCTGGATGATTATAGAAATTATCGATCCTGCGAACCATTTCCTTGCGAATAGCATCTTTTGATTTAGATACCAATTCTGATTTGATATCCATTAATGTATTACTTGCTATGGCATTCACCTGTGGGTGCACCTTATCGTGTGCAGCTAAATTCATAATATGGAACAATACTCTAAAATTGATAGATTGTTGTACTTCATTTTCATAAGTATCCTTTGGGCTATAATATAGGGTTCCCTTCAATAAGGCATCCAATACCTCTTTAAGCCCCAAATTAGATGGATCTAAACTTTTCTGTTGAATAAGTCTAGAGGCACGTTCGGGATGTAATAATAGTCCTAAAGTCATATCTGATGCAGTCTCTGGTGCCGATATAGCATCAAAGGAGACCCCTGTTTTCCCTTTAAAGGATTCCCTAGTCCTACTATAGCCAATAGCCCTTGGAGGAAATAAAGACAATTTATCCCTAGGAATTGCGATAACTTGGGCATCTAACGTTTTAATAATTTCCTTCAGCGCAATTTCTTGTAGCTTCCGATCTACCGTTTTTACCGTTAATTGCCCATCTCCCTTAATTGCATAATTATAATCCAACCCACCTATAACTTTCGATACAGCTTCTGTTTGATATCTATGGAAGAAATACAAGGGTACAAAAACATCCTCTAGAACAGAATTAGGTTCGTACTCTCTAATATTATCTATTGAAAAATTGGAAATAGCCACTTTTCTAACTTCTAACATATCCATAAGTTCACCGCTTGCTGTTTTCCCGTTGTCCCACAAATGCCCTAATACATGGGCACCGCCTTCTGGTCTTGCATCAGAGTCAGAAATGTAGCGCAAGCCATTATTTTGTGCTGCTGACAAAATAGCATTTAAAGCCTTTCTTTCATCAGTAACGTCTGGTAATTGGGTATAGGAATAGGCTACGGTAACCTTATCCCACAATCCTATCCCATTAGCATAGGCATTGGAAAAATCTATTTTCCCATTTTTGACAGAAAACTGGGGGTGTGGATAATCCATTACTGAAGCTCTTTCATTGGTACTCGCTGCAAAATTATGTGCAAAACCAATGGTGTGTCCAATTTCATGGGCTGATAGTTGCCTAATTCTAGCCAAGGACAAATCCAAAAGTTCTTGATAATTATCGTCACGTTCTGCAAAAGGCTTGTTCATCAAGGCTTGGGCAATTAAGAAATCTTGCCTAATACGCAAACTTCCTAAACTAACATGCCCTTTCATAATTTCACCTGTTCTAGGATCTGTTATGCTACTTCCATAACTCCATCCTCTTGTAGACCTATGTACCCACTGTATTACATTATAACGCACATCCAAAGGATCTGCATCATCCGGCAACATTTTTAATTGAAATGCGTCTTTAAATCCAATGGCCTCAAAAGCTTGGTTCCACCATCTTCCGCCATCCAATAAAGCAGATCTGACCGGCTCGGGTGTACCATTATCTAAATAATAGATGATAGGTTCCACAGCCTCACTCATAGCCGCTGAAGGATCCTTTTTCACCAATCTATGTCGAGTAACGAATTGTTTTAGAATAGGTTCTTGAACTGGAGTAGCATAATCATAATATGAAAAAGGATAGGAACCACTTCTTGGATCAAATTCCCTTTTTCTATACCCATCGTCTGGTAATTCTATAAATGAATGATGCTGGGAAACCGTCACTATTTTTGTATTTGGGGCCACTCCATCTAAAAGCTTCGCTTTTTCCTCTGCTACTCCAGTAAATGTTAAAATAATATCCATTTCAACATTTTTTGGAAACGCTTTGGTTCGCTCCAAATCTATGGCGCTTTTAGTTTTGTCCAAACTATAATTCCCTTGCTTTTTCTCTTTTAAAGTTAAAGCCACTCCATGAACATCCTGCATTAAAAAATCGGACATATCAATAATAAAACGACCCTCTTTTTCCTCTTCAATTTTAAACCCAAACAAAATGGATTTAGCAAATGCTTGTTCAATGGATTTTTTCTCTAAAGCATTTTCTGTTATTGCTCTATATTTTAGATTGGGCTGCACCAAAAGTAGCTTGTTCCCTGCCCTTTTAAAGTAAACAACTTGCTCATTTCCCAATTGACCTCGGTCCAAGCCCAAATCATTACTCCCTATTCCACTGCTAAGGGAATAGACATAAAGGAATTCTTTGTTCAAAACCGGCACTTCCATGAATACCTTATCATTTCCTTGATCATAGTAAAAGGTAAAAAGTCCTGTAAACTTCTTGAAGTTTTTGCTTTTTTCGGAAAATTGTGCAGATAAAATGGTTGTTGCCATAAGAAAGGCAACAAAAAACTTAAATAGGTATTTCATATGATAAAATTTGAAATTCTAAATTTATGTAAAATGGTTCAAACATTATGACCTCATGGTATTTTTATATTGATATCTCGTAATTAATAAAATTATCACCTTCTTTTTAACTATAAAATAATTCTCAGGGTATTCCTATATATTTTTTTATTCAATTGACTAAAATGGAGTATATTAAATAAAATTTTGGCATATGAGCTCGAATATTAAACCCATTTTCTCTTCTTATATTAACAATCCTGAACTCTTCGATGAGGTTTTTGATGTCCAGGGTGCTACCAAAAATGTATATAAAACACTGTTTGATCTTTATGGAGACCACTCTATTTTGGATTATGTACAATTGAACAATAAGGCCAAGGCATCTTTCTTTAACCAAGGTATTACATTTCAGGTTTACGGAGATCATGACACCAAAGAGAAAATTTTTCCTTTTGACCTTTTTCCAAGAATTATAGATCCGGATGAATGGGATATAATTGAACGAGGTGCAATTCAAAGAAGCAAAGCTTTAAATTTATTTTTATGGGATATCTACCATGATAAAAAAATCATCAAAGACGGTATTGTCCCTTTAGATCTTATTAGTTCTTCTGCTAATTACCTGCACCAAATGATTGGGGTAGATCCTCCTGGAGGTGTTTACAATCATATATCTGGCACCGATATTATAAAACATTCCGATGGGCAATATTACGTCTTGGAAGACAATATTAGGTGCCCCTCTGGCGTAAGCTATGTGATTTGTAATCGCACGGCCCTCAAAAGAGCACTTTTTGGGGTATTTAATCACTACAAGGCACATACTGTTACCAATTATGCCGAAAACCTCCTTGATATACTAGAGAGTGTGAAACCTAAAGGAGTAGATGTTCCCAACTGCGTGGTGATTACACCTGGCATGTATAATTCAGCCTTTTATGAACATTCCTATCTAGCTAAAGCCATGGGTGTGGAATTGGTAGAAGGTAGGGATCTATTTGTAGAAAATGATTTTGTTTATATGAAGACCATTCGTGGACCCATCAAAGTAGATGTAATCTACAGAAGGGTAGATGACCAATTTTTAGATCCGCTAGAATTTAGACCTGATTCATCTCTAGGGGTCCCAGGACTTTTCGCAGCTTATATAAAAGGTAATGTTTGTTTGGCAAATGCTCCTGGAACCGGGGTCGCAGATGACAAAGCCGTATACACCTATATGCCACAGATCATTAAATATTATTTAGATGAAGAACCCATATTAAATAATGTACATACGTATCATTGTAGTAGACCTGATGAACTAAAATATGTATTGGAACACATCCATGAACTAGTAGTAAAGCCAGTAGATGAAGCTGGTGGCTATGGAATATCCATTGGTAATAGACTTACCAGAGAGGAAATAAAAGTAGTACAGGAACAAATTAAGGAGCATCCAAGAAAATATATCGCGCAACCCATTATGTCTCTTTCTGTTCATCCTACCTATATTGATGATAATGAGTCTTTTGAACAGCGACATGTAGATCTCAGGACATTTACATTATTAGGCAACAAAAAAGAATTTGTGCTTAAAGGCGGGTTATCAAGAGTTGCCCTTAAGAAAGGAAATCTAATTGTAAATTCTTCACAAGGGGGGGGGTCTAAAGATACTTGGGTATTAAAAAAATAAAAGAACTATATGTTAGCAAGAGTTGCCAATAATCTTTTCTGGATGGGACGTTATATTGAACGCGCTGAACATTTGGCCAGATATTTAAATGTAAATTATTTCTCCTCCTTGGACGCACCAAATGAGTTTTCTCAATCCAGACAATTTGTTCTGCGCTCTATGATGTTCTTCGTAGGTGAGCCGATTCATGATAGATCAGTGGTGTTGAATGAAGAAGAGGTTCTTTACAATATTGGGCTAAACTCAGATATGCCCTACTCCATTATAAATAACGTAAAGTACGCTAGAGAAAATGCAAATAGTGCCCGAGATTTAATTTCCACGGAATTATATGAAGCGATAAATAAATTCTACCATTTTGTTGTCAATTATTGCAAGGATGATTTCAAAAAAAAGGGACTGTACGACTTCACAATGAACATTGCGGAGATGACTGCTATCTTAAGGGGTAAGATAAGGGGAACCCTTTTACACGACGAGGTATATGCTATTATTATGTTAGGTATTAACCTAGAAAGAGCTACACAAGTAATTAGAATAATTAATTCAAAGTATAATGATGCCGTTGAATCCAAAGGAAATTTCGGAGACAAAATTAGTAATAGCTTCGAATGGATAACATTATTAAAATGTGTTGAATCCTACGATATGATGAGGCGATTCTACAAAAAGACGCCGAACAGTATTTGCACTTTGGAATTTTTAATTTTAAATCCAGACTGTCCTCGATCCGTAATCAACAGCATCAATCAGGTGTATAAACATATCAAGGTGCTTGACGAATCAAAAAATCCTGAAAAAAATTCGACTGCTTTTTTAATCAGCAGGATAAAAGGAGAGTATGAGTTTAAAATTGCAGAAGAAATAGAAGAGGATATTCAAAGTTTTATTGAAAATATACTTAATAGCTTAGTCCAAATAAGCAAAAAAATAGAAAATGAATTTTTCACCTATTAATTAATAAAGCATTGACTTACTTTTATGGCTACAATTCGACCAAATGTCCTTTGAATATACTGTTACCTATAAGGCAGAAAACAATTATGAGAACTTCGTAGATGATGCCACTTGGCAATTCTTAATTGTTCCAGAAACCAATGATACCCAGAAATTAATAAGGGTTGATTTTGAGAACTCCCTTAATGCCAAATTTGAATATTCTATTAACGGATTAGGTTTCCAAACCATTAGGGTATCTCCAAAACAAAATTTTAAACATATCGACTTCAAGGGTTCTTTTAAATTAATAAAGAAAAATCTAAATCCTTTTGAACAAATTCCTGTTTTCAATATAGTAGAAAATTACAAAGAATTAGAAACCTTAGGCTTTCGGGTAGATTTTGAACCTTATTTGCGGAATACCAGCTACACCTCTCTTCCAAAGTCATCCGGTTCTATATTTAAATTTGATCCTAAAGAGAGCATCTTTGAAAATTTACAACAACTAAATCATTGGGTGTACTTATATATTCATTTCAAAACGGGAGTTACCACTGTAGATACCAAATTGGAGGAGGTCTTAAAAAATAAGGTAGGTGTCTGTCAAGATTTCACCCATCTTTTCTGCGCCCTAGCCAGAGATAATAGTATTCCTACACGTTATGTTTCCGGCTATCTAAACCAAGGAATTGGTTTTTCCGGAGATTCTCAGATGCATGCTTGGGCGGAATGTTACATTCCGGAAGCTGGTTGGATAGGTTTTGATCCAACTAACAATCTGTTAGTCAGTGACAACCATATTAAAGTTGCCCATGGCAAAGATTATAACGATTGTTCTCCATTAAAAGGTATTGTTTATGCACTAGGCAAAAATGACACTGTGCATTCTGTTGAGGTGCAGTCTCAACAATAAATAACCTTTCCTTTTTCCGGCAAAATCAAAAAAAAGAAGCCTATTTTTGGGTAAAATTATAGCATATGATAACTACAGACCATTATAAGAGTCTCATTGATCGCCTTGGTGCGTTAAGGAGCTATCTTTGACATAAATGCAAAGCTTGTCGAAATAGAAAACGAAGAAGAAAAAACACTTGAGCCTAATTTTTGGGACAATCCGCAAAAAGCCCAAGCCCATATGAAATTGATACAATCCAAAAAACAATGGGTTGAAGATTTTAATGAGGCAAAATCACTTTTAACCGACTTAGAAGTTCTTATAGAGTTTCAAAAAGAAGGAGCAATTCCTGAAGAAGAGGTTCAGACGCATCACGACATGATTGTAGATGCTATGGAAAATCTCGAATTTAAGAATATGCTTTCGGATGAAGGTGATGACCTTAGTGCTGTCATACAAATTACTGCTGGTGCAGGTGGTACAGAAAGTTGTGATTGGGCCGCTATGTTAATGCGAATGTATTTAATGTGGTGTGAAAAAAACAGGTACAAGGTTAAAGAAGTCAATTATCAAGAAGGGGATGTTGCCGGAATAAAGACGGTCACCCTAGAAATAGAGGGAGACTTTGCCTTTGGATGGTTAAAAGGTGAAAATGGAGTACATAGATTGGTCCGTATTTCCCCTTTTGACAGTAACGCCAAAAGACATACTTCATTTGCTTCGGTGTATGTTTATCCACTTGCCGATGATAGCATAGTAATAGGTATCAATCCGGCTGACATTTCTTGGGCCTTTGCGAGATCAGGAGGTGCAGGGGGACAAAATGTTAATAAGGTGGAGACCAAAGCTATTCTAACCCATCATCCTACTGGAATTGTTGTCCATAACTCCGAAACCAGATCCCAATTGGAAAATAGGGAAAATGCTATGCGCTTACTGAAATCTCAATTGTATGAAATTGAATTACGTAAAAGACAAGCCGCTCGTAATGAAATTGAAGCATCCAAAATGAAAATAGAATGGGGCTCACAGATTCGAAATTACGTAATGCACCCATATAAACTGGTAAAAGACGTACGTACGGGAGAAGAAACTGGTAATGTGGATGCAGTAATGGATGGTCAGATCAACCAATTTTTAAAGGCCTTCCTGATGATGATGGGGCAGAAAGAAGAATCTAAATAACCTAAAAATAGGTCGTAAGGAAATCAAAATCAATGAGACCATTCTGAAACAGAATCAGTAAAGTTGAACGGTAATAAATTAAAAAATGATCAAAATTTATCATAATCCCAGATGCAAAAAGTCTAGGGAAGCCTTGGAACTATTAAAAGATTCTGGCAAAGAGTATGAAGTAATAAAATATTTGGAGGATATCCCTACTAAAGAAGAACTTAGGGAAGTCTTAAATTGCCTATCTCTAAATGCAGAACATTTAGTCCGTAAAAACGAACCTATTTGGAAAGAAAAATTTAAGGGAAAATTACTTTCAGAAGAGGATATAATTAATGCTATGATTTCTTACCCAAAACTCATAGAAAGACCCATTGTAATACAAGGTGCTAAAGCAATTATTGGGCGACCTCCAGAAAAGGTAAACGAACTATTCTAATCATTCCTTTTTTTTGTTTAACATTTTTTTATTATTGTTTAACAAAATTTAACGTCAATTTTTAATTAAGCCATTTTTGTTGAATGTTATTTAACATACATTTAACCAAGGAGGCCTAAACCTTCCTGTATTTTTGGGCTCTAACCTAACAATAAAGATATGGAAACCAAAAAAAATTACATTTTTACAGTCCTTATTTTGCTTTTTTCAACCTCGATAATTCAGGCTCAATATGGCAATGGGTATGGAAACAACGGATTTGGAAGAAGACAAAGCAATATTCCACAGGCTCAACAAACACCTGAGAAAGCAGAACCATTGACCGCCGAAGAAATTGTAGAATCCCAAATGCCTGCTATTTCAGAGGCTTTGAAATTAAATGAATTTGAAAAGGCCGTGGTTAGCACCACGCTCGTAAAATACATGAAACAAAGAATAGAAATTCAAATTCTACAATTGGAGGCTAATAAAATGAAAGAAGCCTACGAAAAAATAAATCTAAACCAAGATGCAGAATTGAAGGCAGGTCTTCCAGAGGAAAAATTTGAAGCTTTTTTAAGTCTTAAGGAAGATGGAATTAAAAAAACAAAACGAAAAAAGAAAAAGAAAAACTAAAATTGAGATATTAAATACACTATGAAAAAACTAATACCATTATTCCTTATACTATGTTCTTTCTTTATATACGGCCAAAGGCCACAAGGCACTTCTGAGCTTGTTAAAATCACCGGAACTGTTTTAGATAAAGAATATAATGAACCTATGGAATATG
This sequence comes from Sediminicola arcticus, assembly GCF_040566695.1. Classification (NCBI taxonomy): domain Bacteria; kingdom Pseudomonadati; phylum Bacteroidota; class Flavobacteriia; order Flavobacteriales; family Flavobacteriaceae; genus Sediminicola; species Sediminicola arcticus. The sequence goes on along the minus strand of NZ_JBEXAE010000003.1, from coordinate 130,894 downwards.
CCACACTCATATTACAAAGCGTAAATAATCCCGATAAGGTCACGGGGGGAATTACAGATATAAACGGCAAGTTTAGTGTAGAAGCGGAGCCGGGTATGTATAATATACGTTTAGAATATATATCCTACACTACCTTTCGCTTGGATAACCAAAATATAACTTCGTCCAGAGATCTTGGTACTGTAATGTTAGGAATCAATGTTGAACAATTAGAAGCAGTAGAAGTTGTGGGTGAGAAAACCACCGTTGAAGTTAGGCTTGATAAGAAAATTTATAATATAGGAAAGGATATTACCACTAGTGGTGCCACTGTTAGCGACGCACTAAACAATGTTCCATCTGTAAGTGTAGATGTGGAAGGGGCTATAAGTCTCAGAGGAAATGAAAATGTTCGTATTCTAATCAATGGTCGCCCTTCTGCCTTGGCAGGCTTTGGTTCAACAGATGCCTTACGTCAACTTCCCGCAGATGCAATTGATAGAGTAGAAGTAATTACTAGCCCATCTGCACGATATGATGCAGAAGGTACCGCCGGTATCCTGAACATCATCCTTAAAAAGGAAAAAACATTAGGCTTCAATGGATCTATCAATACAAACATTGGGTACCCAGCTGCTAGCCAAATTAGTTCCAATCTCAACCTACGTACCGATAAATTCAACATTTTTAATACATTAGGTCTAAGTTATAGACGACCACCCGGTGGCGGATTTTCTGATAATACCTACAGACAAAGGGAAAATGATACTATTGCTCCTAAATTTAATCGAATAATAGAAGACCGTAATATCCTAAGGGAAGACCTTGGATTTAATATGAATATTGGGATAGAATATTTTATCACGGATAGGTCTTCCCTTACGGCTAGTTATTTTGCCCGTATTTCAGATGAAAGCGATGTTACGGAAAATGATAGTAGACGTTTTGAAGGTACGACTATAACAAGTAGAACTTTTAGGAGTGAAGACGAAAGTCAAAAGGACAAAAGCAACCAGGTAGCTCTAAATTACATCAACAGATTGGATGATGATGGTCAAAAATTAACTGCAGATCTCCAATACTCTTTTGATACAGAAGATATTTTCACGGTGATACAGGAGAACAACACCTTTCCAAATAATGATTTACTTGCTTTAGAAAATGTCAATGAAAAAGAAAATCAAAAGGAATTCCTTTTCCAAACTGATTATGTCTTACCCATGGGTGATGCCCAATTTGAAGTAGGATATCGCGGTAATTTCGAAGAAACTATTAGTGATTATCAATTGGATCTATTGAATTTAGATACAAATGTGTTTGAAAGAAATGAATTGACCAATGTCTTTACCTACAACGAAAATGTAAATGCACTGTATACCCAATATGGCGATAAATTTGGGAAATTTTCTTTCCTAGCGGGACTAAGATTAGAAAACACCCAATTAAAAGGACAAGTAGACACTAGGCTTGATCCACAAGAATTACGGGAATTGCTCGGGCCTGATATTGACGTAAATTTTAATAAGAATTACCTAGGCTTATTTCCGACTCTAAACTTAATTTTCGAAATTGCAGAGCGAGAAAATATCACCTTGGGATATAATCGTAGGATCAATAGGCCTAGAGGATGGTATATTAATCCTTTTCCATCCAGATCTAGTAGAACCAATATCTTTCAAGGAAATCCAGACTTGGACCCAGCCTATGCCAATGCCTTTGACCTAGGATATTTAAAAAGATGGGATAAATTAACCTTAACATCATCCATTTATTACCAAAAGGAGACCAATTCCTTTGAAAGGGTTCAGGTACAAAGATCAAATGATTTGACAGAAGATGGAGTTGGTATCATTCGAACTATTCCCATTAACTTGTCCACCAATGAACGAATTGGTGCGGAAGCAGGGGCTCTCTACAACCCAAACAAATGGCTCCGCTTGAATGGGAGTTTTAATTTCTTTCAATTTGCTACAGAAGGCTCTTTTGAAGGAGAATCATATGGTGCTACAAATACCAGTTGGTTTGCTAGATTTAGCTCCAAGGTCAACCTCCCGGCCAAAATTGAATGGCAAACCAATGCCTTTTATTCAGGTCCCAGTGAGAATGCCCAGACAAAAAATGAAGGTATATTTTCGTTGAATTTGGCCATTAGTAAAGATATCATGGGAGACCAAGGTACATTAGCTTTTAATGTAAGTGATCTATTAAACTCCAGAAAAAGAATATCTTTTACAGAGACTCCTAACTTCACATCCGATAGTGAGTTTCAGTGGAGACAAAGGCAGTTTAATCTTTCGTTTGTCTATCGCTTCAACCAGCCTAAAGGGAAGCAAAATGGCAGACGCAATGGTGGGCCAGAGGATGAAGAAAGAGATTTCGGAGGGGGAGCCTAATAATTTACATGCAGTACAATAAAAAAAGGAAGCCAAATGGCTTCCTTTTTTTATGAATAATTTCAGAACAGGACTACTTTGAAATTGAAGTACTGAAGAAACCAAATATATCATTTGAATAAATAGAACCTAAATGAGCCTAGATTTTTTAATGAATATTCTTACCCCTATAAAAATGGGAACCAATGCAGTGATACCAATAAAAATATGGAACCCAAGGTGCTCCAAAGCATTAATTTTGGCGAATTTATATAAACAAAAAAAAAGCCAAGAGGCTTCTTTTTTTATTCGTCGCGTTTCGCCTTTTTCGCATCGCGTTTTTCTTTCAAGAATTCCAACAATGAACCACCCAACCAATAAGGTATAACAAAGGTCAATAGAAATATCATTAACCAAAATCCAATGGTAAGTATCGTTAAAAATGCTAAGAAACCTAAGTACTGGTCGAATTCAAACATGAGTGATAAATTTTAACGTTTACAAAGATACTTTGAAATAGATGAATACTACAAATCAAATTCAAAAAAAATGGAAATAAATTGGCAAAGCAGTACCTTTGTTGGAAACAAAACCACTTTAAAATGAGCTTTAGAATTGAAAAAGACACCATGGGAGAGGTTAAGGTCCCATCTCATAAATATTGGGGCGCACAAACCGAGCGTTCCCGAAATAATTTTAAAATAGGTCCGTCGGCTTCCATGCCCTTGGATATCGTTTATGGCTTTGCATATCTTAAGAAAGCCGCAGCCTATACCAATCACGATCTAGGCGTACTTTCAAAAGAAAAAAGAGATATGATCTCTGCCGTATGTGATGAAATATTGGAAGGAAAGCATAATGATCAATTTCCATTAGTGATTTGGCAGACTGGATCTGGAACCCAGAGTAATATGAACGTTAACGAAGTTGTTGCCAATAGGGCTCATGAAATGGCTGGCAATAAAATTGGTGAAGGAGAAAAAACGATACAGGCCAATGACGACGTGAACAAATCTCAATCTTCCAATGACACCTTTCCCACAGGGATGCATATTGCAGCCTATAAGAAAATTGCTGAAGTTACTATTCCAGGTGTTATTCAACTAAGAGATACTTTTCATAAAAAAGCACAAGAATTTAAAAATGTAGTAAAAATTGGCCGTACTCATTTAATGGATGCCACTCCCCTCACCTTAGGTCAAGAATTTTCTGGATATGTTTCCCAATTGGATCATGGCCTGAAAGCCTTAAAAAATACCCTGCCACATTTGAGTGAATTGGCATTGGGTGGTACCGCTGTAGGTACGGGACTAAACACTCCCGATGGCTATGACGTCTTGGTAGCACAATATATTGCCAAATTTACAGGTTTACCCTTTATTACTGCTGAAAACAAATTTGAAGCGCTTGCCGCTCATGATGCCATTGTGGAAAGCCATGGGGCTTTAAAACAATTGTCTGTAGCCTTAAATAAAATAGCTAATGATGTTAGAATGATGGCCTCAGGACCACGTTCTGGGATTGGGGAAATCATAATCCCTGCCAATGAGCCTGGTAGTTCTATTATGCCTGGCAAGGTGAACCCTACCCAATGTGAAGCGCTTACCATGGTCTGTGCACAAGTAATGGGCAACGATGTTGCTATTACTGTAGGAGGCACACAAGGTCACTACGAGCTAAATGTTTTTAAACCTATGATGGCTGCAAACATTCTTCAATCTGCAGAGTTACTTGGTCATGCTTGTATTAGTTTCGATGAAAATTGTGCAACTGGGATAGAGCCAAATCATGCGGTAATTAAACAACTATTGAATAATTCGTTAATGTTAGTCACTGCATTGAATACCAAAATTGGGTATTACAAAGCTGCTGAAATAGCTAATACGGCACATAAAAATGGAACAACATTAAAAGAAGAAGCCATAAACCTGGGTTATGTCACAGCTGAGGATTATGATGATTGGGTAAAGCCAGAGGACATGGTTGGATCCATGAAATAGATTTAAAAAATGAAGTATAAAAAAAGGGGCAATCATTTTGATTGCCCCTTTTTTATTATTGATAGTGTTTACTATTTTAAAGTGAACTTAGAAGTTCCCAATAATTTTAATTTACCGTCATAAACGTTTACCATGTAATTTCCTTTTTGGAAATCACCTGTTGGCTTGCTGATGTAATCACAAACATCCAAAGACTTGTTCTCATAGTAGAAATTAGTTTCTTTGCTATAGGTTACGGAAGCACCGCTATCAGTAGTTTTAGAAAAACTTTCGCCTAATACATTCCCTTGTGGATCTAATACCTCTATATAAAATTCTCTATCACCTGCCTGAGCAATTACATTGTTAGCCACCGTGAAACAGATTTTGAATTTATCAGTTCCTCTAGCTCTTTGAGTAGAAACCATTTTACCACTAGATCTCTCTTTAACCGCATCTACAGAAAATTGTGAAAGGTTAAGTGCAGAACCTTTTTCTACAGCAGATGCCAATTGGGTATTTTGTACTACTAAAGAATCATTAAAAACAGTTTGTTTTTCCAACTCTACAAATGTGCTATCTCTCTGCATAGCCAATCTACTGTTAGATCTAGTAAGAGAATCAACTTGTTTCATCAATTGCTCTCTTTCTTTCTTTAAGACAGTAACCTGATTTCTGAATCTGTACAAAGAAGAAATATCACCTTTCATTGTTTTAACAGAATCAATGTATTTAGCAATCTTATCCCTAGCGATAACCAATTCTTCGTTGGTTTCATTACTTTCCATAATAGCCTTTGCGTACTCAGACTCCAAACTTTCTAAATCCTCAACCACCGATTGTTTTTCTTGTAACATTATTTTAGTGGTCTCTTGCTTGTCCTTGTATAGACTTACGGTATAGATAATTGTCCCCAATAAAATGATACCTAGCAATCCTGCGATTACTTTTAAACTGTTATTGTTTTTAGTCTCAGTCATAATTAAATTATTAAATATTCTTTAGATGATTTTACTTTATGTAAAAAGTTGATTGTTTGTATAGGACTATATACGTCACAATTGTTCTTTTAGATTTTTTTGTGGAAAAAAATTTTTATTACACACAATAAATGAATCTTAACCTTAATTTTATGCGATCATTTTATATGTAATATTTATATGTCCCTAGAAATAATACCATTTGAGCCCAAATATGCACAATCCTTTAAAGAGCTTAATATAGCCTGGTTAGAGAAATACTTTCATGTAGAACCACATGATGCCGAGCTTCTAGAAAACTGCGAAAAGACAATCATAAAAAAAGGGGGCTATATCTTCTATGCAAAGTACCAAGATTCCATAGTTGGATGTTTTTCATTTATAAAAATTAATGAAAAGATATACGAACTGGGTAAAATGGCTGTAGATCCGGAATATCAAGGATTAAAAATTGGTCAGGGTTTAATGGATTATGCCATTGCTTATGCCAAATTACAAGGTTGGGACAAAATACTCTTGTACTCCAATACAAAACTAGAAAACGCCCTATATATCTACAAAAAATATGGGTTTAAGGAAATAGATCTTGAAACCAATACTCCCTATAAAAGAAGCAATATCAAAATGGAATTGCTACTAGATTGATTAAACTTATAAGACTAAAGTTTTAATTGATTTAAATCTTGAAGTTACCATCAAAATCTAAGATATCTTTAGCATAAAAATATTCAATTTATGAGATCAATAGTATTAGTGTTTTCTATTTTTTCTTCCCTTCTAGTGAGTAGTAAGGAAACCCCTAAAGAAAAGTCAAATGAAAATATGGCCGTAGAATCAACTCCTGTAGTAAAAGTGGAGAACGAGATTAAAATTATCCCAATTGAACATGCAAGCACCATCTTGGAATGGGGTGACCTAACTATTTATGTAGATCCAATTGGAGGAGCTGTAGCCTATGAAGGTCAAAAGCAGCCCGACTTAATTCTAATTACCGATATACACGGTGATCATTTTGATCTAGAAACGCTGCAGGGACTTAATACTGAAAAGGCAAAAATAATTGTGCCTCAGGCGGTAGCTGATAAAATGCCGGCAGAATTTGCAACTCAATTGGATATTTTAAACAATGGAGATTCAAAAGAACGATATGGTATTACAGTAGAGGCTATACCTATGTACAACCTAAGAAAGGAAGCCCTACAAATGCATACCAAAGGAAGGGGTAACGGATATGTCCTCAACATGGGTGGTAAGCGAATTTATTTTTCAGGTGATACGGAGGATATTCCGGAAATGAGAGCCTTGGAAAATATTGATATTGCCTTTGTCTGTATGAATCTTCCTTACACCATGACAGAAGAAAGTGCTGCCGATGCCATATTAGAATTTAAACCAACGCAAGTTTACCCATACCACTATAGAGGAAATCCTAATGTAAGTGATGTATCAAAATTCAAAGCTTTGGTAGAAAAAGGAAATTCTGAAATCAAGGTAATCCAGTTAGATTGGTATCCAAAAGAAACATATTAAGTATATCCTATAAAAAAATCCCGTTCTTCAACGGGATTTTTTTTGTCTTCTACTGAATACATTCTTAGCGAATCAGCTTCTTATACTTGATACGTTTTGGCATTAGGTCTCCGCCTAAACGTTTCTTCTTGTTTTCTTCATAATCAGAGAATGATCCTTCAAAGAAATACACCTGAGAATCCCCTTCAAAGGCAAGGATATGAGTACAGATCCTATCCAAAAACCATCTATCGTGGGAAATGACCACTGCACAACCTGCAAAATTCTCCAATCCTTCCTCTAAGGCTCGTAAGGTATTTACATCCAAATCATTTGTAGGCTCATCTAGTAATAGAACGTTACCCTCTTCCTTTAACGTCATGGCTAAATGCAATCTGTTGCGTTCCCCCCCAGAGAGCATATCTACCTTTTTATTCTGTTCACTACCAGAAAAGTTAAATCTGCTCAGGTACGCTCTAGAGTTTACCTGCCTGCCTCCCATCATAATTAACTCTTGCTCATCACTGAAGTTCTGCCAAATTGTTTTCTCTGGGTTAATATTGGAATGTTTCTGATCTACGTAAGCAATCTTTGCTGTATCACCAACCACAAATTCACCACTATCAGGGGCTTCTTCTCCCATGATCATCTTAAAAATAGTGGTTTTACCAGCACCGTTTGGCCCAATAACACCAACAATTCCTGCTTGTGGTAATTTAAAGTTCAAGTCTTCATACAGCAATTTATCGCCATAAGCTTTACTAACTCCAATGGCCTCTATTACATTTGTTCCCAATCTAGGACCATTTGGAATATAAATTTCTAAGTTTTCATCCAATTGTTTTTGATCCTGACTTAGTAATTTATCATAGTTCTTTAAACGAGCTTTTTGCTTGGTCTGTCTTCCTTTTGCTCCTTGACGTACCCACTCCAACTCTCTCTCTAATGTTTTTTGTCTTTTAGAAGCCACTTTGCTCTCGTCGGCCATGCGTTTGGATTTTTGCTCCAACCAAGAGGAATAATTTCCCTTCCAAGGAATACCTTCTCCCCTATCCAATTCTAAAATCCATCCTGCTACATTATCAAGAAAATATCTATCATGTGTTACTGCAATAACAGTTCCCTTGTATTGCGCCAAATGATGCTCCAACCAATGTACAGACTCTGCATCCAAATGGTTGGTAGGTTCATCCAATAATAATATTTCTGGCTCCTGTAATAATAACCTGCAAAGTGCCACTCGCCTTCTTTCCCCTCCAGAAAGAACCCCAATCTTTTTATCAGGTTCAGGAGTTCGCAGAGCATCCATGGCTATTTCTAATTTGGTATCCAATTCCCAAGCGTCGGAGGCATCTATCTTATCCTGAAGTTCTGCCTGTTTATCCATAAGCTTTTGCATCTTATCTGCATCCTCATAAACCTCAGGAAGACCAAACATATCGTTGATCTTATTGTATTCATCCAAAATGGCAACAGTATCGGCTACACCCTCCTTGACAATTTCTAAAACCGTTTTAGATTCATCCAATTGAGGTTCTTGCTCCAAATAACCTACTTTATACCCTGGGGAGAAGACTACATCTCCTTGAAAGTTTTTATCAACCCCGGCGATAATCTTCAATAAGGTAGACTTACCAGACCCGTTAAGACCTAATATTCCAATCTTAGCCCCGTAGAAAAAACTCAAATAGATATTTTTTAATACAGGTGTATTGGCTGTCTTATAGGTTTTAGTAACCCCAGACATGGAAAAAATGACTTTTTTATCGTCAGACATAAAATTTTAATATTAAAATTGATGATTTGGATATGTTATACTCTACCCTTTAAGGCATTAAATACCCAAGCAATGGCAAAAAAACCTATGCCTACTGCTGCAAAACCCCATCCTGCAGTATCATTATATCTAAAAGCTCCAAGCGCTATTAATGAAAGTCCAACAATGACCATAATAAAAGTGGCCCATGCAAGCACGGTATTCTTGTTCATTCCCATATTTAATTAAATTTTTTGCTACCGACAAATATCGTAAATTTTAAAAGATTTAATAAATGAAAACAAAAAACTTTAAGATTCAAATGGGAAAGTAATACCAGTCTGCTTTCTTACCTGGTCCAATATTTCCATTAAATCCAAACTGTTTTGATGTGACCAAAGGCTACTTTGCAATTTTCCCGATGCTAAACAGGAATTTACTTCTTCAATTTCATAGCTATACCCCTTCCCTACGGTAGGTTCCAATATATCCTCCTTTTCTCCATTGCTTTCAATGGTAAAACCATTGGTCTCATGCCACCTTGGGTGTATATAAACGGATCCTTTGGTGCCCGTAATCTTGGCCTTCATTTCTGAATTACTTGTTAAGCCAGAATAAAGCATGGCTTGGGCCTTCTCATACTCAAAAATGATAGAGGTCTGGATTTCCGCACCAGTCTTATGAAATTTTGAAGATGCGAATATTTTTGATGGTTTCCCAAGCAGCAAATAGGCCAAAAAAATAGGATATATCCCAATATCCAAAAGGGAGCCACCAGCAAGGGCCGGATTCAACAATCGACCTTCTTCTTCCCTATCCAGAGCATAAAAAGCAAAATCAGCCTGAAGGTAACTTATGACTCCTATTTTTTTAAGATCAACCAATTCCTTTATTTTTCTGATGGATGGATTAAACCTGCTCCAAAGAGCCTCCATTAAAAATACCTTGTTCCTTTGGGCAGCCGCAATCATTTTCGTCACTTCACCCGTATTTACCCCCATTGGCTTTTCACACAGAACGTGCTTCCCATGTTCCATGGCTGCAATAGCCAAGGCTGAATGCTGTGTGTGGGGAGTGGCAATATAAATGACATCTACCTCCGTTGAATTGAAAAGTTCTTCATAGCTACCATAGGCATATTTAGCATCATATTCTTTGGCGAAATCAGATGCCCTATCCAAATTTCTTGAGGCTACCGCTACTAATTCAGAGGTCTGCGTTAATCGTAAATCCTTGGCAAAACTATGTGCTATCCGGCCAGGACCTAGGATGCCCCATCTTATTTTGTTTTCCATTTTCAACTTAAGTTTTGTCAAAGTTAATGAATATAACTCCTTATCTTTATGGCTCAAAAGAAACTAATTGCAGAAATGGATATAACCTTCAACAAGAACGAAGACCATAATAAATTACTACTCTCATCCTTAAAGCAACGCTTGGCCAAAGTACATTTAGGCGGCGGAAAAAGCAGAATTGAAAAACAGCACGCACAAGGTAAAATGACCGCTAGGGAGCGGATTGATTATCTATTAGACACCAAGGAGAAGTCTATCGAAATAGCCGCTTTTGCCGGTGAAGGAATGTATGAAGAGCACGGTGGATGCCCCTCAGGTGGCGTTGTAATCAAAATAGGATATATAGAAGGCAAACAGTGCATTGTTGTCGCTAACGATGCTACAGTTAAGGCTGGTGCTTGGTTTCCAATTACAGGAAAGAAGAACCTAAGGGCCCAGGAAATTGCTATTGAAAACAGATTGCCCATTATTTATTTGGTTGATAGTGCCGGAGTATATCTTCCAATGCAGGACGAAATATTTCCAGATAAAGAACATTTTGGACGTATTTTTAGAAATAATGCTGTGATGAGCAGTATGGGTATAACACAAATTGCTGCAGTTATGGGCAGTTGTGTTGCTGGAGGGGCCTATTTACCTATAATGAGTGATGAAGCCCTCATAGTCGATAAAACAGGTAGTATATTCTTAGCAGGAAGTTACCTCGTAAAAGCAGCCATTGGAGAAAGTATAGACAATGAAAGTTTGGGAGGAGCTACCACCCATTGTGAGATAAGTGGAGTGACGGATTATAAGGCTAAGGACGACAAAGATGCACTAGATACCATAAAGAATATAGTTAGTAAAATTGGTGATTTTGACAAAGCCGGATATAACAGAACAGCCCCTAAAAGGCCTAAAGAAAATCCAGAAGATATCTATGGTATCTTACCAGCTTCCCGCACCGATCAATATGACATGCTTGAAATTATTAAGCGACTTGTTGACAATTCTGATTTTGAGCAGTATAAAGAAGGATACGGAAAGACTATATTGACGGGATATACACGGATTGATGGCTGGGCCGTTGGTATTGTTGCCAATCAGAGGAAAGTAGTAAAGACCACCAAAGGAGAAATGCAATTTGGAGGGGTTATTTATTCGGATTCTGCAGATAAAGCAACTCGCTTCATTGCCAATTGTAACCAGAAAAAGATACCCTTAGTTTTTTTACAGGATGTAACTGGGTTTATGGTAGGCAGTAAAAGTGAACACGGAGGAATAATCAAGGATGGCGCAAAAATGGTCAATGCCGTTAGTAACTCAATAGTACCTAAGTTTACTATAGTGATAGGTAATAGTTATGGAGCCGGTAATTACGCCATGTGCGGAAAAGCATTTGACCCCAGATTTATTGTAGCCTGGCCAAGTGCCGAATTGGCCGTTATGAGTGGAAATTCTGCCGCAAAGGTTCTGTTACAAATAGAAAAGGCTTCCTTGAAAAAGAAAGGAGAAACCATCACTGAAAAGAAAGAAGCAGAGCTTTTTAATAAAATAAAGGACCGCTATGATGACCAAGTATCACCCTATTATGCGGCAGCAAGGATATGGACCGATGCCGTTATAGATCCGCTAGAAACCAGAAATTGGATTTCCTTAGGAATTGAGGCTGCCAATCACGCTCCAATTGAAAAGAAATTTAATTTAGGGCTCTTGCAGGTTTAATTTTTTTATATCGCTTATTTTCAGTAATTTAATAAGAGTAATTTTAATCTTTTCAATTATGGGAACTATTAAAACACTCAACAAATGGGCAAATAAACACACGTATTACCCTCTTGATATTTTGCGTATTGCTTTAGGACTTTTCCTGTTTATTAAAGGCCTATATTTTATTGGGAACACCCAAATAATTCTGGAACTCGTTTCCCCTTTAAAAGGATTCGCAGGAAGCATGTTGGCTGTTCATTATGTTGCACCGGCACATCTTGTTGGGGGTTTACTCATTATCTTCGGATTGTATACCCGTTGGGCCATTCTAACCCAATTACCAATTATAATAGGAGCGGTACTCATTAATTTTATTGGAGAAATGAACACTTCCAATTTAATATTAGCCAGTGCTGTATTATTAGTGTGTAGTTTCTTTCTGTTTTACGGATCAGGGAAACATTCTACGGACTATTACCTTAAAATGGAATCTTGACACTACAATTAGAACCACAACAACCTTTTCTTTTCACACTACAGCGTGTTTAATAGAAAAGTTCCAAATACCCTGGCTCTATAATGTAATAAAAAGTGCAATTCTTTATAAGAACTATTTTGTTTATGAAATACTAATAAATTGTATCGCTTACGATATGATTTTCACAACTAAAACTCCTTTAATCTTTTAAACTTTATAATGTTCTTTAGGGATAGTTTTTTAGTAAAATAGTACTCTTCGAAAAATAATTTAACATGGGATGGTTATAAGTGTGGAAGTTCTAATTAAGGAATTTGAACGAGTATTCTATTTACATTCTTAAAATCCATTCTAAAGAATTCAACCCTGTCCTTTTGATTTTCAGAACCAAAGGCTGTACTTACCGTTATTTTTAAATAGGTGGCCAAGCCCGATTTATTGCCTAAATAGTTTGCATTTATTTGCCATGTACCGTCATTACCATAGATAAAGAAATCCTTACTAGTATATCCTTTATAAAGAAGGCTTTCATTTGATTCGCCATCCATAGCATTTGACCAGCTGCTTACATTTTTATCAGGAGAGATAAATTGAAAATTTAATTCAGCGGCATCATCATTCCATTCCAATAAAATCCTCGTTTTTATATTGTCTTGATTTATGAAATTAGTCAAAGGACTTTTTATTTGATCTTCAGTGACCTCAAGTAAGGCTTTTACTTCTGAGTTAATTACATTTTGTAGTGCTTCCGGTTGTTTAGAAAAATACCCTTCTTTTAACAAATTAAAATACCTAGCATATAAATTTTTACCTATTTTCTCTTGTTTATTTTTAATATAGGCATTAGCTAAATCTCTATAGGATTCTGCGAGATTTGATCTTAATAGCAATATTTGTTTGTACAATGCAACGGAATGTTCGTATTTTTTATTTTTATCTAAAACAAAAGCTAACGCCTTTAGATAGTTTATATCGTTTTTAAAGCGGTTTAGATTTTCATTTAGTAATTTTTCCGTAAAAGGTTCATTGGTCCAGAATTCAAGAAAGTAGTTACTGGCGTCAATATTAAAATTAGGGTTTGAGCCGTATTTTGGTTCGTAAGAATTATAGATGCCTTGTGCTTCCGTCACGTTTTGGGAACTATAAAGTTCTTGTAAAAAATTTGGCCAATTAAGACGTGCCTCCTCTTCAGATATCACGTTCTCGTTCATCTCTTGGTTGTACGTTTTTACTTTAATTGTTGAACCAGAAGCTAGAGGTGAAGCATGAGCAGCTTTAGTATTAATGATAATAACCCCACCGGCACCCACGGTACCGTATTTGGCCACAGCGGCAAGTCCAGAAATAACAGCGATACGTTTAACCTGTGAAATGTCTAGAAAATCAGGAAATCCTTGTACAATAAGTCCATCAATTTCATAGGCAGCAGGAATTGGGCGATTGGCACCCCCTTGTCTCAAATAAATTTCAGTTGATCCATCGGTATTATCATTAGACCTCATAGTTAGACCAGAAATCTTTCCCCTCAACAAATTACCCAGAGTGGTTGCCCCACTGGTAAAATCTGACTCATCCAGCATCTTCATGGAAATTCCAGAAGTTCGTTTGTCAAAAATACCAAAAGACGTTTTTATAATGCCATTATCCTCATTGTACTGATCATACAACTCTTTTTGGGTCCTTTTCTGCCTTGCCGCACTTGTAACCGTAACCTCTTCCAGTTCAACTACTTTTTCTTCCAAAGATACGTTGATGGCAAAAGTGGTTTCCAATACTTTTCTAACCTCCTTTGCTAAGGATGAAAAGCTAAATTCCAATTCATCGTTAACCCTGGCTTTTAAATTATATCTGCCCCTTTCATCCGTAGTGGTAACCTCTCCAGAATTTAGATTTTGAATTTGAGCTTTTATTAACGGCTCCCCCTCCTTAAAAACAAAACCACCGACTTCTTCTCTATTTTTACCTAAGGTCTGTAGCAATTGTTCGGTAGAATAATCAGTAACTAAAATTGAATCAGACAATTCACCATCTTCCTCTTCTTCCAATTGTGTTGTACTCACAAAAAAGGTTAATGCGTCTTTGGAATATTTTTTCCACTCTCCTTGGCTAGTATATCTTCTGTAGGAAACGCCAGGAGTATCATCCCCTGCTAATATGAGGCCAATTTGGTTCCCATATACTTTCAACAGTTCAATTCCTATACTAAAATCATCTTCTACAACTATATCATAAGGAGCAAGGTCAATGCCTACTTTACCCATTTTAGTTTTTAAAGTATATATTATATTCTTATTGGTTATCTTTTTTTTAGGATATTTGGTAGTCCCATCATACACATTAATTCGTATCAAAAGACTATCAGAGATGTTCTCTAAAACATAAAAGTAAAACGCATTTAGTTTCCTTTTTTTCTTGTTGACATTGATTTTAGTGACCAATTCTCCACCCAAAGCACCTTCGCCTTCCCAAGAACCATTTTTTAATTGCCCTACATAAGAATAACCTACCATTTTTTCGCTACTGCTTCTATTCTTCCTTTTAATACTGGTTAAAACTACTTCATTAAGATTTATAATTTCAGGTTCAATTTTAAACTCAACAGGGTTATCAAATAGATGCTGCATTTCAACAAAAGGAAGTTTAAACTCTTTATACGCCAAAGAAGAAATCTTTAGCGTATCCAATGAGGACAATTTGGATGAATCAAAAGAAAAGTTGAACGTTCCATTTTCTTCTGAAACCGTTCCAAGCTGCCTATCAATAAAACCAATATTTACATACGGCAATGGAAGATCTGTATCTGCATCTAAAACCACACCATTAAAAACCGTTTGTGAAAACAGGCCTTTTGGCGAAAAAAAGAAAAAAAAACAAGTGCCTGTAATTAGGATTCTTTTCAAAATAAAATTAAAATCCCTGCCCATAAAACTGGTTTTTCATCAGTGGTTTAGAACTATCTATTTATAAAAGAACAAGTCCTATTGTTTATTATACATCTAATTCCCTTGGTGCTCCTTAATTCTTGGGATCAGCAACAATTCAGTTTGCCTTCCATTGACATATCTAAAGCCGTTCTCTCCATAAAAACCTGCTTCTTCTAACATAATTCGGATATCTCTTTTCCATTCAGGTATAGTAATTGTGGTATTCAATTCTATAGCATAAACCGTATTTGGATTTAATGGATACTTCTCACCATCATCTTTCATGACCCCTTCTTGTGAATCCCACATTCCTATAGTAGTTCCTGCCGAATGCCCGTATAAACCCAAGGGATGTGTGTATATAGAAGGTCTTAAACCTGCGGCTTTAGCTTCGGAAAGTGACTTTGCCAAAATCTCATTCCCCGTTCTGCCAGCTACCATGTTATTAGTTAAGAAATCCTGTACCCTGTTCCCATCCTTTAAACCATTAACTAAAAAAGCTGGGGCTGCCTTTTCTTCAGGCTTTAAGACGTAGGCCAGTTCCTGACAATCTGTATTCAAACGCAAATAGGTAATCCCAAAATCGCAATGCAACAAATCCCCAGGAAGTATTACTGCATCATCTGGTCTTCCAGAGAATGAATATAGGTGAGACACCAATTCCTCACTAGATCTTTGAATATCCACTGTTGGGTGAAACCAAGTCTCTAACCCTAAATCTGTTACTTTTTGTCTCATCCACCATTCAACTTCGGTAGTGGTAGTAACACCTGGGGTAATTATCTTTTCAGAAAATGCCTCTGCAATTATATCATGGGTTATGTCTACTAATTGATTGTAGATCACCATTTCTCTCTCTGTTCTTGTTTCTATCCACCCTACGGCCAATTTTTCTGCAGAAGATACTTTTGATTTGTATTTTTGTGGAAGATATCCCATGAATTCATCATAATCGGTCTTGTCTAGACCATCGGCAATATTATGATCCTTGGAATAATTAAGTCCTATCCTCGATGGATTACGTTCTTCAATTAATTGCATCAGTCTTTTCCATTGATCAGGCTCTTTTTCCTTATCCCAAGCAGATATAATGCTCTCTCCAACGTTATAACGAGCTACGGCAAGTTTTTCAATGCTGTTCTTAGCCTTGTTCCTATAAAACAAAAGAATAGTCCTTCTTCTTGCGTTCAACCAAGTTGCAGGTAACATGGTTTTTATAACCGGATCTTCATTGTATTCCCTAGAAATAACAATCCACATGTCAATCCCAGTTTTATCCATTAGGGAAGGTAACAATACATTGAAACGCTCTTCCATTATTTCATCAACAGCCTTGGCCCTTTCCACCTCTGGCAATATCTGTTGAGCCTTGGAAGAAATAGTAAATACAAAACATAGGGATAAAAGTATTGCTCTCATGTGGTTGGTTAGTTTTTGAATTAATGTAAATATACTAATACTGAATTATAGGGAGAATAGTTTAATAGTCCTTTTTCTGTCCAGTTTACCGTTCCCTGTTTCTGCGAATTTCTCTACGGTCACCAATTCTTTTGGAATCTCAAAATTCTCAAGTGTTCCCTTGCTTTTTAAATCTTCTAATAATGACTGATCAATGCCGCTCCCCTCAACAAAGAGTACTAATTTTTCTCCTAGCATCTCATCTGGCATAGCAGCAACGAAAAATCTAGAGGTTATGAATAAGGCTAATTTAGCTTCGATTTTCTCAGGTATTAGTTTAATCCCTCCCGAATTGATAATGTTGTCATATCTGCCCAACCATTTAAATTCTTTTTCATTCCTGATATCAACCAAATCATTAGTAACAATGGTTTCCTTTGCAAGCATAGGTGCATCAATTACCAAGCACCCCCTCTTGTCGGTATGTATTGCAATATCTGGAAGTACCACAAAATTTTGCTCTGTATTATTTTGATTTTGGCTTATCTTTTTTATCGCAATGTGGCTTACAGTTTCTGTCATGCCATAGGTTTCGAAAATTTCATTATCCAATAATTGGATTTTATCTTTCAACTTTTCTGAAATAGGGGCTCCACCAACAATCACTGTGTTTATTTGATCGATTTGGTTCAATGAATTTTCCAATTGCATAGGAACCATTGCTCCAAACTTAAAGGTTTTATTAACGCCTGAAAGCGGAAAGGAAGCGGGTGCGACATAGTCCAATCGCAATCCCAAAACGATAGCCCTAACGAGCATCATTTTACCTGCAATATAGGATGCTGGTAAACAATGGAGTACAGTATCCCCGGCTTCCAATCCAAAAAAATTGGCAGTCGCTAAAGACGAATTTACCATATGTTCTTTTTTAAGGTGTATGGTTTTAGGCTCGCCTGTTGATCCTGATGTTTTAACTGGTATAGTTGGTTTATCGCTTAGCCAGTCCAATAAAAAATCTCCAAATGGTATTTCGAATGCTTCTCCCTCCTTTATCAAACAATAGCCAATTTCCTTCAATTCCTCAGCATTACAGGAAATACCATTGATTTTAAAATTTGGATGTACTTCATTATAATAAGTAGTCATTGTTTCCATTTTTTAATTGATTGATTCTTCTGCCTGTATGTTGCCCGATAATCTTTCTCTCCAATTTTTCCATCCATATTTTTTTGAAAAAATATAAAGGAGTGCAGGGTATATTACCAAAACTGGGATAAAAATATTCCAGCTTATTTGGGGTTCCGAAATATCCCTATAAATAGATTCAACCTGAAAAGCGCTCCAATCGGAGGTTACTAAGAGTAGTGTCGTTAAATTGTTGGCCGCGTGGAAACCCAATGCCAGCTCCAACCCTTCATCCATTAATGTCATTATACCTAAAAAGAGTCCGGTTCCTATATAATACACCATAAGTCCATAGCCCAGCTTTTCAACTTCTGGGTTTCCCAAATGCAAAAGTCCGAAGATAAGGGAGGTGATGACCAAAGGCACCCATCTATTCTTAGCTAGAATACCAATCCCTTGCATTAAATACCCCCTCATCAGATACTCTTCGCAGCTCGTCTGTATAGGAATCAATAGTACTCCAATGACCAAAAGGTATAAAAAAGGTTCCAGTTTAAAATTAAATACATAATCTTCAGGGGAAAATACCAAATCTGCACCTACCATAATAATTGATATGATGGCCCATAGTAAAAAGGCAAAGCCAACCCTGTTCCAATCCACCCTCTTTCTTGAAGTCGTTAAATCAACAATTTTTTGTTTGTGGACCAGTTTTACAGTCAAAAACGTAGCCAACAACCCAAAAGCGAATGACAGTAACATCAGAAACAAAAACAGATTGGATCCCAATAAAGCCGCCATACCAGAAATATCTGTTGGCATAACCTGGCCTTTCGACTTAGTGATGAGGGTTCCCATTAATGGGAGCATACCAACAACTTGCCAGCCAATAAATATGCTCATAATACCTACTACATATCGCCAACCTTCGTGAAAGCCTTTGTAGGCCTGTTCTATATACATATCTGTTCAATTTTAGTTTTATCCCATACACGGTCTTTTTGGTAATAAATCTTACCGTTTTCAACCGTTAATGGGGAATCTATATTATTGGTATACAAACTTCCCGTTCCTAATCCCTGAGGTAAATTATTTTGCAAAGTTGCTGTCCATTGGGCAATTGCATTTAAGCCAATATTACTCTCCAAAGCACTGGTCACCCACCACCCAATATCATATTTTTCTGCAGTCCTGATCCACTCCATACTGCCTTTAAACCCACCCACTAAACTAGGTTTTAATATGATAAAATGCGGACGAATAGTTTTTAATAAAGTATCTTTTTCCGTAACATTAGTTACCCCTATTAACTCTTCATCCAAAGCGATAGGCAAAGGAGTATTTGCGCATAATGACTTCATTTCTGAAACAATTCCCTGTTTTATAGGCTGTTCAATAGAATGCAGATCATATTGGGACAGTATATTTAATTTCTCCATTGCCTCCTCTACTTTGAAAGCTCCGTTTGCGTCTACCCGCAATTCTATTTCATCCTTATTGTATTTTTTACGAATAGAAGATAGCAATGCCATTTCACTCTTAAAATCGATAGCACCAATTTTCATTTTGATACAGCTAAAACCATCTGCTAATTTTTGTTGGATCTGTTCGTGCATATAGCTCTCATCCCCCATCCAAACCAGCCCATTAATGTCTATTGGAATAGATTCAGTGGTAAAAGGGGATGGGAACAGCTCAAATGGCTCTTTGGATTCAAAGGAAATAAATGCTTGTTCCACTCCAAATTGAATACTGGGAAAATCCATTAATGCATACCAAAGTTTTGTTCTTCCTAAATGAATATTGTCACAAGTCCATTTCAATTTTTGTTCATATTCGGGAACATCGTCTATGCTTAATCCCCTGAGTATTCCACACTCACCTATTCCATATCCTTGCTCACCTTTTAAGATAAGAAACCATGTTTCTTTTTGGTTTAGTACTCCTCGTGATGTTCCACTAGGCCTTTTAAAATTGAGTATGAATTTTTTGTAGCTTGCTCTTATCATAAGAGCTCAAATTTAACTATATTTTGAATCATTAAAACAAAGAAATGAAAAGGATTGGGGATAAAATAATTTGGATTACCGGAGCTTCGTCAGGGATTGGAGAAGCCCTTTCTTATCAGCTATCTAAATTGGGATGTAAACTGGTAATTTCCGCTAGGAACCAAGAACAATTACTAAAGGTTAAAAATAAATGTAATTATCCCGAGCGGATTCATATTCTACCGCTTGATCTGGCAGATTATAAAAATATGGAAGAAAAGGTTCAACAAGCCATTTCCGATGTAGGGCGAATAGATATGCTGATCAACAATGCCGGAATAAGTCAACGTTCCTTGATCATGGATACTGACATAGACGTTTACAAAAAACTTATGGATATCAATTATTTGGGAACAGTGGCCTTGACCAAGGCTATCTTACCGCATTTTATAGCACAAGGGAATGGTCATTTCGTTACCGTGACTAGTTTAATGGGGAAATTTGGCTCTCCCTACCGCTCTGGTTATTGTGGAGCCAAACACGCACTTCATGGTTTTTTTGATGTATTAAGGATGGAACATGAAAAAGACGGCATACAGGTTACCCTAATATGCCCAGGCTTTGTGAATACCAAAGTTGCCATAAATGCCTTGACCGGTAATGGAAAAAGCCAACTAAGCAATGATTTAGCCACTGAAAAAGGTTTGGACCCAGTTATATTTGCAAAAAAAATGATCCATGCGATAACTAACCAAAAATTTGAGGCCAACATAGGTAGATGGGAGGTAGCAGGTGTATATCTCAAGCGTTTTATCCCCAAATTATTACATACGGTTGTTTTAAAAAGTAAGGTGAGATAATTAAAGGGTGATGCCCTCCCCTATTTCGAATAAGTATAATTTTTTGCCCGAATTTTTGAATTTGGTAATAGCCATACTATGGTCTATTTCAATATATCCAAAAGTGTCGTAATGATATCCTAATACCGTATCACAAGCAAGAAAATCGGCTGCCAAGACAGCATCATCCACCCCCATAGTGAAATTGTCTCCAATAGGCAATACAGCCAAATCCAATTTTGCATTCAGTGGTATCAACTTCATATCCATGGTAAGTGCTGTATCCCCTGCAACGTATATAGTTTTTCCTGCAGAAGTAATTACAAACCCTCCGGGTTGCCCCCCATAAGATCCATCAGGAAAGGAGGAGGTATGGATGGCATTAACGTATTTTAAGGAACCGAAATCGAACGTCCAATTTCCCCCATGATTCATAGGGTGTGCTTTAAAGCCTTTTTTTTGATAGTGAACGGCAATTTCATAGTTGCTCACTATAGTAGCGCCAGAAGTCTCAGCAATAGCTTCTACATCCAAAATGTGGTCCTGATGTGCGTGAGTAACTAAAATATAATCTGGTTTTAGGTTCTGAATCTTAATTTTATCCTTTGCCTTTTCGTTACCCGTTATAAATGGATCTATCAATAGGATTTTACCACCAGTCTCTATAAGAAGCGCTGCATGTCCTAAAAAAGTGATTTTCATGATTTCGATTTTTGGTTCAAATTTATTTAAATTTGAACCAAAAACGAACACCATCGGCAGTTTTATCTATATTTAAGGTAGATTGTAATTGGTTTACCAATCGATTCATTAATCGAATTCCCATAGAAGAACTAGTTCGCTCTTCGGTATCCTCTGGTAATCCAATACCATTGTCTGTGTATTCAAAATATCCTTGATCCCCATTTTTACGAAGATGTATGTAAATCTTACCATTTTCATCATCGGTGGGAAATGCATATTTAAATGAATTAGAAACCAATTCATTTAATATCAAGCCAAAAGGAATAGCCCTATCAATATCCAGCTCAGTACCTTCGGCATCTATGGTAATATTAATATTATGCCCTCCTTTTTTATAAACCGATTGAATGCTGTTGATTAAACTTTCAATATAACCTTGCATTTCTATAACTGATAAGTCGTCATTCTGATATAGCTTTTGATGAATTAAAGCCATAGCCTTCACCCTACTCTTACCTTCTTCCAAGGCCTCTATTGCTGCCTTACTCCTAGTGTTTTTAGTTTGAAGGCTCAATAAACTGGAGACCATTTGAAGGTTGTTCTTTACCCTATGGTGTATCTCTTTAAGAAGTGAATCTTTTTCTACCAAAGAAGCTTCAATAATATACTTCTGTTCGGCAATTAAACGTTGGGTCTTTATGCTTCTTAAATAAGCATAAACTAATCCAGCAAATCCCAATAAGGTGAAAATTAAAGAAATAAAAACAAGATTGATGCGTTCTTCCTTGGCTTGCAAATCTAAACGAGATTTCTCCAATGCCAATTTCTGCTCTTGCATTTGGTTCCTGCTGTTTTCTAAATCCTGACTCGTTAATGCTGCTAATTGTTGGGTGCGCAATGCAGATTCATATACATTTATGGAATCATTGATTCTAACATTTTTCTTTAAATAAAAAGAGACATTTTTATAGTCTTGTATTTTATCATAATAGGCAGCCAAGGCCCTATTTTTCTTCAATAGATTCTCTATTTTCCTAGGCTCTAAATCTGCTTTTAAATAATTTCTGGCCTTCTCATAATTACCCAACTGTAGGTGGCATTCTGCAAGTTCTAACGTGTTCTCTACCACGTCAGAAGAAAATTTTCCTTTATTGAATTCCTTAATGGTAATAATACTTCCCTCTAGCCAAGGTATGGCCTCTTTATATTGCCTTAATTGTGCATAACACCTGCCAATATTTCCTTCTATGATCCCTTTGAGATAATTAGCCTCCACTATTTCCTTTTCCGTTCTGGTATTGGTAATATCATTCAGGAATATATCTATATGCCCTTTTGCTTCCTTAAATTTTGATAATGCCACAGAAGAAGAATTATCTAAACGCAAATAATTACCTATGTTGTTGTTGTACTTAGCAAGCGAATAGTGATCATCTTCGCTTATGGTTTTCATAACTTCCATGATATAGTCCTGCATAGCCTTGCGTGGAAGGCCTAAATTGGCATATATGTCATAGGTGGCTACATTCTTGCTAAGCCCAATTGCCTTCTTTTCCTTTCGGATTTCCAATTGTTTATCGTACATATGAAGTCGGGCATAATTGTAGTCCATGAGATCCAACAGAATCCTTTTAGTATTAAGGTCTAAAGAACTCTTCTGCTTGTAAAGCTCGTTGGCAATGGCCACACTTTTATCATAATCTCCCAGATCGTGATAAATTTGAGACTGCATTATCTTGAATTTTCTGATACTGATAGAATCATTATCCTCCTGCGCCTCTACCAGATCTAATTGAACCGCATCCAACCAATCGTATGCGGAGTTTTCGTTATATCTGTTTGGAACTTCAAAAAAGAAGGTGAATTTATCCGAGGCGCCTTCTTTAATCTTAAACGTTCTTAATGTACTGTCTTCCTTTGTGATCGATTGTGCTTGTAGCAATCCATTACTAAGGTGGAAAGTGAAAAAAAATATAAATATTTTGATAAGCAACCTAACCATAATATGCTTGAGAATATAATTATACTAATTATTTTCAAAGGTAACATCCCTTTGAAAATTGTGATGTAAGTCGTTTGAAAAAGATAAACGATCTATGCTTCAAAAATAAGGTTATAAAATATCAACAGTGAAATTATATTGACAATAGATTTCACCATGTTATCTTATTACCCCTACTTTAATCTCTATGTCTTAAAAACTTAACCAATCAATAAATATTTCCATATTCAAGACCAATTTTTATAAAGTTTCCTATTATCTACCTTTTAAACAAAAAAAAATAAAAAGGCCGTACATAAGATGCACAGCCTTTTAGGAACACTATATATGAAAATGATAAGATTTGGGTCTCTTTCAATTACAGTTCAAATATATTCTGTTCCTTGGAATCTGCCATATTATTGTTGTAAAAGCATCTAGAACTGTTGTGAATAAGTACTTTTTTTTTAAGGAAGTATTTAATCGAAGAAATTGGACTTTTTTTAATCAAAAAATAGAATTAAAAAATGTGTCATAATAAAAAAACCATTCTAAGCATTAGCTTAGAATGGTTTTTTTATTAAATAAGTACCCCCTTTAAGAATTCATTGCGGAAATTATAAATTCCTTAAACTCTTTGGAGATTGGGATAAGTGTGTTATTAATCATAATATCCTTAGAATTGATAGCATCAATGTGATCTACGTTAACGATGTATGACTTATGCGCTCTATAAAATTTGTTCTGAGGTAATTTTTCCAGATAATCCTTTAAAGGTGATCTCACCAAAAACTTCTTGTCTGCGGTATTCACTTCCAAATAAACATTATCAGCTTTGATAAAATGAATATCTCCAAATTGTATTCTGTAATACAAATGTTGCTTTTTGACAAAGATTGAGTCTTTAAGTACGGAATTTGACATTACTTTTTCCTCACCATCATCGGTGTTTCCGTTATCCCCCTTTTCGGCATAATTGAAGCTAGAAAGCGCTATCTCAATAGACGTGTAAAGATCCTGTTGTTCAAAAGGTTTCACCAAATATCCATTTGGTTTTACCGTTTTGGCATTCTCAACAGTGGCCCTATCAGAGTTAGAGGTTACGAAAATAAAAGGAATATTATAATGATCTCTTATATGCTTTCCTAGATCAATTCCGGTTTTATCGGAAGCTAAAATAATATCGATTAAAACTAGATCTACTTGATTGTTTTTAAGTACTTCTACCGCCTGTTCATAGACAATGACATTATCTACAATCTCGTATCCAATCTCCTCTAACATGGACTGCATGTCATCTGCAATGATAACGTTATCCTCTACGATAAGAATCTTAATTGGTTGTTCCAAATTGAGTGTGATTTGATAGTTAACTTATCAAATTTACGAAAAAATATTAAAAGAAAAATAAAACAATACTGACAATAAAAATGTACTTAGAGCTAACCTTTTTAGTTCGGGGTCCAATAATCTTGGCTGCTCTGTAATGTATACTTTTCTAATGTGTATACTTATGGGTACAAACCCTAAAAGAGGTATAAGACTTATCCAATTAAGATAGTTCATGAAAATAAAGCCACCCATACTAAGCAAGGCCAATGACAATAAAACGTAGTGGTATTTCTTTCCATTTTCAAAGCCCATTTTTACAACCAATGTGTTTTTTCCAACCTTTTTATCGGACAAGGAGTCTCGTAAATTATTTAGATTAAGCACACCAACACTTAATAAACCAATTGTAACTGCCGGTAACAAAGAAACAGTGGTAATAAATTTCGCATACAGGAACAAACATCCTAATACTCCTATAAGTCCAAAAAAGAGAAAAACATATACATCACCCAAACCTCTATATCCATAAGCCGAAGTACCCACTGTATATGTAATGGCTGCCCAAATACTTGCTGCCCCTAGACCCAAAAATAAAATGATATACCCTATATTTTGAATTCCAAAGGCCAAAAAAACCAATAATAGAACTAAAATTATATTAATGACAATGCTCAATATTATACCAAGCTTAAGCTCTTCCTTTGTCAATATACCGCTTTGAAGTGCTCTTTTCGGGCCAACTCTGTCTTCGTTATCTGTTCCTTTAACCCCATCGCCATAATCATTAGCAAAATTAGAAGTTACTTGAAACCCAACGGTGGTAAGTAATGCAAGAACGAAAATTGAATAATTGAAATAACCATAAAAACCAGCCAAACCGGTCCCTACTATTATACCCGATAAAGAAAGTGGAAGTGTTCGTAATCTCGCAGCATTGAGCCACGCCTTAATTTTAGACAAAATTAATAAGGTTCTTCTATTTTAATTCGTTTCCCATCTTGATAAGAAGCTACAAAAGCATCAGAAAACCCCATTTTTACCAATTGGTATCTAAATGATCTAGCTTCGGCAAGAGATTCGAAATTACCTAAGGAGTAAGAATAAAATGGATTTGTTTTCACCAACATGGTATTGGCCAAAGCTTCTGAGGTAAGTGTTAAATTATTATCTACGAAAGACTTTATCTGCACTGAGTAGATTGTTTCCTTTTCCAAAAAACTTTTAGCTAAATAAAACTCTTTTACTTGACTTAGTTCCTCGTTTTTTCTCTTAAGATTATCCAATCTGTGCTTTATGGCATCTAAACTATCGATGGACACTAAAATGTTATTTCTATTTTCAAAAGAACTAGAACTACTAACGCCTGCCGTAAAAGAAGTAATAGCTAAGGCTCCTATGAGAAAAAGCCCCATAACACCCGCAAGTACGTTACGTTGTGTTTTATTTCTTTTAATTTCTTTGTTCTTGTATTTTATTTGATCTAGGAGACGCTCATTTATAATTTGCGCCTTATCAATATCCTTGTGCAATTCCAATAAATCGCTTTCCTCAATAAATGGCATATTTTTTTTATATTTTCAGGGGTACGTAATTATAAAATTAATCAAAATCAACCTATGAAGTGACCAATTAATGCAAAAATATAAGATTTCGGTTAAATTAAAAATAAATGGGCCTAATTCTTATCAAGTAAAGCACTCATTTTCATGATATTAATGGCCAAAAGTAGAAGGTTAACTTTTAAATAAGATATATTCCATCCTCTTTAATATCTATTTTACGCTCTCTATATAAAGTTCCAATACCCTTTTTAAAGTTCTTTTTACTTAATTCAAAGGCATATTTAATGTCCTCTGGATGTGATTTATCATGGAAAGGCAAAAACCCTCCGGCCTTGGTTAGATGCTCATAGATCAGATTTGCAGCAGGTTCTACACTTTTATAGCCTATCGGCTTAAGGGAAACGTCTATTTTATTGTCCTCTCGAATGGCCTTAATATACCCCTTCATTTTGTCTCCTACAGACAATTTTTTGAATATCTCACTGAGGTATACCAGCCCTTTATGCTTGTTGTTTATGATGACTTCCCAACCCAAATCTGTTAGTCGGGTTACGATCAAGTCTACTTCTTCCCAATTACTTACTGTGAGTTCCTCATTGTCTATGAATTTATCGAGCTTGTTAGTGGCCACCAAACGTTGTGTTTTGTCATCCAAATAACAAAAAACGATATAGGATTGTCCAGGCTGCATTTTTGTTCGTTGTTCACTAAAAGGCACCAAAAGATGCTTTTCTAAGCCCCAGTCCATAAATGCGCCAATGTTATTGACCTCTGCAACGCGTAACAAATTAAAGGTGTTTCTAATAATGTAGGGCTTAATATTAGTAGTCACAGGTCGCTCTTCGTGATCTAAATAGCAAAACACGGTGAGCTCATCCCCTATTTCATAAATCTCAGGGACATACTTATTGGGCAATAAAACCTCTGTTCCTTCTCCATCCCCTAAAAAAAGACCTACGCTGGTATCCCTTAAAATTTCCAGTGTGTTGTAATTACCTAACTCTATCATAAAACAGCATCTACTTCCTGCAAAAATACATTTAAAAAAACTGCTATAAAAAAAAAAGCCGTTCCTTAAAAAGAACGGCTTTAAAATTTTATGAAACAACTTCTATTTGTAAACTGATTCCTTTTTGAAATGTTTGGCCAATAAGTAATACACTACAGCCCTATATTTATTTCTTTCCGAAGAACCATATTGTTCCATTACACTTTTAATGCCTTCCATCAATTTTGGGCTATCGCTCAATCCCAATTTTTTGATCAGAAAGTTATTTTTTACTGTTTCCAATTCTTTTTCATCAGAACCAGAAACTGTCGATGCATCCCTATTGTAAATTGAAGGACCACATCCAATGGTCACCTTGGTCAAAAAATCCATATCTGGGGTTACCCCTATTTTGGTTTTCAAATCAGAAGCATACTTTTCTATCAGCTCGTCTCTTTTACTCATAATGATACATGTTGGTTTAGTTAATTAATAATTCTTTCCTAAGATATAAAATCAAAATAACTAAGCAAAATTTTATTATTCAATACTCGTGGTGTTTTAATTTCCAATAGCTTGGGGTTGTGAGACTTCTCAAAAAAAGTATGCAATGCCAAATCCAATTCCTTCTCATTTTCTACCTTCTGGTATTCCATCTGATACATATGGCATAAATGTGAAGCTTCTAAATGGTGTACTGTTTCAAAATAAGTTTCAAAATTCTCTGTATCCTCTTGCCCTGGAAGTATTCTAAAAATGCCTCCCCCTTCATTGTTCAAGACTATAATTCTAAAATCTGAACGCATGTAATTGTTCCAAAGGGCATTGCTGTCATAGAAAAAACTTAAATCCCCAGTTATAAAAAGGGTAGGTTCTTTTTTAACAATAGAAGCACCTATGGCTGTGGATGTACTTCCGTCTATGCCACTAGTACCCCTATTGCAGAATACCCTCAAACTTGGATCTAGATCAAAAAGCTGAGCATATCTAATGGTAGAACTATTGGCCAATTGCAATTGATACCTCTGGGGAATATTCTTAAAAATATGATGAAAAGCCAACATATCACTAAAAGCAATTTGATCCATATATGCTTGCCGCTTTATTTGATAACCTCTTTTTATATGGTCCCAATAGCTAAAATAATCACTAGCTTGTGCGACAATGCCTTTATTGAATGCTTCAAAAAAATGGTTTGGTTCCACCTTAAAATGGTGCGAAAGACAGTAAAAGGTATTGTTTGCCTTTTTTTGGTCTATATGCCAATGGTTTATGGGGCTAAATTTCCTTAAAAATGCCTTTATTTTTTTAGACACAATTAACCCCCCGAAAGTCAATAAAATTTCAGGTCTCAATTTTTGAAAAAGTCCTTCTTTATCCTTTGACTTTTCAATGGGAGCTATTATACTGTCTATACTGCCAAAAAAATTAGGATGATGAATGTTAGATGTAGTCTCCGTAAAAACAATCACCGAAGGATCATTAGCAATGGAGTCCAACAATTGTTGAACCTTTTCGTCTGGATAATGAACTCCCACTAAAATCATTTTTCTTTTGGACGCATTCCATAATTTAATATAAGAATCCAAATCCTCCACCACCTGTAAT
Organism: Sediminicola arcticus; assembly: GCF_040566695.1. NCBI lineage: Bacteria > Pseudomonadati > Bacteroidota > Flavobacteriia > Flavobacteriales > Flavobacteriaceae > Sediminicola > Sediminicola arcticus. Next base: position 102,428 of record NZ_JBEXAE010000003.1, on the reverse strand, counting down.
TCTTTTTCATTTCTAGTAGCGGTGGTTGAGGATATTATGGGCATATCTACAACTCCGTATAGGGGTTCTTCAAAGGGAATATTGATATGGACGGGCGTTTTATTATTAAAAGCAGCTTCCAAGGATTTTACCAACTGATCATCGTTGTGTTTTTGAATCGATGCTTGTTTTACTCTATCGGTATCTGATAATTCTAAAGGGTTTGTATTTTTAATATCCAGTTTTAGATTAGCTGAATAGCCGATATGGTTGTCAAATACATTTTCTTGTCTTATGGTCTGTCCATCTCCAATATCAATTTTCTGGGGAGGTCTGTCGGCAGTAATAACCACCAAAGGGATATCGCTATAATACGCTTCCGCTATCGCTGGATAATAATTTAATAGGGCACTCCCGGAAGAACAAAGCAACGCTACAGGTTTTTGTAACTGTTGAGCAATACCTAATGCAAAAAATGCCGCGCAACGTTCATCTACAATACTGAAACATTTGAAAGATGGATCTTCAGAAAAGCCTATAGTCAAAGGGGAATTTCGTGAGCCTGGAGAGATTACTATATTGTCTATACCATTTGCTTTGCAATGGCGAATTACAGTCTGTGCTGAGGGTATGCTTGAGTATTTCATGAACAACAAAAATACAACGGAAGTAGTTCTTAACCCAATACTTAAAAGGTATTACTATCTATTTTGGATTACTTTTAACATCGTGGCACTTTTGTTAACTGTTTCTCCCCATTCTTGCTCTGGAATAGAATCTGTGGTAATGCCACCTCCAACATAAATAGTTGCATTATGACCTACTATTTGCATACAACGCAAATTCACAAAAAGGTCCGTTTTAGTATGAATAGATCTATAAGCCTTATTCTCTATATTCCTATTACTGGACGCTCTTTCAATTTCTTCCTTAAAATTAAGCTCCCCGAGATATCCCGTGTAAAATTCCCTATTGTAATTTTCATTAGCCGTAATAAAATCATATGCCTCACTTTTTGGAAGTCCGCCTACCGCGGGAGTAGGATGTAGTAGTTTAACTAGTTTTTTAATGTCTAAAACCTTCAACCTCCCAGTTATTTTGGTCCGCAAATGCATTAAACTACCTGCTCGGAGAGATTCTGTCTCTGATATATACAAATTAGTCACTAAACTCTTTAAAGCATTGGTGATATAATTGGTGACCATGGATTGCTCCTCTCGTTCTTTCTTTTTCCAATCAGGATCGGGATCTCCAGTATATGGTTGTGTCCCTGCCAAGGACATAGTCTGTATCTGCTTATTTTGAATATTAACTAACACCTCGGGAGTGGCTCCCAACCAAAGTCCTACTTTTGGGTGGTACCACATATAACAAAATGCTTCCGTATAGGTATTCAGTAATTTCAAAAACAATTGAAGAGGTGCACCTTGGAATGTTGCTGACATTAGCCTAGAAAGAACAACTTTTTTAAACCTCCCTTTCTTGATTTCATCAATTGCCTTTGCTACCAATTGAATATGAAAATTCTTTTCATCTATATCCGTTGAAGGGTAATCTATTTGGGATTTATTGTTTAGAGAGATAGAATGTTCGCTTGGTTCAAATTGGGACTGAACCAATTCATCTATAGGAATGAGAATTACTTCGCCTTTTTCGTTAAAAGGAGCAAAAACAAAACCAGTTTCCTTAAAATCAATACAATAGTGAATTTTGGAATCAGATTGAAAAATTCCCTTCACCATTTTTTGGCTTGGTTTTCTATAAACAACCAAAGGTTTTTCTTGAAGAAGCTGTTCTTCAATACGCTGTAAAAGTTGTTGAAACATATTACTTTTTCGGCAATGCTAAAGTGGTTAATTTACATAGTGATATTAAGTTATCGTCCTTATCAGTAATCTTAATATCCCATACTTGAGTGGTACGTCCTTTGTGCATGATAGTAGCCTTGGCGAACACATCTCCTTCTTTAATGCTTTTTACATGGTTTGCAGATATTTCAATTCCCCGAATAAAAAAATCCTGTGCATTTAAAAATATATAAGATGCGGCACTTCCAACACTCTCTGCCAAAGCCACCATTGCCCCACCATGCAATACACCGTCTGGTTGGTATACTTTTGAGGTTACAGGCATTTTACCTACCAAGAAATTTTCTCCCACATCTACATATTCAATTTCTAATGTTTCCATCAATGTATTTTTTGAGTTCTCATTGCAGATACGCAGTATTTTTTCCTTGTATTCGTTCATAATAAAGTTTTTGTGAAATTAAGGATTCTATTATGTATATGATCATTCTTATTCATTTTAAATGTTCTAAAGACACCATAAAAAGTGATTATAATTGTAAATTTAAATCATGACATCTAAAGAAAAAAAAGTAACCTACACCATTGCAAACTCTTATAGCACTTTAAACGAGCTTACGGAAAACACCAAAAGAGTTTGGATAGTATTTCATGGAATTGGCCACTTAAGCACTTATTTTCTACGTTATTTTAATGAGTTGCCGTCTGAGGAAAATTATATCGTAGCCCCTCAGGCTCAATCCAAATATTATCTTAATAATTCCTATACACATGTTGGGGCGTGTTGGTTAACAAAAAACAATACAAAGGAGGGCATTGACAATGTTCTTCATTATATAGATACCGTATATAAAAACGAAGAAATTCCTGAGCATTGTGAATTAATAGTTCTCGGTTTCTCTCAAGGAGTCTCTATAGCTGCGAGATGGGTGGCAAAAAGAAAAATAAATTGTAAGCATTTAGTGCTCTATGCAGGAAGCCTGCCACAGGAACTAACCCAATCCGATTTTTCCCATCTAGAAACGAATAGGTCAAAAGTCACGTATGTACTAGGTGATCAGGATCCATATTTGAGCGCCGAAAGAATATCACTAGAAACTATCAAAATTGAAAATGTCTTTCAAGGAAAGGCTAATAAACTATATTTTAAAGGTGGACATGATGTGAAAAAAGAAATCATCAATGCTCTTTAAACAGTCTTATCCATTTAAATTTTATATCACCTGCACAGTAGTAATCACTTTTATAATTGAACTTTTATATAATTGCTTTTTCATATTAAATTATCATCAACTAATAAGGTTTGGGTTTTTTAATTTATGTTCACCTTAAACCATGACCTATAACCTATAACCTATAGGTTGTTTATTTTCTATAAATAATTGATTCACAAATGATTAATTTGATAATTACTCAGCAGATCCTATTATTTTAAAAACTTTATTCGATTATTTTTTTGTAAATTGTGGCTCATAATTCGTGTCAGAAGATATAGAATTTATTCCTCCCACATAATTACTAAACCCAGTTATAAGCAATTTTTACTCAAGGGAATACATTGAATTTTCCTTTGTAATTTAAGTTTTAAACGGCAGAAATAATGAATATAGGATTAGAAAAATATCGCCATTATTATGAAACCTTAATAGAGAGTAGACTCTTTAATGATGTCGCGCACAATTCCCTCACCCAATTATTAGAAATTTCAACCGCTCAAAATTGGCCTAAAAAAACCTGTATCCTAGATACTAGTCACACCCAATACACATTTCATATTCTGATTTCAGGTAAAATAAAGGTGTATCACTTTGATTCTTTTAATGATCGCTTGCTTACCTTATTCCTATTAAAAGATAACGACGTCTTTGATATATTCTCCTTAATGGACTGTGGCATACATAAAGTGTATTATGAAGTTTTGGAAAATTCAGAAGTTTTAAATATTCCTGTTTCCAAAGTGAAAGAATGGATGAAAGAAAACCCCCTAGTATATAAGTCATTTTTAGCCTACACCGCTGAAAAGATAAATATTTTAGAAAGGTATATCATCAATGTTGCGCTAGAAGACATTCCAACACGTTTGGCTCGTTTATTATATAATAATATGGACAAATCTTCTATATATTTCGAAACTATACTCGGGCTTTCGCACACAGAAATTGGCGCATTAATTGGAACAACTAGAGCAGTAGTAAACCGTCACATTCAAAATTTTAAAGAGGAAGGAATATTGGAGGTCACGAGAAAAAAAATTACCATAACGAATAAAAAGCTTCTAGAAAAAAAATTAATGGTCAAAAAAGTATAACTCTATTGATTCTACCTTTTTTACCAATTTTTCATAGTGATTTACAACATAAATCCTGTTTTGCTACTTAGGTAGCATTAGTAATTGAAAGTTGGGTGTACTTTGGCTGTAGTGAATGGCTAACTATTCTTTTACTCGAAGCCCATTCCCCCCTCTTCAGGTTATAACAATACTTAGCCAAGCTACATTGGCCAATTAGTTTTGTTTATTAACCTTTAAATATATATCATCATGAAAAATGTTTTAACCGGTTTATTATTTCTGGGTCTTACCAGCCTATCCTACGCACAAGACAAGCCTGCTAACGACGTCAAGAATGCTGACGTAGAAGAAGTGAAATTAACTGGAGTTACAGTTAAAAACATGAACTCTAACTATTTGAATAAGGTCCAAGACCCTTCAACTCCGGAGAGAGTGGTACAATTGGAAAATACAGCCGCTAGATATGATCTTACCATGTCTGATATCTACGATGGCAACCATGAGGCCTATGAAGTTATCTTCGAGCAGACCAATGGACGAATTATTGCCACTTACGACAAAGATGGCCAAATCCTAACCTCTTTTGAAAAGTTTACAAATTTAACGCTTCCTGCTCCTGTAAGGAATAGTCTTTACAAAGAATATCCCGGATGGACAGTCTTCAAAGATGCATACTTGGTTTCTTATTATGAAGGCACCGATGACATTAGAAAAATATATCGGGTACAGCTTAGGAAAGAAAACCAAAAATTAAACCTGAAGTGTGATGTGGATGGCAATATATTATAGATGATGAGATGAAACTATTTCATCATTTTTTTAGACCTTTAATACTATGATGGGCGGACCAATTGTCCGCCTATTCATTTTATAAATTATCTGAGAAATAAATTAAAAAAAACGTAATTAAATTGTTAAAATAATTAGAAAAGCTACTAAAGTAGCTTAGCAAAATACATACTTAGATGTATATTAGTAATAGTAAAAGGCTAGTGATTGTTCTAAAATAAATCCACTGCCCCCCGAACATTAGGATAATACAATAATTAGTCAAGTTCTATTGACAATTTAGTTTTCATTATTAATCTTTAAAGAAAAATCATCATGAAAAATGTATTATTCGGTCTACTTTATTTAGGTCTAACCAGCCTAATCTATTCACAAGAGATTCCTACCATTATCGATTTCAAAGAAGTAAAATTAATAGGAGTTACTGTTACACCGCTAAATACTACCTATTTAAGAAAAGTTCAGGATAAAGAAACTCCAGCGATGGTCAAAAAGCTGGAAAATACTGCCGCTAGATTTGATGTGACAGAAGCAAGTATCTATGATGGGCACCATGAAGGGTATGAGGTCATCTTTAAACAAACAAGTGGAAGTATCATAGCAACATATGATAAAAACGGTAAAATCGTATCTTCTTTTGAAAGATTTACCAATCTAAACCTTCCCCCAACCATTAGAAATAATATTGCCAAAAAGTATCCCAATTGGATTGTATTTAAAGATGCCTATTTGGTTTCCTATTATGTAGATTCAAAACATGTCAAGAAAGTTTATAAAATACAGATACGAAAGGAAAATGAAAGGAAAAATTTAAGATGCACCGTTGATGGGGTAATCCTTTAAAAGGCAAAATCCAATAGATTTTCCTATCAAATATAAAGGGCTAGCGCCCTTTTTTTGCTCAATAAAGGCGTGCCAAAATAAATAAGTTCTGCTTATAAAAGCATTATGATAATTGATAAAAGCCATTAACCCTGTTTTGAGCTTGTTTAAAAAACATTAACACACTTCAAAATACCTGAGTTCACCACAATTTGTCCTGTGTTGACCACATATTTTTTCATTTTTGAAATATTATTTCCTTCTTGCAGGATTAGACATAGAAGAATAACCCCAACATTATGAACAGATCATTTCTATTATTAATTTCATTTCTTTTTTTGAATACTCCAATATTTGCAAATTGTGGTGAAGCCTACTCCACGGCAACCTATGCCTTAAGTCACACTAAAAAATCATTGGAATCCAATAATTTTGACCATCAGAGGTACTACGCGGACAGAGCCATTGACGCATTGGAGAAAACAAAAGGATTAGCTGAAAATTGTGGTTGCGAAAATTCTATGGACTTTATACTTAATGGGCTCGTAGATTTAAAAAAATCTGCTGATCCAGAAGATTGGGATAAAGGAAGGTATTTTGCAAAAAAAGCTTATGAGGAATTACAATCCTTAATAAATGCTTTTGATGTTTGTACCAGTTCAACCCCTAGTGTAGCCTATAATATGGGAGATATCGCTATAGCAGATACTTCATCCAATGCAATCCAAATAGAAAAAAATGGCTTAAAAGAACAGCAACAACAATTAGAACAGCAACAACAACAGTTATTGGAGCAACAACGAATGTTACAAGGAAAAATAGAAAAGCAAAAACTTTTAGGTCTTGAAATGCAGCGTGCAAGAGAACTGGAATATGAAGAGCAACTGAAACTTAAAAGAATGGTGGAGATTTCGCTTATGGAATATGGAACCAAATTCAAAGATATCATAACTGTTTTTAACTGTTCCAACAAAGAAGCCTACATAAATTGGAATGTAACGCGAGATGAATCAGTATTGAGGAGTGAGACATTGGAAACTACAAGAAAATTCTATATAGATCAAGCTTTAACGTTGCAAAAACAAGCGGTAGAAGTCCTTACTAAATGTATTAAGCAATAAAAGAAAGGTACAGCGAAAAAACAAAAAGGGCTGTGCAGTTGCACAGCCCTTTTTGTTAAACTATTAAATTTTACCTAGGATCATTTTGGACTAAAATATTGAATCTTTCTTGTAATATAGGTGTTATCTGGGGTTACTATTTGCTTAACCCAGTTACCGCTTGCGGTATTATCAAATTGATAAATATACTTTTTTAAGGATATACCCTGACCTATTTTTGTTCGTAATTCTAGCAACATGCCGGCTTCGGTATAGGTATACGTTTTTGTTTCCTTTAGTAATAATTTATTCGCTTTTTTGTCATAGACGAAATTGGTCTCTATTATAAGCTTGTCTTTTGCATTAAAGATTTCTTCCTTGGCTGTGTTGGGTTCTCCGTCCAAAAAATCTGTAACTAGCTTAACTTTCCTTTTGGTATTTGTTTTAGATTTTGTTTCCGTTATCCTTATTGTTTTCAGCAATACTGTATTTAAAAAATAAGAAGAGGTTAGCTCTCCTTCAACGTTTATATGCTTTACCAACGTTTCATCTATACCATCATTATTGATTCTTATTATCTTCACTAATTGATCATCCTTATCATAAAAATATTCATACTGATCCAGAAATTCCTTATTGTAGGAAATTATTTTTTCTGTTATTTTTTTATTTTCGGTGGTATCTATGGAATAAATATTTGCTATGGAAGTATTTCTATCGAAAACACCATCCCTATAATTTTCAAATCGTTTTTCTTTTAGTTGTCCATTGGTATATTTATAGAGGGTAATATCGTAATCATCATAGTTATAACGGGTAATAGATTGGGTAAGTAGACCATCTTGATTAAATTGATACTCCTCTTTTCCATAATCAGTTACTACCAAACAGGATTTCACCGGTCCTTTAAGGTCGAAATCTGTATACTTAAAAATAGTAATCTCTTGGGAACATAAGGAATAGGCATTCAACAGCATTGTAAACCCAATTAATACCCCCAAAAAGATTGATTTGTAATTTTGTGACATAGGTCAAAATTAGTCGATATTATACCAAAATAAAAAGAAAAGAAGATCAAATAAAAAAGGGGCGAATTGCTTCGCCCCTTTTCTTTTAAAAGTGAATTGATTTTAAAATCAACATACCTATTTGTATTATTTATTTTACTTCTTCGAAGTCAACATCTTCTACATTATCGCCTTCTTTGGCTTCTGCATCTGCACTTGCTTCACCATTAGGTGAAGTGCCTTCTTGTTGTCCTTCTGCTTGTGCCTTGTACATTTCTTCAGAGGCTACTTTCCATGCTTCATTTATTTTATCCAAAGCTGGAGTGATCATGGCTAAATCCTTGGCTTCGTGCGCCTTTTTCAATTCTTCTAAAGCATCTTCAATTGGTTTCTTTTTATCATCAGATAATTTTTCACCAAATTCTTTCAATTGCTTTTCAGTTTGGAAGATCATTCCATCTGCTTCATTCAACTTATCAGCAGTTTCCTTAGCTTTTTTGTCTGATTCAGCATTGGCTTCCGCTTCAGCTTTCATCTTCTTGATTTCTTCTTCAGTCAAGCCAGAAGAAGCCTCGATCCGGATATCTTGCGATTTGTTAGTAGCTTTATCTGTAGCCGATACTTTAATGATACCATTGGCATCTATATCAAAAGTAACTTCAATCTGAGGTGTTCCTCTTTGTGCTGGTGGAATACCGTCCAAATGGAATCTTCCGATTGTTTTATTGTCCGTTGCCATTGGTCTTTCTCCCTGTAGTACATGAATTTCTACAGAAGGCTGATTATCTGCCGCTGTTGAGAAAACCTGTGACTTTTTGGTAGGAATAGTTGTGTTAGACTCAATCAACTTGGTCAATACACCTCCCATAGTCTCTATACCCAAAGACAATGGTGTTACATCCAATAAAAGTACATCTTTAACATCTCCTGTTAATACACCACCTTGAATTGCGGCTCCTACGGCAACAACTTCGTCAGGATTAACACCTTTCGATGGTTTTTTTCCGAAGAACTTTTCCACAGCTTCCTGAACAGCGGGTATTCTTGTAGAACCACCCACCAAGATAATTTCATCGATATCGCTTTTAGATAAACCAGCCGCTTTTAGGGCGTTTTCGCAAGGGGCTATAGTTCTTTTTACTAAATCATCTATCAATTGCTCGAATTTAGCTCTAGACATCGTACGAACCAAATGCTTTGGTCCAGAAGCAGTAGCTGTCACATACGGTAAGTTTATTTCTGTTTGGGCAGAAGAAGATAATTCTATCTTAGCTTTCTCTGCAGCCTCACGTAAACGTTGTAAAGCCATAGCGTCTTTACGCAAATCTATTCCTTCTTCTTTATTGAATTCGTCTGCCAACCAATCAATAATTTTTTGGTCAACATCATCACCTCCAAGGTGTGTATCACCATCTGTTGAAAGTACCTCGAATACGCCATCTCCCAATTCTAATACAGAAACATCATGTGTACCACCACCGAAGTCGAATACAACAATTTTCTGCTCTTTATCTTTTTTATCCAAACCATAAGCTAAAGATGCAGCTGTTGGCTCATTGATAATACGTTCTACCGTAAGACCAGCAATCTCACCAGCTTCCTTCGTTGCCTGTCTTTGAGCATCGTTAAAGTAAGCAGGAACAGTAATTACCGCTCTTGTTACTGTCTGCCCCAAGTAGTCTTCTGCTGTTTTCTTCATTTTCTGAAGAATCATAGCGGATAATTCTTGTGGAGAATACAAACGTCCATCAATATCAACTCTTGGTGTATCGTTATCTCCCTTAACCACTTTATAAGGTACTCTTCCTGCCTCCTTACTGGATTCAGAATATTTATTCCCCATAAATCTCTTAATAGAGTAAATGGTTTTAGTTGGGTTTGTAATCGCCTGACGTTTTGCAGGGTCACCTACCTTAATTTCTCCGCCTTCTACGAAAGCAATAACGGATGGGGTTGTTCTTTTTCCTTCTGCATTTGGGATAACTACAGGCTCGTTACCTTCCATTACGGAAACGCAAGAGTTGGTGGTTCCCAAATCGATTCCAATAATCTTACTCATGTTTATGTTTTTATTGTGTTGAAAATTCCTTTTTATTTCATAGCTAGAGGACAATGATTATGCCATGAAAAAAAATATGACAAGGTGTCAGATTACGGTAAAGCAGAGTGACATCAAAGGCCTTTAATTGTACTTTGCACGTGCACTTTTGAATATATGGCATATATAGCGCGCTGAACACGGGGCATTAACCCCATTAAGAACAATAATCGTATTTTACTGATTCAACCTAACTTATATAAGTCTATGAAGCTTTAATTGTAATTAACCAATTTCTCATTCATTTTTGTCTTAGAGAAACATATATTTGTTGTCAACTTAATCGATTGCGTAAATGGAATGTATTAGCACCTTCGACATGCTTAAAATAGGTATTGGTCCGTCTAGCTCCCACACTCTTGGGCCTTGGCGGGCGGCAGAAAGATGGATAAAAGAATTGAAAGAGGATGGCTTTTTTGACCACATTGCTTCCATCAAGGTTCATATCTACGGTTCTTTGTCGTTAACAGGAAAAGGACATGCAACAGATTTAGCCATTATGCTGGGCTTAACGGGTGCCGACCCAGAGTATATTCCCATTGAAGATATAGGTGGTATTGTTGAGGAAATAAAATCTACTGGGATTTTGAACCTTAATAGCGAAAAGGAAATTTCTTTTGACGCAAAGCAGGATATTGTTTTTGAAAAGCAATTTTTACCTTTCCATGCCAATGGTATGTTATTTTCAGCCACATTAAGCTCAGGGGAAAAAATTGAAGAAACCTACTATTCCATTGGTGGAGGATTTGTAGTTAAAGAAGAACGAGAAAATGCCAAACAAAATTTAAAGGTATTTAAAACCTTTCCTTTTCCGGTAATCAAGGGAACAGAGCTTCTAGCCTTTTGTAAACAGGAAAAGAAGTCCATTTCAGAATTGGTTTTGGAAAATGAAAGGTCGTTACGAACAGATGCTGAAATAGATAGGGAATTACAGCGCATTTGGGATACCATGCTAGAATGCATGTACATAGGGTGCCATACCGAAGGACATTTACCCGGTGGCTTAAATGTGAGACGCCGTGCCTTTGACATTTGCCAAAGCTTAAAAGGAGAAATATCATATTCTACTCCTCAAGAATGGTTAGAAACTATCCGGCAGACCGAAGTTAAATTTAGACAAATTTTAAAATGGGTAAGCTGTTTTGCCTTGAGCGTAAATGAAGTAAATGCCTCCCTAGGCAGAGTAGTAACCGCACCTACCAATGGAAGTGCAGGAGTAATACCAGCCGTATTAATGTACTATTTGGTCATTGAAAACCACAATGCCACCTTTGAACATGTAAAAAAGTTTTTAATGATTGCTGGGGAAATAGGTAGTATTTTCAAAAAAGGGGCTACCATTTCCGCTGCTATGGGTGGCTGTCAGGCAGAAATAGGTGTTTCTTCAGCTATGGCTGCTGGAGCGCTCACAGAATTAATGGGAGGTACTCCCGAACAAGCATTGATGGCTGCAGAAATTGCAATGGAACATCATTTAGGTCTTACTTGTGATCCCATTGGAGGTTTGGTTCAAATTCCCTGTATTGAACGAAATTCTATGGGAGCCATTAAAGCAATAAATGCCGCTGAATTGGCAATGGACTCTAACCCTGAAAATGCAAAGGTTCCTTTGGATAAGGTGGTGAACACCATGTGGGAAACGGCCAAGGATATGAGCTCCAAATACAAGGAGACCTCTGAAGGTGGCTTGGCTGTGGGTGTTTATTTAAGTGATTGTTGATTTTTATTTACAATCTGACTTTCGTCTTGTGTCTATAAGATAAATGATCTTCCAGGTATTTGACGTCTTTAACAATTGAAAGGAATTTACCCCGCAATGGCTAAAGGCATCATTTAACCAAAATTCGTATGGTGTCCAGGCATTGGCCATGGCGCCATCAATTTGAATGTTAAAAGATAAAAGTTTTTCGTTAAACATTGTGGTTGCTGGTATACTTACTATGTGCTTCAAAAAATCACTATAATTTTCAGAACGAACAAAGGTACTATCTTGTTTAGTAGCAATCGTTTGAATGATCACTTGATCCGAAACCACACTTTTTAATACTAAAGAATCTTGTTCATGAAACCCTTTAAAGAATGTTTCAATGGTTTGCTTTACAGCAATCTCTTCCAAAGATTGGGCTTTAATACTTAAAACAAATAAACAAAAGCAGAAACAGATTACTATTCTCATTTTTTGATTTTTAAAGCCCTATTTGTAAAATACGGTAATTTTTTTTAAGTCGAAACTAAGAATCCTTTAAAGTTTTAAACAAAACTCCTTACTTTTATGAACTTAAACCAAAATTCATGTCAGTAGCCAAAAAAGAATACAAAAGGGTAACCGTAAAATCCTTGATAGAAATGAAAAGGAATGGTGAACGAATATCCATGTTGACTTCCTATGATTTTTCTATGGCGAAAATTGTTGATGATGCCAATGTGGATGTCATTTTGGTTGGGGACTCAGCTAGTAATGTGATGGCCGGTCATGAAACTACCCTACCTATAACTCTAGATCAAATGATCTATCACGCCTCTTCCGTCATTCGTGCTGTAAAAAGGGCGCTTGTTGTTGTTGACATTCCATTTGGAAGCTATCAGAGTGATCCTAAGGAAGCCTTGCGCTCTGCCATTAGAATAATGAAGGAAAGCGGAGCACATGCCGTGAAGGTTGAGGGAGGAATGGAAATAAAGGAGTCTGTGAAAAGAATTCTCAATGCCGGTATTCCCGTAATGGGACATTTAGGTCTTACGCCACAGTCCATCTACAAGTTTGGAACCTATACCGTCAGGGCTAAAGAAGAAGAGGAAGCCCAAAAACTTTTAGATGATGCCAAATTGTTAGAGAAATTAGGATGTTTTGCCATTGTCCTAGAAAAAATACCTGCAGAATTGGCCAAGAAAGTCGCCGAGAGCATTCATATTCCAGTGATAGGCATAGGCGCAGGAAATGGAGTGGATGGACAAGTATTGGTGGTCCATGATCTTTTGGGAATAACTCAGGAATTTAATCCCCGATTTTTAAGACGTTATATGAATTTATACGAAGAAATGGGAAATGCCATTTCTAGATATGTAGTGGACGTGAAAAGCAGGGATTTTCCTAACGAAGACGAACAGTATTAATTGATTTTGGAAGATAAAATAATTTCTACACCAAAAAACCTTCAAGTCCTATACGAGGACAATCATCTTATAGCCATTAATAAAAGGCCAGGAGATATTGTTCAAGGTGATAAAACAGGTGATGCCCCATTAAGTGAGGTGGTCAAGGAATACATTAAAGAAAAATACAACAAGCCTGGAAATGTATATTTAGGGGTTGCCCATAGACTAGATAGGCCAACGTCGGGGATTGTAGTTTTTGCAAAATCATCAAAAGCCTTACCGCGACTTAATAAATTATTTGCTGAAAAGGATGCCAAGAAAACCTATTGGGCGGTTGTAAAGAACGCTCCAGAAAACACCTCCGCCACCCTTACTCATTGGTTAAAAAGGAATACCAAACAGAACAAATCATACGCACATAAAAATGAGGTGCCAGATAGCAAAAAAGCTATTTTGGACTATACCTTGGTAAAAAAATTAGACAATTATTTTTTGTTGGAAATTGATTTAAAAACGGGTAGGCACCATCAGATACGCGCACAATTAAATGCGCTGGGATGTCCAATCAAAGGAGATCTAAAATATGGTTTTGATCGCAGCAATAAAGATGGCAGTATCCATTTGCACGCTAGGAGCCTATCATTTATTCATCCCGTAAAAAAGGAAATGCTCAAGTTAGTTGCCCCTCCCCCTGATGAATCCATTTGGAATGCTTGCCTTTAATGGTTTTATCTATAGGTCCTAACACTTTCTATGACCACGGAACCCAAGATTAATACCCCGCCGAAAATGGTCATTATAGAAGGTATTTCTGCCAAAAAAATTGCTCCAATTATAATTCCATAAACAGGTTGTACACTACTTATAATGCTAGCGGTTGTTATGGAGAAATATTTAAAACTATTCAAAAATAAGGTATGTCCAATGGCAGTAGTTACCAAGGCAAGTGTTAATAGTCCCTTCCATTGATTTGAAACCCCATCGGTTTCAAAAAAGAAAAATGCAGGAAATAACAACCCTCCTACAATTACCATTTGATAACACATAAGTGCAGATCCATTATAATTTTTTACCCTAGCCTTTAGCACTAGGTTTCTCAAGGCATAAAAAAGGGCAGATAAAACCCCTACTCCAACGGCAAGTGCATAGGAATTTCCCATTTCAAACTTAGGAACTAAAAAATAAATTCCAGCCAAAACCATTATGCCCAATAAAAGGTGAATTTTTAAAAATTTAGTTTTTAATAAGATAGGCTCTAATAGGGAAGTAATTACTGGGTAGGTAAAAAGGGACAGCATCCCAATAGCAACATTAGACAATTTTAAGGCATAGAAATAAGTAAGCCAATGTAACCCCATAAATATCCCACTCATTAAAATGGGGAGCCAATCTTTTTTTTTGATGTCTAGGGATATACCTTTCCATTTACAAAAAAAATATAAAATAAAAAACGCCAAAATAGCTCTAGACGCAATAGTAATTGGCACAGGTAATTGTATAAACCTGCCTAAAGCCCCAGAGGTGCTCACAAAGAGCATCGCTAAATTAATTTCGAGCAAGTGGGCGATGTGTGGATTCTTTGAACTCAAATTCACTTATCTAGTTACAGCCAAGGCCTTTTCTCTAATTATTTGGGCCACAGGTCTATTTTCCAAATGGCTTTGTAACCAAGAAAGAATATCTAAATACAAAAATGCCCTTTTCTCAAATGGATGGTCCTCATATTTCCTAAGCTCATTATAAAGTTTTTGGAATTCATCTTTTAGCTCGTGTGGATAGATATTACCCAAGTTTCTTAAGAATTTGATCATTTCTTTTTGTACCGCATGTAGATCATTCATCTTTAATAAAAACTTATAGGTACTCTTTAATTGTACTTCAAGATGATAATCCATTCCCGCCTCATAATGGGCTACAAGACTAAGAACTCTCGCGAAGCACATAAGATCTTCACGCATTTTAAGGTTTTTGTTATTAATTATTTTTTTAAGGTATTGAATACAGGTCTTATTATCACCAATACTAAAATATAAACAGGCAATCTTATAGTAAAAGACCATGGCATGGTGCTCATCTATTCGCTCTTTATGTTTATTGATGCCATATTCAATTATTTTCACCAAATACAATCCTTTTTCAAAGGTTCCCTCCATAAAATGAAGGTTCAACTTATTGGAATTAATATAAAGAAAGGCCAGAGAAGAAATATTATCGTTTTTCGGAAACTCTTCACGATTAACCATAGCCTCCAATTTTTCCAAGGTTTCCTTAAATTGTGAACTGTATTTTACATAGAACAAAGATTCTAGAAGATAGTGATTGCCTTTTAAAAAGAAAACAGGGTTCAAATGGATCATCTCTCTATTTTCATAAAATAGATCTACCCATTTGCTAGAATATTTATAGCAGGAAAGAAAATCCTGTATCAAAAAACTATACCATAAATACGCTTTGTAAAGCCAAAGTTTTTCCCTAAATCCGAGGTCCTCCATGTGGTACTCAGGCAAATGTTCATCAAAATACTTTTTTACCTTCTTTATTTCTTCATCACTTTTAACGTATCCAACTTTTAACATCATCCCGTACAATTGTAAAGATAAGTTAGACAGCTTACTAGTGATTACATTTAGCTCAGAAAGCCTTTTGGCCTGCATAGACAATTCGTCCGCCCTATCAGGTATGCTTCGTGTAATATATTGTGTTTCAATAATTTTTTCTAGCTCCACAATTTCATAGGCAATATTCTTCTCTTCGTTCTCTATTGCAGTACTTTTGGCCTTATCGAGAATTTTTAAGCTTTGTTTATATAATCCTTTTTGATACAAAATAGTTGCAAAATCAAGTTGTTCACGAATCTGGACCCGTATATTTTGATTGACTGGATTTAATCGTAAACTAACCAATATTTGCTTATAGAGATGTGCCTTAAGATTAGATAACTGGGTTTTTTTAACAATTCCACTATGTAATATTGCCTTTTCATCATAATCCTTCATCTTATCCAGTAGATTGAATAAGGCTAAAAACTTGGCATCAGTATTAACCCCCAATCTGCCCACGTAAAGCTTAAATTGACGCTTTTCTGACTTGGAAAGTGATTTTACCAACACGAACAAAGCATCTTTATGTGCAGTTGTCATCGTAATAATTATTATTTAATTAACTGTAAATCAGAGTTTTATGTATATCGAAAAGTAACTTAACGTTGTAAATGATTTTTTAGGCTCTAACCAATTGGTTAAGGTAGCCATATATTCGTACGGCTTACCTAAAATTACACAAATATAATGAGTAAAGATAAAATACAAATATTTGATACGACACTAAGAGATGGAGAACAAGTTCCGGGATGTAAATTGGATACAAAACAAAAACTTGTTATAGCTGAGCGTTTGGATGAATTAGGTGTAGACGTTATTGAAGCAGGCTTTCCAATTTCTAGCCCTGGAGATTTTAATTCTGTAAGTGAAATTTCAAAATTAGTACAAAATGCTACTGTTTGTGGACTAACAAGAGCAGTAAAAAAAGATATTGAAGTAGCCGCTGAGGCGCTTAAATACGCGAAAAAACCAAGAATCCATACAGGAATCGGTACCTCAGATTTCCATATCAAATACAAGTTTAATTCAAACAGGGAGGCTATAATTGAACGGGCTGTAGATGCCGTGAAATATGCAAAAACATTTGTTGAGGACATAGAATTTTACGCAGAAGATGCAGGAAGAACTGATAATGACTTTTTAGCAAGAATTTGCGAGGAAGTTATAAAAGCCGGAGCTACCGTTCTAAATATTCCAGATACAACAGGATATTGCCTTCCCGAAGAATATGGAGCAAAAATTAAGTATCTTAGGGATAATGTTACTGGCATCCATAAAGCCATATTATCCTGTCACTGTCATAATGACCTCGGATTGGCAACAGCGAACTCCATTGCTGGAGTAATCAATGGTGCAAGACAAATTGAATGTACCATTAACGGTGTTGGTGAAAGAGCTGGTAATACTTCTTTGGAAGAAGTGGTTATGATATTAAGACAGCATCCTTACTTGAACTTGGATACAAATATCAATAGTAAATTATTATATGACACGAGTTTAATGGTTTCTCAAAAAATGGGAATGCCCGTACAACCCAACAAAGCAATAGTTGGTTCCAATGCGTTTGCGCATAGTTCTGGTATTCATCAAGATGGCGTTATAAAAAATAGGGAGACTTATGAAATAATGAACCCAGAAGATGTAGGAGTCACTGAATCTTCTATAGTACTTACCGCTAGAAGTGGTAGAGCAGCATTGGCCTATCGATCAAAAAAGGTTGGTTATGAACTTACAAAAGTTCAATTAGATGTCATCTATGAGGATTTTCTAAAATACGCAGATATCAAAAAAGAAATTATGGATGAAGATATTCATGAAATTATCCAATCCAGTTCAATTAATATAGAAAAGGTAGCTTAATGAACCTAAATATAACACTATTACCAGGGGATGGTATTGGTCCTGAAGTATTGGCACAAGCAGTAAAATGTCTTAGAGCTGTAGAAGAAACTTTTAACCACAATTTTTCGTACATCGAAGCCTCCATTGGGGCTGTGGCAATGGATCAGACAGGAAGTCCCTTACCGGAGGAAACATTGGAGATTTGCAAGGCTTCAGATGCCATTCTTTTTGGAACCATTGGGACCTTAAAATATGATGACAATCCATATGCAAAAGTAAGACCCGAGCAGGGTCTATTGCAACTGCGTAAGGAGTTGAATCTTTTTTCTAGTATAAGACCCGTGAAAATATTTCCCACCCTTTTAGAAAAATCTCCTCTAAAAAAGGAAATTATTTTAGGGACAGATTTTGTAATCTACAGGGAGCTTACTGGAGGAATCTATTTCGGCGAAAAAAAATTAAGTGCTGATGGCACGGTAGCTTCAGACCTTTGTGAATATTCAGAAAAAGAAATAAGCAGAATAACACATTTAGCGTTCAAGGCTGCAAAAAATAGAATGCAAAAACTAACTGTAGTCGATAAGGCCAATGTCTTGGAGACCTCTAGACTATGGCGCAGGGTGGTTTCTAAAATAGGAGAAAGTTATCCTGAGGTTGCTTTGGAATTTCTTTTGGCCGATAACGCAGCTATGCAAATTATGTTAAATCCAAAACAGTTCGATGTCATACTAACCGACAACCTTTTTGGGGATATTCTTTCCGATCAGAGCAGCGCCATATGCGGTTCTAAAGGACTATTGCCCTCGGCTTCGATAGGAAACGATTACGCTATGTTTGAACCATTCCACGGCTCGTTTACACAAGCAAAGGGGAAAAACATAGCAAACCCCATTGCCTCAATATTATCAGCAGTAATGCTATTGAATCATTTTGGCTTAAATGAGGAAGCACAGGCTATTATTGTTGCAGTTGATAAGGCCTTAAGAAAAAACATATCCACCAAGGATATCAATCCTTCCAGTACTTATGGTACTAGTCAGGTAGGTGATTTTATATCCCAAAATATAATTGATTCAGAAGATGACTTCAATTTCAACTATGAAAATATTGGGCTTGGAAAGTCGACTATCATATAAATAAAGTATCTAATTCCAAAATAACAAAAAGCCTTTTCAGTTTTGAAAAGGCTTTTTGTTATTCTTTTAAAAGTCCTCCAATAAATACCCGAAAATCGGCATCAAATTGATCATATTTTTCTCCCGTTGCAGGGCCATTGAAACCTGTACTGATCTTTCTAACCGCTCCTGTTTTATCTAAAAAGATAGTCGTAGGATATGAAAGAATATGGTTTAGCATTGGAAGTTTTTCCTGAGCCAAATCCTTGTCTGATGAACCGTATTGTGCCAGAAGTACGGGGTAAGATATTCCTATACGCTCCTTTAACCTATTAATTGCCTTAAAAGCAGCTTCTTCCGTTTTTGCGTATTCAAAAGATAATGCCACTATTTCCAAGTCCTCATTTCTTTGTTCCTTTAAAAAATTCACCAAATATTTGGTTTCGTCCAAACAATTAGGGCACCAAGTCCCCATAATTTGAACAATGACCACCTTATCCTTAAACAATTCATCTTCTAATGAAACCATGTTTCCTTTGGAATCTGCAAAGGAGAAAGAAAGTTTTTCATATCCTTCCTTAATAAATGTCAAAGAATCCTCATCTGGCAATTCATATGTTGCATTCCTTTTTGCGACGAACGGTTCTTTAAAATGGTTCCCAGAATAGAAGGTGCCATTTAATGTGCTATCTGTAACCTTAGCCATAAATAAAAAAACGTGGGCCCCATCAAAAGTTGATAATTTAAGAGAGTCCCCATCCATAACCCCCTCCAAAAAACGATAATCACCCGTGGTGGTCCTAAATGTACCTACTACCCTATCCTCTCCTGTTTGAGTGAACACACCTTTACCCATATAACTATCGGTAGTATTTGGACTAAATTCCGATTCCCAAACACCACTTACATTTAGTTCAGGAGACACTTTTACGTCAAATCGCTTCTCAATACCATAGGTTGCCTTAAAGGAGACACTACGATCCATACTTTCTTGTATAAAATCTCCAATAATCTCAGACTCTGAAAATACCCCATAGATATAGCCTTCGAAAGCAGGCATTTTTATCATGATAGAATCATTATTAGTAGTAATTTCATCTATAAATAAAACTTCTTCAGCATTAAACGATTCCATAATATAATCACCTTGGGCTGACTTACTTATTTTGAAATTAAAAGGAAGCGTTTGATTGTCCATCAATTTTATTTCACCCAACCAAATACCCTCTTTTAGAGAAGGAGATTCCAAATTTTTACAGGAGGTAATAATTAAAAATAATGCGATTAATAATGCGATTTTTTTCATAAGTATAAGCTATCGTTTCAATGTCGAAATTCAGCAAATATACTTACAATAAAAAATAAAAGCATTTCACTTGAATACCTGTTGAATGTCTTCTGGCATTGTTTTATCTTTGGGCACTTAAATATACTGTCTGCAATGGATTTTTGAATGATGGAAATTCCAGGAAGGCAATAATCAAAAGAACATAGATAAAGTTATTCAAGAACTGATATTAGAATCCTTTTTTAATAAAGTGAATAGGAAAATGGCGGTTCAATTGAATAACTTATAAAATAAAGTATCAATGAAAATATCTTACAACTGGTTAAAACAGTTCATTAAAATTGATTGGGATTCCCAAAAGACAGGAGAACTTTTAACCGATTTAGGATTGGAAGTAGAAGGCATAACTGCATTTGAATCGGTCAAAGGTGGTCTTAATGGCATTGTAGTTGGGGAGGTTTTGACCTGTATAAAACATCCCAACGCAGACAAGTTAAAATTGACCACTGTGGACATAGGAACTGGAACACCTCTACAAATTATTTGTGGTGCACCCAATGTTGCTGAGGGTCAAAAAGTCCCTGTAGCTACTATTGGAACCACGCTATATACCAAAGAAGGTGAGGCCTGGACTATTAAAAAAGGGAAAATTAGAGGAGAGGAAAGCCTAGGTATGATCTGTGCCGAAGATGAGATTGGGTTGGGCAAAGGCCACGATGGTATTATGGTTTTAGACAAAAGTCTAGTTCCCGGAACTCTTTGTTCCAAGGTATTTAAAATAGAACGTGATGAGGTATTCGAGATTGGACTTACTCCAAATCGCGCTGATGCCATGAGTCATTTTGGGGTAGCAAGAGATCTCAAGGCTGGACTACAGCAAATAAATATTCAAAAAGAATTGATAACCCCTTCCATAAGTAATTTCATTGTAGAAAATAGGTCCCTTAAGATAGATGTTGCTGTGGAGCAAAGTGAACTTGCACCGAGATATTGTGGATTAACCATAAGCAACCTAATAGTACAACCTTCTCCTGATTGGCTAAAAAACAGGCTTAAAGCTATCGGAATTACCCCAAAAAATAACGTAGTGGATGCAACCAACTATGTTTTGCACGAATTGGGTCAGCCCTTACATGCCTTTGATGCAGCAAAAATAAAAGGACATAAAATAATAGTAAAGACACTACCAAAAGGATCTAAGTTCACCACTTTGGATGGAATAGAAAGAGAGCTGCACGAAGAAGACTTAATGATCTGTGATGCTGATAAGCCATTGTGTATCGCGGGTGTTTTTGGAGGAGAAAACTCAGGAGTAACAGAACATACTACTTCCATCTTCTTGGAAAGTGCTTATTTCAATCCTGTTTCAGTAAGAAAAACGGCAAAAAGACATGCTTTAAATACAGACGCCTCTTTTAGGTTTGAGAGGGGTGTAGACATCAACAATGTGGAATACAGCCTAATGCGCGCCGCCTTGTTGATCAAGGAAATCGCTGGAGGTGATATTACTTCTGATGTGGCCGATTTCTATCCCAAAAAGAAAGACGATTATCAGGTGTTTTTAACCTATGATAAAATTAATAAGCTTATCGGACAGGAAATTCCAGAAGACACCATAAAGTCTATTATGGCATCCTTGGACATTAAAGTAAAAAATGTATCAGAATCAGGAATGGGACTTGCAATACCATTCTACAGAGTGGATGTGCAGAGAGAAGTCGATGTTATAGAAGAAATATTACGTGTATTTGGTTATAACAACATCAATTCAAAGGAGAAATTGACAGCTTCAATAGCTTCTACCTCTAAGTTTGAAGACTACAAACTACAGAACTTAATTGGAGATCAATTATCTTCCCAAGGTTTCTATGAAATATTGGCCAATAGCCTAACCACACCAGACTATATTGCTTTATCTTCTGATACCATAGAAGGGGAAGCGGTGAAGATCATGAACCCACTCAGTACGGACCTATCTATAATGAGGCAATCTATGTTATTTCCAGGATTGGAAGCCATCTCCTATAACAGTAATAGAAAAAAACAACACATCAAATTTTTTGAATTTGGTAAGACTTACCATCAAAAGCCAACGGAAAGAATAGAAAACAAACACCTGAGTTTGCTGATAACTGGTAATAAGACAGATGGCAGCTGGAGTCTACCCACGCAGCAAACAGACTTTTATTTTTTGAAAGCCTTGGTGGAAAACATTCTACTTCGTCTAGGTATATCAGATACTAGTTCCTTACCAACACAAAGTGACGTGTTTTCAGAAGGCCTTACATTAAACGTACAAGAAAATAAACTTGTAGATTTTGGTGTTGTAAAAAAGTCTATAACCAAATATTTCGATATAAAGCAAGAGGTCCTTTATGCTGATTTTGAATGGTCTGCTATTTTAAACTTAGTATCTAGAAAAAGTATTGTATTTAAGGATATTCCAAAATATCCAGAAGTGAAAAGGGACTTCGCCCTATTATTAGACAATGGGGTAACATTTAAGGAAGTACACGACATAGCCTTTGAAACGGAAAAAAAACTACTCAAAAACATAAATCTGTTTGATGTCTATACCGGAAAGAACCTACCTGAAGGTAAAAAGTCGTACGCTGTTTCCTTCACTATACAGGATACCAAAAACACTCTTACAGATAAGCAGATAGACAAAATAATGTCCAAGCTTCAAACCAGTTATGAAAAACTTTTAGGAGCTGAATTGAGATAATTAAAAAAGGCTGAAATTACTTCCAGCCTTTTTTAAAATGGTCTTTTATCTATTACATTTTCGAAGAAGGAAGCTATACAGTATCAATCACATGGATTACACCATTAGATTGGTTTACATCTGCAATAGTTACTTTAGCCATTGACCCTTTGGTATCAGAAATAAAAACATCTTTCCCTTTTTTAGTGGCATAGATCTTTTGTCCGTTAACCGTCATAAAGGTAGCCTTACCTTTCCCATTTTAATAGATTTCAAAATGTCCTTGGCGCTCAATTTACCAGCTATTACGTGGTACGTTAATACACCTTGAAGGGCAGTTTTGTTCTCCATCATCAACAAATTGTCTACTGTTCCCATTGGTAATTTATCAAATGCAGCATTTACAGGTGCAAAAACGGTGAATGGCCCTTTTGATTGCAAGGTCGTAACAATGTCTGCAGCTTTAACAGCTGCTACCAAAGTGGTATGATCCATTGAATTTGTCGCATTCTCAATAATATTTTTCGTTTGGAACATTTCAGCCCTACCGACCATTTTTGTTTGTTGTGCCATTGCTGGTATAGCAATCATAACCATTAAAATACCAAATACAGAATTTTTAATTTTTGAAATTTTTATACTACTTATTTTTAAGTTCAACAGCACTTACGGAAATAAGATCGATAAGGTTTTAAAAAATAGGTAGATAATTAGAAAATTAAAAAAGGAAATAGTGATAGGACGCTAAACCTACCCATTTATAGAAGATTATATTTTTGGGGTAAAATTACGCTGTCTATTACATGAATTACACCGTTACATTGACTTGCATCTGCGGTAGTTATGCGAGCAGTATTTCCGAAACTATCGGTAAGGACTATTTCAATCCCACTCATAGTAGCAGTGATCTTATTACCCTGCACCGTTGTTAAGGTAGTTGAACCCTTTCCTCTAGACATGGCTTGTAGTAATTTAGCAGCCGTAAAGTTGCCTGCAACTATGTGGTACGTTAAAAGAGACCTTAGCTTATTTTTATTTTCTGGCATCAGCAATACTGAAATCTCAGAAGAGGTAAATTTATCAAAAGCCAGATCGGAAGGGGCAAAAACAGTAAAAGGACCATCCTTGTCCAAAATGTCTGCCATGTCCGTTGCCTTCATTGCTGCCAATAGCACCTTATGATTACCAGAATCTTCAGTGTTTTGTACAATGGATTTGTTGGGATCCATAGAAAAAAGGCCATATTTCAAATTCTTAGTACTGTTTTGAGCAAAAGAGGAAAAACAACATAGCCATAAAATAAAAATAGTAGCAGTAAATTTCATATTTAGTGTTCAGTTAACTACTTCTTTTATCGATAAAGTGCGTTAAAAGATCGACAATATACAATTATTCCCCATCCCATTTCCGTTACTAGATTAAGCTTATCTTATTTAACACTATTTTAACATTTAATTTAAGATAGTTGTGATGTATTCAAAAACTCTAATTCCCTAACTTTGATAAAGTTGCTAAAAAAAAAGAAAATGATAAAGAAAACCAATATCGAAGAAAAACTTCTTAGAGTAAGGGAGAGGAAAGCTGACCCTCAGAAAATAATTAAAGAGGTATATGAAATTTTAAATGATTCAACAAATTCCGATATTAGAATTGAAAAGAATCTTGGTGGCAGAAAAGGCACTATTGAAAACGCGTTCGATTTTGATCTATTGGAAACGAAAAACATCTATCACATAGATCAAATAAAGCAAATATGTATAGACTATAGGTTACGTTTTTTAGATTCTAAATATTTCAAAGGGGATATACCCTCTGAAGCCATATCTAAAATTAAGAATTTAGAAAAGAATCATGATCTTGAACTCAAAGGATTTAAAATAGTGGCCCCCTCAAAATTATTCAAGCTAAAGGACAAGGACGATCCATTATTATTTGCTCCCATCGGAAATGACTATTATTATTTAGTCCACAAGTGGGGTAATGATCTTCACCCTTTGCGAAGAATATTTGCTTGGCCCTTTAAAAGTATTGTAAACCTAGCAATTGTAGTGTTATTAGGTAGTTACCTTTTAACCTTACTTGTCCCATCAGGCCTATTTTCTAAAAACAATACAAGTACTGAATTTTGGATAATATTCTTCTTTATGTTCAAATGTTCTGCTTCAGTGATTTTATTTTACGGATTCGCCTTAGGTAAAAATTTTAATCCTGGAATTTGGAACAGCAAATATTTTAATACCTGATACCGTACTAAAATCCATACACTATAAAAGCCCCTAAGATTAGGGGCTTTTATTATGTTGTGTTGAGCGTACTATACTTCAAAAAGGAAGCTAAATAGTAACAGCGTACATTTTATCTCTTTGTTCTTTAATGGACTTGTCTGACATATATTCATCAAATGATAAATACCTATCAATAATTCCATTTGGAGTCAATTCCACAATTCTATTAGCCACAGTTTCTGCAAACTCGTGATCATGTGTGGTCAATAAAACTGTACCTTTGAAATTCTTCAACGAATTATTAAATGCGGTAATACTCTCTAGATCTAAGTGATTCGTAGGCTCATCCAACATGAGAACGTTAGCTCTTATCATCATCATCCTACTCAACATACATCTTACTTTTTCACCTCCAGATAAAACAGTGCATTTTTTCAAAGCTTCTTCCCCACTGAAGAGCATTTTACCAAGAAAACCTCTAATATAGACTTCTTCTCTTTCTTCCTCAGTTTTTACATACTGGCGTAACCAATCCACGAGATTAATATTGTCTGTAAAGAATTCTGAATTATCTGCAGGAAGGTAAGACTGATTGGTAGTAACACCCCATTGAAATGTTCCACTATCTGCTTTTTTATTGTTGTATAAAATTTGATAAAAAGCGCTTGTTGCTCTGGAATCCCTTGAAATTACTGCGACTTTGTCACCTTTGGCCAAATTAAGGTTAGCATCTTTAAAAAGAATATCACCATCGTCAGAAGTAGCTCCTAATTTCTCAATGTTTAAAATTTGATCTCCAGCTTCTCGCTCGCGATCAAAAATGATGGCTGGATACCTCCTACTTGAAGGTTTTATGTCATCAATCTTCAACTTAGCGAGCATTTTTTTCCTAGAAGTCGCTTGCTTACTTTTAGCTACGTTAGCACTAAAACGCATAATGAATTCCTGAAGCTCCTTTGCTTTTTCTTCTGCTTTTTTATTCTGTTGGGATCTTTGTCTTGCTGCAAGTTGACTACTCTCATACCAGAATGTGTAATTACCAGAATAAAGATTTAATTTTCCAAAATCTATATCGGCAATACTTGTACAAACAGCATCCAAAAAGTGACGGTCATGAGAAACCACAATTACAGTGTTTTCATAATCTGCCAAGAAATTTTCCAACCAACTTATTGTTTCGTAATCCAGGTCGTTGGTAGGCTCATCCATAATCAATACATCCGGATTGCCAAACAAGGCTTGAGCCAATAAAACCCTGACTTTTAGTTTAGAATCCATGTCGGCCATAAGTGTGTAATGAAGATCTTCTTTAATTCCCAAATTGGATAACAAGGCAGCGGCATCACTTTCCGCGTTCCATCCGTTCATCTCTTCAAACTGCACTTGTAGCTCCCCTATTCTATCTGCGTTCTTATCATCATAATCTGCATACAGCGCATCCATTTCCTTTTTAATGGTAGCCAGTGGCTTATTTCCCATTACTACTGTCTCCAAAACCGGAAGGGCATCAAAAGCGTTATGCTCCTGCTCCAAGATGGACATCCTTTTCCCAGGTTCTAGATGTACACGACCTGATGTTGGATCAATTTGACCAGAAAGTATTCTAAGGAACGTTGATTTCCCTGCACCATTTGCGCCAATGACACCATAACAGTTTCCTTGGGTGAAACTTACATTTACATCATCAAAAAGCACTCTTTTCCCAAATTGCACCGATAAATTGGATACAGATAGCATATTCCCTATTTTTAAATTCGTGCAAAAATAGTGAAAATAAAAGAGGTATTCCAAGAACTTACACTTCCTTATTCCCTTTAAAAGTCTAAGGTTTAATTTTTAACTTGCAATTAACAACATATGCCCGAGCTCTTTAGTAGATTTGGTGGGATTAAGGATTCTATGCCTATATGGGAAAAATTACTTATTATTTATTTGCATTAATAATGGTTGGTTGTCAAGTAGACAAAAAAAGCGCTCAGTCGGCATTCTTTTCCGGCGAGATCGTTAACCCAACCAATGAATACATTGTACTTTATAAAGATGAAGTTATTATAGACTCTGCAAAGTTGGATGAAAATAATAGGTTTTCCTTGAAATTGGATTCTTTACATGAAGGACTGTACCATTTTGACCATCATCCCGAGTTACAGTATATCTATTTGGAAAAAGGCGATAGCCTAACGATACGCCTAAATACTTCTGATTTTGACGAATCTTTGGTTTTTTCGGGAACAGGTGAAGGAATCAACAACTTCCTCTTGGAAATGTTTCTTACATATGAAGAGGAAGAACCTCTAATCAATAATTTTTATGAGTTGGAACCAGAGGCCTTCAGTAAAAAAATAGATTCTTTAAGACAATCCAAATTTCAATTATTAAAAGAGTTAGAGAAAGATTTACCCTTGTCAGAAAAAGCATTGGAAATAGCAAAAGCCAATATCGACTATACCTATTACTCCTACTTTGAAAAATATCCCTTTAAACACAGAAGAAAACTAGGAGAAAAATCCATTCACGAACTCTCCAGTAATTTTTATGGATATAGAAAGAGTATTGATTATAACAATACCAACCTCACTTATTTTAGGCCCTACTACAACTATATGACATATATTATAGGGAATATGTCCTATATGAATTGTGCAGATGAATGTAAATCTGGTGAAGGAAAGATAAAGAGCCAGTTACATTATAACCAACACAAGCTAAAACTCATAGACAGCCTAGTAAAAGAGAATAGCTTACGTGATAACCTGTTTAGAAATGTGGCTATGGACTATTTGCTAAAAGTGCATGATAACGAAGAAAACAATAATTCTTTTATTGATGATTTTCACAAAAGATCAGGTAATAACAAGCATATTGAAGAA
Source organism: Sediminicola arcticus (assembly GCF_040566695.1). NCBI lineage: Bacteria > Pseudomonadati > Bacteroidota > Flavobacteriia > Flavobacteriales > Flavobacteriaceae > Sediminicola > Sediminicola arcticus. The sequence continues at coordinate 74,795 of NZ_JBEXAE010000003.1, read as the reverse complement.
ATAAATGACCTCTACAGTGGCATACAGAATATACAGCCTGGTAATAAAATTCCAGATTTAGAACTGTGGAACACTAAGGGCGATAAGGTGTCACTTAGAGCAATGACTGAAGGCAAGGATATAGTGCTATATTTTTGGACTGGAACTCAAAAAAGGCAATTTGAAAATATCAACAAAAGGGTTCAAGAGCTCCAAGCAAAGAACAAGAATGTTAACTATATTGGGATTAATTATAAGACTGAGCAGGCACAATGGACTGGGATTCTAGAAAATTATGGGGTTCAGGAAAACTTACAGTTTAGATCTAATAATTTTGAGCAACTTACAAAGGCCCTAATTATATATCCTTTAAACAAGTGTATCACCATGAAGGATGGTATCATTATAAATGCTTTTGATAACTTATATTCCCTAAATTAGATCATATCACCTAAAATAAAAAAGCCCTGTAGTTACATCTACAGGGCTTTTTTATATCAATTATTTATATGCTAGTTACCTTTCTTATAATCTTCCAAGAATTTGGCAAGACCTATATCCGTTAATGGGTGTTTTAAAAGTCCTTCAATCACAGACAGTGGTCCAGTCATAACGTCCGCACCCAATTTGGCACAATCTATAATGTGCATTGTATGTCTAACCGAAGCTGCCAATATTTCTGTATCAAATCCATAATTATCATAAATCAGTCTAATCTCTGAAATTAGGTTTAAACCATCTGTTGAAATATCGTCCAAACGTCCTATAAAAGGCGACACGTAAGATGCACCTGCTTTGGCAGCCAATAAAGCTTGACCTGCAGAAAATACCAATGTACAGTTTGTACGGATTCCTTTATCAGAAAAATATTTTATGGCTTTTATACCATCTTTAATCATAGGTACTTTCACTACAATTTGTTCGTGCAATTCCGCCAATTCCTCACCTTCAATGATCATTTGATCGTATGTGGTGGCAATAACTTCTGCTGAAACATCGCCTTCTACGATATTACAAATATCAACATAGTGCTTTAATATATTATCTCTCCCTGTTATGCCTTCTTTGGCCATGAGAGAAGGGTTTGTTGTAACCCCATCCAAAACTCCTAGTTCCTGGGCTTCTTTGATTTGTTGCAGATTCGCTGTGTCTATGAAAAATTTCATTTTCTGAATTGGTTTTAAAGGTTAGTAATAAGGGAACAAGATAGTTGATAACAGCTTCCTTATCATATGAATACAAAATTACAATTTATAATGGTTTAGAAGCAATTTCTCGTACTGTTTATCAGGTAAAATTTTCTTTAGGAATAGAGAGAATTTTTGCATAAAAGCCCCAACTTTATAATGTACTCTTGGATGTTTTGATTGCATAATGGCATACACGGCCTCTGCAACGCAAATTGGATCCTTCCCTTCATCTACGTGATCATTTATTATTTTTAAGGTCTTACCATAAGAATCCTTGTATGGAGAATTGGAGCCAATAGGTGCATGATAACGTCCAGAAGCGATATTGGTCGCGAAATCTCCTGGAGCCAAATTAGTGATTTGCACCCCAAAATCTTTGGTTTCCATACGCATGGCTTCCGTAACCAATTCCAAAGCTCCCTTTGTAGCCGAATAAATACCTCTATATGGGAGTCCCATATAACCAGCAATGGAGGTTATGTTAATGATAAGTCCTGAATTTTGCTGACGCATTTGAGGTAATACAGCTTTCATCATATGGATAGGGCCATGAAAGTTAGTATTGAATGCTTTCTGTATTTCTTCATCTGGAGTTTCTTCAATGGGACCAGTGATGCCAATGCCCGCATTATTTATCAAAACATCCAACCTTCCTTCCTTTTCAAGAAGATGATCAATAGCTTTTTTGATTGATTCTGGGTTACTTACATTTAACTCCAACAAACTAAAAAAATTGAAATCAGGATAATTGTCCAAGTTCCTGGTGGTTCCAAATACCTTGTACCCCTTAGATGATAAAAATATCCCTATAGATTTTCCTATGCCGGAAGAACCTCCCGTAATCAAAACTACCTTACTTTCCATATCCCCATAAATTGGATACAAAATAACGAATAAAAAAAGAGATAGAAAGATTAATAGATAATTGGAACTGCAGTAATGTGTTCCTATAAACGAAAGTATTGGGTATAAAAAAAGGCAAGCTACCTACATCGCACTGCTACAACCGCATACCCTTGCTGCGTTCCCACCCTGGGGGATTCTACAGGAGCTAGTCGTGTAGGACTTGCCAATTGCAAATATACAATCTTTTAATTTTTTCACAATCATTTTACAATCTTAATTTAATTAAATACCTTGCCTTGGTAACCTGATATTCTCCTCCCTTTTATAGATGATTGGCTTAGAGAATGTTGGGCATAAATCACAATGTAGAATAGCATAGTAATAGAACCATTTATTATGCAAATGAATACAAAACAATTATGATCCTGCCTAAAAACAAATTAACTATCACTACTTAAAACTATAAAATGAAAGGCTTCAAATTAATAGCTTTAGGAATGTCTACCCTTTTATTCCTTTCTTGCGGAGGAGGCAGCTCTGCGACCTCAAAACTATTCAACATTCAATTAGAAGGAAATAAGGTGGAATTTCAGCAAAATCAAACAGTCAGTGTTGATCTAAGAAACCCCAAGCAGAAGTCCATCAAATCAATATCTTACAGCATAGACGGTCGTGAATTGTCTCCAAATGATGGCAAAATCACCTTAAATATACCCACCCTAGGAAATAAGATACTTATGGCCAAGGTTTCGTATGATGAAGAAACGGTGGAGATTTCAAAAAATATTAAAATCCTTGCAGCCAATTCTCCAGAAATCTATACTTATGAAATTTTAAATGAATATCCTCATGATATTGAAGCGTATACTCAAGGTTTGGAGTTTCATAATGACACCTTATACGAAAGTACGGGGAGAAGGGGACAATCTTCCTTGCGAAAGGTTGATTATAAGTCGGGTAAGATCTTAAAACAAATAGATCTTGACAAAACTTTTTTTGGTGAAGGAATCACTATTCTAAATAACAAAATCTATCAATTGACATGGCAAAGTGGTATAGGCTTTATTTATAGTCTTGGTGATTTTGAGAAAATAGACACCTTTAATTACGACCAAAGTAAGGAAGGTTGGGGACTATGCAACAATGGGCAGAAATTGCTCAAGAGCGATGGAACAGAGAAAATTTGGAATTTAAATCCAGAATCCTTGAAAGAGGAAGGTTATATAGAAACTGTGACCAATACATCTATTTTTAATAAAACCAATGAATTGGAGTATGTTAACGGTAAAATTTATGCTAACGTATATCTTAAGGAAAGCATGATGATCATTGATGCCCAAAGCGGTGCCATTGAGGGTGTGGTAAATTTGGGGGGGTTAAAGGAAAAAGTAAAACAACATAGTGATTTAGATGTTTTAAATGGAGTTGCTTATCACTCTGGGAGAAAAACATTTTTTGTAACGGGTAAAAACTGGGACAAACTATTTGAGGTTAATATTATTAAAAAGTAATGATGACTCCCTTTGAATCTGAAATAGTCGTACAACAAGGAGATTTGGATGATTTATATCATGTAAACAATGTGCGCTATGTGCAGTGGATACAAGATATATCCAAAGAGCATTGGCAAAAAAAGGCTCCAGAAACTTTAAAAAAAGAAGTCATCTGGGTCGTATTAAATCACAATATTACCTACAAGAGTGCCGCTAAATTAGACGATCATATTATAATTAGAACGCATATAGCCAAAACCAAGGGGGCTATTTCTACGCGGATTGTTGAAATGTTCCATGCCATCACTAAACAACCTATAGTTTACGCTAAAACAGAATGGTGCATGCTTAATGCCATTACCTTTAAACCAATGAGGATTTCAGAAGACATCCAAAATATATTTGTGTAAATTATCTTGCCAATAGCCATGTGTAAAATAAAAGAAATACGTTTTGTGCTGCTATTAGTTTTTCTTTCAATTCTTTGGAGCTCTTGCCGAAAAGATTTTGATTATTCCCCTAGCACAGGCAATCTAGAATTTTCCAAAGACACCGTATATTTGGATACTATATTCTCCAATATATCTAGCAGTACATACAGCCTCAAGGTCTTTAATAGAAGTAATAATGATTTAACTATTCCCAGTATTGCGCTAATGAAAGGGGGTAACAGTAGTTACAGACTAAATGTTGACGGTGTTGCGGGTAAGGCTTTTATAAATGTGGCGCTTTTAGCTAAGGATAGTCTTTACATTTTTATAGAAAACACGGTGGACATTTTAAATACTTCGCAAAATGAATATTTAAGCACCGATGCCATTTTATTTGATTCTGGGCCCAATTTGCAAAAGGTTCAATTAGTTAGTCTAATCAAAGACGCCATCTTTCTATATCCAGATAAATTTGACAATGGCACAAAAGAATCATTTTTACTTCCTATGGAAAACAGATCCAGTTCTCAAATTGAAGGTTTTTTTATACCAGAGAAACAACTGCGCTTCATCAATGAAAAGCCATATGTAATTTATGGATATGCACTTGTAGGAGCAGATAAAACCTTAATAATGGAGGCAGGGACTAGAGTATATTTCCACAAAGACTCTGGTATAATTATAGGAAAGGATGCCGAATTAATTATAAATGGAAACCTTAGTGAAGATGGTATATTATTGGAAAATGAGGTGATCTTGGAAGGGAACAGATTGGAACCCATTTTCACGGATATCCCGGGACAATGGGGAACCTTATGGCTTACCTCGGAAAGTAAGGGTGCGGAAATAAACTATCTAACAATTAAAAATGCTACCACTGGATTATTGGTTGAAGGAAACGACACTGGCAACACACCTACCCTAACCATAAAAAATTCACAGATCTACAATAGTTCCAATTCCAATTTATGGGCCAGAAATGGAACCATACTTGGAGAAAATTTAGTTTTAGGAAATTCAGGCAAATCCTCCTTGAAATGCGATCTTGGTGGATCCTATATTTTTACCCATTGTACACTAGCCAACTATTTTAGTAGCGGATTTAGATTGGGCGTGGCGCTTCAATTATCCAATTATCAACTCATGGAGACAGGAGAAATTATAACAAAAGACTTAAAGAAAGCCTCTTTTGAAAACTGTATTATAACAGGAAGTACTTCAAATGAGTTGTCGCTAATAGCTGAACCTAATTCTCTTTTTACTATTTATTTTAATCACTCCCTTGTAACCTCCAATCCCAACGCTGCTGATCAAGAAAATCCGAATTACAATTTTAATAATGGTGTTATTTACAACAATATCATTTTAAATCAAAGTTCAGATTTTAAAAATACTTCTAAAAATGATTATAGAATAGGAGTTAACTCTTCGGGAATAGGTAAAGCAGATATTAACAAGGCACTCCTTGTTCCAATTGATATTTTAGGTTTCGACAGAACTAATAGCCCAGATACCGGGGCATATCAATTTATTGAAGAAAATTAGAACGGCTCCCTACACGTCATTCGTCTAAAAAGAAGGATTTTTCTTTCAGAGACAGTTCATATACAATATATTAGACAGGAAAACCATAGATATTCTATGGTTAGAATACAACCACCCCTCGGTAACAAATAGTACTTTGTACCCAAATATATTGTCAATGGAGTACACATATATTATTATAGATTCCGATGCAAGCTCCAATCTTCAATTACAACATCATTTGGAAGAGTATGGAGAGTTTACTTGTAATGCCATAGCACAAAACAGTGCGGATGGGTTAAACTCCATTTTAAAATCTAATCCCAGTATTGTATTTATCAATTTAAATGAAAAGGCTTCCGAATATTTTCATATGGTTTTGGAATTGCACCAATATGTAAAGGAATTACCTATTTTAATAGGTATATCTCGAGGAAAGCAATACGCTTACGAAGCTATTAAAAATAATTTTTTTGATTATTGGCTCATGCCATACAGTGAATTCGATATTAGAAAATCACTGTTGAAATTAAAAAAACTAATGCCAAAGGAACAGGCTTCCCAAACAATCTGTTTAAAATCATACAAGGATTACAGATATGTGGATACCGATGAGATCTTATATTTAAAAGCGGACAATAATGCTACGGATTTTATATTAAAGGACGGCAGCACTATCAGTGCCTTTAAAACATTGAAGACGTTTGAAGAAACTCTTCCAAAAAACTTTATTAGAATACACCAAAGCTATATTCTTAATACTAATTATGTGTCTAGAATCAACTACGGCAAATCTATCTGTTCTTTAAAGCAGGATAACCATCAATTGCCATTTTCCAAATCCTACAAGGAAAATATAGATGATTTAAAAAAGTTGCTCACTAAGAGCACCTTTCGCACCTTAAATTAACGAATACTCTCAGAACTAATACGGTTACTCTCAAAACTAGGCATTTCACTAAAGTGCCGTTCTTCTGCTTTTTAAAACTGCAGGCTACATATAACTTAGCAGTATAGAAATAATTAATCAACCCCTAAAACTATATTTAAGATGAAAAAAGTATTCGGAATTTTAGCAATAGTCGTATTATCAACTGGTTTATTTTCATGTGAAAAAGATACTTCCATGGATGAAACTCAAGCATTATATGAAACCTTAGATATGAATGCAACTGATGGTTCTGTGGTGAAAACGGACACAAGAGATTAAAATAATAGTATACAAATGAAAAAGCTTTAAATAATCATATTTAAAGCTTTTTTTTTATCTTGTAGGTTGGTAATTTTTAATAACACCCCAATCAAAACTACATTTAAAAAAGTCTGCATTTTAACGGTCTTCCTCATCTTAGGCGCTTGTAATCAAGCTGGTAAAAAGAGTTTAGACACCCAAAATACCTATCAAAGAGATAGTGTCTTGATATGGGTTGAACTGAGCAGAAATAAAGGGTTGCCAAATGATCCTAGACATGAATTATTAAGTAAGGCTCTTAACTATACATCACTAATTAATACAGATTCATTAAAATCCAAGTACTATTCCAAAATATCATTGGCCTTTTTAGAGCTCCAGGATTCATTGCTTTTCAGAAAAACCAATACCTTGGCTTTACAAGCTTCCATTGATGGCAAGGATTCTACTACTTTAGCAGAAACCCATTGGGATTTGGGTTCTTTTTTTAGAGAAAATACTATAAAAGACAGTGCTTACTATCATTTTGCAGCCGCAAAAAAAATTTATGCTTCTCTAAACAATCAATTTCTAGCTGGTAGACTATTTTACAATATGGCGGCAGTACAAGGAGATGTTAGGGATTATACTGGGAGCGAGATCAATACCTTCAAGGCCATTGAACTGCTAAAACCACTAGATAAATTTGATCAACTGTATAAATGCTACAACAATTTAGGAGTTGTATACAGCTCTTTGGGGGAATATGACAAGGCCTTGGAATATTTCAAATCAGCTTTGGATTACCTAACTAAATTTGATGATGAAAATGCTAAATTTATTACCTTAAATAATATTGGCGATACATATTTGAATCAACAAAACCACTTAGTCGCTAGCACATATTTTCAAAGAGTTATAGGTGCTGAATATTTTAAAGAACTAGATCCCAAAACGTTCAGCACGGCCCTAAGTAATTATGCTAGGACCAGATTACATCTAAAAGACACCTTTGGTGTTTCTGATACCTTTTTAGAGTCATTGGAAATACAGGATAGTATTAATAATATTGTGGGCTTGTCACTTACCAATTATTACCTGGCCGAATATGCTCTCGATAAAAAAGACACTTCTTCTGCCATTGCGTATGCCAGAAAATCTAAAACCTTGGCAAAAAAAAGCAGCAACAACAAAAGGGTATTGGAAAGTTTGGTGCTGATCAGCAAATTGGACACCAAAAATGCCTCACAATATGTTCAGGAATATATTCGACTTAATGATAGCCTTCAAAAAGAAGAACGGCAAATCAGAAATAAATTTGCTAGAATTGAGTTCGAGACAGACCAATTCATAGAACAAAACCAATTACTCTCAAGGCAGAAGCAACTTTGGCTTGGAGTTGCGGTAGGACTCTTTTTTCTAGCTATTGCCATCGTTAGTATTATTTCTTTGCGCATAAAAAACCAAAAATTGAAATTTAACCAGCAACAGCAAGAAAGTAACTTGGAAATATTCAACCTAATGTTATCCCAAAAAGAAAAATTTTTAGAAGGCAAACATGAGGAACAGAAAAGAGTTTCTGAAGAACTACATGACGGCATATTAGGCCAAATGCTTGGCATACGTTTGATATTGAGTGGCTTAAATAATAAGAGTGGAGAAACAAGCGCCAAAGAGAGAGCGGAATATCTTAAAAAACTCCAGGATGTGGAAGAAGAAGTGAGAACCATTTCACATGAACTTAACGAAGCTTCTTATCAAAAAATTCATAACTTTATTTACTCTGTGCAAGACCTTTTAAAATCTATAGAGCGTAGTTCTAAAGTGCATTGCAATTTAGAATATGAGAACGACATGGAGTGGGATCGACTAAAAAGTGAGATAAAAATCAACATTTATAGAATAATTCAGGAAGGTATACAAAACTGTGTAAAACATGCTTCGGCAAGGAATATTGAAGTTACCTTAGGCGTAAATGAAGAGGTTATTTTAGTAATGGTCTCAGATGATGGGATTGGATATCATGTTAAAAAAGAAAAAAAAGGGATTGGATTAAAAAATATTACCTCCAGAGTACAAAAAATGAATGGTACCGTGGATATAAACAGTAAAATTGGAAAAGGAACGACTCTTAGTATCCATATACCTTATAAAACTAATGTAGTGCCCATTAATTCAAATCAGATTTTAACAAATAAAGAAATTTAGAACAACTAAGTACTAATGAAAACACTACGGATTTTAGCGGTAGATGATCACGAAATGACCATGATTGGATATAAATTCATACTGGAGGAAATTCAGTTTGAAGATTTTAAAATTCAGGTAGATACTGCTAAAACATACGATCTAGGAAAACAAAAAATAGTCGATTCTGCAAAATCGTTTGCGTATGACATTATTATGCTCGATATTCAATTGGGGCCTGCTAATGAGAGTCAACCGCATACTGGAGAAGATTTGGGTATTCTGGCCCGAAAAGTGGTACCCAATTCCAAAATTGTTTTCCTATCCTCTTTTAGTGATAATTATCGTATCAATAGTATTTTAAAGTCCGTTGACCCAGAGGGGTACATGGTAAAAACCGAGATAGACGAGAATGCCCTTTATGACATGGTACACACGGTCATGAAAGAACCTCCTTATTACACAAAAAAGGCTTTAATAGCCATCAGGACCAAAATGACGAATGACATCCCCTTGGACGACAATGACAAGAAAATATTATATCATCTTTCCATAGGTACCAAAACTAAAGATATGATCGACTATATCTCCTTATCCCTGCCCGGAATAGAAAATAGAAAGCGCCAATTGAAAACTATTTTTGGTGTGGAAAAACAAAATGACCAAGCGCTGATAACAGAAGCTAGGAATAGAGGGTTTATTTAAAATAGCAATAAAATCCTATAATAAATGATCATTTCACTTACAAGACCTTCCCTTTGACACTAAAACCATAATTTTTCTAAGGTTTTTATATAGTATACACTCAATTTTAAAATTTAACTTCGTGTATATACTTAACCAATTCTCAAGATTATTATGCCTTTAAACACAAATAGTGTCAAAAACAATCTAAATTCTCGAATCGATAACAATTATCAAGTTGTTGGAATAGAATCCTTTGAAAAAGATTTGGCTAAATATTTTTTCTCTGAAGTTGCCATTAAGGCCTATAGCTCCACGTATGAAAAAACCTGTTTAAATATAGAATTTCAAAATAACTTGACCTTAAGTGAGGTTTTGTGTTTTTTAAACACACATACATGGCAAGATAAAAAGGATAAAACCATTTTAAAAAATATCAACCCATTTTTAAAAACATTGCAATCCATAAAAGACAAAAACTCCTTTTCGATTGATATTGAAGAAGTCTCTATTTTACTAAAGGACACCTCTATTGTAATCAAAAAGATATATGCACAGAGTATACCTAACCAATTGGAGAATATATTGAAGGAAATTACGGAAAGTCATTTTAGGTTAACCAGAAATTTTAATGAAGTTCCTTTTGAAATTTTCATACCTGTTTTTGAAGAAGATCCATTAGAAAAAAATGACGCCTTGGAAAATATTAGAATAGGAAGTAATAATTCAGCAAATGACTATTTCGGATATTGGGGATTGTATTACGATTCTGAAGCAGAAGCCGTCATATATGATTTAGAAAATAAATCAATGGTTTATGGCGATCTTTTTATGTTAAATCATTAAAGGTCATAATGAGCACCAAAAGATAGGGCTGTTGGTGCTCATAAGACCATATTTACTAAGCGTTAAACAACGCTCTTCCACTCATCATTTTATTGACTTCATCACGAACCCCTTCTATTAAAGCTTCGTTCTCCTTATTTGTCAATACCTTATCTATAAAATCTACAATTGTAGCCATATCTGCCTCTTTCAAGCCTCTTGTGGTAATAGCCGCCGTACCAAAACGAATCCCTGAAGTAATAAACGGAGATTTATCATCAAACGGAACCATGTTTTTATTTGCAGTAATGTCAGCTTTAACCAATACATTTTCTGCCTCTTTACCAGTGATGTCCTTATTTCGCAAGTCTATCAACATCATATGGTTATCCGTACCACCAGAAATTATTTTATAATCTTTGGCTATAAAGGCAGCGGCCATGGCGGCAGCATTCTTCTTAACCTGAAGCATATAATGTAAAAAATCATCTGTCAATGCCTCTCCGAATGCAATTGCCTTTGCTGCAATGATATGCTCTAAAGGTCCACCTTGATTACCTGGAAATACAGCTAAGTCTAAAAGAGCGGACATTTTTCGAAGACTTCCATTTTTTAAAGTTATTCCGAAAGGATTATCAAAATCTTTACCCATTAAAATAAGTCCTCCTCGCGGTCCTCTCAAGGTTTTATGGGTGGTAGTTGTCACAACATGACAATGTGGAAGTGGATCATTTAAAATTCCTTTAGCAATAAGACCTGATGGGTGAGAAATATCTCCCAATAAGAGAGCCCCGACGCTATCTGCAATTTCTCTAAACCGTTTAAAATCCATATCCCTGGAATAAGCAGAAGCACCGGCAATGATCATCTTGGGCTTTTCCCTAGTAGCAATTTCTTGGATCTTATCATAGTTTAAAACACCGGTCTCCTCCTCTACCCCATAGAACACTGGGGTATATAATCGACCAGAGAAATTTACTGGAGAACCGTGTGTCAAATGACCTCCATGGGAAAGATCAAAACCTAATATTTTATCTCCTGGTTGCAAACATGCATGATATACAGAGGCATTCGCTTGAGACCCAGAATGGGGTTGCACATTAGCATACGCCGCTCCGAAAAGTTCTTTAGCCCTGTCTATTGCAATCTGTTCTACTTCATCAACTATTTCACAACCTCCATAATATCTTTTTCCTGGATAGCCTTCAGCATATTTGTTAGTTAAAACGGAACCAGCGGCCTCCATTACTTGGGGACTAGTAAAATTTTCAGAGGCTATTAACTCAATACCTTCTAATTGGCGTTCCTTTTCGGCCTCTATTAATTCAAAAATTTGATTATCTCTATGCATAATAAAAATATTCTTCTAAATAAGCGGTAAAAATACGAATTGCAGTCCTTACATTGGAAGAAAATAATATATTTGATAAGAATTTTATCAAATACAAATTAACAATTATAACATGCCCATAAAAAGTAACGACCCTGCTAAAAAAAGTTGGTTACCGGTAAGAGACAATTCTGATTTTCCCATACAGAATATCCCATTTGGGGTTTTTTTAACGCGGGATGATATTATCACCATAGGTACCAGAATTGGAGACCACGCCATAGACCTAGGTGCTTTGCACCAAATGGGTTACTTTAAAGATATTCCTTTAACAGATGATATTTTTCTGCAAGATACCTTGAACGATTTTATCTCTGATGGAAAGAAGACTTGGAGACTAGTACGAAATAGAATTAGTGAAATATTTGACGCCAATAACTCAGAGCTGAAAAATAATGAAGAGCACAAAAAAATAGTCCTTTTCACCATGGACGAAATAGAAATGCAACTTCCAGTCCAGATTGGTGACTATACAGATTTTTATTCTAGTAAAGAACACGCTACAAATGTTGGAAAAATGTTCAGAGACCCTGAAAATGCATTGCTTCCAAACTGGCTGCATATTCCTGTGGGATATCACGGAAGAAGTTCTTCTATAGTACCATCAGGCACACCTATTCACCGGCCTATGGGACAAACCTTACCCGCAGGGTCTGACGAGCCCATTTATGGTCCTTCTAAATTGGTAGATTTTGAACTGGAGATGGCTTTTATTACTACAGACGCCAATATTCTTGGAGAGACAATTCCCGTGAACGAAGCTGAAAATTATATTTTTGGGATGGTTCTCTTTAACGATTGGAGCGCTAGGGACATTCAAAAATGGGAATACGTACCATTAGGTCCATTTTTAGCCAAAAACTTTGCCTCTTCAATTTCACCCTGGATTGTTACTATGGATGCTTTAGAGCCATTTAGAGTAGAAAGTCCAAAACAAGAACCACAACCACTACCCTACCTACAGCAGGTTGGAAAAAAAGGTTTTGATATTAATTTAGAAGTTGATATTACTCCCGAAAAAGGAGAACCAACAACAGTTACAAAATCTAATTTTAAATATATGTATTGGACCATGTCCCAACAGTTGGCACATCACACGGTGAATGGCTGCAAGGTAAACAGTGGTGATATGATGGGTAGTGGTACTATTTCAGGACCAACGCAAGATTCTTACGGATCAATGCTAGAACTGACTTGGAGAGGAGAAAAACCCTTAAAATTAAAAGATGGGACTGAACGCAAGTTTATACAAGATTTGGATACGGTAACTATTCGAGGATTTTGCGAGAAAAGTGGAGTGCGTATAGGCTTTGGAGAAGTCGCTTCTAAATTACTTCCGGTTTTCCAATCCAAGAAAAAATAACAAAACATTTTATCTTCAAAAGCCCTTTAAATAGGGCTTTTTTTTTGTTTGTATACGATATTGCAACTAGTTACGTTTTGTAATCATATAGTTTTTTGGCACGGCTATTGAATTATATAATACAAACGTAAAACAACCATTATGAAAAAACTACTACTACTAAGCTCTCTGGCACTGCTGTTTATAGCTTGCGCAGGCATAAAAAAAACACAGGAGGCACTAAACATTGGCAATTATGGCAATGCCATAAATAGTTCTTTAAGTAATCTTGCCGAAAACAAGGATAAAAAAAGTAACCAGCCATACATTCTCCTATTGGAGGAAGCTTATAAAAAAAATACGGAAAGGGAATTACAGGAAATTTCTTTTTTACAAAAGGAAAATAATCCCGCTAATTTTGAAAGGATTTTCGATTCCTACACCCAGCTAAAAAATATACAAGAAAGGATCAGACCTATATTACCACTCTATATAAGGGATGAAAATAGGAATGCCAAATTTAGCTTTACTAATTACGATGAAAAAATAATAAGCGTAAAACAAGATTTATCGGACTATCTTTATGACAATGCCAGTTACTTCCTAAGCAATGCAAGCAGTAAAGCTGATTACAGAAAAGCATATGAAGACTTCGCCTATCTAGACAAGCTAAGTCCAGGGTATTCCGATTCCAAAGAAAAGCAAGAGGAAGCCTATGCTAAAGGCCGAGATTTCGTAAAAGTAAGTATGATAAACGATTCTGATCAAATTATTCCATCGAGATTAGAAGAAGACCTTTTAAATTTTAACACCTATGGTGTAAACAATCTTTGGACAGAATACCATGCACAGCCAAGAAAAAATATCAACTATGATTATGAAATGCAGGTGGCTTTCAGGAGTATAGTAATTTCACCTGAAAAGGTTAGCGAAAAGCAAATCAGTAAGGAAAGACAAATCAAGGATGGCTATCGCTATGCAGAAGATGCAAATGGTAAAATTCTAAAAGACAGTCTAGGAAATGAAATAAAAATAGACAACTTTAAAACCGTACGTTGCGACTTTCACCAATTCACCCAATTTAAGGCCGCACAAGTGGTAGGAAATGTTAGTTTTAAAGATCTAAGAACCAAACAAACAATTAATACCTATCCATTGGCTAGTGAGTTTATTTTCCAGCACATTTATGCCAATTATCAAGGGGATAAAAGAGCGCTAGAAACTGATCTATTAAATTTAATTAATGTGGTATCGGTACCTTTCCCATCTAATGAGCAAATGGTATATGATGCAGGGGAAGATGTAAAAGGAAAACTTAAAAATATCCTGCAAAACCAAAGATTCAATTAAACCAAATGTATACAAATAGATAAACAGCCCATTAGTGGGCTGTTTCTGTTTTATAGATATTTTTCTAAAGATATTTCATTAATGGACCCATGGGAATCATGGGCAACCACTGAACCATTTCTTATTACCAATAATTGTGGAGATTGGTGCATTACTTTAAATTTTTCTGCCACCCCGTTAGACACTTCTCTAAAGGAGAGCAGATCTAGATAATATAAGTCTATTTGATTTTCCGAATAATTGTAAGAGCTTTTGAACATATTCATCACCATCCTGCTAATACCACAGGTAGTAGAATGTTTAAAGATAACCTGTACCCTATTTGCCGACTTTGTTTCAATCTCCTCTAATTGGGATAAAGAAACCAAAGCAATCCAAGGCAAGTCACTTTCCACTTTTTTATCGATTGAATTTTTATTCCCAAAAATATTATTTAATAATCCCATTCCGTAATTTTAGTTATAAGTCGGATGTGCTTTAAAAACTTACACCTGACTAATTGTCGCTTTTTTTCTAAGGTTTACTGCTATTTTGTCTGTACTGTGCTATTGGTAGGGTTGTTGACAATATAAAATTCAAAAGTAAACAATAACATTATAAAATATAAAGCATATGAACTTAAATAATTTAACCACAAAATCACAAGAAGCCATACAGCAAGCGCAAGAGTTGGCTCAAGGTTATGGGCACCAACAAATAGAAAATGAGCATATTTTCAAGGCCATTGCTGCTGTTGATGAAAATGTACTGCCTTTTATCCTAAAAAAACTAAATGTCAATATTGGATTGGTCAACCAGATATTGGAAAAAGATCTAGAAAGTTTTCCGAAAGTGTCTGGCGGAGACCTTATGCTTTCTCGTGAAGCAGCTAAAACCCTTACTGAAGCTAGCGTTATTGCAAAGAAGATGGAAGATGAATTCGTTTCTATAGAACATCTATTATTGGCAATTTTTAAATCAAAAAGTAAGATCGCCCAAATTTTAAAAGACCAAGGCGGAACAGAAAAACATCTAATTGCAGCAATTGAAGAATTAAGAAAAGGCGGCAAAGTTACTTCTCAAAGTGCAGAAGAAACATATAACTCCCTTAATAAATATGCAAAGAACCTGAATGAACTAGTTGATAGCGGAAAATTGGATCCCGTTATAGGTCGTGATGAGGAGATTAGAAGAATTCTACAAATTCTTTCTAGAAGGACCAAGAACAACCCAATTCTAGTTGGAGAACCTGGAGTGGGTAAAACAGCCATCGCTGAAGGTTTGGCACATAGAATTGTACAAGGAGATGTTCCTGAGAATTTAAAGGATAAAATTATTTTCTCTTTGGACATGGGTGCGTTGATTGCTGGGGCCAAATACAAAGGGGAATTTGAGGAACGTTTAAAAGCAGTTATCAAGGAAGTTACTTCCTCCGATGGCAACATTGTGCTATTCATAGATGAAATCCATACCCTAGTAGGGGCTGGTGGCGGTCAGGGCGCTATGGACGCAGCCAATATTTTGAAACCAGCTTTAGCAAGAGGGGAATTACGGGCCATTGGCGCGACTACCTTGGATGAGTATCAAAAATATTTTGAAAAGGATAAGGCTCTAGAAAGGAGATTTCAAAAAGTAATGGTGGATGAACCAGATACAGAAAGTGCCATATCTATACTACGTGGAATAAAAGATAAATATGAGGCCCATCATAAGGTGCGCATAAAAGATGATGCTGTCATTGCCGCTGTTGAACTATCCCAACGTTACATTACCAATAGGTTTCTGCCCGACAAGGCCATTGACCTTATGGACGAGGCTGCTTCCAAACTCAGAATGGAAATTAATTCAAAACCTGAAGAATTGGATGTCTTGGATAGGAAGATTATGCAATTAGAAATTGAAATTGAGGCCATAAAAAGAGAAGATGACCATGCAAAATTAAAGTCGCTCAATAGTGATTTAGCAAACTTTAAAGAAGATCGCCATGAAATATTTGCCCAGTGGGAAGGTGAAAAAACGGTTGTAGACAATATCCAAAAAACTAAACAGGAAATAGAAAACTTCAAAGTGGAGGCAGAACGCGCAGAACGCAATGGCGATTATGGCAAAGTAGCGGAATTGCGCTATGGAAAAATAAAAGAGGCTAATGAGAAGTTAGAAACTCTTCACATAGAATTAGAAAAACAGCAAGAAGGCGGTACTTTGATTAAAGAAGAGGTCACCAAGGAAGATATTGCGGAAATTGTGGCAAAGTGGACCGGGATCCCCGTGAACAAAATGCTACAAAGTGAACGTGAAAAACTCCTGAAATTGGAAGATGTGTTACATGAAAGGGTGGTAGGTCAAGATGAAGCTATAGAAGCAGTATCAGATGCTATTAGGAGAAGTAGGGCGGGATTACAAGACACTAAAAAACCTATTGGTTCCTTCCTATTCCTAGGGACTACAGGTGTTGGTAAAACAGAACTTGCAAAAACCTTGGCTACCTATCTCTTCGATGACGAAAATGCGATGACCAGAATTGATATGAGTGAATATCAAGAAAGGCATTCAGTAAGTAGATTAGTGGGAGCACCTCCTGGATATGTTGGATATGATGAAGGCGGACAATTAACGGAAGCGGTGAGGCGCAGACCATATTCTGTAGTATTATTGGATGAGATTGAAAAAGCACATCCCGACACCTTTAATATCCTCTTGCAGGTTTTAGATGAAGGAAGATTAACAGATAACAAAGGACGTGTGGCCGATTTTAAAAATACCATCATCATCATGACCAGTAATATGGGCAGCCACATTATTCAGGAAAAGTTTGATTCCAATAAGGATATTTATAGTGCAACTGAAGCAGCAAGGGTAGAAGTATTAGAATTACTGCGCAAAACAATTCGTCCTGAATTCCTAAATAGAATTGACGATATCATTATGTTTACACCTTTGAATATGGATGATATTACGGAGATTGTAAGGCTGCAGTTAGAAGGTCTTAAAAAGATGGTTGCAAAACAATACATTACCATCGATGCCACTGAAGATGCCATTGATTATCTCGCCAATAGAGGTTACGACCCCCAATACGGTGCCAGACCTATAAAGAGAACTATACAAAAAGAGGTCCTTAACAGGCTTTCTAAGGAACTGCTAAGTGGCACTATAAAGGCTGATAGTATTATTCTCATAGATGCCTTTGATGATGAGTTGGTCTTTAGGAACCAAAATGAATTGGTAAAGTAATACGCAATAAAATAGTAAAACCAAAGGCATCCTTAAAAGGATGCCTTTTTTTATTGAACTACATATACCATACAGTATATATATTTTTTATCTTTGTGTAAAATTGCCTAAAAATGTCCACCAAAGCAGAAAGAACCACAGAATATATTATTGAAACTGTAGCTCCTATTTTTAACAAACATGGGTATGTTGGAACAAGCATGAGCCATTTAACAGATGCAACTGGCCTAACTAAGGGCGCACTTTATGGCAATTTTGAAAATAAAGAGGCATTGGCCCTATCCGCCTTTGAATATAATAGCAAAAGATTATTGGCCGCTATAGATGAAGCACTTAATAGCGATGGTAATTCCTTGCAAAAATTATATAAACTAACTGGCCTATATCGTCATTATAATGATTTCACCTTTAATTTAGGGGGTTGTCCAATTTTAAACGTAGGGGTGGATACACAATTTAACAATCACTTATTGGCAGCGGCGGTAAAAGAAACTATAAAAACAATTGAAGGCAAAATTGCCTTGGTCATTGAGAATGGGGTCAAGAATAATGAGATTAGTATTCCCGTTACGCCGTTGCAATTTGCCAAGCAATTATATACTATGATCCAAGGGGCTGTAGCAATGACTACAATTACAAGGGATAAAAAATATTTACTGAATACCATTGCCTACCTAGAGCAATTGATGAACAAGGAAATTAAAAAATAAACTCACTCACTAATTACTCTAAAAATCCAGGTTGCATCTGCATACCTGCCATAAAACTTACTATCCCTAGCCTTTTCTGCTGCATTTAAAGAACTATAGCTATCAAGATAAACATAATTAAATTTGTTCAGAGACCTGTAAAAAGATTTTGGTTCTATTCCTTTTTTTCGTAGAGTCTCCATAAAATTGTCGAAATATTTTTTAGTACCATATACATTGGCAATTAAATAGTAACCAGGTTGCAATCCTTTCAACTGCTCTACTTCCTCATATTTACCTTTAGTAATGGTCTTACTCTCTAAAGGTGGTTTTGCTTTTACGATCTCCTCTTTTTCTGCCTTAACCGTTTTAATGGAATCCAATTTTGCCTTGGGGGTTGTTTCCTGTTTTTGCACTTCTATGACTTTATCGTCATTTTTTATTGTTACCTTTTCTTGTTCATCCTTCAACTCTTGTGAGATTATGATTTCCTGTGGCAACAATTCAGTCTCTTTCTTATTTCCAAATCTGATTGCTGTGATTAATTCAAAAGTGGGATCCATTTCCTTGACTCCTTGATCCAATCCAAACTCCATCAAGACCCCTATTGAGAGGGATTCAAAAAATATCCCTCCTACTCCAGCAGAAGCTCCATAAAAATTATTGTACCCCCCTTGTACCCAAAATTTCTGACTAGAAAGCAAAGCATTTAACCCTAATTGTGTTTCCATTTGAGGAATGCTTTTTAAGTAAAACATTGGTCTTAAATAGGTTTCTTCTTTTATTCCAATTAGTTGTATTGGAAAATTATATGCCATAGCCCCGAGGAATACTTTTTTCTTATTATTACTATCATTACTATTGGAACTAAAATTAATGTCAACAAAATTTTCAGATGTAAAAGAAAGGCTGAATCTATTTAGCAACAACCTTATACCTGGTGCCAATTGCATAATAAAATCGTTGGTATCACTATTTGGGATATTAACACCATCTGTTGAAAAAAATCTATCGTCTGCTATCTCCCTTTGGAAACCTAGAACATTAACCCCTATTGCAAGTTTTGCATTTTCACTTAAATCAAAGGCATGAACATAATTTAAAATACCTCCCGTCTGTAAATAAACACCAGAATTGTGTTGCATAAATCCAGCTCCTATTACAGAATTGTCATTTACGCTGTTCGTGTAATTTAAAAGGGTTGTAGTAGGATCTGTATCTATAGATTGCCATTGCCACCTTGTCCATAAGGCTATAGATTGAAGCCAGTTTGTATCCAAAGCAAAAGTCGGATCCATTAAACTAGCATTGAACATGGTTAGGTTATGTTGTCTAAAATCTGCAGGCAACTCCACATCTTGGGCATTGACCCCAAGAAGAAAAATAAAATTTAGCAGAATTAGACGAAGTTTCCCCATTATCAAAAAAAACAAGATTCTAAGTGGAGGACATACTAATTTACGTTAATTTTAGTTAGATATATTGATAAAAGCAATAATACGTATGATCATTATGAAAATTGAAAGGCTCTTAGTTTTAGTTCTTTGTTTCAGCTTCTTTACGAGTTGTAAAGAGGAAAAAGTTATTCAACCCCCAATGGATTCCTTGGTTACCACCTTTTATTTAATCAGACATGCTGAAAAAGAAAGAATCAATCCTGAGGATACAGATCCTGATTTAAACCAAGAAGGACTAGGTCGATCCATACGTTGGGCCGAAGTATTTGATTTAGTTCCTTTGGATGCTATATATTCCACGGACTACGAAAGGACCACTATGACCGCTGCACCTACCTCTGTTAAAAAAGAACTTACTTTACAATACTATGATCCAAAAGATGTTGATGTAGCTCAGTTCATCGCAGACAACTTAGGAAAAAACGTATTAATAGTTGGTCACAGCAATACGACTCCTGAGTTTGTGAACAACTTGATAGGAATTCAAAAGTATGACGATATTGATGACTATGACAATAGCAACCTATTCATCGTCCAAATTGTAAATGGAAAAGCTACTGATATTAGACTTAAAATCAATTAATTCTATTTCTGAACCGAAATGTTCTTTAATTCAATTTTAGATAAAAGTTCTAAATCTCCCAATTCGAACTTAGCATCTATGTTTTCTATCGTACTAGTGCTATCTTTAGGTTGGTAATTTTCGTAATCCACAAAACGTATACCTTTAATGTATCTTTCGTTATAGGCTTTTCTAAAACGCACTCCGCCTCCATCTACATGAAAATCATACGCCAAATAATCGGTCTTAAATGATTCTTTATTGATCCAATAAAAATATGTGTCCTCAAAATCTTCTCCTCCCCCTTTTTGATCAAAGGTCACTTTTATTTTATAGTACTCTTTTCCCTTTAAATTTACCTCCTTCAATAGCGTCTTATTTACGGCAGGATCATTTAATCCGTAAGGCAATTTCACAAAATAATGCACGGAGTTAACAGAGTTGTCATAATTATTTGCAACGGTATCCTGTAACACCTCTAAGGTACCATCTACATATCGCTCAAATTTTGACTTGGACTTTATGTCTTCCACTTTCTTCCCTTCCAAATCAAAAACACGCTTCAAAACGGCATTATTACCAATTCCTTCGGAAATGTAGTGTTTGTCTCTAAAATCAAAGGATAATTTGCAGTCCACAAATAAGTCTCCTCCACTTATCCCTATGGCTTTATCTACAATTTGTTGGGCTGTAAAACTTTCATTTTTCTTCTCTTTACAAGAGAGGAGACCACAAAATACAAATAGGATAAACATTTTTTTCATAGGTATAAATTTAAGAAAAATAATACGATTCAATTTTCATAGCAAAGGTTCATAAAATAATTCTAAATGCTAGAAATGGTTTATTCTTTTATTGTCGTTACTTTTGTAAGTGATATGCAGAAAAACATAAATATAAAAAATAAAAAAGCCAAATTCGAATATGAGATTTTGGACACTTACGTTGCAGGCATTGTCCTTTCAGGTACCGAGATAAAATCTATACGTCTTGGTAAAGCTTCCATATCCGAAAGTTTCTGCGAGTTTAATAATCTCTCCGAACTATTTGTTATCAACATGCAAGTAGATGAATATTCCCATGGAAGCCACTATAATCATAAACCAAAAGCTGAGAGAAAACTTCTACTCCAAAGAAGAGAGCTTAAAAAGCTAGAAAAAGAGGTCAATACATCCGGACTAACCATTGTACCTTTAAATCTTTTTGTAAATGATAACGGTTTAGCTAAAATAAAGATTGCATTGGCCAAGGGTAAAAAATTATATGACAAAAGGGAGTCTATGAAAGAAAAAGATACAAAAAGAAATCTGGATAGGATTAAGAAAAGTTTTAATAACTAGAACACATTCTTGGTTACCATTAAAATTATTTTAATTTTTATCTTCCAAAAGGGGTACAAACCTAAACGATCCATATTCTTTTTTTTCAAATTCTAATTCTGATTTTCTAATGTAAAGAGTCATGATCTGATCGTTGGTACCTACAGGAATTACCAACCTACCTCCTATTTTTAATTGAGCCATAAGGGGTTTAGGCACATATGGAGCCCCAGCCGTAACTACAATACCATCAAATGGAGCCTCTTCGGGCAACCCTTTGTAGCCATCGCCAAATATCATCTTCTTTGGTCGATATCCCATTTTCTTAAAAAATATATTGGTCTTTTTAAAAAGTTCTAGTTGCCTTTCTATAGTGTAAACTTTAGTTTTTAAATGCAACAAAGTGGCTGTTTGATATCCACTCCCTGTACCTATCTCGAGGATTTTATGATCAGGCTGGGCTTCTAAAAGTTCGGTTTGAAAAGCAACGGTATAAGGTTGGGATATAGTTTGATCTGCACCTATAGGAAAAGCTTTATCCTGATAGGCATGATCTTCAAAACTACTATCTAAAAATAAATGTCTGGGTATCGTGCGTATAGCATCCAATACTTTGTGGTCTGCTATTCCTTTGTCGACCAATATTTCGGCCAATTTATTGCGCATTCCACGGTGCTTAAGGGTGTCTTTCAAAAGTTTGGTTTTGGATGACGAAGTTAAAAAAAAGGAAGGCTATTCCTATTGACAGATTTAAAAAGTTATTCAATTCTTTAAAAGTCTTGAATGAAAAGTTGATTTTTAAAACAACCATAGAAATCACTTATTTATAAAGTAAAATACTCATGTGTTATATAACGTATTCCTAAAAACTACACGCTAATTTTCATGGAAGAATCGTTTCATATCCTTATTTTTGACAAAAACGAAATTTATGCTCAAGGTTGGAGTCCTGGGAGCAGGACATTTAGGAAAAATTCATTTGCGCCTATTGAATGAATCCCCAAAATATAAACTGGTCGGTTTTTATGACCCAGATGACATCAATGGCAAAAAAGTGGCCAACGAGTTCGGATACACTTATTTTGATAATATCAATAAACTAATTGATGCTGTAGATGTAGTTGATATTGTCACTCCCACCCTATCCCATTTTGATTGCGCTAAAAAGGCTATGGAAAAAGGAAGGCATGTTTTTATAGAAAAGCCCATTACCAATACCTCTGAGGAAGCAGAAGAGTTATTGATCCTAGAAAAAAAGTATAATGTAAAAGGACAAGTGGGGCATGTAGAGCGTTTTAATCCGGCTTTTTCGGCAGTTAAGGATAAAATAAAAAATCCAATGTTCATTGAGACCCATAGACTAGCCGAATTCAATCCAAGAGGAACCGATGTTCCTGTAGTTCTAGATCTTATGATCCATGATATTGATGCTATCCTCAGCGTTGTAAATTCTAAAGTAAAGCAAATTAATGCCAGTGGAGTTTCCGTTATAAGCAACTCTCCGGATATTGCCAATGCCAGGATAGAATTTGAAAATGGCTGCGTCGCCAACCTGACCGCAAGCAGAATTTCATTAAAAAACATGCGAAAATCTAGATTTTTTCAGCGGGATTCCTATATTTCCGTGGACTTTCTAGAGAAAAAAGTAGAGGTGGTAAAAATGAAAGATGCACCAGAAATACCTGGAGATTTTGATATGGTTTTACAAAATGCAGAAGGTGAGAAGAAACAGATTTATTTTGAAAACCCTACTATTTCTGCGAATAATGCCATTTTGGATGAACTGGAGACCTTTGCAGATGCCATAAATAATAATACTACTCCTGTTGTATCTCTTTATCAAGGGACACAGGCGTTAAAGGTAGCCCTTCAGGTAATAGCCTCCTTTGAAAAGAAGTAGGCTAACCAACCATGAATGGATTAACCAACGAAAGTGGCTAACCGTACAACTAATAATGATTAAAAAACATTAAAATCAAAGCATGAAAAATATTGCAGTTATAGGTGCTGGAACCATGGGTAATGGCATAGCACACGTTTTTGCCCAAAATGGTTACAAGGTAAATCTTATAGATATTTCACAGGCATCCTTGGATAAGGGAATGGCGGTTATAGAGAAAAACCTAGACCGAATGGTTTTTAAAGAGACCATTACAGAAATTGACAAATTGAATACTCTTAAAAACATAAAAACCCATACTGGACTTAAGGAAGGGGTTGAAAATATGGATTTAGTAGTGGAGGCAGCTACCGAGAATGTAGAGATTAAATTGAATATATTTAGGGAACTAGATCAGATTTGTAATCCAGAAACTATTTTGGCCACAAATACATCCTCTATTTCCATAACCCAGATAGGAGCTGTTACCAATAGGGACGATAAGGTTATTGGAATGCATTTTATGAACCCCGTACCCATTATGAAATTGGTAGAAATCATCCGAGGCTATAACACCTCTAATGAAGTGACCAAGAACATCATGGAATTATCTAAAAAGCTGGGTAAAACGCCAACAGAGGTAAACGATTATCCAGGATTTGTAGCCAATAGGATCTTAATGCCCATGATCAATGAGGCTATTGAAACTCTTTACAACGGCGTGGCTGGCGTTACTGAAATAGACACCGTGATGAAATTGGGAATGGCGCATCCAATGGGACCATTACAATTAGCAGATTTTATAGGTCTAGATGTTTGTCTTTCTATTCTTAATGTCATGTATGACGGCTTTAAAAATCCTAAATATGCACCATGTCCTCTTTTGATCAATATGGTGATGGCAAAAAAATTAGGGATCAAATCCGGAGAAGGGTTTTATGATTATTCGGAATCTAAGAAAGCGGAAAAAGTATCCGCTCAATTTATTTAATAAGACCAATGGCCATCATCAAGGCTTTCAAGGCCATTAGACCAGCAAGGGATAAAGCACCTTTTTTAGCATCCCGTTCTTATGAGGATTATACCGTCAAGGAACTAAATTCCATACTTACATATAATCCGTTTTCGTTTTTGCATATTATTAACCCAGGGTTTAAATTTGATAAAAAAGTATCGGGGGGAGAACGTTTAAGGCTTATACGTAATAGGTATTTGGAGTTTTTGGAGGATGAAATTCTTATACGGGATACCCAACCATCCTTTTATCTTTATAAAATAGAAAAAGAAGATTTTAGCTGTTGCGGTCTGTTTTGTGGCACTAGTGTTGAGGATTATAAGAATAATGTGATTAAAAAACACGAAGATACCATTAAACATAGGGAGAATCTTTTTGCAGTATACCTAAAGAATGTAGGCTTTAATGCGGAACCAGTTTTATTGACTTATCCTGATAATACCAACATTGAGAAAATTATAGACGAAGTAAAGAAAAGAGAGCCTGAATATCGATTTTCAACAACAGATAAAGCTATTCATTCGCTTTGGACCATTACAAAAGAAACTGATATTTCAAAATTACAGGAAGAATTCAATAAGATAGACTCCCTTTATATTGCTGATGGCCACCATAGAAGTGCTTCCTCCATGATCTTTGCCGATAAGAGCAAAAAATGTAATCAAGTGCACACAGGAGAGGAACCTTATAACTATTTTATGAGTTATCTTATCCCCGAATCGGAGATTAAGATATTTGAGTTCAATAGAATGATAAAAGACCTAAATGGACTTACCAAAGAAGAATTCCTAGTTGCCCTTGATACCTATTTTAAGATTGAAAAGAAAGGGAAGGCCCTATACAAACCCTTAGAAAAGCATCAATTTAGCATGTATTTAGATGGTGATTTTTTCGCCTTGCAATTGAGAAAGCAAATTTTCAAGTTCAGCGATGCTTTGAGTAAATTGGACACTCAAATTCTATATAAAACCATTTTAGAACCAATTTTGGGAATCTCTGATCTTAGGAAGAATAAAAGAATCAAATATGGTTTTGGCAAGAATAACATCTTTAATATGAAAGATGAAATAGATAAGAGAAATTTTGCGGTAGGCTTTGGAATGGTTCCTGTATCCATAGATGAACTAAAGAATATTGCTGATGCTGGATTGGTAATGCCCCCAAAAAGCACCTATATTGAACCTAAAATAAGAAGTGGGCTTACTATCTATGAACTTTAGAGTTGCGTAACTAAAACGTATAAAATTAGAATAAAGAAATCCTAAGAATGGCTATAAAAGAAAACATAGAAGAAATACTAAACTCCATCCCTAAATCTGTAACTTTAGTTGCAGTATCAAAAACAAAGCCTGAAAAAGATCTTCAACAAGCCTATGATGGCGGACAACGGGTGTTTGGTGAAAACAAGATCCAAGAGATGACCCAAAAATGGGAGAATCTTCCAAAAGATATACAATGGCACATGATTGGACATGTACAAACCAACAAGGTGAAATACATGGCAGAATATGTTTCCTTGGTTCATGGCGTGGACAGCCTAAAGCTACTGAAGGAAATTAATAAGCAGGCAAAAAAAAACAGTCGTATTATAGATTGTCTTTTACAAGTACATATTGCTGAAGAAGATACTAAATTTGGACTGGACGAAACAGAGCTAAATGATTTGTTAAATTCAGAAACCTTTGGAAAATTACAAAATATTAAGGTTGTAGGATTGATGGGTATGGCTACTTTCACAGAAGATAAAAATCAAATACGCAGAGAATTTAAACACCTTAAAACTCAATTTAATAGATCAAAGGAAACGTTGCCGAATATTGATACTTTGTCCATGGGAATGAGTGGAGACTATCAAATAGCCATTGAAGAAGGCAGTACTATGATCCGAATTGGAAGCAGTATTTTTGGGGAAAGAAACTAAAATTATGGTTTTAAAGAAACAGTGAACCTCAAGGGTAGAAAAAAATGTATGTAATACTCGATATAGAAACAACTGGAGGCAAATACAATGAAGAGGGAATCACCGAGATTGCCATCCATCGATTTGATGGACATGAAGTTGTTGACCAATTTATAAGCCTTATCAATCCAGAAAAGGAAATACAACCGTTTGTGGTAAACCTTACGGGCATCAACAATAAGATGTTAACGACTGCGCCCAAATTTTATGAGGTAGCTAAACGAATTGTTGAAATTACTTCAGATGCAGTAATAGTGGCGCATAACGCCCAGTTCGATTATCGTATCCTCCGAACCGAATTCCGAAGATTGGGATTTAATTTCGAGCGTAAAACATTGTGTACGGTAGACTTGTCAAAAAAATTGATTCCTGATCAAGATTCATACAGTTTGGGAAAGTTAGTCCGTTCCTTAGGCATTCCCGTTAGTGACAGGCACAGGGCCAATGGAGATGCCTTGGCCACCTTAAAATTATTTAAACTTTTATTGTCCAAAGACAATGATAAGTCTATTGTTAAGGAGATCACCAAAGCGGCATCCTTGGGGGAACTTTCTCCAACCCAATTGGATATAGTAGAACAACTTCCCTCTGTTAGAGGTGTTTATTACATGCATAACAAGGATGGTGAAATTATCTTATTAGGCAATTCAGGCAATATTAAAAAACGAGTAAACCAGCATTTTACAAATGACGGTTCCAAGGCCAGAAAAATACAAAAAGAAACAAAAACAATAACCTTTGAGCGTACGGGAAGCGAATTAATGGCTCTTTTAAAGGAAAATGAAGAGCTGCAAAGAAACAAGCCTAAATACAATACCTATTCCAACAGAAAACTTTTTTCTTACGGGATTTATAAGCGTAAAAATCCCAATGGTTATTTCTCTCTTAGCACTGAGAAAATTAATCAAGGTCCAGATCTCGCTGCCACCTTTAATAGTATTCATGCTGCCCAAAATTTCCTTTACAAAATCACTGAAGAGTTTCAATTATGCGATAAGTTAAATGGCATTTCTCAGGCAAAGGCAAGCTGCTCCAAATATTCTTCTGGTATTTGCTTAGGTGCATGTATCCAAAAAGAGGAAACCGAACCTTACAATGAAAGGGTTAACTTAGCCTTGGAAACCTACTCTATTACCAATAAGAATATGATTCTAATTGACAAAGGCAGAGTATTAGGAGAAAAAAGTGGAATCCTTATAAAAAACGGTGTTTTTAAAGGCTTGGGGTTTTTTGATTTAAATTATCAAATCAATAAAATCCAGATTTTGGAGACCATAATCACCCCAATGGAAGATAATGCCAATACCACCTTTTTAATAGAATCACATCTTAGAAAAGGAAAAATCGCTAAAATTGTTACCTTATAAGCATAACCTTAAATTAGTACACTTTTATTATTTTTACTAAAAAGCAATCTTTTGAGTAACCAACCCATCCTTTCCAAAAACTGGAAGAAAAAGATACACGAAGTAATTTACGGGACTCATACTCCGGCAGGTAAACTGTTCGATATCATCTTATTGATTGTTATCGTTTACAGTATTGTAATAGTAATGTTAGAAAGTGTCCCCTGGGTAGATAAAAACTATCATACCTTTTTAAATATATCTGAATGGACGATCACCATTCTTTTTACATTAGAATACATTTTAAGGGTAATTAGTATACGAAAACCAAAAACCTATATTTTTAGTTTTTTCGGTGCCGTTGATCTATTATCCACACTACCAAAATATCTATCCCTATTGTTCATTGGATCCCAATACCTTACTGCATTTAGGATCTTGCGGCTCTTAAGGATTTTCAGAATCCTTAAACTCGCCCGTTTCGTAGGAGCATCCAATAATCTAGCCAGAGCATTGAATGCTAGTAAGACTAAAATATTAGTTTTTGTATTTTTCATTATTATAGTTTCTATATTGTTGGGTACGGTCATGTACATTATAGAAGGACCCGAACATGGCTTTAATAGCATCCCACATAGTGTATACTGGACCATTGTAACTTTGACAACTGTTGGTTACGGAGATATTTCACCTGAAACCCCTTTAGGACAGTTACTTGCCAGCCTTATTATGATCATTGGGTATGGTATAATAGCCGTCCCCACAGGTATCGTATCTGCCGAATATACTAGTGAAATGAACAAAAAAGATACAACTGATAGAGGTCGGTCCTGTTCCACTTGTAGCACTGAGGTGTTGAGAAACGATGCTAAATTCTGTAGAATTTGCGGCAGCAAATTAAACGATGCTTAATGGACGACAAATGGCTTATATCCATAGTAGGGCCAACTGGAATAGGCAAAACAGCATTGGCCATTCAACTAGCCCAACAATTTAAAACAGAAATTATCTCTGCAGATTCCAGACAGTTTTTTAAGGAAATGTCAATAGGCACAGCTGTCCCTTCAAAAGTGGAACTAGAAACGATAAAGCACCATTTCATTCAAAACATTAGCATACATGATGAATATTCGGTGGGAGATTTTGAAAGAGATGCTATTGCCTTACTACATACATTATTTAAAGAAAAGGATATTGTGATTATGGTTGGTGGTAGTGGACTTTACATAGATGCAATTACAAAAGGACTAGACAAGTTTCCAGAAATTAACCCAAGCATAAGGACACACTTAAACAAGGTTATACAAGATCAAGGTATTTCCGTTTTACAAGAACAACTTGCTGATTTGGACCCTGTTTACTTCAATAAAGTGGATACGGAAAATCCGCACCGACTAATACGAGCACTTGAAATATGCCTAGGAACCGGAAAACCCTTTACTTCTTTTTTAAACCAGAGCAAGGAACAGAGGAATTTTAAGACCATCAGTATAGGTATAGCTGCAGAACGTACTATCATTTATGATCGTATCAACCAACGGGTGGATAAAATGATAGACGCTGGTTTGGTTGATGAAGTTATATCCCTTGAATCCTACAAATCTTTAAACGCTCTTCAAACAGTAGGCTATAGAGAACTTTTTAAATATTTAGAAGGAGATTGGACCCTGGATTTTGCCATTTCAGAAATAAAAAAGAATTCTAGAAGATTCGCGAAAAGACAACTAACATGGTTTAAAAAAAATGAACAAACCATTTGGGTAGATTACCAAGCCGTTATCCAAACGGTAGTAGAAAAAGTCAAACAAAAAATCTAAACATAAATCGTGACACAAGTTTATAATCATATTCTTTTTGTAATGGGGGTTTCAGGTTCAGGTAAATCCACTATAGGGAAACTATTGGCAGAAGCCCTAGATTATCCTTTTTTTGATGGCGATGACTTTCATCCGGATGTCAATATTGAAAAAATGTCCGCTGGTAAACCTTTAAATGATGAAGATCGTTATGACTGGTTAGTAGCCTTAAATATACTGGCAAAAAATAATCTAGTCAAAGGAGCCGTTATTGCATGTTCGGCCTTAAAGGAGAGTTATAGAGATCTGCTCCAAGCAGGAATTAGCAAAGGCGTTTATTACATCTATTTGAAAGGTTCCTTTCAAGAAGTCCTTGAAAGACTGCAGCAAAGAAAGGGTCACTATATGCCCCTAGAACTATTACAGTCCCAATTTGATGTCTTATCACCACCAAAAAATGCTATTGTGGTAAAAATTAACCAGCAACCTGAAAAAATGGTCCATACGATACTAACCGCACTTGACACGTAGATGCAAAACTAGATTTCAAATAGAAAAACCCACTAAAAAATGGTAGAAACCCAATTGATATTATCAGTTATCCTAGGTATAGCAGTACTCTTATTTTTAATTTTAAAATTAAAAATTAATGCTTTTATTGCCTTGCTAATTGGTAGTGTACTGGTGGGTATTTCAGCTGGTTTGGATGCCGAGCAAATTATTAAAACTGTTCAGGAAGGAATGGGAAACACCTTAGGGTTTGTCGCAACAGTAGTGGGACTTGGCGCGATGTTTGGTGCAATTTTGGAATATTCAGGAGGTGCTAAGACCATTGCCAACTTTATGATTTCCAAATTTGGTGTTAAAAAAGCACCATTGGCTATGGTCATTTCTGGTTTTGTTATAGCGATTCCCGTATTCTTTGATGTGGCCTTCATTATTTTAGTGCCCATGATTTACGCATTACAAAGAAAAACAGGCAAATCCTTGTTATTATATGCTATTCCACTGCTTGCAGGTTTAGCCATTACCCATGCCTTTATACCTCCTACCCCAGGGCCTATTGCTGTGGCGAATATCATTGGGGCAGAATTAGGTTGGGTAATTTTAATTGGATTCATTGTGGGCATCCCTACAGCGCTTGCAAGCGGACTACTATATGGAAAGTATATCGCAAAAAAGATTCATGTAGAGGCCCCTAAAGAAATTGAAAAAGGAGAACAAACAGGTCTACCCAATATTGGAATTACCTTAGGAATCATTAGTGTTCCTATTTTTTTAATCTTATTGAATACCGTTTTGAACAGTGATTTAGTTGCACTTGAAAACAAGACGATAAAAAATGGTATCACGTTATTGGGTCATCCTTTTACTGCCCTTATTATAGCAAATATACTTGCATGGTATTTCTTCGGGATAAAAAGAGGTTATAGCAAGGATAAATTATTTAAGATTACGACTAAGTCACTAGAACCTGCAGGTACTATAATCCTTTTAACAGGGGCCGGAGGTGTCTTCAAACAAGTCCTTACAAATACAGGGGCAGGGGAATTATTAGCGACATCTTTAAGTGAGGCTGGTATACCCTTATTGACTTTTGCCTTTATGAGTGCGGCCATTGTAAGAATTCTACAAGGGTCGTCTACAGTAGCTATGATAACTGCCGCTGGACTAGTTTCACCTTTAATGATTAATACTGCCCTGAGTGGTCCTCAATTAGGCTGCATGGTCATCGCTATAGCATCTGGAGCAAGTATTTTCTCCCATGTTAATGATAGTGGATTTTGGTTGGTAGGTCAATATTTGGGCATCACTGAAAAAGAAACATTTAGATCTTGGACCGTTATGACCACCATTCTTGCTTTTACAGGATTCATAAGCGTTGCTATAATCAGCCAATTCCTGTAAAAGAAAAAACCGCCCAAAATTCTGAACGGTTTTTTAAATATATGTAATATTAGGATCTATTCTTCAGTCTTTATTACTAACCTGAAACCTTCACCGTGAATGTTCAATATTTCAACATTCTCATCTTTCTTAAGATATTTTCTCAGTTTTGCAATATATACGTCCATACTTCTGGATGTAAAATAGTTATCATCCCTCCAGATTTTAGTGAGTGCCAATTCTCTTGGCATTAGATCGTTTTCATGTAAGGCCAACAAACGCAACAATTCATTTTCTTTTGGTGAAAGCTTTGTAGCTTCTTCCTCCTTATATTTTAGAAACCTGAGTTTAGAGTTTAATTGGAACCCACCTATGGTAAATTCAAATTTCTTACTGTCCGCAAGTCCATTGGATGCTTTTCTTTGCAAAATGGCCTTAAGTTTCATAAGCAATACTTCAGAATCGAAGGGTTTGTTAAGATAATCATCGGCGCCTGCCTTGTACCCTTTAAGAACATCTTCTTTCATGGTTTTTGCAGTAAGGAAAACAATGGGCACATGCTCGTTCTTTTCCCTAATTTCTTTCGCTAAGGTAAACCCATCTTTATAAGGCATCATGACATCCAGAATACAAACATCAAAATTATCCTTTTTAAATTTTTCAAAACCTTCCATTCCATTTTTTGCCAAGACAACATCGAAGTCGTTCATGGTTAAATAATCTTTAAGTACAATCCCAAAATTTGGATCATCCTCAACCAAAAGTATTTTCTTATTTACTGTCTCCATATCTATTTTTTAAATTAAAGGTAGTTTTATATAGAAAGTGCTTCCTTTACCTCTTTCACTTTCTGCATATACCTCACCTTGATGATCTTCAACTATTCTTTTAACATAGGCTAACCCAAGACCGTGGCCTTTTACGTTGTGTATATCGCCCGTATGTTCCCTATAAAATTTTTCAAATACCTTTTTTAGCACCACTTTGCTCATTCCTGAACCTTGGTCCTGAATCTTTATCACTATATAATTCTTTGCCAATTCCGTAAACACATCAATTTTTGGTGCATCTGGTGAATATTTAATGGCATTATCCAAAATATTTACAATAACATTGGTAAAGTGCATGTCATTTGCCAAGATATCAGACCTTTCCGCATTCAAATGGGTTTTTATATAACCACCCCTATCACCTACGATCAGCTCTACATGGGTAATTGCATCCTCGATAATTTCATGGGCATCGTTTCTGTCCTTGCTAATATCCAACTGATTTTTTTCCAGTTTTGAAATTCTTAGTACATTCTCTACCTGGGCATGCATCCTTTTATTCTCATCCCTTATCATCTGAAGATAGCGCAAAACCTTTTCCTTATCATCTATTATTTTGGGATTTTTGATAGCCTCAACGGCCAAATTAATAGTAGCAATAGGGGTCTTGAACTCATGCGTCATATTATTAATAAAATCTGTCTTGATCTCAGAGATCTGTTTTTGTTTTATTAATTGATATATAGCACTTGAATATGCCACTACTATAACCAAGGTAAACACTAAGGATAAGATCGCCATTCCAAGAATTGAACTGATCAAGAACTTTTTCTTTTTAGGAAATGAAATCAAAAGTGAAAAATCTGTCGCGCCTTCACTATCACCAAATATGGGTGCCTCATACAAGGTGCTCCCTACAAACTTGAATTTCCTTGACCTAACTTTAGTTGGAAGCCCTTTACTGTACACACCATATTCATAATCTATGTCTATTCCTCGGTTGTGAAGCTCCCTCTCTAAAATCAATTCTATTTCTTGTTTGGACACCCTTTTATGTATGGGAACAGTTTTAGCATATTCCCTAAAAACATCATCAAATTGGGCCTTCTCAATTGAGGAAAGACCTCCAATTTTCTCCAAAGTTTGAACAGGGCTTAATTTAAATCCTTTACCATCTAGACCATAATCTTCCCTGAATATTGTTTTTGTGCGTTTACTCGTGAAATTTTTTAGAGTTGTACTATCTGTACCTATGTCATTGTCAAAGAACGTTGATGCAACATTATAATCCTCTTCTAAAATTCCATGAGAGTAAAAGAGTACTTCATTGGAATTTACATCCCTATCTACAAAAAAGAAATTCCTAAAATGTGAATCCTTGGGCTTACCTAGACTGTCTTTAAGGTTCACATACCGGTCCGAGTAGTCCTTTACCTCCCTATCCTCTATCTTCTCTGTCGCTTTGGTTAAAACCTCAGAAACCGCATTTGAAAACTGCTCCTCTTTATCATCTACTGATTTCTTTATCCAATATCCTTGAACAAAAATAATGCCCACAAGGGAAAGACTCATCAGGATAACAAGCAGTACGAATAACTTCTTGTTCATTGGCGTAAAATTAGAAATTTAACATTTAGTGGATTGTACGTTTAACCTAACCTTAACAAAAATGTTAAAATTTATTCCATAAGCCCTATCCCTTAAGAAATATTTGGTGAATCTCTTGTACTTTTCCCTTAGTTTCCTCCAGGTCGATATTTTTGATAGTATACGTGGCAAGTGCCATCTTATCAGCTTCATCCCATTGGTTGTCCATTCTGGACAATACTTGTTTTTCAGAAACGTTATCCCTCGCCAACACCCGTTTTAGTCTAGTTTCTTTAGGGGCTGTTACCAAAACAATAGCGTCATATCTATCTTGAATACCATTTTCAAAAATAATAGCAGCTTCCTGTATGACATATGGATAATCTTGTTTTTTGACCCAAGACTCAAAATGTTCTCTAACTGCTGGATGAACAATGGCATTTAAATGATTTAATAGCCCTTTGTCCAAAAAAACTTTTTTAGATATTAAATCTCTGTTCAAAACACCTTCAACATATGCATTATTTCCAAAAAGTTCAACAATGGCTTTTTTTATTTGATTGGAATTGGTCATAAGCAGTTTAGCCTCGGCATCTGAATTATATACAGGGACTCCCAATGTTGCAAACATTTCTGCAACAGTCGATTTTCCACTGCCAATTCCCCCCGTCAATCCAATTAATTTCATTGCTTATTTAAAATATATTCTACTTCCTTTTCTAAAAGCTTACAGTCAAAAAGTCCTTCTGGCTTGTTTTTCAAGTTCAAAGTAATCATTGTAGATCTTGTCTCTTTTACCGTATTAAAATCAGCTACTACCCTGAAATCAGCTACTTTTATTTTTTTTAAACTTTCAACTTTTCCCTTACAAAGAACAGAAATCTTATTGGGAAATGTTTTGATCTCCATATCCCCATCAAGGTTTATCACTTCTACTGGTACTTCTATTATCTTTTCTGAAAATCGAGCTACTTTACCGGTAATCTTAACCTTTGAAGAAGAATACTTAGTATTTACTAATTTATTTGATTTTACAATCGATAATTTCTTAGAAAAATCATCTGTGACCTCTTTTAAAATTGCATTTCTTGTGTGCACATTTCTAATAGTATCTATTTCATATTTAGGTCCTGAAAGTGTTACTTCTGTAGGTTCCATTTTTAGAGAACCATCTACCATATAATTTTGCGCATAATCTATTTTCAATCTGGAGACTACAGGCACCGTCTTTGAATATAGACGATAAAGAGCGAAGTACAAGGTATCCCGATTATCAACATCTATCAAGGAAATAGATGATGGTAATTGGCCTTCTATTTGCTTAACACAAGCTTCTTGTGGTAAGTAAAATTTTGCCCCCCTTTTTTTAATATAAGACAAATCCAACTGAACCACCTTTGGAGTGAATTTAAAGCGTAAGAACTGGAAACCACTACATTTCAGTTTTACTTCGAGCTGATCTTTGGAGGAACCTTTAAAAAGTAAACTGTCTGGAACATTTATGTATTCCAATTTAAACGATGATGTGCTCGTGTACTGTTCCGTTAAGTTACTTACAAACCAAGCCAATCCAGAACACAATAAGAAGAGTGAAAAGATTTTTATCTTTCGTTTTTGTAGTCCGTTATTCGTTTTTTTTATCACCCTTTAATTTATTTTAAAAAATAGATTTGGAAAAATTTCTTGAGGTTTCTTTTGGGATGCATTTAATTTTAATGTGGCCTCTAGGAAACCCTTTCCGTATCCATAAAATTGAATGGACACTGCCACCAAAGAAAGTATAGCTATTTCTATGTCTTTATTTTTCAATAAGGAATCAATAAAAAGAACACAAAAATAAAGGATATAAACAAAAAGCATTATTGAACTTCCCATTATAGCAAACACTACAGACACTAATAGTCCCAAACAAAAAAGCGTAGGAAACCAATAGGTTATTTTGGCTGTACCTAGATGCCATTTATTCAATATTGGCCTTACCATCCCAAATTTATTAACTTGGATGTAGAATTTATGCCAATCTATGCGCCTTTTATGAAATACATAGGCTTCAGGGATAAGCTTAGTATTGAAACCCTGTTCCCATAGACGTATGATAAGATCTGGATCTTCTCCTGGGTGTATGTTCCCATAACCGCCCGTGGCATCAAAAGCTTTTTTGGAAATACCCATATTAAAACTTCTTGGCTGAAATTTATCAATAGCCTTTTTAGAACCCCTAATCCCGCCTGTTGTTAATACAGAGGTCATAGCGTAGTTAATGGCCTTCTGCACTTTCGAGAATGATTCATGAGCGGCATCAGGACCGCCATAACAGTCTACATATTCAGCCATTAAAGAGGTATGGACCATGTCCAAATATTCTGGTGTCAGAATACAATCTGAATCTAAAACTATAAAATAATTTCCTTTGGCTCTCCGCATTCCATAATTCCTAGAATCTCCAGGACCGGTATTTGCCTTTTGAAGATACGTTATAGGAAGTTGGGACTCAAATGAAATTATCACCTCTTCTGAACTAATAGTAGAGCCATCCTCTACAATTACAATCTCGTAAGGGCCACTATACGTTTGTAACAGTATACTTTCTAACAGCTCCCTAATTTCATTTGGTCTGTTATAAACGGGAACGATAAAGGAAAAGAACAAATCCATATCTTTATTTTATAAACATAAAAAGCCATCCTTTTAAACGGGATGGCCTTATATATATGTATGCAATATTACTTAGTAAATTCCTCAATAACTTCTTGACTTACACCTGTATTTGAAAAGCCACCATCATGAAATAAATTTTGCATGGTCACTTTCTTGGTCAAATCAGAAAATAAAGAGACGGTGTAATCTGCACAGTCTTGAGCAGTTGCATTCCCTAACGGTGACATTTTTTCAGCATAGTTGATAAAACCATCGAACCCTTTAACGCCTTGTCCTGCTGTTGTAGGTGTTGGTGATTGCGAAATGGTATTTACCCTTACTTTCTTTTCTTTTCCAAAGAAATAACCAAAACTACGTGCCACTGACTCCAAATAAGCCTTATTGTCTGCCATATCATTATAATCTGGGAAGGTTCTTTGAGCTGCCATATAGGTCAAAGCTACAATACTACCCCACTCGTTCATAGCATCGGCCTTATACAAGGTTTGCATTACTTTATGAAAGGATAGCGCTGAAACGTCCCAACCTTTTGCTGTAAAATCATATTTTTCATCTGTATAAGCCCGTCCCTTTCTAACATTGACAGACATTCCGATGGAATGCAAAACGAAATCAATTTTTCCTCCAAGAATTTCAACAGATTTTTCAACTAAATTCTGTAAATCCTCTTCACTAGTAGCATCTGCAGGAACAATTTCAGAACCGGTTTTTTTGGCAAGTTCGTTGATTTGTCCCATTCTCATCGCAATGGGTGCATTGGTTAAAACGAACGTACCACCTTCAGCGTGAACTCTCTCAGCTGTTTTCCAAGCTATTGAATTTTCATCCAAAGCTCCAAAAATAATTCCTTTTTTACCTTTTAATAAGTTATATGACATGTGTAAACAGTTTTCTTAGGTTGTTATTTGTTTCAAAGATATTTAAAATAAGTTAATTCAATAGCTCTCTTGCATGTGCAATCGCAGAATCGGACATAGCTTTTCCTCCAAGCATCTCTGCTAATTCCGCTACCCGCTCCTCTTGGTCTAATTTTTTCATATTAGTATGGGTTTCCAAATTATCTTCTTCTTTGTACACCTTAAAATGATGATCGCCTTTGGAAGCCACCTGGGGTAAATGTGTAATGGAAAAGATTTGCATCCCTTGGCTCATTTCTTTCATTATGTCTCCCATTCTTGAAGAAATTTCACCGGAAACCCCTGTGTCAATTTCATCGAACATCATGGTAGGCAATTGCTCGTATTTTGCTAATATAGATTTAATTGTCAGCATAATCCGTGACAACTCCCCTCCTGATGCCACTTTTTTCAAAGGACCAAAATCTGTTCCTTTATTTGCCGAAAAGAGAAATACTAACGTATCCTTCCCTTTTTTTCCAAAGGTTGTGGCGGGATGTATCTCTATTTTAAAGGTTGCGCTAGGCATTCCCAAAGAAACCAGCATTTCCTCCAACTGCTTTTTAAGTAAAGGCACAACCTTTTCCCTACGCTTTCTGAGGGTTACGGCTATAGCTTCTAGTTCCTTATCCTGATTAGATAATTGGGCTTGTTTTGATTTAATGGCAGCTCCAACATTTTCGGTTGCGTCCACCTTTTGAGCCAAATCCTCTTTTATCTCTATCAAATCAGATATATCTTGGGCACTATGTTTTTTCAATAGATCGTACAATAATTGAAGCTTTCCATTGATCTCTTCCAATAATTGGGGATTAGCCTCAACATTGTCAAAAAAGTTCTGCAGTTCCGCAGAGATGTCGTCCATTTCTATAAAAACCGACTGAATACGTTCATTAGTAGCTATAAACTGTGTGCCGAAGCCAGATAACTTATTGGATATCTGCTTTAATTCTGTAAGAATGGTAACTATTCCTATCTGTTCGTCATTTAGTAATTGGTTCCCTTTTGATAAATATTCCGTTATGGTCTCAACATTGCTCAATTGTTCATACTGTTCTTCCAATTCTTCTTGGATGCCAATCTTGAGTGTAGCCGATTCTAATTCCTTTAAAAGAAAGCTATTGTATTCATGCTCCTTGGTGCTATTTTCCTGAAAATCGAGTAACTTTTTTAATTCCTTTACAGTTTCTAGATAGTGAGAACGCTTTATTCCAAAGTCAGTCAAAATATTGCCATTATCCGCAAGTGCATCAATAACCTTCAATTGAAAATCATCCTCGGTCATCTGCATCGTTTGGTGCTGAGAATGTACGTCTATCAAACAATCGCCCAAGTAGGACAAGATATCCAAGGTTACTGGGGTATCATTGACAAAGGCTCTAGATTTTCCACTAGGTAATATTTCCCTTCTCAAGATAGTTTTAGAATCGTAATCTAGTTCCTTTTCTTTAAAAAATGGCGCTAGATGGTATTTTCCTATTTCAAATTCTGCCTCTACTATACATTTGGAATCCTTATTCTTTAAGGAGGACAGATCTGCTCTTTTGCCCAAAACTAAAGACAGGCCACCTAATAAGATCGACTTACCTGCGCCTGTTTCTCCGGTAATGATAGTTAAGCCATTGGTAAACGAAACGTTTAAATGGTCTATTAATGCGTAATTTTTAATTGAGATGTTTGTAAGCAAGATTGAATCGATTATTGCCGTAAAGATAATTGATATTCCACTGGAAAAAAATGGAGGTCAATATTTTATTTCATTCCATGTATTGGAATAAAAAGGAGCAATCCTCGCTAGGGTCTCTCTGAGCTGAACAATATCCATTTTTGGACCATCAGAAAAGATATCCCTAATCTCTTCAGATTTGGCATCAAAAAATGTTTGGATTAAAAAAGCATTTGGACGTCGCTTCACCATGGTCTCCATTAAACGCATAGTTCCTGCAATAACTTGTTTCCCAGTACTGTTATTATCTGCCAAGATATCAAGTCCTTTCCTATGATAATTATACATTGCTATACGATATTCCCTAAACGTATTGGATAATAGGTTATCTACCAATTCAAAGCGAGTTCTATCGCTAGAAGATTGACTCCAACCCGTAAAACTACTTCCTTGGGCTTGTGTAACTATATTTTGGGCCTTCCTATAAAATTCATTTCCTCCCTCTAAAGCAAACGTATCGGCATCCAGACCTAGCATTACATATACATAATAAGCCACTACGCCCACCAAATTGGAATCAAATACATTTTCATTGTATACCAAAGGCTGAAATTCTATATATTCAAAATTGAATTGGTTGTCCTTGTAATTAAATACTGGACTTTCATAGGATGTATTAAATACAGGTCTTGAAGATTGCAGCTGTATACTCGCCTTAAACCTGTTGGATTCGAACTCGGAAACGGTAATAAAAATCCTTGTATTTACTCGCTCTCGTTCCTTATAAACCTTATTGGTCCATTTGCTTTTATTGACAAAATCGTTCAAAGAACGCTCCAAAGTTTTAAATATCTGTTGATTAGTTTGACCTACTTGATCTGAATTTATGGTAACCGTACAATTAATTTCTTGGGCATACAAAGAAATGGAACATAGTGTACAACAAATAGCAAGCAAGAGCCTATACATGGAGTCTATTAATTATTTCATTCATTATGTCCAAAGCTACCTCGGCCTTGGTCTTTAACCCAAACGTTTTAATACCTAAATTCTTATCTATAAATGAAATTTTATTGGTGGTTTTTCCAAAACCGGCACCAGTATCGTTCAAAGAGTTCAATACGATGGCATCCAAGTGCTTTTTAGTCAATTTACCCTTTGCATTTTGGAGCTCATTTTCTGTTTCAAGGGCAAAGCCAACCAGATATTGATTTTTCTTTTGCTCCCCCAGAGACAACAAAATATCTCTGTTTTTGACCAGTTCCAAGGTAAGACTGTCCTCTTTTTTCTTAATCTTTTGAGCTACGGCCTTTTTGGGCCTATAATCAGAAACCGCCGCGGCACAAATAACAATATCCATTAGCCCATAATGGGCATGTACCGCATCATACATTTGATCAGCAGTAACAACTCGGACAAGGCTGATTTTGTCGTTTTGGACATTTAACGCTGACGGTCCAGAAATTAAAATAACCTCAGCACCTTTGAGGGCAGCGGCATTGGCCAATTCAAATCCCATCAATCCTGAAGAGTGGTTGCCTATAAACCTAACAGGATCTATTGCCTCATAGGTTGGGCCAGCGGTGATCAAAACTTTTTTTCCTTTCAATGGCAAACCACTAGCTATATATTCTTTCAAAAAAGCAAGAATATCTTCCGGTTCTGCCATACGGCCTTCACCATGCAGTCCACTAGCCAACTCACCAGCGGTAGCCGGAATCATGATATTGCCATAGGTTTGCAACTTCTCAAAAGAAGCTACAGATGAAGGGTGTTTGTACATGTCCAAATCCATCGCAGGAGCAAACAAAACTGGACATTTTGCCGATAAATATGTGGCTAGAAGCAAGTTGTCACATGTACCGTTTGCCATTTTCGACAAGGTATTAGCAGTGGCAGGGGCAACAAGCATCAAATCTGCCCAGAGACCTAGCTCTACGTGATTGTTCCAAGCGATGCCTCCTCCGTCATCCTGAACAAAAGAGGACAGCACAGGATTCTTAGATAAAGTAGCAAGTGTTAATGGAGAAACAAAAGAGCTAGCGCTATCCGTTAAAATGACTTTAACGTTGGCGCCAGCTTTTATTAATAAACGAACAAGAAATGTTGTCTTATACGCGGCTATACCTCCGGTGATTCCTAGAAGGATATTTTTACCGCCTAACATGACTTAAACGTCCTTTTCTGTGTTCCTGTAGTAAATTTTATCTTCCAACCATTCCACAACCGCTAAAGCATGAGGCTTTGGAAGTTTCTCGTAGAATTTGGATACTTCTATTTGCTCCTTATTTTCAAAAACTTCATCCAAGCTATCGCTGTAAGTAGCAAACTCTTCTAATTTTTCCAACAACTCCTTTTTAATTTCAGAGTTGATCTGAATCGCTCTTTTGGAAACGATGGAAATAGCTTCATAAATATTGCCTGTGTTAGCGTCAAACTCATTTTTATTAATGGTAACCGTAGAAACGGGAGCCTTAGAGTTTTTCAAATCGTTCATGTTCATGGTGAAAGTATTTTTATTTGGAAAAATTTTCTAATTCTTTATTTATTGTTCGCAACATATCATCCGCCTTCTTCAGGTACTTTGACTCAGGATAATACTTCTTTAAATTATTGTAGGCAACTTTGGCTTCTTGTAATCTATCTGACTTTTTCGAATCAAAACTGTTCATCGCAAAATTGGTAGAAGCATTTAATTTGTAAAATAAAGCATCTTCCCTGTAAATGGAACCAGGAAAATCTGACAAAAAGTTTTCAGCACCACTAATTGCAGGTGTCAGAAAACTAAAATCAAAAGCACTTATCTTATTATATTGGGCCACAATTTCTATAGCTTTCTTTTCTTTTTTAGTGGTCAGTTCCTTAGCCATAATATTGGCTCTCTCAAAAAATGTTGATTCTGGATAGGTATTGATGAAATTTTGAAGTTTAACCAATGCTTTATCCGTATCCGTTTGATCCAATGAATATTTAGGAGAAAGTTCGTAATAACTTTGTGCTCCAAGAAAGGCCGCCTCTTGTAATTTTTCGCTTTTAGGATACGATTTAATAAATCGCTCAAACTGATACCCTGCTAAATTAAAATCACCAATTTTAAAATAAGAATCTGCAAAAAAGAACATAACCCGTTCTCCCTGAGGTTTTCCAACATATTTTGGTGCAATCTGTTCCAGTAATCTGTTTGCTTTGTTATACTCTCCTTCATTGTATAACTTTTCGGCCAGTTCGTATTTTGCCGAAGTGTCCTCATTCTTAAGCACCTTCTGGTACTCACTACAAGAGCTAAATAAAATTATAAATCCTAAAAGGAATAAAAACTGCTTCATTTTTAAAAACATTCTGCAAAATTAACGATTCTAAACGGATATAAAAAACATTTTTTCACAGGCTAAAATAGTTCTAAGACCTACTTTATTGCATTATTTAGCGAAGTTTTAACGTTGCAAAGATTACTCAGGGGAATTACTAGATACCAAAGAGCTATTACACATTAACTTTTAAAAAAGACTTTAAGAATGTGTCAATTTTTCCTTTGAGTTCAGAAGTAGCTTCTATTAAGGGCAAACGCACTACGGCAGTAGAAAGTTTTAAGGATTCAAAGATGGCTTTAATCCCTGCTGGATTACCCTCCATAAAGATAAGCGACATAGCATCCATCATTTCGTAATGAAGGCTATAAGCTTCTTTTACCCGGCCATCCATTCCAAGTCTTATCATTTTAGAATATTCAGCAGGTATCCCTTGGCCCAATACAGATATTACACCAGCCCCACCCGAAAGCACTGATGGTAAGGCTGTTATATCATCACCAGAAATAACCTGAAACCCTTTTGGACTTTCTTTTATGATCTGCATAATCTGGGAAATATCTCCACAAGCTTCCTTAATGGCCACGATATTTTCAAATTCATGGGCCAACCTCAAGGTTGTTGCCGGCAACATATTACTACCCGTTCTCCCAGGAACATTATACAATATAATGGGCTTAGGTGAGGCTTGGGATAGTGCTTTAAAATGTTCGTATATTCCTTCTTGTGTGGGTTTATTATAATATGGTGAAACAGATAGAATAGCTTCAAAATCACTTAAATCTGATTGTTGAAGTTCTTCTACCAATGCAACGGTATTATTCCCACCAACACCGAGGACCAATGGTAACCTTCCTGCATTTGCAGAAACAATCGTATGGATCACAAGTTGCTTTTCAGATTTACTCAAGGTAACTGATTCTCCTGTTGTACCCAGTACCACTAAATAATCAATACCACCAGCAATACAAAATTTAACTATTCTTTCCAATGCTTCCGTATCCACAGAAAAATCTTTTCTAAACGGGGTGACCAATGCTACTCCCGTTCCCTGCAACTGTTCCATCATTTAATTTCGTTAAGAATAAATAAATACT
This sequence comes from Sediminicola arcticus, assembly GCF_040566695.1. Lineage (NCBI taxonomy): Bacteria > Pseudomonadati > Bacteroidota > Flavobacteriia > Flavobacteriales > Flavobacteriaceae > Sediminicola > Sediminicola arcticus. The sequence continues at coordinate 31,278 of NZ_JBEXAE010000003.1, read as the reverse complement.
TCTTGAGTTCTTTTTTAAAAATAGTAAAGTCCTTTATGGAAGTATTCAATATTAAATCATTTAAATCTTTATCAACTTCTCCAAAACCAACATTCAATCTCGCCTTGGTATGTAATGTCATTAATTGTAACAATAATTTATCTTCAGTATAATAATTAATTAGCAAATCAAATTCCTTACTCAAAAACTCCTGTGCATATCCATTTTGGATCTCGCCGCCCCATCCCAAATCCCTATCTGAAAACATAGGTGTGGCGTATGGAGAATTTTTATTGTATTCTTCCTTGTAACCAATTACTTGAATTGCGTTAGGTTGTAGGGATAGTTCATTTATTAAATCATTAAATACTTTTACATTATCAAACTGATCCAAATTAACAATACAACCAATAGTTCTAACTCCTTTTTTTCTATCTATCCGCTGCCTTGTCTTGCCTAATTCCCTTTTGAGAAATTTTTGTCCAGACTTATGTTTAAATTTATTAATTATAGCCCCTAAAAACATGTATTTTTACATTTGTACAAATGTAAATAATATCCAAATAAAACTCATACGAAGATACGTAGTATAATGAATTTAAAAATACAACATTTTGTTATAATTATAACAATTGGGGTCTTCATGTCCTGCCAACAGCACCCGCCTACTCTATTTAAGATTGAGAGTAAGCAAATTCCCATCACTAACCGTATTAAAGCCGTAGATTCTATTGATCAGTTTGTAAAGCCTTATAGAAATCGTATAGACGAAGTGTTAGACAGTACCCTTGCATATGCAACAGCCACCTTTAGTTCAAAAGATGGTCCCCTAAATACGAGTGCCGGCAATTTCATGGCAGACATCGTAATTTCTGAAGCTGGGCCCATCTTTAAAAAAAGAACCAACAACGAAATAGATTTTGCAATTTTAAACCGGGGGGGTATCCGAGCGGAGGTTTCCAAAGGGAATGTAACTGCAAGGAACATGTACCAGGTAATGCCTTTTGAAAACACAATTGTTGTTGTTCAACTTTCCGCCAAATCTGTAAGGGAACTTATTGCTTTTTTAATACAAGCGCATCAGCCTCATCCAATGTCTGGGATTCAGATTAAGCTAGATAGCAAAGGAAGTTTATATTCGGTTAATATAAAAGGCAAACCCTTTGATGAAGACCGTTCTTACTTCATTGCCACATCCAATTATTTAGCCAATGGGGGTGATAATATGAATTTTTTCAAAAATAATATTGGCATTACAGAAACGGATTACTTATTGAGAAATGCTATGATAGATTACATAAGTAAAATGGACACTATCATCCCCTTGGTAGATGACAGATTTGTTCAAGCAAAGTAATATGGAAAGAAGAAAATTTTTGACCCGTACCGCTGCTACCTCTGCTTTTGTTGGCTTAGGAGGTTTAAGCTTAACATCCTGTGAAAGCCTAGCCTTAAAACATATCACCATCTTACACACAAACGATGTGCACAGTCATATTGACCCGTTTCCAACAAATCATTCTGAATATCCGAACCTCGGAGGGCTAGCACGACGGGCCACATTGGTAGAACAGATAAGAAATGAGAATCCCAATACACTTCTACTAGACGCAGGGGATATATTCCAAGGCACCCCCTATTTTAATTTTTATGGTGGTGAGTTAGAATTTAAATTAATGAGCATGCTCAAATACGATGCTGCCACCATTGGTAACCACGATTTTGATAATGGTATTGAAGGGTTATACGCACAACTTCCCAATGCCAAATTCCAGTTCCTCTCTGCTAATTATGATTTTACAAATACCATAATGGATGGCCAAGTAAAACCCTATACAACGTACTTATTGAATGGTGTAAAGGTTGGCGTTTTCGGATTGGGAATCGCTTTGGAAGGTCTGGTCACGAAAAGACTTTATAAAGAAACTGTTTATTTGGAGCCTATAGAAATAGCCCAGAGCATAAGTAATACCTTAAAAAAGGAAGAACAATGCGATCTGGTCATCTGTCTATCACACCTAGGGTATTCCTATAACGACCTAGAGCGTCCAGATGATCTAAAACTGGCCGCGGGTACTGAAAATATAGAATTGATCATTGGTGGGCACACCCATACCTTTTTGGAAAAACCTACCATTGCCAAGAATAGAAAGGGAAAGCAGGTTTTGGTAAATCAAGTAGGGTGTTATGGTCTCAACTTAGGCAGGATTGATTTTTATTTCGATTCTGAGAAAAACTTAACTGTCAATGGAGTATCAATTAAGGTTTAGATAACAATGGAAGTCAGAATTGTTAATGAAACACCCAAAACACTTATTTGCAATAGGTTAACTATGTCCCTTTCGAAGGATAGGACTGTTGAGCTATGGCAAAACTTTATGCCATTTAGAAAGGCAATAAATTGCAAAACAACCACAGACTTGATTTCTTTACAGAATTATAGGGCCCCTTTTCTTTATCAAGAATTTAAGGCAAACACTTTATTTGAAAAGTGGGCCGATTTTGAAGTATTAAAAGTCATCGACATCCCAAAAATATGGAAATATATCATCTGTCTGCAGGGTTATATGCCGTTTTTATTCATAAAGGAAGTGCTTCTACTTTTCACAGTACCTTGGCGCATATTTATAATGATTGGTTGCCAAACTCATCTTAATATACTTGATAATAGACCCCATTTTGAGGTTTTGGGAGAAAGGTATAAAACAATGATCCATTTTCCGAGGAAGAAGTGTGGATACCCATCTAGGATAAATAAGGTGTATTTTTATGTACCTAAAAAATGCGCAACCAATTCTTTTTGCTCTTCGTCCAAGGATACTTCAGGATATAACTTATTTGCTGCTATATACCAATACTCAGCATTGAACCTGTACCCTTCTTTCCTGTGCAAGTAGCCATGAATCTAACTTCCATCCTGGGAAGATATCTCTTGGGCAATAGTATGGGATGCTTCCCAATTTCCTTTTACGTCCCACCACATCGACTTTAATCCTGCAGGCCAATCATGACAAGGTTCGCTTGCTTTTAATGAGAAGTAAAAAACATCTAAATTTTCAGGTATTGGCATAGGTACTTCTTTTATAACAGCATTTCCAAGAAATCATCTTCAGAAATAATTGGAATATTTAAGCCTTCCGCCTTAATTCGTTTACTAGGGCCTATTTTATCCCCTGCTACCAAATAAGAGGTTTTAGAGGAAATGGAGGATCCTAATTTACCACCATTGTCCTCAATTAGTTTTTTAAGCTCGTCCCTGCTGACCTTCTCAAAGACCCCAGATACAACAAAGGTAAATCCCTTCAGCCGCTCTGTCTGATTTTTCAATTTATCGGCCGAAAGTTCAAACTGCACTCCATAGTCCTTTAGCCTTTCTATAATTTCGAAATTCTTTTCATTTTGAAAAAACTCTATAACACTGACAGCTATGACCTGCCCTATTTCATCAACCGCCACCAATTCATCATACGAAGCAGACATAAGGCCATCTATATTTTTATAAGCTTTGGCCAATTTCTTGGCCACCGTTTCCCCAACGAATCTTATCCCCAAAGCAAAGAGCACACGTTCAAAGGGTATTTCTATAGATTTGGTAACCCCTTTTACCAGATTCTCGGCAGACTTCTCTGCCATTCGCTCCAAGGGCATAATCTGTTCCTTGGTCAGGACATACAGATCTGCATAATTTTCAATCAACCCTTCCTTAAATAACAGTTCCACTGTCTCACCACCTAGCCCCTCTATATCCATGGCCTTACGTGAAATATAATGCTGGATACGCCCAGTTATTTGTGGAGGACAACCGTAATAGTTAGTGCAATAGTGCTTGGCATCCCCTTCGGAACGTTCCAATATGGTATGGCATTCTGGACAATGGTCAATATAGACCGTGGGTTCGGAATCCGATGGTCTTTTCTTAAAATCGACCCCAACGATCTTTGGAATAATTTCACCGCCTTTTTCTACAAAAACAGTATCCCCCTTTCGGATATCCAACTTGGCTATCTGATCAGCATTGTGTAAAGAGGCTCTTTTTACGGTTGTTCCTGCAAGTAATACTGGGCTTAAATTAGCTACCGGAGTAATGGCCCCTGTTCTACCTACTTGATATGTTATCTCATTCAATAGAGTAGAAGCCTGTTCCGCCTTAAACTTATAGGCCATGGCCCATCTTGGTGACTTGGCCGTATAGCCCAGCTCTTCTTGGTATTGAAGACTATTCACTTTTACCACCACCCCATCGGTTTCATAAGGTAGTTCGTGACGATGAACATCCCAATAATCCACAAAAGCCATTACTTCGCTGGTAGACTTGCAAACCTTTGCAACGGTTGGTACTTTAAAGCCCCAAGACCTAGTTTTCTCTAACACCTCAAATTGTGTAGAATCCTTTAGATCTGAACCAATAATACTATACAACAAACACTCCAATGGCCTTTGCGCAACAAGAGCACTATCCTGTAATTTTAGACTTCCAGAGGCCGTATTCCTAGGATTCATATATGGTTCTTCCCCATTTTCTATCCGCTCTTGGTTCATTTTGGCAAAGCCCTCAAATGGCAATACGATTTCTCCACGGATATCAAACTTTTCAGGATAATCCCCTTTTAAACGCAGAGGAACAGATTTTATAGTTTTTATGTTGGTGGTAACATCATCTCCTTGAAAGCCATCCCCTCTGGTAACCGCGCGAACCAATTGTCCCTTTTCATAAGTCAGGCTAATAGAGGCGCCATCATATTTTAACTCACAGGTAAATTCCACAGGGACGTCGCCTAAATTTTTCTGTATACGCTTCTCCCAATCTTCCAAATCTTCCATGGAATAGGAATTTTCCAAAGAATACATGCGATGCTCATGGGCCACTGTTTCAAAATACTTGGTAATACCTCCTCCTACACGCAAGGTTGGTGACGTTGGATCGTGAAACTCTGGATGCTGAACCTCCAATTCCCGCAACTCCTTCAACATAATATCGAACTCGTAATCGGAAATTGTTGGATTGTCCAACACGTAATAGTTATGGTTGTATTCCCTCAATTGTAATCGTAGGGCCTCAATTTTATCTTTAATACTCATTCTACTATTTATTTTTACACCCTTCCATTCTTATCATATGTCCTTATCTTTGGGTCTTGGGTTGTAATGCGATCAGAGAAGTTTTCCTTTTAGCATTCTATCATTTCCAAACATATCCTTACGTAGCTGCAGGTCAGAAAATCCAATCTTTTTGATAAGTTGGATGGTTTCATTTCCTAGGTACTGATTGATCTCAAAGTAAAGATTGCCGCCTTCATTTAAATGTATAACAGCAAATTCTGAAATTTTCTTATAAAATAAAAGAGGATTTTCATTGGAAACAAATAGGGCATGCGCTGGTTCGTGATCAGTAACATTAGCGTTCATCACTTTTTTCTCAAGCTCTCGTACATAAGGCGGATTGGAAACTATAACATCAAACCGAATCTCTAACTTCTCGAGTTGAAGGATGTCTGCTTTTATAAATTCTACAGATACCTGATTTTTGATAGCATTTTCTTTCGCAACAGCAATAGATGCGGCAGAAATATCCAAGGCGAACACTTTTGCATTTGGTAAATTTTTTGCCAGGGCAATGGCAATACATCCACTTCCTGTGCCTATATCCAAGATCTTCAATTCACCTTGCTTCTTCTCCTGCTCTAAAATCCAACGAACCAATTCTTCAGTCTCTGGTCTTGGAATTAAAACATTCTCATCAACCTTAAACTCCATATCCATGAAATGAGCAACTCCAAGAATATATTGTATGGGTTTTTGCAATTTCAACTGGCTCAATCCATCAAACAAGGGTTGTTCCTCTTCCTTAGACACTATAGTATTTGGTTCCAGGGCCAACACAAATCGTTGTAAGCTTAAATAATGCTCAATCATAAGGTAAAAGAAACTATCCACTTCTCCCTTTGGATAAACACCATCGAGTTCTGCATGGAAAATGTGCTTTATCTCTTTTAATAGCATCTTCTTCTATAGTTCTAACAACATCCAAACTGGACAAGAATAATGCCCCGTATCACCCATTGGTGCGTCTATATATTGAAAACCAGTTTTTTTATAGAGCTTTTGTGCATCCTCCATAAACGGCATAGTTTCCAGATAACATTTCTCAAAACCAAATTCACGTGCCTGGATAAGACAGGTATTCATCATTTGGGCTCCCAACGCTCTTCCCCTAGCCTCTTCTGTAAAATACATCTTCTGCAATTCACAAACATTACCATCATAATTCTCCAACTGGGCAACTCCAGCACAACCTATGATCTTGTTATTTTCTTCAACCACAAAATAACTTGCTTTGGGAACATTATAATTCTCATACATGTGGTCTAAAGCTTTATCCGCATATGCCGTACCTACCTTAGGCACTCCCAAATCTATCAATACCTGTCTGATAACAGATGCAACTTGCTTATTGTCTTGGGGTTGGATTTCCCTAATTATCGCTGTACTCATTTTTCTAAAGGGGTAACTTTTAAAATTCTATTTTTGTGGGGTGAAGATACATGAAAAATATATTTTGCGATGTATCCAAGTGGCTAAAAATGGACTTGGATCTACCTTTCCCAATCCTATGGTGGGCAGTGTTATAGTCTATGAAAACGAGGTTATTGGAGAAGGCTTTACAAGCCCTTATGGTGGTCCACATGCCGAAGTAAATGCCATTAACTCGGTTAATAACAAAACATTACTATCAAAAGCCACGCTTTATGTTACCCTAGAACCTTGCTCTCACTATGGAAAAACGCCCCCTTGTGCTGATCTTATTATTGAACATAAAATACCCAAAGTGGTCATTGGCCTGTTAGACCCACATGAGAAGGTGGCAGGCAATGGTATCAAAAAATTGAAAGATGCAGGATGCGAGGTACTATTCTCTATTCTAGAAAAGGAATGTAAAGAACACCATAAGCGCTTTTTGACCTTCCAAGAACAAAAAAGACCCTTTATCATCTTAAAATGGGCTGAAACTCAAGATGGTTTTATAGCCCCAGAGGAATCCTTACGAGATGCAGACCCTACTCCGTATTGGATCACGAATATACATTCTAGGCAGTTGGTTCATAAGTGGCGAAGCGAAGAACAGGCTATTTTAGTGGGAACAAATACCATCCTTAAAGACAACCCCAAATTAAATGTAAGGTTATGGACTGGGAAATCACCCACGAAGGTTATAATTGATAGAAATCTAAAGGTGGGCCTCGATTTCCATGTGATGGACGGAAGCGTAAAAACCATCGTTATTACGCAGATAGAACATAGTAAAAAATATGTACCTGGAGTAAATTATGAAGTGATCGATTTTTCTAAAAATGTAGCACTGCAAATTTGTGAGGTGCTATACAAGCATAACATATTGAGCGTCATTGTCGAAGGAGGTTCCAAAACAATCCAAATATTCCTTGATGCCAACCTTTGGGATGAGGCAAGGATTTTTAAGGGGACTACCCATTTCACCAAAGGCCTGAAGGCACCCATTTTAAATAAAACTCCTGTTGATAAACGAACAATTACGAAAGACACCTTAACCTTCTTCAGCAATGTTTAAAAATATTATTTTTGATTTTGGCGATATTTTTATCAATCTGGACAAGCAAGCGCCACTAATTGCGATGGAAAAATGGGGGTTAAAAGATGTTCAACCTTCATTTACCAATTTACTATTTTCTTATGAAAAAGGGCTCCTGGACTCCGAAACCTTTCTTTCTAAAATGAGCAAGTACTTCCCAACAGCAACTATCCAACAAATCAAAACGGGATGGAATTCCATCATCTTAGACTTTCCAGAATATAGGCTGGAGTTTATAGAAAAAATGGCTGAAGAAAAGGAATATAACTTAATCCTTTTGAGTAATACCAATGCCCTTCATATAGAAAAGGTGATTGAAAATATGGGAGAAGCTCGTTTTGAAAGATTCAAGAAATGTTTCGACCAATTCTACCTATCCCACGAAATTAATCTAAGAAAACCGGATACCGAAATCTATCAATTTGTATTAGACTCCACTAATTTGAAAGCATCGGAAACCTTTTTTGTAGATGACACTCAGGAAAATACGTTAGCTTCGGAAAAATCAGGTATCACAAGTTGGAATTTACAGGTAGGAAAAGAGGATATTGTTGAATTAATATCAAAAATGTAGTATGCTAGATCTTGCGTTGTGCGTCCTTTTTTCAAGTTCACTCTTTGTCATATTTAAGTTATTCTCAAAGTACAAAATACAAACCATATACGCCATTATTACTAATTATGGGGTGGCTTGTTTGTTTTCAACGCTATTTTATGAAGATAATATCGCAATGACCGATATACCGAAGAAACCTTGGTTTTTGGGTACTTTGGCCCTTGGCGTTTTATTTATCATTGTGTTTAACGTTATGGCTAAAACATCCCAAAAGATTGGCGTTTCCGTTGCTTCTGTAGCAGCCAAAATGTCTTTGGTTATCCCTGTTCTTGTTGGTGTTCTTCTTTATAAAGAAGTTTTAGGTCCTATTAAAATTCTAGGGATCATATTGGCATTGGCCGCTGTATATTTTGCATCTATAAAAAACAGGACGATCACTGTGAAGTTAGATACACTTGTTTTGCCTCTCCTTGTTTTTATGGGCTCTGGATTGGTAGATACCTCTATCAAATATTTACAAGTTACCTATATGGAGAAAGGTGATTTTCCTATGTTTTCCACAACAGTATTTGGTGCTGCAGGAATTACCGGGTTGATTTTTATATTAATAAAATCCTATCAAGTACCCTTAAAGATTAATCTAAGAAATGTTATTGCCGGCCTGGTATTGGGTATTTTTAATTATTTTAGTATCTATTTCTTATTAAGGGCATTGCAGAATGACTTTATCAACAGCTCCTCTATTTTTACTATTAACAATGTTGCCATAGTACTCCTCTCAACAATTTTCGGGATTTTGTTTTTCAAGGAAACGTTGAGTAAAAAGAACTGGTTTGGCATAGGATTAGCAGTCATAAGTATTATTTTAGTTGCCACTACGTAATGGAAGAAAGTAATCAAGATACATATAAGACCATATTAAGGCCTTCGGAGGAAATCTTTTTTAAGGAAAAGAAAAGTAAGTTCTTCGGTTATGCATACCCCATTTCCGACGAAGATGAGGCAAAACCTTTGATAGAGGCACTTCGAAAGAAACACCACACTGCCAATCATGTCTGTTATGCTTGGCAATTAGGTGTTGAGGAACCTCACTACAGGGCAAATGATGATGGAGAGCCCAACAATTCGGCTGGAATGCCCATTTATGGCCAAATTCAATCTTTCGGGGTCACTAACATACTAGTGGCTGTTACAAGAATTTTTGGAGGCACCAAACTTGGAGTAGGTGGATTAATCTCTGCCTACAAAACAGGGGCTAAAATGGCACTAGAAGCCTCACAGATTGTAGAAAATACATTACAACAACGCTTTGTCCTCAAATTCGATTATGAACAAATGGATCAGGTAATGCGCACCCTAAAACAGCAACAAATAGAAATACTTTCCCAAACCATGGAACTGTCCTGTACCTTTATAATATCAGTTAGAAAACAGGAAGCTGAACAAACCTTAGAGTTATTTACTGCCATGCACCCTCCAATTGGTGTCAAAAAAAAGGAGTAACAGGCATCAAATTTTTATCTTTTCCAAGATAGCTTCAGGACATTTCATTGGTCTTTTTGTAACCTTATTGATAAATGCCAAAACAGTATGTGCCTCAACCAAAATTTCATCCGCTTCATTATAAATTTTGTAATCAAATTCTATCTTCACTGAAGGTCTCTTTTTCAGAATGGTAACTACTGTTATAAGGTCATCATAAACCGCTGATTTTTTAAAATTTAACTGTAGCGAAATTACTGGCAACATTACTCCGTCTTCTTCCATCTTTTTGTAAGAAAATCCGAGCGACCTTAACCACTCAACCCTTCCCATCTCGAGATATTGCGCATAATTTCCGTGATAGACCACTCCCATTTGATCTGTTTCACCATATCTTACTCGAAAAGAAATTTGATTTATATTCATATATTTTGATGTAATAACGATATATTTATTTGATTATAAAATTTCCATTAGCAACATGCGAAAAAAAAAGGTAGTAATCAATACTATTTGATTTTTTTTTTAGGATTTTTGTTCACATATTTGTGAAGCTCAAGTACACCAGTCAATACTGGTAAATCGAATGAAAATTTAGCCTAAACACTAACCACAAAAGACGAGACTTTAAAATGAATGTTACTGCTAATTCCGTATGGAACAATTGTTTGGCTTTTATAAAGGACAACATCCAACCGCAGGCATTCAAAACTTGGTTTGAACCTATCAAACCGGTAAAACTATCCAACAACGCTTTAAGTATACAAGTACCGAGTAAATTTTTTTACGAATGGTTGGAGGAACACTATGTAAAACTATTAAAGGTAGCCCTCACCAAGGAAATTGGAGAAAGTGCAAAGTTAGTTTATGTGATTAAAATGGAGAACACCTATGGTAACAGAGAGCCCTTTACGGAAAAAATACCTAGTTCTAACAGATCAACAGTAGCCCCTCAAGAATTGGACGTGGCCATAAAGTCGAAAAACCCTGAACTAAAGAATCCTTTTATTATTCCTGGAATCAGAAATATCAAAATAGAATCTCAATTAAATCCCAATTATAATTTTGATAATTTCTTAGAAGGTGATTCTAATAGATTAGCAAGGTCAGCCGGGATGGCTGTTGCCAACAAACCGGGAGGAACATCCTTTAATCCGCTATTAGTTTTTGGTGGTGTCGGTTTGGGAAAAACACATTTGGCCCATGCCATTGGTGTTGAAATAAAAGACAAATATCCTGAAAGGACGGTACTTTACATATCAGCTGAAAAATTCACACAACAGTACATAGAATCTGTCAAGAAAAACACAAGAAATGATTTTATACATTTCTATCAATTGATTGATGTTTTGATTATTGATGATGTACAGTTTTTATCCGGTAAATCTGGTACGCAGGACGTATTTTTTCACATTTTCAACCATTTGCATCAGAATGGCAAGCAGGTAATCCTAACGTCAGATAAGGCGCCTGTGGACATGCAGGACATTGAACAACGTCTTCTATCGCGTTTTAAATGGGGTCTTTCTGCAGAACTGCAAAGTCCTGATTATGAAACACGGATCTCCATCTTAAAAAATAAACTTTATAGAGATGGGGTAGAAATGGAAGATGATATTGTAGAATATGTAGCCAAGCATATAAAAAGCAATATTAGAGAGTTAGAAGGCGCCATCATCTCACTTATAGCACAATCATCTTTTAACAAAAAAGAGGTTACTATAGAATTGGCCCAGTTGGTAGTAGAAAAGTTTGTTAAGAACACCAAACGTGAGGTATCCATAGATTACATTCAGAAAGTGGTATCTGATTATTTTGAAATGGATGTTGCGACCCTTCAGTCCAAAACAAGAAAGCGCCACATCGTTCAAGCAAGACAATTGGCGATGTTTTTTGCCAAAAAGTTTACCAAGGCCTCTTTGGCCAGCATAGGTTCCCAAATTGGGAAAAGGGACCATGCAACCGTGCTACATGCATGCAAAACCGTTGACAATCTTGCGGAAACTGACAAGCAGTTTAAAAAGTATATTGAAGATTTAACAAAAAAATTCTCTTAGCCATACACTATGAAAACGAAAGTTTTAATGGTATGCCTCGGAAACATCTGCAGGTCTCCATTGGCCGAAGGCATTCTAAAAAGTAAAGTAGACCAAAATGAAGTTGTAGTGGAATCAGCGGGCACTGCTGGATTTCATATTGGAAAAAAGCCTGATACCAGATCTATTGCAGTGGCCCATAAGCATGGCTTAAATATTAATGACCAACGCTCTAGGAAATTTTCACGTGAAGACTTTAGTGATTTTAATTTCATTTATGCTATGGACCGAAGTAATTATAGAGATATTATCTCCTTAGCAAAAAATGAAAATGATATTAAAAAGGTGAAATTACTTCTGGATGAAATCAACATAGATATCAAGGAAGTACCAGATCCATATTACGATGCCGAAGCAGGATTTGAAAAGGTCTACAAATTAATTGATAAGGCTTGTGATGCAATTGCATTTCAATTACAACATAAATAAAAAGCACACATGGATAGTCCAAAGGATATTGTTAAAGGTAAACTGTATTTAATACCCACTACCCTAGGTGACAATGAGCCCCTAGAGGTTTTACCAATTTCCATAAAAAGAGCCATTGAAGAAATAGACTATTACATTGTTGAGAATGAAAAAACAGCAAGACATTTCATAAAGAAGATTTATTCCAAAAAATCCCAGCCTGACCTTCATTTAGAATTACTGAATAAGTTTACGGAACCCGAAGCAATTCCTACTTTTTTGGAACCTTGCCTTCTTGGCCAAAATGTTGGTATAATTTCCGAAGCCGGTTGTCCAGGCATTGCCGATCCCGGTGCAGAAGTTGTGCGGTTCGCTCATCAAAAAGGAATTCAAGTTGTTCCACTAGTTGGGCCATCCTCTATCCTTCTAGCCCTTATGGCTAGCGGCATGAACGGTCAAAGTTTTGCATTTAATGGCTACTTGCCTATTGATGGATCAGAAAGAAAGAGTGCCCTTAAACGTATGGAAAAACTTTCTAGGGAATTGAACCAATCCCAGATATTTATTGAAACTCCTTATAGAAATGATAAGTTGATGGCCGATGTATTGAAAACTCTTTCTAATAGTTGTATGGTGTGCGTTGCTTGTGACATTACCCTCTCAACGGAATACATTGCAACAAAGAGCGTTCTTGAATGGCAAAATGTACCACTGGACCTGCACAAAAGACCAACCATCTTTATCATTCAAGCATAAAAAAACCTTAGCATTTATACTAAGGTTCTTTTTCATTTTCGAGATTAAATTTAAATTTTAGGATTCCGCACTGGAGAAATAAATGATATATCGTACCCTGAAAATTTTCTCATATAATTGGCGATACTTGTTCCAAATTCATCACTTACATTATGTTCTCCTAAAGAGCGCAAGAACTTTTTTACATTCCCGGCACCAGCCAAATGCGCTGCAGCCAAGATTCCTGACTCTGTCACCTTCACACCTCCAATTTGTTTGCCATTAAAACGTTTGATATCTCTTCTTAAGATCCATTTGTTCCTGGCAATGTTGGTATGAAATGCCCTTTCCTGTAACATGGGGTCATTGATAAAACGAGTGGCATTGTAGACACCCATCAACTGCAACGTACCAATTCCGAATTGGTATTTCCCTAAGTACCCTAAGGCATTAATGGTGAAATAATCCCCTTGTGATTCCTTAAAAGCCAAAGCTTCCTTGAATCCGATATACGAACTCCCCAAAAAGGGAGGAGCCACCATAACAGGGTTGAAAATAGTTTTGTTTTTGGGAAACAAAACTGCAGTAGGTTCATTTACTTTAAGCGTAAAGGGTACTTCCATTATTTTATTAGAAGCAGAATTAAACCCAAAACTCATTAAAATAAAAATCATGATTAGCGGACAAAAGACGTTTATCCATCTTCTCATAGTTTTGATTTCTTAAGACTTATTCCCTTGAATAAGAGATGCTTAAATTTCTAGCAGCAAATATACACCCTATTTTCTCTTAACAAACCAAAGATTGTATTAAAAGTTCTATTTTTTAGCTAAATTGTCTTAAAATCAGGATAATAGGTTTACCTATTTATCTTTTGGGCGTTGATCCAGCGTACATATTGTTCTTTATTTTTGTTGTGCTGGGCCAGGTTTTTGGCAAATTTATGATACCCGAAATTCTCCACATTAGCTACAAAATAGTAATAGTCATGTTGCTCAGGACTCAAGACAGCATCTATTGCTGAAATATCAGGCATGGCAATGGGCCCTGGTGGCAAACCACCATATTTATAAGTATTAAAGGGAGAGTCTAGAGTTAGATCCTTGTAAAGAACTCTTTTATATATCGTATTAAAATCACCGCTATTTAACTTTAAAGCATAGATAACCGTTGGATCTGCCTGCAACAGCATGCCTACCTTTAGCCTATTAAGATAAACGCCGGCAACCCTAGGCCTTTCGTCTACCTTTGCAGTTTCCTTGTGTACAATAGATGCCAAGGTTATAACTTCATTGGGTTTCATTCCCAACGTTTCAGCCTTCTGCATTCTCTCAGTATTCCAAAACCTATCGTATTCCTTTAGCATCCTATCCCTAAAACTTTCAGATGATGAATTCCAGAAAAATTCATAACTATTTGGAATATACATAGCCAATTTTGTCTCATTGGAAAAACCCTTGACTTTTAAAAAGTCGAAATCATTAAAGCTTTCCAATAAGGTTAGACTGTCTGGTTCCAATTGAGCAGCTATCCTTCCGGCCAAGTGGGCCAAGGTTTCTTGATTGTTAAATGACACCCTAATTGGAATATTTTTACTTCGAAGGGAATTCACCATATCATTGTTGTTCATTCCTTTTTTGATAAGATACTTTCCTCCTCGTATATTGGAAGCATATCCCTTTCGTTTCGCAACCTTTTCAAAGGTGGACATGTCCTTTACTAAAGGAGTCAACATTTCCTTAACGTTGTTAAAATCATCGCCTGTTCTAATAAATATATAAGCCTCTTGATTGTTGAATTTGGTGTTAGGAGAGAAAACAGCATTATAAACCATATAAGCAAAGGCGCCACCAGCAACTAGACCTATTATGAGAATGGCCAGTAAAATTTTCTTTATATACATTACTTATTTATCTTTTGAAATAAAATTTCATCCTTATATTTCTTATTCTGAAAAATCCAATCCTTCTTTTCCCCTACTATACGATAATCTAATTTTTTAAATAAATGAATACTCGCCTCATTATCCTCTAAGACATTTGCATATAATTGTCGTAAATGTAATCCATCAAAGGCATAGTTTTCTAACAACTGCAAAGCTTCAAGTCCAAGACCTTTATTTCTATCCTTTTCTTCTAAAATTACAATACCGATACCGGCACGATGATGATGGGGATCAAAATCAAATAAATCTATCAACCCAACTACATTATCATCAGAATTGCATATACATAATCGCAATTGTTTGGCCTCGTATATATCCTTGTGGGCATTATCCAAATAGAGCTGTAAAATGTGTTTGGAGTAAGGCGTAGTGGTACCGCTAATTTCCCAAATTTGCGTGTTGTTTTCCAACTCATACAAGAAATTCAAATCCTCTGGCTCCAGAGCCCTTAAATAGCCATGTATTCCCTTTAAACTCAACATATGATCTCACCTTTAAAAACTTGTTTTGCCGGGCCTATCAAATGGATATTATGATACCCAATCTCTCCCCTCTCAAAATGAACATTTAGAGACCCTCCTGGAGTCTTTATCTCCACCTTATTTCCGGAGACATTACCAATCTTATGCATGGCCAAAGCTACTGCTGTAACACCAGTTCCGCAGGATAATGTTTCATCTTCAACTCCTCTTTCATAAGTTCTCACATTAAAAATATCATGGCCCTCCGCGGTAACAAAGTTTATATTGCTCCCTCTTTCTCCATAAAGTCCATATCGTATTTTCGCCCCCTCTTTAGGCACATCTATTATCTGAAAATCCTTTACCAACTGCACGTGGTGTGGAGAGCCTGTGTCCAAAAATAAAAAACCCTCTCTTTCTTGTACCTCGGTTACATCCTGCATCTGAAGACTAACTACTTCACCATCTATTGTAGCGTGGTGAGGGCCATCTATGGCGATAAAAGTAGCCTCATCTGTTATAATTCCTAAATATTTGGCAAAGGCTACCAAACACCTGCCTCCATTTCCGCACATGGTACTTGTCTTTCCGTCCGAATTATAATAAACCATCTTAAAATTGGTCAGTTCATCATTTTCTAACAGAATAAGTCCGTCTGCACCTATACCAAATTTTCGATCACAAAATCTAGCCACCAACTGGGTGTCGCTTTTAGGAAAAACAGTATCCCTATTATCAATTATGATAAAGTCGTTGCCTGTTCCTTGATATTTATAAAATATAAGATTCATGTCTAATTTTCTACTGCAAATATAAAGATTTATTAAGGTTATTTTAGCAGTTAAAAAGACGTTAAACCTAAATAATGAGTACATAAATGAATTAGTTTTGCTTCTATAGAAATTTTAAAATATTTAATTATTATGAAAAAAATCATCACTTTGTTATTGGTTTCCATTTTTGGAGGTGCAATTACCTTAACAAGCTATAAGGTATTCATAGAAAAGCCAAATTATGTGGTTGTTAGTGAGAATACTGGTAATGGTTATTTCAACACAAGTTATTTACCAACCTCTGCTAAGGGCGCTGGGATTAATGAAATAGATTTCACCGTTGCTGCTCAAAATACGGTCAATTCTGTTGTACACGTTAAAAATGTATCCATCAGCAGTGGACCCACCACTATTGCGGAGTTCCTCTACGGTTCTGGTGGGAGTCAAAGGCCTCAAGTTGGCACAGGTTCAGGAGTTATCATTTCTTCTGACGGTTATATAGTAACAAATAACCATGTGATAGCAAACGCCTCTCAACTCCAGGTGACCCTAAATAATAATAAAACGTATACAGCAGAATTAGTAGGTACAGACTCTAATTCGGATATTGCCCTGCTTAAAATAGATGCAAATGATAAGCTTCCCTATTTGGCATTCGGTGATTCTGATAATGCTAAAATTGGAGAATGGGTGCTAGCTGTTGGTAATCCTTTCAACCTAACATCTACGGTTACAGCGGGTATTGTAAGTGCTAAGGCACGGGATCTTGGGGGTATGACCAATCAATCCTTTATCCAAACTGATGCGGCGGTAAATCCTGGCAACAGCGGCGGTGCATTGGTGAACACCAATGGGGACCTAATAGGAATCAATACTGCAATAACTTCACAAACGGGTTCCTATGTTGGATATTCCTTTGCAGTACCCAGCAACATAGCAAAAAAAGTTGTGGAGGATATTATGGAGTACGGAAACGTTCAGAAAGGTATCCTTGGCATCAATTCAATACGAACCTCTACCCCTTACGCTCTTAACAAAGGTATTAATGATGTAGATGGTGTATATATAGCAGGCGTAGAAGAAGATTCTGGTGCTTTTGATGCCAAGCTGCAAGAAGGGGACGTCCTTAAAAAAGTTGATGATATTGTAGTTCACAAATTTCCTGATCTAGTGGGCTATATATCTACAAAGAGACCTGGAGATAAAATTCAAGTGACCATAGACAGAGAAGGTGAAATGATGGAGGTTCCAGTCATTTTAAAAGAAAGGCAAACCTTGGTGATCCCAGAATTGGGCCTAGAAGTTAAAAATCTCAACAAAGAGGATCAAAAGAAATTCAAGACTAAAAAGGGGGTTAAAATTATTGGTGTTCCTGAAACTTATAGAGGGTATGATCTTGAGGGTAAAGTTTTACTAGCTGTTGAGAACAATGAGATTGATGATATTTCAGATGCTAAAAATCTATTTAGCAATATTTCCAAATATAGTAATACTAGTATTACGATAATCAACGAAAAAGGCGAGCGGGTACGCCGAATTTTTCAATAGACCAACTATCAATAAAAAAAAGCGCTCTTAAAAAAGCGCTTTTTTTTATTGAACAAATGTTTAACGAAATCGATTGAAATTTATATTTTTGCCAAAATTTAACAGTTTCAAACCAATTTAATGAGTCCCAACAAATACGAGAAAGAATTAGCATTCCAAGCCGACAGGAGAAAAGCAACCACCGAATTTATTAAAATCACTAGTGACCTATGGTACGATAGCTCCATTGAGGTAGTACTTTTTAAAAACCAGATTATAGATAAGAATGTTAGCGACATCATTAATTTACATGAATACGCTGTACAGTTTGTACAAAAACCAATTTCTATTTTCGACTCTGTTGAGATCCTAAGAGCCATTTATGACTTGAATTTACCTCCTTCTAAACTAGATATAGGGAAACTGACTTTTGAGTATCATTCCGATGAAAACAACTACAATAATGTAAAGGCTTTTGTTGTGGATAAATTAAAAGATGCTAGCAGCAGTAAAGAAATAAAACCAAAGGATGTAGTGCTCTACGGTTTTGGTAGAATTGGAAGACTTGTAGCCAGAGAATTGATGGCTAAAACCGGCAAAGGGAGTCAACTTAGACTCCGCGCCATCGTCACCAGAGGAACGGTAAACGCTGAAATTCTTGAGAAAAGGGCTAATTTATTACGAACAGATTCTGTTCATGGTCAATTTAGGGGGACCGTAGATGTTGATGTTGCAAATGAGGCGCTATTGATCAACGGTACCACTGTTCATATCATTAGCGCAGATAAGCCAGAAGATATAGACTACACAAAATACGGCATTTATGGAGCTTTGGTTATTGATAACACGGGGGCTTTTAGAGATAAAGAAGCACTCACTAGACATTTAACTTCTAAAGGTGCCTCTAAAGTTTTATTAACTGCACCTTGCAAAGAAATCCCAAATATCGTTCACGGTGTAAACCATAATGAATACGACCCAGATACTACAAAAATATATTCCGCGGCTTCTTGTACTACTAATGCCATCACCCCTATTTTAAAGGTAATAGAAGATTCTTTAGGTATTAAAAAAGGACATTTAGAAACCATTCATGCCTATACAAACGACCAGAATTTGGTAGATAACATGCACAGTAAGTACAGACGTGGAAGAGCTGCTGCATTAAATATGGTCATCACAGAGACAGGCGCAGGCGTTGCTGTTGCTAAAGCTTTACCTAGTTTAAAAGGAAAGCTTACCTCCAATGCTATTCGCGTTCCGGTTCCCAATGGCTCCCTTGCCATTCTAAATTTGGAAATAAAAAATAAGACAACAAAAGAGGATCTAAACAATATCGTAAAGAAATACTCTCTGGAAGGTGCTCTAGTAGAGCAAATTAAATATTCCTTAAGTAACGAATTAGTTTCTACTGACATTATTGGAACCAATGCCCCTTCCGTTTATGATAGTACGGCTACAATAGTCTCTGCTGACGGTAAAAATATAGTCCTGTATATTTGGTATGACAATGAATATGGGTATTCCCATCAAGTTATTCGTTTGGCAAAATATATCTCCAAAGTAAGAAGGTATACCTACTATTAATAGTAGGTATTATCCTTATAAATAAGTTCTGGTTAATTTCTAATAGGACTACAATCATCAAAATTCGATTTTTGTAGTCCGATTTTATATTTTGTCCGTATATAATAAGGTATTGTTTAATATGTTTTAATATTTAACAATATTAATTTACTTTAGTCCAGACGTACTCATTAATAACAAGAAGCATATAATAAATGAAAATTCACAAAGTCCTATTTATTGCATTTGCCCTATTGTCGTTTAATCTACAATTTGCACAGGAAACACAAGAGGAACAGGTTCAAGAGGAAGAAAGTCAATCTTTAGATAGCGGACCAATAAGCAGTCAATTTGAATATCTTACTTCAAAATCTGGAAACTACAACGCTAATGGGATTAGATATGAAGTAGTTAAATTGACTTTTATAGAAAAGTTGAGACAAAATGTATTGGATAGCCTAAACGTTTATACTAAAAAGGCTGCTGAACTAAATGCTACGATTACAGAAAGTGAAGTAACCATAAATTCCCTTAATAAAAAGCTGGATGAAACTTCTAATAATCTAATAAAGGTTAATAAAGAAAAGGACAGTATTTCCTTTTTGGGTATTATGATTGCTAAAGGTACTTACGCCTTCATGTTATGGACCATAATTACTGGCTTATTATTGTTGTTGATATTTTTCATATACAAATTTAGACAAAGCAATATTTTGACCCAAGAGGCCAAAACCGGACTTTCAGATCTAGAACTTGAATATGAAGATCATAGAAGAAGATCTTTGGAGCGGGAACAGAAAATTAGTAGACAACTACAAGACGAACTTAACAAGCACAAGAAAACAAAATAAAAAAAGCTCCTAACGGAGCTTTTTTTATTTTGTTGAATTAATCCGTATGCTGTAAGCGATTTCTCTTGATTCTATTCCTTTCCGTGTTATAAACAAAGACCATAAAATGTATCTTTACACCATCTTTTAAAGAAACATCCTAATGCGTATTGATATTATCACGGTTTTACCAGAGCTAATGACAAGTCCGTTCGAAGCTTCAATAATGAAAAGAGCCATAGAAAAGAATTTAGTGGAGGTTCATTTTCACAACCTTAGAGATTATACGGAATTAAGCTATAACCAAGTAGATGATTACCAATTTGGTGGAGGTGCGGGAATGGTGCTGATGATAGAGCCCATAGACAAATGTATCACCAAGCTCAAAGCCGAAAGAAACTATGACGAGATTATATACATGACCCCTGACGGGGGGACCTTGAACCAGAGAATGGCAAACCGCATTTCCTTGAAAGAAAATATAATTATTCTTTGCGGACATTATAAAGGAGTGGACCAAAGAGTTAGAGACACCTTAATCACAAGGGAAATCTCTATTGGCGATTACGTCCTCTCGGGCGGAGAATTAGGAGCCGCAGTTCTTTGCGACACCATTATCCGACTAATTCCTGGAGTATTAAACAATGAGACTTCTGCCTTGACCGATAGTTTTCAAGATAACCTCCTAGCACCACCTGTTTATACGCGTCCTTCAGATTATAAGGGCTTAAAAGTACCCGAAATTTTACTTAGTGGTAACTTTCCTAAAATCGAAAAATGGCGAGAAGATGAAGCAATGAAGCGCACAGAAAAACTTAGACCCGATCTTTTAGAGTAAATAAATGATATAGATTTCAAAAAAGAATAAAAATAAGTTGTAAATTATAATTAATAAAGTAATTTTGCATTCTGTTAAAATTAACCTCTGGCGATATCCGTGGATGTTGATTTTAAAAAACTATAAAAATAAAAACAAGATGGAATCATTAATTAAATTTGTTCAAGACGAATTTGTTCCTAAGAAGGACTTTCCAAAATTCTCAGCAGGAGACACAATCACTGTGTACTATGAGATTAAGGAAGGTGAAAAGACCCGTACCCAATTCTTTAAAGGGGTTGTTATACAAAGAAAAGGATCCGGAACCACAGAAACATTTACTATCCGTAAAATGTCTGGTACTGTAGGTGTAGAGCGTATCTTTCCAGTAAATATGCCTGCTTTGCAAAAAGTAGAAGTTAACAAAAAAGGTAAAGTACGTAGAGCTCGTATTTACTACTTTAGAGGCCTTACAGGTAAGAAAGCAAGAATTAAAGAGGTTAGAATGTAACTTTTTTACCCTTCATATATTAAAAAATCCACCTTCTTGGTGGATTTTTTGTTTTCAACAATTGTTCATAGCCTATGTTCATAGAGTTTTGATAGTTAATTACTTATAAAAATACTTCAGACTAAAATATTATACGTATATTACATAATGATTTAAGGAAAAATCTTTTTAAGAGGACTCCAAATCATTATAAAGTTTGCGTTCTTTATATTATTGTTTTGCTTCTAAAGATAAAAATACAGCAATGTACATTCATTTTAAGAAGTTTCTTATTACCAATGGCACATGCAATCGGTACTGAAGATAACTATAATGTGTATACGGATTCAATATAAAGTGGATCAAAAAGACATTAATATGTTAAAACAATGAGAAGAAACAAGAAGTAGTTACTTGGTTTTATACTTAAGAACTCAATATGTTTCAAACGTTGAAATAGTGGATCAAAGGCAATCAATGGTTGCCGTTCTGTAAGAATTACAGAACACACAGTTTGAAAGCTATTTCTAAAAAGCCATGTCAATGTACTCGTACAATGATATGGCTTTTGTTATTTTAAACAATTAGCTGACTTTTATAATAAGGCCTATTCATTACTTATTTTCACTACTTAAAAGAAGCTATCTAACAAAAAAAAACATCGTCTCCCTTACTTTAAATCCTTCATTGTGAAATTATCTACAGTGGACAGTTTTAAATAACATTATTGCTAAAGAATTAGCAAAAAGATTAAATATTTACAAGGTTTTAGGCAATGTGAAAATCGTATATTTGCACCGCTAAAACATTTAAATTTATGAGATGCCAAAAATAATATACACTAAAACTGATGAAGGCCCTGCGCTGGCTACTGAATCATTTCTACCCATTGTTAAAGCATTTACCAAAACTTCCGGAATAACCATTGATACGAAAGACATATCATTGGCTGGAAGAATAATAGCTACATTCCCAGATTTTTTGAATATAAATCAAAGAATTTCAGATGATTTGGCCGAATTGGGTGCATTGGCGAAAACACCAGAAGCCAATATCATAAAGTTACCAAACATCTCTGCTTCCATACCACAGCTTAAAGAAGCTATTAAAGAACTTCAATCAAAAGGGTACGCCGTTCCCAGCTATCCGGACGAGCCCAAGAACGATGAAGAAAAAGAGAGTAAGTCTAGATATGACAAAATTAAGGGAAGTGCAGTTAACCCTGTATTAAGAGAAGGAAACTCAGATAGAAGAGCTCCAAAAGCAATAAAAAATTACGCCAAAAAAAACCCACATTCCATGGGTGTTTGGAGTGCAGATTCTAAATCTCACGTATCTACAATGGATTATGGTGATTTTAAATCCAATGAGAAATCATTAACCATAGGCGAGGCAATCACAATTAAGGTTGAATTGGTTAAAGCTGATGGATCTGCCACAATTTTAAAGGATAAAATTTCCTTGTTGTCAGGTGAAATTATCGATGCTACAATAATGAATAAAAAGGCATTATTGAATTTCTTAAAAGAGCAGGTAATCGATGCCAAGAAAAAGGGCGTTTTGTTTTCCCTACACATGAAGGCTACCATGATGAAGGTTTCCGATCCTATTATTTTTGGACATGCTGTAGAGGTCTTTTTTGAATCGGTTTTTGCTAAGCATTCAGAGACCTTCAAGAAAATTGGGGTGAATGCCAATGATGGACTAGAAAACCTATTAAGTAAATTGTCAGAGCTTCCAAAGGCCCAAAGAATGGAAATTGAGACAGATATTGAAGCTGCCATTACAAACGGTCCAGACTTGGCTATGGTAAATTCTGAAAAGGGTATTACCAACCTACATGTGCCTAGTGATATTATTGTAGATGCGTCTATGCCCGCCATGATTCGCAATTCAGGTAAAATGTGGAATGCCCAAGGGAAAGCCCAAGATACCAAGGCTATTATCCCTGATAGTTGTTATGCTGGTGTTTTTGAAACGACTATTCAATTCTGTAAAGAGAACGGCGCCTTTGATCCAAGAACAATGGGAACTGTTCCTAATGTTGGTCTTATGGCTCAAAAAGCAGAAGAGTACGGTTCGCATGATAAAACTTTTGAGATAGAGGCTAACGGCACCGTAAACGTTGTTGACGCTAATTCTGGAAATATCCTCATACAGCACAAAGTGGAAGCAGGTGATATCTGGAGAATGTGCCTAGTAAAAGATGCTCCTATCCAAGATTGGATAAAACTAGCCGTTTCTAGAACTAAGGCTACAGGAACTCCTGCTGTATTTTGGTTGGACGAAAATAGGGCTCATGATATTGAGCTCATCAAAAAGGTGAATGCATATCTACCCAGTTATGATACTTCTGGACTAGATATTCGCATACTATCGCCTAACAAGGCAACGTTATTCACCTTAAAAAGATTAAAAGCGGGAGAAGATACCATCTCTATTACTGGGAACGTATTAAGAGATTACCTAACAGATCTATTTCCAATATTAGAGGTAGGTACTAGTGCTAAGATGCTTTCCATAGTTCCTTTAATGAATGGTGGGGGACTGTTTGAAACAGGTGCTGGTGGTTCTGCTCCTAAACATGTAGAGCAGTTTCTGGAAGAAGGCCACCTCAGATGGGATTCACTAGGTGAATTCTTGGCGCTTGGCGTTTCTTTGGAACACTATGCTGAAAAGAACAACAATGAAAAAGCTTTTGTTTTGGCAGATGCTTTAGACATTGCTACAGAAAAATTCTTGGACAATAATAGATCTCCATCAAGAAAAGTTGGCGAATTGGACAACAGGGGAAGTCATTTCTACTTGACTCTATACTGGGCTCAAGCCTTAGCCAACCAGAATAAAGACCAAGAACTTAAAGTTATTTTCACAAAGGTGGCTAAGGAATTGGAAGAAAATGAATCGAAAATTGTTTCTGAGCTAAATGCGGCACAAGGAACACCAAATGACATTGGTGGTTATTATATGCCAAATGTGACGCTTATGGCAAAAGAAATGAGGCCAAGCGCTACTTTCAATGCTATTTTGAATCAGATATAAATATTTCCTTCTTATAAATTAAGGCCCAACAGGTTATGTTGGGCCTTTTTATTTTAAATAACTGTTAACATTTTTCAGACCCTAATTATTCTATTTACTTTTAACAAAAAATTGTTTTAATGCAGCACAAGTTATGGTCCGTCATTTTTGGTTTTCTTTTATTTTCCCTATGTTCATTTTCTCAACAGAAATACACACTCAGTGGAACTATTAGTGAATTGAGTAGCAATGAAACGTTAATTGGGGTAACAGTAGCTATACCGGAATTAAAAACAGGTGTGATAAGCAACGAATATGGATTTTTCTCCATCACTTTACCCTATGGAACATATGAAATACAAATAAGTGCTATAGGTTTTAAAGAAGTTGTTCAAACCATCTCCTTAACCGAAAATCTTAAAATCAATTTTCAATTAAATGAAGAGGCCGAAGAATTAGACGAGGTAATTCTTGTTGAGGATGTTGAAAAAATGAATATCCGAAAACCCCAAATGAGCGTCAATACCTTAAGTGCAGGAACTATAAAAAAGATTCCAGTAGTTTTGGGCGAGGCAGATGTTATAAAATCTATTCTGCTACTTCCAGGAGTTACCAGTGCTGGCGAAGGCGCTTCTGGATTTAATGTGAGAGGCGGGGCCGCAGATCAGAACCTAATTCTCTTGGATGAAGCCATAATCTTCAATTCATCACACCTATTTGGCTTTTTTTCCGTTTTTAATCCAGATGCAATCAAAGATATAAAGTTGTTCAAAGGAGGTATCCCGGCTAAATACGGCGGAAGACTATCTTCTGTATTAGATATCTATCAAAAAGATGGTAATAGTAAGGAGCTAAAGATTAGCGGTGGTATAGGTGCTGTTTCCAGTAGACTACTGGTAGAAGGTCCTTTGGAAAAAGACAGAAGTGCCTTTCTTGTTGGTGGTAGGGCCTCTTATGCTCATTTACTTCTACCATTGTTTGATAATGACAACAAGGCCTATTTCTATGATCTAAATACAAAACTCAACTATAAAATAGACGACAGCAACAATATTTACCTTTCTGGATATTTTGGAAGGGATGTCTTCAGTATCTCAGAACGGTTTGTGAACGTTTACGGCAATTCTGTTTTTAACTTGCGTTGGAATCATTTATTTTCTGATCGTCTCTTTTCAAATCTATCCTTGATTTATTCGGATTATTTCTACGGATTAGAATTAGATTTTGTAGGCTTCAAATGGAATTCAGGGATACGAAACTTCAATATTAAATACGATTTTAAACAATACATATCCAATACATTTCAATTAAACTATGGCATAAACAATATATACTACAACTTTAATCCTGGGGAGATTGAACCAAACAGGGAAGATTCGGGTATTATAGCCGAGCAATTGACACAAAAATACGCCAATGAATTTGCAGCTTATATTGATGCAGAACATCAAGTTTCAGACCAACTAACCTTACAATATGGATTGCGATGGAGCAATTTTATGAGGCTTGGACAGGATGAGCTAAATACGTATCAGGATAATAATCCAGTGGTATTCAATGATGAATTTCAAATTTATGAAAAAGCTAGACCTATAGGTAATGAAAGCAGCAAGCGAACAGAACGTTTGGCAACCTTTAACACTTTAGAACCAAGATTGGCATTGGCTTTAGCACTAAATGACCAAAGTTCAATTAAGGCGAGTTACAATCACATGGCCCAATATTTAAGCCTATTGTCCAATACAAGCTCCCCTACTCCACTTGATGTATGGACCCCAAGTGGACCTTATGTGAAACCACAAATTTTGGATCAATATGCCTTGGGATATTTCAAGAATTTTAAGGATAATGAATACTCCCTTGCTGCCGAAATTTTTTATAAGGACATTGATAATAGGATTGATTATATAGACGGTGCAGATTTAATCGCTAACAACGCAATAGAACAGGTTATACTCAACGGACAGGCTAGAGCATACGGCTTGGAGTTCTCTTTAAATAAAAATGAGGGAGCCTTACAAGGTTGGGTTGCCTATACCCTTTCCAAATCTGAACAACGCACACCTGGACGAACTGCATTTGAACCTGGAATTAATATGGGGAATTGGTATGCTACTGGATATGACAAAAGACATGACATATCCATAAATGCCTCCTATGAATTGAATTCTAAATGGAGCTTTAATAGTAATTTTATTTTTCAAACCGGGCAACCTACAAACTACCCAATTGGCCAGTATGAATTTAAAGGCTTAGTAATACCTGTTTATGGTGGTCGCAATGAACAGCGTTTACCCGCTTATCATAGATGGGATATTGCAGCTACCCTTACCCCACGTAAGAATAAAAATAGAAACTTGCAGGGAGAATGGGTTTTTAGTATCTATAATATTTATAACAGACGAAATGCGGCCTCCATAAATTTTGAGCAGAACCAGGATACAGGAAGTAACGAAGCAATACGTACCGCTATTTTTGGATTGGTACCTTCAGTAACCTATAATTTTAAATTTTAATATGGGAACAAAACGGTTTTATATAATACTCCTTATGATGGCTTTTTTAAGTTGTGAAGATGTCATACAGGTCGATTTGCCAACATCGGAACCAAGATTGATCATAGATGCCAATTTCAGTGTATTTTTTAATGAAACCCCTATGACTACGGAGGGGTCTGTTATCCTAAAATTATCCGCTCCCTTTTTTCAGGAAAAATTGTCGCCCGCAAACAATGCAACAGTTTTCATAACCAATTTAGATGATGGTAGTATTTATGGATTCGAAGAAAATGGGAATACCGGAATATATGAGCCAGCCCAACCCTTTGACCTTCCAAATTTTAATGATCAATATGAGTTAACCATACTTTACGAATCTAAGACCTATAAAGGAAGTGTACGCCTTATCCCGTCTGTTCCCATAGACGAAATTAGTCAGGGAGACGGCACTTTATTTACAGGTGACGAAACAGAGGTCTTGGTAAAATTTACAGACGTTGGTAGTAGGGATGATTATTATTTATTTGATTTAGATTTTGATTTATATCTACCTACTGAAGATCGCTTTTATCAAGGAGAACAATTTGTGTTTTCTTATTTTTATGAAGATCTTGAACCCGGCAATGAAGTAATTATTACTCTCAACGGCGTAGATAAGCAATTTTACAACTACATGAGTATTTTACTGGACCAAAGTGGTCAAAACGGAGGTGGCCCATTTGAATCTGCACCGTCCACCATTAGGGGTAACATGGTCAATACCACAAACCCTGACGGTTATCCTTTAGGGTATTTTTCAATGTCTGAAGCCAATAGACTCTCTTTGGTTATTGAATAAGGAATTTGATTACCCCAAAAAATATTGAATTCCAAGTACCAATACCAATCCGGTTATACCTTGGAACAAAGTGGCAACAGTCTGACTTTTAAGAGCAGTTTTTACATCCATGTTTGAGAACTGGGACACCACCCAAAAATAACTGTCGTTTACATGGGAGACGGTCATAGCACCAGCCCCAATTGCAAGCACGGTACATGCCTTGGAAATAGGCGTTTCCAATCCCAAAGATGGAAGCAAAGGGGCCATAATTGCAGCTGCGGTAATGATGGCTACCGTTGAACTTCCTTGGGCCGTTTTTAATACGGCAGCTATAAAAAAAGCGATTAATATGCCACCAAAAAGCATGTCCGCTTTTATTGGTATGTAGTTAGCTATATCCATTGCTCGCAACACACTACCAAAAGCACCACCCGCCCCCGTAATCAAGACGATAAGACCGGCTTCCTTTAATGCGCTTACCACCCAGTCATAACGAATTTTTAAACTAGCCTTCCTACCCATATTAAAAGCAAACACAACACCTATGAGCAGTGCTATAGTGGGGTTACCTAGAAAACTGATTGTGTTTATAAAACTGTTAGGTTTCAATTGAAATCCAGGATATTCCAAAATCGATTTTAAAGCAATAAAGAGAATGGGAATCATTAGCGGTAAAAATGCCGACAATGTACTTACCGTATATTCAGCTTCTTTTTCACTTTTGGAGTTATTATCAACGTCATCTTTTTCTTCTAATCCAGAAACAAGTTTTCTTCCTATATAATTAGCCCAAAGAAAACCAACTAGAGATACAGGAATGGCAACAGAAAGACCTAATAACATTACCAATCCCAAATCTGCCCCTAGTACTGCAGCTGCTGCCAAGGGTCCTGGTGTGGGCGGAACAAAAACATGGGAAGCATATAGACCCGTTGCCAATGCCACGGCAAACACAACTAGGGATATGCCCGTCTTTTTGCTTAAAGCTTTGTTCAATGAGGATAGAATGATAAAACCTGAATCACAGAAAACAGGGATAGAAACCACAAACCCAGTGATGTTCATTGCTAAAGGAGAGCGTTTAAGTCCCACTATTTTTAGAATGGTATTCGCCATGACCTTGGTTCCATTAGTTTTTTCCAAGAATATTCCAATAACCGTCCCGAACGCAATGATAAGTCCAATACTGGACAGGGTCTTTCCAAAACCTTCGGCAATCGTCTCCAAAATCACTTCGCACTTCATCCCGAGCATACCACCCGCCATCAAAGCGGCGATGATTAATGAAAATAGAGGATGTGTTTTTAGTTTTATAGTGGCAAAAATGATAAAAATTATCACCAATAAAAGAACGATAAAAACATTCATAGGCACTTTGGTTTTAGATTGACTTTTGGTTCTCGAAATAATTAAAAATAGTTTTTTCTATTAATTTAGACGCGTTATCCATACTATATTGCAAAGGTTTAGTGGTATCTAAAACTTCCAATACTGCCATTAAGCCTTTCTTTTTTAATTCTATAGGATCAATAGCTAACTTTCCACACACTGCAATTACTGGAATGCTATATTGTAAACCAATATCCATGACACCTTTTATCAATTTTCCGTGAAGTGTTTGTTCATCTATCTTTCCTTCGCCGGTAATGATATAATCAATGGATGTTTCTTTTAACAACTGTGGAATTCCTGCCAATTTAAAAAGAAATTCTATTCCACTGATAAATTCAGCGTTGAAAAAGGTTTTCAATCCATAGGCCGTACCTCCCGCTGCCCCTGTCCCAGGAAGCAATGCATGGTCTACCCCCATTGTATTTTGTACTGTGTAGGCCAAATTTCTCAAACCTTCGTCCAACGATTCAATCTGACCACTATCGGCTCCCTTTTGTTTGGCATAGACATATGCAGCTCCTTCCTTTCCAAATAAAGGATTGGTCACATCATTGACTGCCGTAAAGGATATCCCTTTCCAAAATGAATCATCCATTTTTGATATTTTGGAAATAAGACTCAAATTCTTTCCTTTTGGGGCCAGTAGGTTGTCCTTGTCATCCATAAACCGATATCCCAAAGCATGCGCTATCCCCGTTCCACCATCATTTGTTGCACTGCCACCTAAACCTATAATAATGTTCTTAGCACCTCTCGTAATAGCATCTTTGATCTGAATTCCTGTTCCAATGGTTGATGTTTCCATAACATTTAGATCAGCATTGGAAAGCAGTTCAATTCCCGAAGCTTTTGCCAGTTCCACATAAGCCGTACTATTTGATTCATTGTATAAATAATATGCCCTGCTAGGTCTGCCCAAGGGATCAATGGTATCTCCCTCTACCCTTTCCAAGGATATATAGTTTTGTATGGCATCCAAAAAGCCATCACCGCCATCAGAGGCCATTACTTTGAAAACCTTTGTTTCCGGCATAGATTTGAGTATGCCTTTGGACAACGCCTTTATGACACCCTCCGCGGTTACAGAACCTTTAAACTTATCTGGAATCAGTAAAATTTTCATGACTTTATTTATTCAAGATATTATAAGGAAACAATGTAAAATCAGAATTCATTAATAGTTATAATATACTTAAATATACATATTATTACTAAATTCGTAGGGTCACTAAATCTTGCCTTAATGCACACGAATAAGGATCTACTATTAAAAGGGGTTAAATATTTAGGTTTTACAGTAACTCTTATGTTTGCTGCTCCCTTTGCTATCTATCAAGCTTTTAAAAATCAAGAGCATCCGCTATACATTCCCGTACTTATTACAGGGTTACTATTGGCCATTGGGGCGATTGCATTGGGTTTTTATGCGATTAAGACCATTATGGACAGTTTGTTCAATAAGAAGAAGGAATAATGTAATTGATTCACACTTCTTCTTTGATATTGATGATTAAGCTTATTTATCTAACAAATCCTTAAATATGGTTTTAAAATTTATTTGCTATAAATAAAACATAAATTTCCTATTTATAGCAAAGCGAATATCATGTATTAAACAAACTAATTTTTACTACAAAAATGATTAATTTCGCTGCTTAAAAAACTAAAAAAAATGACTCTATTTGTCGATATGGACGAGGTGTTTGCAGATACCTACAATGCTCACCTATCCCGTTATAATACAGAATTTAATGAGAATCTTACAGAATTGGACTGTATAGGCAAAGAAGTTTGGCAGTGTGTCCCAAAAGTGCGACAACGCAGTATTCATGAACATGCTAGAACTGATGGTTTTTTTACTGCACTTGAACCCATCAAAGACAGCAAGGAAGTCTTAAAGGAACTTTCGTTAAAATACAATGTTTTTGTGGCTTCTGCGGCGATGCAATTTCCAAATTCCCTTCGAGAAAAAAGTGATTGGTTGGATAAGCACTATCCATTTATCCACTGGAAAAATCGTATTCTTTGCGGTAGTAAACACATTTTGTTTGGTGATATCCTAATTGACGATCGAAGTTACAATCTAGAAAATTTCAATGGTCGTAAAATTTTGTTCACTTCCCCCCATAACATTCACACTCAGGGGTATGAGCGAGCTAATAATTGGTTGGAAATAGCTGATAAATTACTATAGTATTCTGTATTTAAAAGGTCTTATTTTGGGCTCCTCATTTTTGTTGGATCTTTTTTAATCATGAATATTAGATTTACACACA